>JABBOH010000019.1:6939-80236 GCA_019351895.1 Pseudomonadota bacterium
GTGGTGGACGTGATCACCACGCCTGATGAGACGATCGCGGAACTGGCGCTTGAGACGACGGTATCCAGCGCCGTGCCGCCCACGGCCACGATCAGGCTGCCGCCGCTCAACACGGTCGTGCTGATCGCCGTGGCCCCGGAGGAGACGTATTCAGTGCCGCCCGAACTGACGGTCGCCCCCACCGCCGTGCCGCCTGACATGACGGCCTCGGTGCCGCCGGTCAGCACCTGCGCGCCGATGAACGCGGCACCCGCGGAGGCGATTTCGATGGCGCCGCTGCCAACGATCGTGCCGCTTGCCACGGCGCCCGAGGAGACCATCTCCGTCCCGCCGGCGCTGAGGGTGGTGAACCGCGCCGTGCCACCGGAGGAGACGACCTCGAAGCCGCCGGAACTCACCGTCGTGCCGGTCGCCGTGCCCGCTGAGGAGACGACTTCGAAGCCGCCAGAACCTACGGTTGTGCTTACGGCCGCGCCTGCGGAATAGACGAACTCGGTGCCGCCCGGATTGACCACGGTCCCGCTCGTCACGCCGGAGTAGTTGTATTCGCCGCCGCCCGAATTCACCGTGGTGTCGATGATCATGCCGGCCACGACCTCGGTGCCGCCCAAGTTCACGACCGTGCCGCTCGTCAGGCTGCCGGAGAAGACCAGCTCGACGCCGCCGGAGTTCAACACCGTGCCGCTGGCCGTGCCGCCGCCTGAAACCTGCAGGTAACTGTGGGAGAGCACAGTGGTGCCGACGGCCGTGCCGCCGGACAGGTATTCCGAGCCGGCGCTCAACACCGTGCCGCTCGTCAAACCTCCGGAGAGGGCGAACTGCGAACCGCCGGAATAGACGATCGCATTGACCGCTGTTCCCCCGGACGAGACGATTTCGCTGCCGCCTGTCACCACCGTGCCGCTCGCCACACCGCCGGCAACAAGCTCCCTGCCGCCAGAGCTGATCACGCTGCTGATGTCGAGGCCGCCGGACGACAGGATCAGCGTGCCGCCCGCACTGATACTCGACAACTCGACCAGGCCGGATCCTTTGACGATGACCGTGCCGCCGCTCACCACCGAGAGGAAACGGTAGATTCCCGCTGACACCGTCGACACATACGTCATGACCGTCCGCACCCTGGAGAGCCCTGAGAGCACGGCCCATGCCAAGTCGCGTTATAGAAATCGGACAAGCATGGCAATCATATCTTGCGCCGACCGCCAGGGCAGGAGGCGATCAGGCCATCTCCTCACGCTTCAGGGTTGCCATGTCGATCACATAACGGAACCGCACCTCTCCCTTCTCGACCCTTTTGTAGGCGTCGTTGACCTCTTGGATCGGCACGATCTGGATGTCCGGCCCGATGCCGTGCTCGGCGCAGAACTCCAGCACCTCCTGCGTGTCGGCGAGGTTGCCGATGAGCGAGCCCGCAACGCTCTTCCGGTGAAAGGCGACCTGCTGGTTGTTCACGGCGGCCAACGGCTCCAGAGCACCGACGACCACAATCGTGCTGTCACGCTTGAGCAACGGGATGAATGGGTTGAGGTCGTGCTTCTCCGGAATCGTTGACAATATGAAGTCGAAGCTCAGCATGAGCTCCTTCAACGCCTTCTGGTCCGATTCCAGAACGCCCCTGGCGCCGATGCGCTCGGCGTCCGCGAGCTTGTCCTCGGTCGTGGTGAAGACCGTGACCTCGGCGCCCATCGCCTTCGCGAGTTTCGCAGCCATGTCGCCGAGGCCGCCGAAGCCGATGATCCCGACGCGGTCGCCCGTCTTCACGCCCCAATGCTTCATCGGTGAATAGGTCGTGACACCGGCGCAGAGAATCGGCGCGGCAACCTCAGGCCTCAGCGCCGCCGGGATCTTGAGGACGAAATCCTCCTTCACCACAAGCGTGTCGGAGTATCCGCCGAAGGTGTTGTCGCGCGCATACATGTTCGTGCCCGTGGGCGCCATCTTCGCGGGCATCATCGGCCCGTTATAGGTGGCGAGCCAGCTGTTGGGACCCTCGCAGTAATTCTCGTCGCCGGCGCGGCAAGGCTCGCACTGACGGCAGCTGTCGATCATGCAGCCCACACCGACGATGTCGCCCACCTGATGCCGGCTGACCGCGCTGCCGACGCGGGTAACCCGGCCGACCACCTCATGACCGGGCATGCAGGGGTAGACGGTGTTCGACCATTCGTTTTTTACCTGATGGATGTCGGAGTGGCAGATGCCGCAGAACATGACTGCGATCTCGACCTCCGATGCACCCGCCTCCTCGCGCTCGAAAGCGAAAGGCCGCAAGCGGCTGAACGAGTTTTTGGCGGCGTAGCCGATGGACGGGATCATGCGAAAGCTCCTGCGAGTAGCCGCGTGCAATGGGAAGACCGGCGGCTGCGGCGACCGGTAGCACATGCGCAGACCGGCAGCGGCTGCCAACGGTCCGTCACACGGTGTTCATCGCGGGCTCTGCCGTTCCGTGCGGCGAGGCGCCCGTCCGTGATCCGCACGGGCCGGACGCGATCCGCTCAGGTGCCGGGAACGCCGCGCGGCCGCAGGTGATTGCAAAGGGTCACGCATCCCGCCGCCACCAGCATGATCAGCGCCATCGCCCGCGGCGTCGTATCGCTCAACTCGCCAACCAGCATTCCACTGATGGCGCCGATGCCGAACTGGAAGGTGCCGGTCAGGGCAGAGGCGACGCCCGCATTGGCGTGGTGGCGCGCCATCACCGCGACCGTGCCGTTCGGGAAGATGAAGCCGAGGCAGCCGAGGACCACGAACAGCCCGGCCAGCGTCCCCGCAAGGCCGCCGAACCCCGCGAGGCTCATCGCCGCGAGATAGACCGTCGCCCCGAGCATGACCGTGACGGCGCTCGTCAGGGTGCGATCGAGGCCGTAGCGCGCCATGACGATGCGGCCGTTCAACTGGCTGCCGACGATCAACGCGAACCCATTGAGGCCGAAGATGCACCCGTAGATGAGGGGGCTCACGTGGAACCCCGCCTCGAAGACCTGCGGCGACCCGCCCAGATACGCGAAGAGCGTGGCGCTGGCGAAGGCGACGGTCAACGCCGCCGGCAGGAAGCTGCGGTCCCGCCCCACCTGCATGTAGCGCTGCAGGACGCTGACGAAGCCGAGGCGCACGCGCCGGTCGGGCGGCAGAGTGTCGGGCAGGAAAAACCCGACCAGCAGCAGGTTGCAGATGCCGTAGGCCGCCTGGAACCAGAAGATCGACCGCCAGCCCGCACCCTGCACGATGAAGCCGCCGAGGGCCGGCGCCAGGATCGGCGCCAGGCCCATGACCAGCATCAGCTGCGCCATCATCCGTGCGGCGGTCTGCCCCGTTGCGAGGTCACGGACGACGGCGCGCGGCACGACGATGCTCGAAGCGCCGCCGAGTGCCGCCAGGAAGCGAAAGACGGAAAAGGAGAACAGGCCCGTCGAAAGGGCGCATCCGACCGTCGCGATGGTATAGAGCGTCATCCCGGCGAGCAGCGGCGCCTTGCGTCCGAGGCGGTCGGCGAGCGGCCCGAAGATGAGCTGGCCGATCGCGAGCCCGATGAAAAACGCGGCGAGCGTCATTTGCGCTCCGCCGCGGATATTGCCCAACTCCCGCGCGATGGTCGGGAAGGCCGGGAGATACATGTCGATCGAGACGGACCCGACCGCCGTCATGAAGCCGAGAAGCGCGGGGAGCCAGACAGGAACGTTCATCCTGCCTGTCTGGCACAGCCGCAACCTCCTGGGAGGCATGAAAACGCGGCATCAGCCCTGCCGAGCGACGGATTGCGTGCCTGGGCAGAGCGCCGCGTCGGAGCCCGCAAACTAGGTTGCCTTTCCGCGGCCGCTTACGGGGCGGTCAGCGCGCCGCCCGCGGCGCCGACACCGCCACCGACCAGCGCGCCCGTGCCCGCATTGCCGCCCGTCGCGGCGCCCACAGCCGCCCCCGCGCCCGCGCCGAGAGCGCCGCCCGTCAACGCGCGGGTCACTGGGGAGTGGCCGCAGGCGGATAGCGACACAGCAGCCGAGCCGAGCGCCAGGCTGAGGATCACGGCGCGCGTGGAGATGAATGTCATGGAAACCTCCCGATCAGATTGCAGGCTCGCGGTCTGCATAAGTTGATGACCTGAGCGGGGATGTTGGGTGCGCGCCGCGTTTCGCAAGATTGCCAAGCGGCAACCTTGTCAGCATGTTGCTCCGTCCGGGCGGCTCAAGCCTTCGGCCGGTGGCTGCCGTAGCGCCGAAGATAGGCCGGCACGATCAACTCCACGGGCTTGGGCGTAATGCCGAGCGCCGCGAGCCCGGGCACGGTGCCGCTCACCACGTTGTCATGCGCCAGCATGGCGAGCTGGTCCTGGGTGAAGAGCTTCCCCGGCAGCCGCTCCAGGATGCTCGCCTGCAGCCGCGCGACGCCGGGGGGTATCGCGACCAGCGGCCGGTGCAGACCTGTCTCGGCCAGGATGTAGGCGAGGATTTCGCGGAAGGTCCAGATTTTCGGGCCGCCGAGCTCATAGACACGCGGCGCCTCCGGCGGCAAGGCAAGCGCCGCCATAATGGCGTCGGCGACATCGCCCACATAAACCGGCTGAAACTTTGTCTGGCCCGAGATCAGCGGCATGACCGGCGACATCCGGGCCATCGCGCCGAAGCGGTTGAAGAACTGGTCCTCCGCGCCGAAGACGATCGACGGCCGCAGGATGACGGCGTCCGGGAAGCCGGAGGTGACGGCCGCCTCGCCCGCCGCCTTGCTGCGCCCGTATCCGCTGCTGCTGGTGCCGGACGCCCCGATCGCCGAGACGTGCACAAGATGGGCGACCCCGGCGCGCGCGGATGCGTCGGCGATCAGGCGGGGGCCGGTTCCCTGGATCTTGGTGAAGTCGCCCGCGCGGCTCTCGGCGAGGATGCCCACGAGGTTGACGACGACCGACGCGCCGTCGACCGCGCGGCCGATCGCGGCGGCGTCGGTCACCGGCGCATAGAGCGGCACGATCTGGCCCACCGACCCGAGCGGCTTGAGCAGCGCCCCCCGTTCAGGGTCGCGCCCCGCCACGCGGACGATAAAGCCCTGGCGGACGAGGTGGGGCACCAGATACCGGCCGATGAAGCCCGCGCCGCCGAAGACCGTCGCGACTTTCCGTGTCTGGGTGACCATTCTGGCGTCCATCCGTTCAATCGTTCTGTGGACACAGCATTACGGGTCAGCGGAGAAGCCCTCAAGAGCCAGGGCCCAGCTGTGTCGGCCCTGCGCCATCACGCAGTTGACGCGGGGGTGGGGGCGGTCTACATGCCCCGCCCACCGCAGCTGTGCCCAGATGGCGGAATTGGTAGACGCGCAGGTTTCAGGTACCTGTGGCCGTAAGGTCGTGGAAGTTCGAGTCTTCTTCTGGGCACCACTACCTCTCCGGCTTCTGTTTCGGCTGCGGGGGACCCGGTGACATACGACATCGCAATCGTCGGCGCGGGCATCGTGGGTTTGGCCCATGCCCTTGCTGCGAGCCGCGCGGGCCTCCGCGCCATCGTCATCGACCGCGACCAGCGGGCCGTCGGGGCCTCCATCCGCAACTTCGGCTTCGTCACCGTCACCGGCCAGCAGCAGGGCGAGTGCTGGCGCCGCGCCATGCGGTCCCGCGACATCTGGGACGAGATCGCCCCCCGCGCCGGCATCCCAGTGCTGCAGCATGGCCTCGCGGTCGTCGCGCGCCGCCCCGAGGCCGCCACCGTGCTCAAAGCCTTCAAGAACCACCCGGAGATGGGCGAAGGCTGCGAGCTGCTGACGGCCGCCGAGGGCCGCCACCGCTTCCCCTGGATCACCGGCGAGGCCGAGGCGGTGCTCTACTCCCCGCATGACCGGCGGGTCGAAAGCCGCGAGGCGATCCCCCGCGTCGCCGCCTACCTCGCGGAGCAGCACGGCGTGACGTTCCGGCGAGGTGTCGCGGTCCATGCGGTCGAGACCGGCCGGATCGTGACGGCGGACGGCATCGTGGAGGCCGCGAAAATCGTCGTCTGCCCGGGCGACGACCTCGCCACCCTGTTCCCCGACCGCCTCGCCCATTACGGCGTCCACCGCTCGAAGCTGCAGATGATGCGGCTGCGTCCCACCGCCCCGCTCGACCTCCGCTGCGCGGTGATGACCGACCTCTCGCTGGTGCGCTACCTCGGCTACTCGGAACTGCCCGAGGCCGCCCCCCTGCTCGCCCGGCTGCGGCGGGAGCAGGCCCCGCACCTCGCCGGCGGCGTCCACCTCATCGCCGTGCAGTCCGCCGACGGCACCCTCGTCGTCGGCGACACCCACGTCTATGGCGACACCATGGACCCCTTCTCCGACACCGCGCTCGACGAGCTGGTGCTGGACGAGTTCCGCGCTGTCTTCCCCCATCTCGGCTTCGAGGTCACCGAGCGCTGGCTCGGCACCTACGCCGCCGCCGATGACCGCCTCGCGCTCATCGACACGCCGATGGACCGCGTGCGCCTCGTGGTCGTCACCAGCGGGACCGGCGCCTCCACCTCCTTCGCCATCGGCGAAGAGGTCATCCGGGAGTTGTGCGCATGAGCCTCAAAGCCGCGATCTTCGACTGGGCCGGGACCGTCATCGACTTCGGCTCGCGCGCGCCGATGGGCGCCTTCGTGGAAGCCTTCCACCGCTTCGGCGTCGGCATCTCGGTGGCCGAGGCCCGGCGGCCCATGGGCCTGCCGAAACGCGCCCATGTCGCGGCGCTGATGGCCAACCCCGCCATCGCCGCCCGCTGGACGGAAGCCCAGGGCGCGGCACCGGGAGAGCCGGAAATCGACGCCCTGTATGACGTTTTCGTGCCGCTCAACACCGAGGTTGTGGACCAGTTTTGCGCGCTCATCCCGGGCGCGGTCGAGATGGCGAACGCCGTGCGCGCGCGGGGCATGAAGCTCGGCTCCACCACCGGCTACGTGCGGCCCATCATGGCGCGGGTGCTGCCGCTGGCCGCGGCGCAAGGCTACGCGCCGGACAATCTCGTCTGCGCCGGAGACCTCGCCGACGGACGGCCGACGCCGCTCATGATGTATCGCTGCTTCGCCGATCTCGGCGTCTTTCCGCCGGCGGCGGTCGTCAAGATCGACGACACGGAGCCCGGCATCGCCGAGGGGCTCGCCGCGGGCACGTGGACTGTGGGCGTCAGCATCTCGGGCAACTGCGTCGGCCTCTCGCTCGAGGAATGGGAAGCGACGCCCGCCGACGAGCAGGCTGCCCTCCGCGCGAAAGCCGAGGCGCAGCTGCTCGGCGCGGGCGCCCATTTCGTCATCGACAGCATCGCGGACCTCATGCCCGTGCTCGACGAGATCGAGGCCCGCATGGCGCGCGGCGAGACGCCCTAGGATCGCACGGTGAACAAGATCAGCACGCCGGGGCGCGACAGCCCGAGCGCGGGTGAAGGCGATGTCAACCACTCGGCGCGGCGGCGCGCTTGGGCGGCGGCGAACATCGCGGGGCCGAGCCGGGAGCTGATCGACCGCGACGCCACGTCCTTCCTCCACCAGTCCGTCTCCACCCCCTGCCTCAACGCGATCCGCCGCGCCGAGGGCATCTGGATCGAGGATGTCGCGGGCCGGCGCTACATGGATTTCCACGGCAACAACGTCCACCACATCGGCTACGGGCATCCGCGCCTCAAGGCCGCCATCGCCGCCCAGATGGACGAGCTTCCGTTTGCGCCCCGCCGCTTCACCTGCGAGCCGGCGGTTCTCCTCGCGGAGAAGCTTGGCCGCATCGCGCCTCGCGACGCGCGCGGCAGCCTCAGCAAGACGCTCTTCACGACGGGCGGCAGTGACGCGGTCGAGGTAGCGATCAAGCTCGCTCGTGCGGCGACGGGGCGGTTCAAAACGCTTTCCTTTTGGGATGCCTTCCATGGCGCGGGCTTCGCGGCGGCGAGCGTCGGCGGCGAACAGATGTTCCGCAGCGGGCCGATCGGGCCGCTGATGGTCGGCACCGAACATGTGGCGCCCTTCGCCTGCTACCGGTGCCCCTACGGCTACCCGGATCTCGACGGGGGGCCGGACCTCGACCTGTGCCGCGTCGCGTGTGCCAACTACCTCGGCTATACATTGCGCCGCGAAGGCGATGTGGCGGCTGTCATCGCCGAGCCCGCCCGCGCCGTGCCCTTCCTGCCCCCGCCCGGCTACTGGCGTATTGTAGCCGAGGAGTGCGCGAAGCATGGCACGCTCCTGATCTTTGACGAGATCCCGACCGGACTGGGCAAAACGGGCCGTATGTTCGCCTGTGAGCATGACGGCGTCACTCCGGACATACTGGTGATGGGCAAGGCGCTGGGCGGCGGCATTCTGCCGATTGCGGCGGTGCTGTGCCGGCCCGGGCTGGACGTGGCCGGGGCTTACGCCTTCGGCCATTACACGCACGAGAAGAACCCGGTGACGGCCCGGGCGGCTTTGACGACGATCGAGATCATCGAGGACGAAGGGCTGGTCGAGAACGCGGCCCGTGTGGGGGCGCTGGCGCTCGCGCGGTTGCAGGAGATGCGCGCCCGCCACCCGCTGATCGGCGACGTGCGCGGGCGGGGCTTGCTGATGGGGGTGGAGCTGGTCTCGGACCGCGAGACCAAGACGCCGGCGGCGGACGCGGCCGAGGCTGTGATGTACCGGGCGATGGATGCGGGGTTGAGTTTCAAGACGACGATGGGGAACGTGCTGACGCTGACGCCGCCGCTGATCGTGACCGAGGATCAGATGATGCGCGCGCTGGATATTCTCGAAGATGCGATCGGGGCCGAGGCGCGCGGCGTTCCGGGGTTATCCTAGCGGAATAGGTGGCACAATCCGGGGCATTTGTCCAGGATTTTTGTTGCGTATTTGCAATTTTATGGCTTGACGGTGGAGGGTCGCGGGGCCGGTCGCCGGTCCCTGCTCCACCCGGACGGGGCATGGGCGTCGACCAGATTAAAGTTGAAGCCACCAGTGGCCGCGTGTATATCCATCTTGGATATACGTCTGGAGGCCGACATGCTGACGCGCACGTCCTTGTTCTTGTCCAACCGCTCGCAAGCCGTCCGTCTGCCCAAGCCGGTCGCGTTTGCCGAAACCGTCCGCGAGGTCGTCATCGTCACCGATGGTCCGCGCCGGATCATCGCGCCGGCAGACGCCGCCTGGGATGACTTCTTCGACGCGCCGGGGACCGCGCTTGGGGACCGCGAGCAGCCGGCTATGCAGGAGCGCGACCGCCTCTGATGCTGCGCTACGCGCTCGACACCAACCTCTGCATCCGCGTTCTGCGCGACCGGCCGAGCGGCTTACGGGCGAGGTTCAATGCCCATGCGGAGGCTTTGTGCCTGTTCGACGTGGTGTTGTACGAACTGCTCTATGGGGCGGAACGGTCGAACGATCCGGCGCGTGTCCGCCGCGAGGTCGAGCATTTCGCGGCCCGGCTGACGGTGCTGCCTTTCGACAGCGAGGCGGCCGCGCATACGGCGGATATAAGGTCGGATCTTGAACAGCGGGGTTGCGCGATCGGCCCCTACGACCTGATGATCGCGGGCCAAGCTCGGAGTCGGGGACTAGTCATCGTCACGGGCAACCTGGGCGAGTTCCAGCGCGTGCAGGGGCTACGGTGCGAGGATTGGCTGGCTGCGTGAGAATGAGGCACCAGCCTGAGGTGCATGTTCAGGGTATCAGCAACATATGCGGCAGCGACCAAGCATCAGATCACGCGCAACCAGACCATCGGGGTGAGGTCGGTCAGGTGATGGTGGAAGGCATGGACCGCCAGACCGTGGGCGGACGGCCGCATTCAACACGGCGCGGTCCTGGCCCGTGCTCTGGAATCCACGCCGCCCGCGCATAGATCCGTGTGGGCGCCGCTACGGCCGGGACCGGGCGGCGCCCCGCCCGGCCCCGAACCCGCTACCCGAAAACGTCAGCTCTGCTTGCTGTACTTCATGTCGCAGAGATCGAGCCCGTTGCGGATCTCCTGCGCCAGCTGCTCGGGCGCGCCGACCTTCCACATGTGCGACCAGTAAAGCTGCGGGTTCTCATCCGTCTCCTGGTTGTAGAGGCAACCAATCCGCCAGCCTTGCGCGCGCATCTTCTGCAGCACAGGGTTGATCTCCTTCGCCACCATGCCGAAGTCCGGCACCACCAGAGCCTGCTTGCCGTGCTTGTCCAGCGGCTGGAAAAAGATGTTCGTCGCGATGTTCAGATCGGGGCTCACGGTAACGCCGCCGAGCGAGATCGACCGCCCGAGATCCACGTCCACCTCCAGCACGCCATGCCCATGCGCCTCGGCCTCGCCGCCGATGATGGAGGCGAGGCGCTTGTGGTCGAAAGGGGTCGCGTCGTCGGGCGGCCCGTTCGGCTGCGGCAGCGGCGTCGCCGTGGTCTTCAGCGCGGCCGCGATGGCGCTCGCAAGCTTGGTCGGCTCGTCCTCGCCCCGGAAGTGGATGAACCAGGCCATGGGCGAGATATCGGCCAGATGCTGGTGGAAGGCCTGCACCACGAGCCCGTTGGCGATCAGGGCGTCGATGAACTTGTTCGTCTCTTCGGTCGTCAGGCAGAGATCCGCATTCATGACGGCGCGGTTCTGGCCGATGCTCTGGAAGAAGACATCGCCGGCGAGCATCGCCGCGGGGATGAGCTTGATGCCGCCCGGCAGGGTCCCGTGCAGGTCCGTGCGCGCGAAGCTGTAGCCCACGACCTCATCGTCGCGCTTGCCATGCGCCTGCAGGATCTTGTCCATCTGCGCGACGGGCAGGCTGCCGGCGCTGGACCCGCCGCCATTGTCGGCGTCCTTGTCGGCGTCCTTGTCGGTGGACTGGGCATGCGCCTGCCCGGCGACGGCGGCGGCAGCCATGGCGGCCAAGCCCACTCGAAGCGTGCCGCGGCGGCCGAAACGGCGAAGATCGTGCGCGCTGTTAGCTGAAATCATGACGGCTCCTGAATTGCAGAGGGAATGGCGTGTCCGGCATCCGGATCATGCACCCGCGCAAGATATGGACCGCGCGGATCCCGCTTCATCGGCCTGGATCATCAAGATCGCTGACGTTTCGGTGATTGTGTCATCGATCCCGACGACATTCGGTTGTTTCAGTTTTTACCGACACTGCAGAGCGCCAACCAAAACTGTAATTCATTATTTATGCAAAATGACGTGATCGCGAGGGATGTGGCGGGGAAGATAAAACTTTCGACAGCCACTGTCCGGGTAAGCATCCGCGCCCCATCTCCGGCCGGCCCCGCCGCTCAGGAGACGCTCGTGCCAAGCCCCGCCGAACCCCAGAACTCCTCCGTCGCGCGCGTCGTGATCCCGCCCATCGCGGCGGCCGTCGTGCTCTGTGCCATCGGGACGATCGGGCTCGCCGCGAACGACGCATGGCTGGTGCCGAGCCTCGGCTCCGCCATCTTCGTGCAGGTGATGACGCCGAAGGAGCCGAGCGCCAGCCTCTGGAGCACGCTTCTGGGGCAGCTTGTGGCGCTACCCGCGGGCTTCATCGCGGTCTATGTCTGCGGGGCGGAACACGCGCCGAGCTTCCTCTCGGGCCATCCGCTGGTGCCGGACCGGCTGCTCGCGGTCGCGGTCGCGGTCGTCATCACGATCCTCGCCCAGCGTGCCCTGAAGGCGACCTGCCCCGCCGGGGGCGCGGTCGCGCTGCTGCTGGCGCTCGGCACCACGTCGCCGACATGGCACGGGCTGCTGCTGCTGTTCGTGGGCATCGTGCTGGTGACGATCCTGGGCGAGCCCTGCCGCGTGCTCATCCTGCGCATGGACAGAACGGCTGCGGATTGACCCGCGGCGGGGGCTGTGCGGAGATGGAGGTCATGAAACCCGCGCGCCTCGGCTGCTGCCTCGCCCTTCTCGTGCCGCTCGCCGCCTGTGCAAGCAACACGCGGCTTTATCCGCAGCCCTATATCGCCAACGGCACGACGATCGTGGCCTCCCCCGTCGATGTGGCGGCGTTCAAGACGCGGACGCTGCATGCGCCGCCGAGCGCCGAGCTGCAGGGGCTGGCCGAGAGCTACATCTCCCGCGCGGTGCCGCATCCGAGCAGCGTGAAATTCCAGAGCGAGTTCGAATCCGTTGGCAAAAGCACGGCGGTCTGCGGGCTCGTGACCTATCGCGACAAATACGGCGCGATGACGGGCTGGCGGCCGTTCTTCGTGGAGTTCACGCGGAAACCCGGAAAAGGGACCGAGCCAGGGCCGATCTACGACCCCGAGGATGAGCTGGCGAAGCTCTGCGGCCCCGGAGCGATGACGCCCCAGGGCTAGAACGGACGGACACTCCCGTCAGTTCGCCGGAACCCAGTAGCTGTGGAAGAAGCCGCGCGCGTCGAGCTTCGCCGGGTGGCTCGTCACGGGCGCGCCGTCGTGACAGGCCCACTGGTAGATGGTGTCGTGCCCGGTGACATAGGCGGGGATCGCGGCGTCGTTCCGGTGGCCCTCGCACCAGTTGACGGCGGCGGGCAGCGACTGGGCGGTCTCCGCCTTGCCGCAGGGGAGGTTGGCACCCCAGCTGCACATGAGAACCTGGCTGTCCATGCAGCGGAATACCGTCATGCGCTGGACCTCGGCGGCCGACATGCCGGTATAGCCGAAGGCCGCGCGGGCGGAGGGCACCAGAGTGGGCAGCAGCGGGCGCAGCGCGTCGTCGGTTCCCGCGCGGGCGCAGACGGCCTGGGCCGAGGCCGCCCCGGTCGAAGCATGGGTCGAAGCATGGGCGGCGGGCACGGCCAGAGGCGCGAGCGCCAGCAGAAGCGAAGCGGCGGCGAAGGTCTTCATGACGCGCCCTTTCATCGTGACGGCTTGAGTGCCGCGTCCGCGACGACGGCGAGACCGGGGTGGCCGCAGAGCGCCGTGACCGGCCATACGGGATCGGCACGGCCCGCGAGCAGCGCCGCCAGCGCCTCCGCCTTGGAGCCGCCCGAGACCATCAGCAGCACCCGCCGCGCCGCGCGGATCATGCCGATCCCCATGGTGAGGCCGTGGCTCGGCACGGTGAAGCCGTCGGCGAAATAGGCGGCATTGGCTTTGCGGGTCTCCTCGGTGAGCGGCACGACATGGGTGCCGGCGTCCCAGTCGGCGCCCGGCTCGTTGAAGGCGATGTGGCCGTTGCCGCCAAGGCCCAGAATGGCGAGGTCGAGCCCGCCGAGCGCCGCGACCGCCGCGTCATGCGCCGCCGCTTCCGCCGCGATATCGGGCGCGTCGCCGCGCAGCAGACGGATGTGGCCCGCTTCGATCGAGGCCGGGTCGAGGAAATGCCGGCGGAGGAAATCCGCAAAGCTGTGCGGGTCGGAGGGCGGCACGCCAACATATTCGTCGAGGTTGAAATACCGCGCATGCGCGAGCGTCGCCTCTCCCGTTTCGGCGAGCGCCAGCAGGCGCGCATAGAGCCCGATCGGGGTGGTGCCGGTCGGCAAGGCGACCGTCGCGGCCGGAGTTTCGGCGAGCACGCCCGCCACATGCGCGGCCGCGCGGGTGGCGAAGGCCTCTGGCCCATCGGTCCATTCGAGCTGCATCAGGATCCTGTCGGCTGAGCGGTTGGTCTGACGCCTTACTTAGCCTCGGCGCGCCAGGGCATCAAACCGGCTCAATCGCCATGCTTGGGCGCGAAAGCCTCCATCCGCAGGGGCAGCTTCTCGCCGAGCCACGCGGCATGCACCGTGTGGTCGCGCGGATCGTCGCCCGTCTCGGGATGCAGCAGGATATCGAGCCCGGCGCGGTTGAGCATGAGCCAGGGCGCGAGGGTCGCGAAAAGCTCCACCGGAAAGGCGATCTGATACATCGCCCGGGTATGCGGCCCGATCGGCTGGTGGTGCCAGCGGCCCAGGATGGCGCGCGGGAAATCCGCCGCCACGCGCTCACGCAAGGCCGCCGCCGCCGCCTCGCTCACGCCGGGCTCGTAATAGACATGAGCATGGAAGTCGCGGATATCGGAGAGCTCGGAGGGCATCGCTGTGTCTCCCTGGCATGAGGCCTCGAAACGGGGCCTTGGCGTGAGACCCTGGCCGCCGCGCGCCTGGGTCGGAGGGTAGCGCAGAAGTCTCCGCCGCGTCATCCAGTGTCGTGCTGCCGCCCCCTGGGGGCCGAGTCGCACGCGCCTGTGCCTGCGGAGAGGGAGGCCGATGCCGATCAGAGAAACCGTCGACCGCACAGCATTCAACCAGGGCCGCGACCTGCCCTTCCAGCTCCGCCTGTCGGATTTCGAGATGGCGATGCAGGATGTCTACGATTTCTTCTACGACGTGAACGTGCTGTTCGAGACCAAGGGACTGCCGCGCCTCGACGACAATCTGCGCCCGGCGATCCTGTCGGGCATGCTCTCGGACATGATCACGGCGAGCATGGCGCGGCATTGCCGCTCGCTGGTGCAGAACACCCATTTCAACGGGCACCCCGATCTCGTTGTCGGCGGGCGCTACCCGCGCAACGGCGCGCAGGCGGGAATGGAAGGCGTGGAGATCAAGACGACGCGCAAGGCAGGCGGCGCGGTCGATACCCACGGCGCGCGGGACCAGTGGATGTGCGTCTTCGTCTACGCGACCGATCATGTGACGGAGCCGGCACTCGACCGCCGGCCGTTGCGCTTCACCGAGGTCTATCTCGCGCGGGTGGAGACCACGGACTTCCGCCGCAACGCGCGGGGCGAGCTAGGCACGCGCACGGCGACGCTGGACCGGGCCGGCATCCTGAAACTGCGTCGCGGCTGGGTCTATAAGCGGGAGCTTGCCGAGAGCGGGGACGGCGGTCCGCGCCAGACCAACATAAGCTTCATCTAGCTCGATGCCGATGCTGGGGTAGCCGACCGCATTGGCCGCCGCGAGGGTCGAGCCGGAGCCCGCGAAGGGGTCGAGGATCACGCCCTCCTGCCGCGGCAGCGCGGCGCGGACGATATGGCGCAGGAAGGCCTGCGGCTTGAGCGAGGGATGCGGCGCCAGCAGGCGCTCGGCACGCGGCGTGGGGCCGGAGCGGATGACGTCGCCGAAGGGGCGGTCGGCGCCGAGGCGGAGGAACCCGCCGGTCTTCCAGCGGCGGAGATTGTCCTGCACCCGCCCCTCCAGCGGGCGGCGGAGCAGCACCCAGGGCTCCCACATCGAGCGCGGCATGACGCTCACATCCTCGAATTCCGTGTGGGCGTTCTTGGGCCGGTCGCCCCCACGCATCGTCATGGTGAGACGGATCAGCGTGCCGCGCACCTCGAGCCCGCCCTCGGCCATGGCGGAGGCGACGATGTGGTCGAGCAGCGGATTGCTCGCGACCATGATGTTGCCCCCGGGGACGACGACGCGGCCGAGCAGCACCGCGAGGCGCAGGAAGAAGGCGTGGAGTTCCAGCCGGTCTGAGGCGCTGAGCACGGTAAAGCGCGGCAGCGGCGCGCGGCGGTGACCGTCGAAGGCGGGCGGCATGCGCCACACGCCGCCGCGCCCGGCGCGCAGCTTGCGCTGCTCCTTGGCCGAATATTCGATGAGGCCGTAGGGCGGATCGGTGATGACGGCATGGACGGAGGCCGGGGGGCAGGCGGCCAGCCAGTCGAAGCAGTCGGCGTGGTAGAGCGTCGCCTGCCCCGCGACGAAGGCGGGCGCGACGGAGGCGGGCCGGCTGGTCGCCGCGGAGACGGCGGCACCCGACGGACCGGTCAGGCGATAGCGGCCGCGCCCGGTGCGCAGGAAGGTCTGCGGCACGTTCAGGTTGAGGTAGGATCGCACCGAGGACGGCGAGACTTCGCCGAGCCGCGCCGAGACGGCGGCGGTGATATCGGCGAGCGTCGCCTCCCCTGCCAGGGAGGCGAGGTAGCCGGTGACGGCGTCGCGTATGAGACCTGGTGGCAATGACATCGCGACTCCTCGCGACGGAAAGCCTAGGGTCGCGACGTCTGGACGTCAAGATGATGGCCGGCTGGACCGCTGGCTCGGCGGCCCCCTTGCCCGGCAATCGGCGGCGCGGCGTGCGGCGCGGCAATCGGCGGCCCGGCGCGGCGCGCGGCGAGCAGGGCTTAGCCGGTGACGTCGGCCTCGGGCCGGTCGTCGCCGCGCGCGATCTCGGTATGCCAGGCGCCGTTCGCGTCCTGATACTGGATTTCGTGGGTATCGTCCGGAACGCGCTGCTCCGCAATGACCCGCCGCGCCGCCGCGAGCGCGTCGTTATGGGTCGCGTAGGGCTCGGAGAAGACGCCATCGAGCGTATAGGCCCAACCGCCGTCGTGCTGGACGATCTTGTAGTGGATATGCGCCATGTCGTGTCTCCTGGACGTCGCTGCCGTTTCGCCGCCAGCTTAGGCGCGCGGGTCTCGCCGCGCCATGGCGGCGGGTGTAGGCCAAGCTGCCACCAAACCGCGGCTTGCCCGAGGGGCTGCACCGTGTTCTCGGTCAGCGACCTGGGGCGCTCGACCGCCTTCTACACCCAGGCATTGGCGCCGCTCGGGATCACCCACCGCCATGACTTCAACGGCGCGGATGGCCCGGAGGGGCATCCCGACCTGAAGGGTTTCGGGGCCGGGGGCCGCCTCGGCTTCTGGCTTCGCGCCGGAACGGTCGAGGGACGCGCCGCCCATGTCGGGTTGTGGCCCACAGCACGGCGGAGGTCGATGCGGCCTATGCCGCCGCCCTATCCGCAGGGGCGACCGACAACGGAGCGCCCGGCGCCCGGCTGCACTACGATCCCCGCTACTATGCGGCGAACGTCTTCGACCCGGACGGGTATAGCCTCGAATTCGTCTACAAGAGCTGGCAGCATCCGCCGTGATGCCACGGCTGTTGCAGTGTCGTTCGAATGCGGCGCTTACGACAGCGCCTCGGTGATCTGCTTCACCGTGTGGTTGGTGTAGTCTTTGGACAAGGTGAACGCGACGGCCTTCTCCACGTTCTTGTGCAAGGCGTCCCGCAATTGCCCGAGCGTCTGAGGATCGGCGATCAGCACGACCGACTTGAAGGCATTCTGGTCGAACATCTTGTCGAGCGTCTTCGCCAGCTGCTTCGTGAAGGTCGCTTCCCCCGTCTCGTGCGGCGACTGCTCTTCAAGTCCAGCGCCCGACGGGCCGTCATTGGTAAAGTCCTTGAGCGTCAGCCGCCGCTCCTCGGTCAGAGACAGCGCGCCATCGGTGCTGGCATTGCGCAGCAATATGGCCTTGCCGCCGTCGGCCACGACGACCAAGGCGTCTCTCGGAATGGTTTTCGACATCATGCGTCTCCCTCTGACCCCCGGTAGATGGCGATGGCCGGGCCGAAGATAAGGTGCCATCGCCCGGGCCGGCAGACCCCGGGGGTGTCCCATGCGCGTGCCCGGGCGCGGTCGGACGCGCGACTACCCCGCGGGCTGCGCCGGTGGGCTTGCCGATGTGATCTTGCGAATGGCTTCGGGAATGGTTTCGGGCGTGAGGATGTAGTCGATGCATCCGCTGGCGATCGCACTCGCGGGCATGTCCGGTTCTTCGGCGGTATCCAGCCTCTGCGCGACGGTCACGCCGCCAATATCTCGTATTTCGCACAGGGCGTCCGCGCCGTCGCCGTCGAAGCCGGAGACGATGACGGCGACGAGCTTGCCCTGCCAATGCTGGGACATCGACCGCAGAAAAACGGTGATGACGTCGGGCCAGCCTCGCGGTTTGGAAATCGGCTTGAGCCGGAACTCCCCGTCGAGGACGTGCAGATCACGCTGCGGCGGAATGATGAACACGCAGTTGGGCTCGACCTGCAGACGCTCGGTGATGAGCCTGACGGGCATTTGCGTATAATTTGGGAGGATCTCGTGAAGGAGGGTGGCCGTCTGCCTCAGGTGGTTCACGATGACGATCGCCATGCCGAGGTCGGCCGGCCAGTTCCGCAGCAGGCGGATATAGGCGTCGAGCCCCCCGGCGGAGCCGCCGACGCAAACCAAGGGAAAGTCCTGATCCATGTTCCATGTCCCGGACAAGAGGCGCGATACCACACTCTGCCGGGCTTGGCGCGTGCCGCGTCGTCTCACGCCGCCCGGACAAGAGGCGCGATACCACACTCTGCCGGGCTTGGCGCGTGCCGCGTCGTCTCACGCCGCCCGGACAGCGCCGTGGCGCGCGGACGGGGAAAGCCGATCCCGCCTCCCCCGCCGCCGCGCCTCAGTCGCCCGCCATCTGCAGCATGCCGGGCTTATGTGAAAGGGCATCGGCGAAAGCCGTCTCGCGAGCGAACCGCCGGTCCGGGCGGCGCGGCAGCAAAAGACGCTCGAACCCGCCCAGACGCACCGACGCCTGGGCCGCGAGCGTGCCATCCCGCAGCAGCGCAGCATGCCCCGCTCGGGCCATCGCCAGCCTCAGATCGGGATGGCGCACGAGGCGCGCGATGGCGTGGAACCATTGGGCGTCGCCCGCCACGCAGTAGCCCCCGCTGGCCGCGCCTCCGCCGGCCGCGCCTCCGCCAACAGCGCGCTCGGTCTCCAGCGGCTGGGTGAAGCCGCGATAGAAGGGGTCTCGGTAGGCCGCCATGTCGGATGCGACCGTCGCCAGCCCGAGCGCCGCATAGTCCAGCATCTTGATGCCCGACTTGCAGCGGTTGAAGGGCGTGTCCACGAGTGGGGCGAGGCCGATCGACCAGGGCTGACGCCGCTGCCGGTCCGTGAGCCACGCAACGAAGGCGGGGTACGACAGCCCGGCACGACGCGGCACATCGAGCCGCCGGACGAAAGGCGGCAGGTCGCCCGCCCCGGTCACACCCGCGATCTCGATGGCGATGCGCTCGCCGAAGCTGTCGTGCAGCCGGGCGAGCGCGGGCATGATGAGGTCGAGATCGGGCCCATGCGTGGCAGTGCCCATGTAGAGGATACGCACCGGCCCCTGGCTGACACCCCCACCCGCCAGGGCATTGGCGAAGGTGTCGTCATGCACGGCGGTCAGGCTCCCGGGGGCAGAACCCCAGAGCCGCTCGTCGAGGCCGTTGGGCATGATCTGGATATGGCCGATCCCGCCGCGCACGAAGGGCGCGAGCCGCTCGGCGAGGATCGGGGTCGAGACCTGCAGCCGGTCGGCGCCTCCAAGCAGGGTCATCACGGTGTCGGTCTTCGGCCCGAGGCGCTCGGCCTCCGGGTGGTCGGGCGGGAGTTCCACGAGATTGTCGTCGAGGTCGAAGACGAAGGGCGCGCCGGTGCGGCGGGCATGAGCGAGCAGCGCCGCCGCCGCCGCGGGATCGGGCACGGCGTGGCGCTGGGCGAGGATGAGATCGGCGCGGAGCGACAGAGCCTCCTCGGCGCTGGCGAGCGTGACCTCCAGATCGCGCCCGCCGGCGGGGTGGGACAACGGCAGCAGCATGCGGATATAGGCGCAGGGGGACAGCACGCCGATGTCCAGGCGCTCCGGCACCAGAACGACCGCGCGCTTGCCCGGCACCCGGAGATCGGTGAGGGCGCGACCGCCAGACGGCCGGGGCCAGTCGGCCCGCGTAGCGAGTGCCTGTAAAGCGGGGGCGCGTAACGCGGGGGCATGCAAGGCAGGGGCATGCAAGGCGGGGGCGGCGAGCGGCGCCTGATAGGCGCCTTCATAATAGCCGGGCTTCGCGGCCAGGGCCGGCGCGGCGCGGCGGCTGCGCGGTGACGCCGCCCCGGGCTCCGCGCGCCCGAGCGCCGCGAGCGCCTGCATCCAACGCTCGGGCGAGGCCGCGGGCCGGACGAGCCCCGCCCGCGGGTGCCCGGCCAGCCGCGCCCGGAACGCCCCGATGTCGGATGCGACGATGGGCCGCCCGGAGAGGATGGCGGCGGTCAGCGTATAGCTCCAGGTCTCGGGCCAGGAGGCCGGGAACCAGATCACCTCGGGGTCGACGCGGGCGATGAGGCCCGGGAGGTCGGCCGCCTCGTAAGCCCCGGTCTCGGTGAGGCAATGCCGCGCCCCGGGCGGACAAGGCCGCTCCGACCGGCCGATGAGCGTGATCGCGAAGCGGCCGCGGGCGGCCAGTTCGGCCAGTGCCGTGACGGTGCGCGCGCCCTTGTGGTCGGCAAGCACGCCGAGGACCGCGACCCGCAGGGGACGCGCCGCGGCACGGCCATGCAGAGGCGCGGGATCGGGCCGCAGGCGCGGGCGCGGCGGAATGACATCCGGCATCGCCTCCAGCGGTGCCAGGACAGCGCGCGCCGCGAGACCATGGCGGGCGAGCCGGTCGATGCTGTCCTGCGTTGCGCAGAGCACCCGGTCCGCGAGGCGCGGGAGCCACGCCTGCTCGGCGCGCCAGCCGATGATGTCGTGCGCGGCGGTATCGTCCCGCGCCTGGATGCAGCGGTCGCAGACGGCGGGCGCAGGCTCCCCGCAACTCGGGCCGTCGGCCACCGGCAGCAGGTTGATGCGCGGGCAGATCGCGAACCAGTCATGGATGGTGAGATCGAAGGGCACGTCGAGCGCGCGGATCAGGGCGCGAAGGTCGACGCGCAGATTGAGCCAATGCTGCACATGGACGCGCGCGATGCGCAGCGGCGCGAGCAGGGTGAGCACGTCGGCCAGCAGCGCGGCCTGGGCCTCTCGGGCGGCGGCATCCGCATCCTCCGCGCGGCCCGGCGGGCGCAGCGGAATGAGCAGTTCCGGGTGTCTGGCGGCACCCGGCGCGCCGAGCCGAACCCCCTGCCCGTCCATCGTCGCGCGGAGCACGAGCAGGTTGGCGACGCCCCGGCAGCCGGCGGCAAGGCCGCGGAGATACTGGCCGACGCCGCCGTCATAGGCGTGCTGGATGGCGAGGATCGTGGGCAGCCCGTTGGTCGCGAAGAGTTGCAGCGTCGTCGCGACGCGGAAGGGCCGCGCCTCGTCCAGCCGGATATGGACGCCGACGCGCCGCCGGTAGTCCGGCCAGCGCGTTTCGAGCGGTGCGACGCTCGCCTGCCGCTCGGCGGAGTTGCCGCCGAAACTCGCCTCTCCCTGGTGATAGACGAACAGGTCGCAGGCCAGCAGATGCCGCCAGCCGGCAGCGCCCGCGCGCATGCAGTAGTCGTTCTCCTCGCCGTAGCCCCGGCCGAATGTCTCGGCGTCGAACACGCCCAGCTCGTCGAGCGCGTCGCGCCGCAGATACATGCAGAAGCCGACCGTGGTGGGGAGGGTGACGGAGCGGCCGGCATTCGCCGCGAGGCAGGCGGCGTCGAGCCGCGCCAGCGTCTCCCCGAAGGGCAGCGGCCCGCCCTCGACCGCCGGGTAGGAGCAGAGCGTCGCGTTGTTGGAGAAGGGCGAGACGGTCGCGACCCTCGGATGGCTGTAGGCGTGGCCCGCGAGGCGGCCGAGCCAGCCCGCCGGCACCTCGGTATCCGAATTCAGCAGCACCACGTCATGCCTCCCCGCCGCGGCGAGGCCGCGATTGACGGAGGCGACGAAGCCGAGATTGGCGGGGTTGCGCAGCAGATGGATGAAGCGGCGCGCGGCCAGACGGTCGAGATAGCGGGAGAGCGCAGGCTCGGGCGAGGCGTCGTCGATGACGATGATGCGGTGCAGCGGGCCGCCCATGCCGGGTGCCGGGTCCCGCAGCAGGCTGCGCAGGCAGCGCCGCGTGGCCGCGAGGTCGCGATAGACGGGGATGACGACATCGACGCGCAGGCCGGGCGGCGGCTGGTGGACGCCGGTCCCGGAGGGCATGGCTTCGGCGAGATCGAACTGCCGCTCGGTCGGCAGGCCGAGATGGCGCCCGGTCTGCAGATGGTAGAGCAGCGGGTCCGCCGCCGCCTCGGGCACCTGATTGATGTAGAACCCGGCGTCGAAATGCGGATGCGGGTCGCGCCCCTCCCGCGCCCCGAAGGTCGCGTAATGCTGCAACGGCCTGATGCCGGACTCCAGCACGTCGGGATGCTGCAGCAGATACCAGTCGGCGGCGAAGAAGGCGTTGGGGTCCCGCCCCTCATGCGCGCCCCAGTGGCGGTAATGGTGCAGCGGATCGACCCCGGCGGCGCGCACGTCCGGATAGGTGTCGCAGTAGAAGTCCGGGTCGAAGTAGCGCTCGTCGAGCAGCGGCGGCGGGGCGGCCTCGGGGTGGGATGACAAGGCCGCCTCCCGGACAAACCAATGGTCCAAGGCTGCAAGCTACCGCGTACTGATTAACGGCGGTTTAGCCAAAACCGCCGCGGCGGTCCGCGCAGGAGGCGCTACGCCTCGTCCGGCTCGATCGCCTCCGCGATCCCGGCCTCGAGCTCCAGGAGCTTCTCGGCGCGGCCATCCTCCACCGCCTCCAGGGTTCGCAGCTTGCGCCCGACAGCGCGCGCGCGCGTGCGTGCGGTGACGATGGTGTTCGTCATCGCCGAGGCGTTCTTCTCGAGCTTGCCGAGCACGACATCCATCTTGGCCATCTCGGTCTTCGTGGCCCCGAGGAGGTCGCGGATCTGGTCGGCCTTCTCCTCGAGCGCGAGGGTGACGTGGCCCAGCTGCACGGTGCGCAGAAGCGCCGGGAACAGGCTGGGGCCGAGGATCATGACCCGGAACTCGCGGCTCATCTCCTCGAGCAGGCCGGGGACGCGCGCAACCTCGGCATAGAGCCCGTCGGTCGCGAGATAAAGCACGCCGAACTCCACCGTCCTCGGCGGGTTGATGTATTTCTCGTGGATCTTGCGGCTCTCGTCGCGCAGGCGGCGTTCCAGCCCGCGCCGTGCCGCGCGCTCGCCGTCCGCGTCGCCCGCCTCGGCGGCGGCGATCAGGCGTTCATAGTCCTCCACGGGGAACTTGGCGTCCACCGGCAGCCAGACCCGCGCGCCGCCCCGCATCGGCATGGAGACCGCGAAATCGACCATGTCGTCGCTGTCGTCCCGCAGCTTCGCGTTGGCCTCGAAACTGCCCATCGGCAGCACGTCCTCCAGCATGGCGCGAAGCTGCTGCTCGCCCCAGCCGCCGCGCGTCTTGACGTTGCTGAAAAGACGCTTGATGTCGCCGATCTGCGCGGTGACGGCCTGCACGTCGCCGAGCGCCTTCTGCACCGCGGTGAACTGGTCGACGACGCGGGCGAAGCTCTGCTCCATCTGCTTCTCGACGGCGGCGTGCAGTTGCTCGTTCACCACCGTCTGCATCTCGCCCAGCCGCTTCTCGTTGCTTTCACGAAGTGCGGTCAGCTGCGCGTCGAGCGTCGCGGTCGCGCGCCGCTGCTCCTCGGCCGCCGCGGTGCGCATCGCGTCCATGGCCGTCGCGACGGAGGCGGTGGCCGAGGTGATCTGCTCGAAGGCCTTCGTCAGCGCGCCCGTCGTGCCGGACTGGATCGCCGCCGTCAGCCCCCGTTCGGTCGCGGCGAGCTGCAAGCGCGTGGTGTCGCCCTCGGCGCGCAGCCCGGCGAGCATCTGCTCGTTCTGCAGGCGGAGGCGTTCGGGCATACCCTCCCCCGCGCGGGCCGCGCCGCGCGCGATGAAGAAGGCGACGAGCCCGAGCGCGAACGCGAGCAGGCCGAGGATGATGACGGGCAGCGCGTCCATGGTCATCGCTTGATCGTCACGCGGAGCGAGTGCGGGGGCCGCAAGCGGAGCATCAGTTGCTCAAACAACGCCAGCATATCGGATCTCCGTCATCATGCCGGCTGCCATGTGGTAGAGGTTATGACAATGCAGAGCCCAGCGGCCCGCATTATCAGCGTCGAAGGCGATCAGCACGCGGCCGCGCGGAGGCACCAGCACCGTATCCCGGAGGGCGCCGACGATCGGCGTCGTATTGATCGCCATGACCTGGAACGCGTGGCCATGCAGGTGCATCGGATGCGACATCCCCGTGTGGTTGATCATGTCTATCAAGACGCGCTGCCCGGTTTCGATGACGGAGACTGCGTCGTCCGGCCAGACGCGCCCGTTCAGCGACCATCGATACGGCCTCATGTCGCCGCCCAGCACCATCGGCAGCGTCACATCGGCGGGCCGGTCGGCCAGGGGCACGACCGCGGAGAGTTTGGTCTCCAGGGAAAGATCGACGGCGGGGGCGAGCGACGCCGCCGTGGCGGAGAAGCGGGGGACATGCGCCCCCCCGGTCGCCAGAACGAAGCCGGTCCGAGCCGATTTTCCTTCCACCTGAGCAAAGACAGGATAGGCGCCCGCGGCCGGCAGACGAACCACGATATCGAGCCTCTGAGCCATGGCGATTGGAAACCGGCGGCCCGCGACCGGCACGACATCATGGCCGTCGACTGCGATCACCTGCCCGCGG
Source organism: Pseudomonadota bacterium (assembly GCA_019351895.1). Classification (GTDB taxonomy): domain Bacteria; phylum Pseudomonadota; class Alphaproteobacteria; order Acetobacterales; family Acetobacteraceae; genus Acidisoma. The sequence continues at coordinate 30,979 of JABBOH010000019.1, forward strand.
AGCACGCCAAGATCAATCCAGAAATTGGTCGACGAGGCGCCGTTGATGATCCTCAGCCGGAGAGGCTGGCCGATGGCGGCACGCACGGTCTGCGGGTCCGCCAGCGTGCGGTCATTGGCAAGGTAGGCGTCGAAATCGATGTCGTTCAGATCGGCCGGGCCCGTCGTCATACCGCCCATGCCGGACATGCCGCCGCCGTCCTTCGCGGTCGTGCTCCCCATGGACGTGGTCGGCCGGGTCAGGGCGCGCATCAGCTCCTCCGGCGATTTGAAGCTGAAATCATGCAGCAGCACCACCTCCTCCTGCATATCCGCCGCGCGCGACGCCGCATCCTGAACGATGAGCGGCGCCGCCATCAGCTGCTGTTCCTGCAAGCCCTGATGGGAATGCATCCAGAAGGTGCCGGGGATGAGCTTGAAATCGTAGGGCTTCGTCGCGCCCGCGGCGATGGGCGGGGTCTGCGGCCAGGGAAAACCATCCTGTCTCCAATCCGGCAGCTGGCCGTGCCAATGCACGATCGTATCCTGGCCGGACTGATTGTCGAGCGTAACGGAAAACCGCTGCCCGGGCGCGAAGGTCAAGCCAGATTGTCCGCCGGGTGCCACCAGCCCGAAAACCGTGGCGGCCTTGCCGTTCACCTCCAGCACCCGGGTCGCCGCCGTCAGCCGGACCGGGGTCTGCGCACGCACCATCGGAGAGGTTGCCAGAATTCCGGCAGTCCCGCGTGTCGGCACGTCCCGGGGGCGCGGCAGCCGCGTCAGACCATCACCGTCACGTAGGTGCCGGGCGCGTCCTCGATCGCCGGGACCGTCGCGCCCGGAACGCGCGCCGGCACCGTCTCGGGCGCGAGGCGGGAAACCCAGCGCTGCCAGTCCGGCCACCATGAGCCCGCAATCTCGGTCGCCGCCTCCTCCCACGCCTCGGGCGTCGGCGGCATGGAGCTCGCAACCCAATGGCTGTACTTGCCGGACTCGGGCGAGTTGACGACGCCCGCGATGTGGCCCGAGGCCGCGAGCACGAAACGCTTCGTCCCCTTCAGGCATTGCAGCCCGCGATAGGTCGACTTCCACGGCGTGATGTGGTCCTCGCGCGCGGCCAGCATGTATGTCGGCAGATTGACCAGCGAGAGGTCGATCGGCACATCCTTGAGCGTGATGCCGCCCGGCTCGCGCAGCAGGTTCTGCTGATACATGTTGCGCAGATAGAAGCTGTGCATGGCCGCCGGCATGCGCGTGCTGTCGCTGTTCCAATAGAGCAGATCGAAGGGGAACGGCTCGTTGCCCAGCAGGTAGTTGTTGACGACGAACGACCAGATGAGGTCGTTGGCGCGCAGCATGTTGAAGGTCTGCGCCATCTCGCTGCCTTCAAGATAGCCGCGTTGGTTCATCCGTTCCTCGAGCGCCTGGATCTGCTGCTCGTCGATGAAGACGCCAAGCTCGCCCGCCTCCGCGAAATCGAGCAGCGTCACCAGATAGGTCGCGGACTTGATCCGGCGATCCTTCTTCACCGCCATCCAGGCGAGCGTGCAAGCGAGCAGCGTGCCGCCCAGGCAATAGCCGATGACGTTGACCGACTTCTCGCCCGTGATCGCCTCGATGGCGTCCACGGCCGCGAGAATGCCCTCCTGCATGTAGTCGCCGAAATCCTTGGCCGCGAGTTCCTCGTCCGGGTTGACCCAGCTCACCATGAAGACGGTGTGGCCCTGCGCCGTCGCCCAGCGCACGAAGCTATTCTTGGCGCGCAGGTCGAGGATGTAGAACTTGTTGATCCAGGGCGGCACGATCAGCAGCGGGCGCTTGAACACCTGCTCCGTCGTCGGCGCGTATTGGATCAACTGCATGAGCGGCGTCTGCCAGACGACCTTGCCGGGCGTCGTCGCGATGTTCTCGCCGAGCTTGAACGCCTCGGTATCGGTCATGCGGATGCGCAGCTTGCCGCGCCCGCGCTCCAGATCCGTGAGCAGGTTGGTGAGTCCCTTGAGCAGGTTCTCGCCGCCCGTCTCGACCGTTTTGCGCAGCACCTCGGGGTTGGTCAGCACGAAGTTGCTCGGGCTCAGCGCGTCGACGAACTGGCGTGAGTAGAAATCGACCTTCTGGGCGACCTTGGGGTCGAGCCCGTCCACGTCCTTCACCACATCGGTCACGAAACGGGCCGACAGCAGGTAGCTCTGCTTGATGAAGTCGAAGATCTCGTTGTCCTGCCACGCGCCGTCCTTGAAGCGGCGGTCGCGCGGGTCGGCCTGGATGACAGGCTCGCTCTCCATCCCCATGATGCGCCGGGTCGTGTTCTGCCACAGCGCCATATAATCCTGCCACAGGCCCATCTGCGCCTGCATCAGCCGCGCCGGGTTCGACATGAGGCGCGTCGTCATCTCGATGAAGGCGGCGCCGATATTGAACGGATCGGCGGCGTTGGCGCCTTTGGCCTTCTCGGCGCTCTGCCGCTTCAGCCAGCCGAGCATGATCCGCTGGGATCGCTCCGCGATATCGGTCATGGTGCGGTGGACAAGCTCGGGGTCAGGGAGGCGGATGTCCTGCTGCTCCGGTTTTTCGCTGTCGGCCATGACGCTGTCCTTTCCGGCATTCCATGCTTGGGCTAGATCACTCGCCGCCGACAAGGATATGCGCGGGATGTTGCTAACCGATTCAGAGGGTAAGCCCCGGGGGGCCCAGGTTCAACCCACCGTGGTCGCGGGTCTGCGGCGGGGCAAGCGCCTCGCGCTGATGCTCGGGCTCGGGCTGGCGCTGGTGCTCGGCGGCTGCAGCGACGTGCCGAACCGGATCAATCCGGTCTCCTGGTGGCACAGCATGGAAGGCGGCGCGATCGCCCAAAACCGCCCGCCGCCGCCCAATCCGCACGCCCCCTTCCCCATGATCGCCAACCAGCCGGCGCGCCCGGCGGGCATGCCGGACTGGGAGTGGCAGCAGCTGAGCGCCGCCCTCGCCGACCAGCGGGCCTCGGCGCATGCCTATGCTGAGCAGAACCCGATCCCGAATCTGCCGCAAAACCCGGCGCCCGGACGGGTCGCCCGTGTCGCGAGGAGGCCGGTCCCCGCGCCCGCAGCCACCCCGGCGCCCGCAGCCACCCCGGCCGCGCCCCAGTCAGCTTCGGACGCAGCGGCGAGCGCGGCCGAGATCGCCCGGCTCGCGGCGGCTCCTGGCCCGGCCGGAAGCCAGGCGGCGCTGCCCAACGCGGCCATCGCGACCGCGACCACGAAGGCCGAGGCCGACAGCACCGGCGATACCGGCGGCAATTCCTCCCTCACCTTCAACGGCGCGACCCCGCGCCCGAGTGCGGGCGGGCCGCGGCAGGTGCCCATCCAGGAAAGCGGCGGCAGCTCCGCGATCGGCACGAAGATCAAATACTTCGACCCGAGCAACGGCCTGACCATCCCGGGCGCGCTGGGGCCCGTGGTCCAGCCCGACGAGGCGACGGCGCCGCCGGTGCCGTCCACCGTGCCGGCGCCCCCCGCAGTGCCCGGCTTCGCGATCCCGGCGGCCCCCGCGACCTATGAGCCGCCCAAGCCGCCGCCACCGCGCCCGGCGCCCTACGTGCCCCCCGCCGCGCTGCCTCCGGTGCCGCCGGTGCCGGTCCGGTTCGCGGCGCATTCGGCGGTGCTGTCGGCGCCCATGCAGAAGGCGCTGCTCAACCTGACGCGGGCGCGCGGGGGGGCCCATATCGCCGTCACCGGATTCGGGGACGCGGCCGGTCATTCGATCGAGGATCAGGCGGCGGCGATGCCCCTCGCGCTCGAACGGGCGCGCGCCATCCTCGTGCAGCTGATGGCCGACGGCGTGCAGCAGGACGGCGTCACCACCAGCGCCCGGGCGCTCGGCAGCGGCGGGCTCGCGCGATTGGTGGATTGAGGCAGTTGCCGATTGAGCGGCGGGGGGATTGGGCGTAACGGCTGGTCACCTGCGCCCCCCTCACCCCGAAACGGATCGCCTGCCATGACCGAAGAGTTCCACCGCATCCGCCGCCTGCCGCCCTACGTCTTCGCGGAGGTCAACAAGGCCCGCGCCCAGGCACGCGCCGAGGGCGTGGACATCATCGATCTCGGAATGGGCAATCCGGACAGCCCGACGCCGCCGCATATCGTGGCGAAGCTGGTCGAGACGGTGCAGGACCCGCGCAGCCACCGCTATTCGGTCAGCCGCGGCATCGGCGGCCTGCGGCGCGCGCTCGCCGGCTACTATGCGCGGCGCTTCGGCGTCACGCTCGACCCCGAGACCGAGGTCATCGCGACCCTCGGCTCGAAGGAGGGTCTGGCCAACCTCGCCGCCGCCATCACCTCGCCCGGCGACACCATCATGGTGCCAAACCCCTCCTACCCCATCCATCAGTTCGGCTTCATCATCGCGGGCGCCGCCGTGCGGAGCATCCCCGCCACCCCGGATGACGACATGCTGCGCGCGATCGACCGCGCCGTGCGCCACTCCGTCCCGAAGCCGACCGCGCTCATCGTGAATTTTCCGTCCAACCCGACGGCGCATCTGGCGACGCTCGACTTCTACAAGGAACTTGTGGGGCTCGCGCGGCGGCACGAGTTCTTCATCCTGTCCGATCTCGCCTATGCCGAGATCTTCTTCGAGGGCGAGCCGCCGCCGTCCGTGCTGCAGGTGCCCGGTGCCAGGGACGTGACGGTCGAATTCACCAGCCTGTCCAAAACCTACTCCATGCCAGGCTGGCGCATGGGCTTCGCCGCCGGCAACCAGCGGCTGGTGACGGCGCTGGCGCGGATGAAGTCCTACCTCGACTATGGCGCCTTCACGCCGATCCAGGTCGCCGCCGTCGCCGCGCTCAACGGCCCGCAGGATTGCGTCGACCAGATGCGCGCGCTCTATCGCGAGCGGCGGGACGTGCTGGTGCCGGGCCTCGCCGCCGCCGGCTGGGAGATGCCGAGCCCGCGCGGCTCGATGTTCGCATGGGCGCCGATCCCGCCCCGTTACGCGCATCTCGGCAGCCTCGATTTCTCCCAGCTGCTGCTGGACCGCGCGCGCGTCGCCGTCGCCCCCGGCATCGGCTTCGGCGAGCATGGCGACGGGCACGTGCGGATCGCGCTCGTCGAGAACACACAGCGGCTGCGCCAAGCGGTGCGCAACATCCGCGCCTTCCTGGGCAATGACGGCAATCAGCCCCCGGCGGGAGCCGCGCCTGAGGCTGAGACGAACCCCGCGAAGGTGCCGGCATGAGCGAGCGCCCGCTGGCCGGAAGCCTCCGCGTCGGCATCGCGGGCCTCGGCACCGTCGGCGCCGGCACGCTCGCGCTGCTGCGGCAGAACGCGGCGATCGTCACCGCCCGGGCCGGACGCCCGGTCGTCGTGACGGCCGTTTCGGCGCGGGACAGGACCCGCGATCGCGGCGTCTCGGTCGAGGGGTTGACCTGGCATGACGACCCGGTGGCGCTCGCGACCGATGTCGGCGTCGATGTCGTGGTGGAGGTGATCGGCGGCAGCGAGGGCCCCGCACAAGACACGGTGCGGGCCGCCATCCGCGCCGGCAAGCCAGTGGTGACCGCGAACAAGGCGCTGCTCGCGCTGCATGGCGGGACGCTGGCCGCCGAGGCCGAGGCGGCGGGCGTGCCGCTCGCCTTCGAGGCGGCGGTCGCGGGCGGCATTCCCGCCATCAAGGCGCTGCGGGAGGGGCTCGCCGCCAACGAGATCCGCGCGATATCCGGCATTCTCAACGGCACCTGCAACTACATCCTGACCGTGATGCGCGAGCAGGGGCGCGACTTCGCCGAGGTTCTGGCCGACGCGCAGCGCCTGGGCTACGCCGAGGCCGACCCCGCCTTCGACATCGACGGCGTGGATGCGGCCCATAAGCTCGCCATCCTCGCGGCACTCGCCTTCGGGCGGCCGGTGGAGTTCGAGGCGCTGCATGTCGAGGGCATCCGGCGGATCAGCGCGCTCGATATCGCCTTCGCGAAGGAACTCGGGTTCCGCATCAAGCTGCTCGGCATCGCGCGGCGTCAGGATGGCGGCGTCGAGATGCGGGTGCACCCGGCCCTGGTGCCGGAGGGCGAGCCGATCGCGCAGGTGGACGGGGTGTTCAACGCCGTCGTCGCCGAGGGCGACTTCTCGGGTCGGGTGATGCTGATGGGGCGCGGCGCAGGCGCGGGGCCGACGGCCTCGGCGGTGGTGGCCGACCTCATCGACATCGCGCGCGGGCGGTTCACGCCGATCTGGGGCGCCGAGGGCCACGCGCTGGAGACGCTGCCCGCCCTGCCGATGTCGGCGCATCAGGGCGCCTATTACCTGCGGCTGATGGTGCTCGACCGGCCGGGCGTGATCGCGGATGTGACCGCCGTGCTGCGGGACGAGGGCGTGTCCTTGCAGTCGATGCTGCAGCACGGCCGGGCGCCGGGCGAGGCGGTGCCGATCGTTCTGGTGACGCACGAGACGAACGAGGCCGCGATGATGACGGCGCGGGCGCGGATCGCGGCGCTGCCGGCGGTATTGGAGCCTCCGGCGCTGATCCGCATCGGGGTGGCGTAAGGCCGGGCGGCGGGGCTGGCGGTCTGAGCCGGGGTGGTGAGGGTCATACCGCCGGTTACCGGACCCGTCGGTAGTTTCCGAAGGTTCCTGTCCACGCCGAGGTCAGATAGCCTCCAGCATGGATGTCTCCCGTGCACACGATGCCTCCCCTGCCGCGCCGCCTGTCAATGCTGACGGCCTGACCGGCGAGGAGGCGCAACGCAGACTGGCGCAGTTCGGCGCCAACGCCATGCCGGACACCACGCTGCATCCCTGGCGGCGCGCCTTGGAAAAATTCTGGGCGCCGGTCCCTTGGATGCTCGAGGGCACGGTCGTGCTGGAACTGGCCCTTGGCAAATTTATCGAGGCGGCGGTCGTCGCCGGCCTGCTTCTGTTCAATGCGGTCATCGGGCTGATCCAGGAAGGCCGCGCGCAGCAAACCCTCAAAGCCTTGAAGTCTCGCCTGGCCATGACCGCCTCCGTTCGTCGCGACGGGGCCTGGACCACGCTTCCGGCCGCCGCTCTCGTTCCCGGAGATGTCATCAAACTGTCCCTCGGCGTTGTCGTCGCGGCGGATGCGAAGCTGATCGACGGCGACGTCTTGCTCGACCAGTCGATGCTCACGGGCGAATCTGTGCCGGTCGAGGGCGGTGCCGGATTGCAGACCTTCGCGGGCACTCTCGTCCGGCGCGGCGAGGCGACCGCCGAGGTCACGGCGACCGGTGTGCGGACCAAATTCGGGCGCACCGCCGAGCTGGTCCGCACCGCCCACGCCGTCAGTTCACAGCAGAGCGCCGTGGTGCGTGTCGTGCGCAACCTCGTGGTGTTCGCGGGATGCGTCATCGTGGCACTGGCCGTCTATGCCGCCCTGCTGCACCTGCCGCTCGCGGCGATCGTGCCGCTCGTCCTGACTGCCGTGCTCGGCTCGATCCCCGTCGCCCTGCCGGCGACATTCACGCTGGCAGCGGCAATCGGGGCGAAGGCCCTGGCGAAACTCGGCGTGCTGCCGACCCGGCTCTCGGCCGTCGATGAGGCGGGAACGATGCACGTGTTGTGCGTCGACAAAACGGGGACACTCACGAAGAACGAGCTCTCGGTCGCGAGTGTCGTTCCCATGCAGGGTCTCGACGCTCCGCACGTCCTTACGCTGGCGGCGCTCGCGAGTTCTGATGGAGGCCAGGACCCGGTCGACGGCGCCATTCGCGCCGCCGCCGGGAAGGCCGCCGCCGATGCGCCGCGTCGGGTCAAGTTCATCCCGTTCGATCCGGCGGTGAAAATGTCGGAGGCGACGGTCACGACTCCGGCCGGCGCGGTGCAACGTGTGGTGAAGGGTGCCTTCGCAGTGGTCAGCGCGATGGCGGAACCGCAACCGCATGCGGAGGATACGGCCAGCAAGCTGGAGGCGCAGGGGTTCCGCCTGCTGGCAGTGGCGCAGGGGTCCGGCAAGACCATGCAGCTTGCCGGGCTGATTGCCTTGAGTGACCCGCCAAGGGCCGATTCACCCGCGCTGGTGAGCGAGTTGAAGGCGCTCGGCGTGCGCACGGTCATGGTCACCGGCGACGCGCCGCAGACCGCGCGGATCGTAGCCCAGGCGGTCGGGCTGACGGGCGCCGTGTGTCCGCCCGGTCCAATCCCCAAGGACGTGCGACCCGATTCCTTCGCCGTGTTCGCGGGCGTGCTGCCGGAGGACAAATATACCCTCGTCAAAGCCTTCCAGGCCGGGGGCCTGACCGTCGGCATGTGCGGCGACGGCGCGAACGACGCGCCGGCCTTGCGCCAGGCCCAGATCGGCATCGCGGTCTCCACCGCGACCGATGTCGCGAAATCGGCCGCCGGCATGGTGCTGACCGAACCCGGCCTGGCCGGTATCGTCGCCGCGATCTCGGAAGGCCGCACGACATTCCAGCGCATCCAGAACTACACCATCAACTCCATAACCAAGAAGATCGTCACGGTGCTGTTCCTGATGGCCGGCCTGATGATGACGGGGCATGCGGTTCTGACGCCGTTGCTCATGGTGATCATCATGATCGCCGGCGACTTCCTGGCGATGTCGCTGACCACCGACAAGGTGCGCGCGTCGCCCACGCCCAACATGTGGCATATCGGCAGACTGACGGTCGCTGCCGCGGCTCTCTCTGTTAGCCTGCTGGCGTTCTTGTGTGGCGTGCTCGCGGTCGGCGTGTTTGCGCTGGATATGCCATTACCGGCGTTGCAGACGCTGTCCTTCGTCACGATCGTGTTCGGCAGTCAGGCGATGATCTACGCGATCCGCGGTCGCCCGCATCTCTGGAGCATCCGGCCCAGCCTTCTTCTGGCGGGATCGTCGGTATTGGACGTGGCGATTGCCGGTTCGCTGGCGATCGCGGGCATTGCCATGGCGCCGCTGTCCGTTTCCGTCGTCGCGGCAACCCTGGCCGCCTCCTGTGTTCTTGCGTTGGCGTTGAATCTCGTCAGGTGGCCGGTTTTCATGCGTCTGGGCATCGATTGAAGCGGCGATATCCATCTCAGGGCCGCCCTGACCGACCTTCTCGCCGATATAGAGCATGGGGGCCTCGTCCATCTCGCCCTCGCCGATGACGACGGTGCCGGAGATCGAGACGCTGTCGAAGGCATGGCGCATGGCCTCCAGGGCGGCGCCGTCGGCGGCGTTCTTGTGGCCCGGCCGATCCATTGGGCGGCGGCGATGGCGGCGGTCCTCGGGAGGAGGACACGGCTCTGCGCTTCGCGGCGCGTTGACGGGGTTCTAAGCCAGCCCGATCCCCGAAAGCGGTATCGCGGAGATCCGGAGCGGCGGGAAGCTCGTTGGAAAAACGGATGCCATCTCACCCCGCCAGCGACTGCGCATAGAGTCTTGGCGAGAACCCGGTGGCGCGCTTGAAGCCTGTGCTGAATGCGCTCACCGACTGGTAGCCGGCCATCTCCGCAATCTCGGCCATCGGCAATCTGGCGATACCGGCTTTGTGCCGCAGCTGATCGCAGCCGCCCGCAAGAAGGGCAAATCAGCGTTCATCGGCGATGGGAGCAATCCCTGGACCGCCGTGCACCGCACCGATGCAGCGCGGTTGTTCAGGCTCGCACTGGAGAGCGGTGTCGCGGGCGCGCGCTATCACGGCGTCGCGGATGAAAGCATCCCGTTCCGGACGATCGCCGACGTGATTGGCCGCAAGCTCGACGTTCCTGTGGTCGGGATCACGGCAAAAGCGGCGCCGACGCAGTTCGGTTTCCTGGCTCCGTTCATTCTGGCCGACAATCCGGCATCGAGTGAGCTGACACGCGCCCACCTCGGGTGGGAGCCGAAGGACCGGGGTCTGATCGCCGACCTCGAACACGGGCGTTACTTCAATATCGCGCCGACGGCATCACCAGCGCCGCTCTCGTCCAGTTCCGAGCGAGTTCCTCAAGCCGGTTGACTTCGCTCTCTCGCTTACGAACAGGCGGACCATAATAACCATGTCGCATATTCGCATCATTTGACGCGGCGGTCGCTCGGCCAACCTTGTGGACAGCATGACGGTGGCGTGGCGTCCCCTGCCGTCGGTGGTCGCGGTGCAGCAGAAACTCGCGCCGAAACTGGGAGGTCAGGCTATGAAACTGGTGAACGTCGATTAGGCTAACGCACCGACAGCTTAGGGACCCGGTCGAGCACGAGCGACAAAGCCTGCCGTTATCCTCTGTCGTTCGAAATCCGCTTTCTGAAAATGTCGAGTTGACAGGTCATTATCAGTAAAATGTAGAGCGTCCGCTCGGGTCTCTCTGAGCGAATGGCCACTCCCGGATCGCGCCTTCGGCATTAAACTGCGCGGCTTGTGTCGGTCGCTGCCAAAGCACAAGGATGCTGCGGGCAGTGCCCCATGCTCCGCACTGGCGCGATCTCGGTCTTCCGCCCGAGCCCGCAAGCGAAGGACGCTCGGCATCCCGAACCTGATGAGCCGCCGCCTCGCGATAGCCGCCATCTCACAAGTGGCTGCACTCGTCCGGCCGCGCTGGATCTCCGCAACGCCGGTCCCGCAGATCGAAACCCGTCAGCCCGCCGCGAAACGCAGCTCGGTATCCTTCTCCCAAGGACCGCCGTCATACCGCCAAAGCGCGAGGCCGACCGCCAGCGCGCTGAAAGGGACAAACTCGCGCGACAGCTCCGCCAGCAGAGCCTTCGCCTCCTCAGGCGCGACCTTGTTCTGCACGGTCACGTGCGGCCGCCATCCCTGCCGGTCCTGCGCGGTCAGATCGTCGTGCCATAGCGCCGCGAGGCGTGACCGCAGCGCCGCCATCTCCGGCGCGCCGAGCGTGTAGGCGACGCCGCGACCGAGCGATCGGAGGCCGCTGACCTGCACCTCCGCCCGAGCCTGGCGCGCGCAGGCGGTTTCCAGCTGCCGCCGGATCAGGGCGGCGCGCTCGCCCGGAAGGGCATGGAACAGCGTGACGTGGGCCGGGATGACGTTGAGGTGGGGCGGGAACCAGCGCGACCGCCCGCGGTCGAAGAAAGCCTGCGACGGGTCGTCGAGGACGAGCGTGAGGATGAGAGGCCGCGTGTCGGTGTTCATGGTGGGCGAGCTTCGCATGACCCGGGGGCGTTCGTCCCGAGGCGCGGGACCTCGCGCATCGCGGGGAAAGGCACGCGCATCGGCCAGGACATCGCACCCGCCGCCGCCCTCGGTTCCGAATCGGGGCCGCCTGGGCTAGGCTGCAGGCCACGCCGCCCCACGGACCGAAAAGACGAGGACACCCATGGCCCTCCAGACCCCGCAACACTCCGACCGCAACCTCGCCCTCGAACTCGTCCGCGTGACAGAGGCCGCCGCCATCGCCGCCGCCCAATGGATCGGCCGGGGCAACAAGAACGCCGCCGACGGCGCCGCCGTGGAGGCCATGCGCCATGCCTTCGACAGCGTCTCGATCTCCGGCACCGTCGTCATCGGCGAGGGCGAGATGGACGAGGCCCCCATGCTCTATATCGGCGAGAAGGTCGGCCAGGGCGGCCCCGAGATGGATATCGCCGTCGACCCCCTCGAAGGCACCGAGATCGTCGCCAAGGGCGCGGCCAACGGCATGGCCGTCATCGCCCTTGCGGATAAGGGCCGCTTCCTGCACGCCCCCGATATCTACATGCAGAAGATCGCGGTCGGTCCCGGCCTGCCGCAGGGCGTCGTCGACCTCGACGCCTCGGCGGGGGAGAATCTCCGCAACCTCGCCCGCGCCAAGCAGGTCGATGTGTCGGATCTCGTCGTCTGCATCCTCGATCGCGAGCGGCATGACGAGCTCGTCGCCCATTGCCGCGAGGCCGGGGCGCGCATCATGCTGATCTCGGCCGGGGACGTGGCGGGCTGCATCGCCACCAGCCGCCCGGAAGGCGGGGTCGACATGTATCTCGGCGCCGGCGGCGCGCCCGAAGGCGTGATCGCGGCCGCCGCCCTCCGCTGCGTCGGCGGCCAGATGCAATGCCGGCTGCTGTTCGACGACGACGGCCAGATCGAGCGCGCGCGCGGCATGGGCATCCACGACCCGCACCGCAAATACGGCATCCACGAAATCGCGGGCGGAGACGTGATGTTCGCGGCGACCGGCGTGACCAGCGGACCGCTGCTGCGCGGCGTCATGCGCGAGGGGAATGGCGCGGCGACGCATTCGGTCGTCATGCGCAGCAAGTCGGGCACCGTGCGCTTCGTCGAGGCGCATCACGACTTCACCATCAAGCACTGGTCTCGGGCGTAAGACGCTGAGCGCCCTCGCCTCGGCCGCGCCGTCCGCGGAACCGCAACCCGGCCCCGCGGAGGGGCTGCCCCCCGAAGCCGCGGAGCCGGTGCTGGGGGTGGACCGCAGCGTCACCGGCAGGCGCTGGCTGTGGCGCCCGAACGCGGCGGAGACCGCGGCCCATCTCGGCCTCGGCATCGCGCAGAGGCTCGACCTGCCGGAGATCGTCGGGCGGCTCCTCGCCATGCGCGGCATCGGCATCGAACAAGCGGTGCACTACCTGACGCCGACGTTGCGCGCCCTGCTGCCCGATCCCTCGACCCTGACCGACATGGATGTCGCGGCGGAGCGCATGGCGCGCGCCGTACGCGACCACGAAACGGTCGGCGTCTTCGGCGACTACGACGTGGACGGCGCCTGCTCGGCGGCGCTGGTGACGCAGCTGCTGCGCGGCCTCGGCCTCGTCGTTCACACCCACATCCCCGACCGCGCGACCGAGGGCTACGGGCCGAACGAGACGGCGCTCCGCGGCCTCGTGGACAAGGGCGCCAGCTTGATCATCTGCGTCGACTGCGGCACCGCGGCGCATGAGCCTCTTGCCTGCCTCGCGGGCCGCGCCGACGCCGTCGTGCTCGACCACCACAAGGCCGAGGGGCCGCCGCCCGCGATCCTCGCGACCGTCAACCCGAACCGGCTCGACTGCGCCTCGGGCCAGGGCATGCTCTGCGCCACGGGGATCGCCTTTCTTACGGCCGTCGCCCTGGTGCGCCATCTGCGGCGGGACGGCTTCTTCGGACCGGGCCAGCCGGAGCCGGACCTCATCGCGCTGCTCGACCTCGTGGCGCTCGCGACCGTCTGCGACGTGATGCCGCTGACCGGCCTCAACCGCGCCTTCGTCGGCCAGGGGCTGCGCGTCATGGCGCGCGGCGCGCGGCCGGGGATCGCGGCGTTGCTGGAGGTCGCGGGGGCGAGTGCCGCGAAAGGATTGCCCTCGACGATGACCTGCGGCTTCGCACTCGGCCCGCGCATCAATGCGGGCGGCCGGGTGGCGGATGCGGGGCTCGGCCTGCGGCTGCTGCTGACCGAGGACGCCGATGAGGCGCGGGAGATCGCCGAGCTGCTCGACAGCGTCAACCGCCAGCGCCAACAGATCGAGCTGGGCGTGATGGACGAGGCGTTGCGGCTGGCCGAGGCGCAGGTCGCCGCCGGGCACGCCGTGCTGCTGGTCAGCGGCGACGGCTGGCATGCCGGCGTCGTCGGCATCGTCGCCGGGCGTCTGAAGGAGAAGTTCAACCGGCCGGCCTGTGTGCTGGCGATCGCCGAGGGCCGCGCGACGGGCTCCGGGCGTTCGGTCGTGGGGCTCGACCTCGGTGCGGCCGTGCTGGCGGCGCGGCAGGGTGGGTTGCTTGAGCGCGGCGGCGGCCACGCCATGGCGGCGGGCTTCGCCTTGCCGGTGGAGGGCGTGCCGGCGCTGCACGACTTCCTCAACGCCCGTCTGGCGGCGGCGGCGGCGATGCCGGCGGCGGCGGCGCTCGCGGTCGAGGGCGTGCTGACGGTGCGGGGTGCGACGGTGGAGGTGGCCGAGCATCTGGCCCGGCTGGCGCCGTTTGGGCAGGGAAACGACGAGCCGCTGCTGGTGCTGAGCCATGCCCGGGTGAGCCGTGCCGAGCGCGTGGGCAAGGACGGGGCGACTGTGCGCGCCTTCATCGAGGGCGAGGGCGGCGGGCGGCTGAAGGCCGTTCTGTTCCGGGCCAAGACGGGCCCGCTCGCCGAGGCGCTGCTCGACCCGGGGCGGCGTCCGATGCACCTTGCGGGGTATCTGCGGGCGGAGAGTTGGAACGGCTCGGTGAGTGCGAGCTTCATGGTGCAGGATGCGGCCTACGCCTGAAACCCGCTCCGGCTTGACGGGCGCGGTGGAGGATTGACGGTTCCGGGGTTGATTCGGCGCGGTGGCTCGGCTACCCAGCACGCCCCGGCCGGCAGCGGCTGGGGACAGGCTCGTCCCGTTCGTCTAGAGGCCTAGGACACCGCCCTTTCACGGCGGTAACACGAGTTCGAATCTCGTACGGGATACCAGCCGCCTCGACTGCCGAGCGTCGGCAACCGAGCATCGGCCAGTCCCGCCGTTAGATGTCGCCTCCTGGGCTCGTTTCCAGGAGTTCCCCCCCCTTAGGCCGAGCCGCCCAGCCTTCTCCCGCGAACGGGCGAGGACAGATAGCAAGTCGCGCCGCCGGGCGATGTCGAAGTCGACCAGCGGCGGCGCCACGGCACGGGCTTGGATGAGCAGGCTTAGGCTTACGGCGCGGACGTCTGGATTTTCGACTTCCGGTCCTGGCCACCAGCCTTCATTCCACTCTTGGTCGACATACCGCCGCCGCCGGTTCCGCTCGTCGGGGAGAGTGTGCTCTGCACGGTGCCGTTGCTCTTGACCGCGGGACCGGGAAAAGCCGAGCGTGTCGTCGATGGCGGAACATCAGAACCACTGCCTGAGCTTTGGGCAAAGCTTGCAGTAAAAGCAGCGGGAGCCAGAAGCATGGCACCAGCAAGAGCGATTGCCTGGACTTTCATAATACATCCTATATTTGGAGCAGCTTGTTTGGCAGCTGCACAAATATTGTCCGGATGAGGTAGCGCGCTAAGCCCAAGCGCAGCCACTATGACTTATGCGATAGAGTCACCTACAAAATGAGCAAGGCGGTCGCCATGCCCGTGCTGGCGCTTGGCGATCCTAGCGAACGCTGAGGGCGGTTTGCAGTGGTCTCAGCTCACCAGACATCGGTGAAACGCGGATAGGATCCCTGGGTGCGCGGAACCCCGTTCTGCTCATCCAGGATCCGCTGTCTGTCCTCGATGACCAAGACGCCGAGCGCGAGGACGAAGGGGATGCCAACGATGGCGAAGAAGATGTAGTCAAACATCTGTCGGGTTCCTTAAGCTCGGCCTGCCGACATTACGGTGGACCTCAGGCGCCCCGAAACGCAAGTCATTTGTGGTGCTTCACCTGCCGCAGGCGCGGCTCCGCGGGGACCTCGGACCGGTTCGGCCCGCTTCGGGTGCCGATAGCCCGGACGCGACCGGACGAGGTTTCGCTCACCCCGGGGCCAAGCCCGGGCCCCACCTTCGTACTAAGCCTTTTTTGGAGGATGATCCGACAACCGTTTTAGCCCGGAATCAAGTCATGCCTCGTTCGGACCGCCAGTCATAAGGACAAATGCAGCGTGCTTGACATCATGCCTCTCTGGGAAGCCTGCGCGATCGTCGGCATCGCCGCGCTCATGATCGCGCTCGTGGTCGGTCTCACCACCAGCGGCCGGATCTGGTTCTACCGGCGCTACCGCTACGACTATGACAGCTACGTCAAACGCCACCAGCGTCAGATGGCCCGCGACGCGCGCCGCTGGAACCGCGAGCACGCGAAGCTGCAGGCGAAGGGCATGCGCACGTAAGCCGCCGCCCCCCTCAGGGCCGCGCCGGGCCGCCGCTGCGGGCGATGGCGTCCTCGACCGAGCGGAAGATGTTGTCCGCGCCGATGTCGGACAACAGCCCCGTGCGGTCGGCCTGATGGCGCGCCTTGCCCGCCGATAGACGCGCCAAAACCACGCGGATGCCGCGCCGGCGCAACGCCGCGAGCGTGGTGCGCAGGACCGACGCCCCGGTGTAATCGACTTCGGTGATGCCGCTCGCCTCGATGACCACGAGGCGCACCGGCTCCGCCGCCGCGGCGACCGCCGCCTGCAGGCGCCTGCAGATAAAGACGACGTTGGTGAAGGTCACCGGCGCCGCCGGCGCGAAGACCAGAACCCCCGGCTCCGTCTCGCCGTCCTCGCCCGAACTGGGCGGCCACCAGACGGTCGTGCCTGGGACCCGCGACAGCGCAACGCATAGCGGACGCGCCAGACCGTAGATGCTCTGCATCAGCGAGAGCGCGATGCTGCACAGCATGCCGACCTCGATCGGCAGCGCCACGACGAGCACGATGCTCGCGACGACGAGGATGATCTCGGAGCCACCGGTCCGCGCGATGCGCAGCATCTCCGTCAGTCGGAACATCCGCGCGGCGATCGCGATGAGGATGCCGGCGAGCGCCGCCTGCGGCACGAGTTGGAACACCGCACGGCCGCCGAGCAGCAGCGCCACGACACAGGCCGCCGCCGCCAGGGACACGAACTGCGAGCGCCCGCCCGCATGCACGACAGCCGCCGTGCGCGGCGGGCTCGCGTTCACGGGAAACGCCCCGCAGAGGCCGGACAGGATGCAGCCCACCCCGACGCCGCCGAAGTTGGGGCTGATCCGGGCCAGCGGCTCCCGCTCGTCGCCGAAGGATCGGGCCACCGTCGCCGTCTGCATCATGCAGACCAGCGCGATGACGACGGCGAGCGGCGCGAGCCTGATGACGCGCGCCAGCGAAACCTCGGCGAACATGTCCCGTGGGACGCCGACCGGCGGCAGAGCCGGCGCCGTCAGCCACCGACCGGCGGCAGAGCCGCCGCCGTCAGCACGCCGGCGCCATGCAGATGGAACACGGCGACAGCCGCACCGCCGAGCAGAATGGCGAGGAGCGCGCCCGGCCAGCGCGGCGCCAGCTTCTCCGTCAGCAGGGTGGCCAGAAAGGCGGTGAGGCCGATCATCAGGGCGTAGGTGTTGAGGTGGGGCAGTTGCGCCTCGAGCTGGGCGAGTTGCTCGATCACCGTGCCGCGTCCGCCCGGAACGCCGATGGCCGCGGGCAGTTCGGCGACCGCGATATGGATGGAGACGCCCGCCAGGAAGCCCGCGGTCACGGGAATGGACAGCAGATCCGCGATCCATCCCGCCCGGCTGAGTGCCGCGACCACCAGGATCGCGCCCACCATCAGGGCCAGCAGCGAGGCGAGCCCGTCGTATTCCGCGGTGCCCGCGCTGCAGATCGCGGCCAGGCCGCCCGCGATGATCGGCGCGATGGTCGAATCCGCGCCCGCCGACAGCACCCGGCTGGAACCGAAGATCGCGAACCCGATGGACGCCGCGACGAAAGCGATGAGCCCGGTCACGGAAGGCAACCCGGCCAGACCTGCCGTCGCCACCTGCTCGGGCACGGCGATCGCCGCGAGCAGCAGCCCGGCCGCTAGATCCATGGGAAGCCAACGTGCCTGCCAACCGCGAAAGGATACGAAAAGAGGCCCCGATGGGCCAAACAGGCGCGCTCCCGGCATCGTCATCCGCTCGTCACGTCGGAACCCTGCCCCCGGTTGTCGCCATTTCGCGCAGCCGCCTTTGATCCTGGTCAAGGCGCCGCCGGTCCCGTCGCCTCATGCTTGAACCGAACGCATGCCGGAGGCCAGTGCCATGAGCTATCGCTCCATCCTCGTGAACCTGCGGCTCGGTCAGGACAATAGCCGGCTGCTCGCGGTCGTCGCCTCCCTGGCCGACCGTTTCGGCGCGCATGTCGCGGGCGTGGCGGTCTGGCAGCCGATCGAGGTCGCCTATAGCGACAGCGTTCTGGCGCCGGAACTGCTGCGTCAGGACCGGCAGCGCCGGGGGGAGCAGGCCGCCGCGGCGGAGGCCGAGTTCCGCGAGACGATGCACGGACATGGCACGTCGCTCGACTGGCACGCCTGGGCGGCGCCGCCGAACCTCGCGGGCGAGGTCGCGGTGCGGGCTCGCAGCGCGGATCTCATTGTGACACCGGTGAGCCGGGGCCAGACCGGGTTCGAGTTCTCGAGGCCGCTGAACCTCGGCGATCTGATCATGGAGGCGGGGCGGCCCGTCCTCATCGTGCCGGAAGCGACCGAAAGCCTGACGCTCGGCCATGTGCTGGTCGCCTGGAAAGATGGGCGGGAAGCGCGGCGCGCGGTCGCGGCGGCTCTGCCGGCGCTGCGGGCCGCGAGCCACGTCACCATCGCCGAAATCGCGCCTGAAGACGATCTCGCCCAGGCGCGGCGCCACCTCGACGACGTGGGCGCCTGGCTTTCGCGGCACGGCATCTCGCCGGAGTTGCTGCCGCTCGCCGCCAATGGAGACGACGCGGGACGCCTCAACCTCCTGGCCGAGGACCGCGCGGTCGATCTCATCGTCGCCGGCGCCTATGCCCATAGCCGGCTGCGGGAATGGATACTGGGCAGCGTCACGCACCATCTGCTCCAGCACAGCGAAATCTGCTCGCTCGTCACCCACTAGGCGAGGCGTCCCCGGACCCGGAACGCCATGTACTTCCTCGCCCTCGCCGCCGATTACGATGGCACGCTCGCCGAGAACGGCATCGTCCCGCCGGCGACGCTCGACGCCTTGCGCCGTTTCAAAGCGAGTGGACGGAGGATCATCCTCGTCACCGGACGCGAACTCCCCGAACTGAAGGCCGTATGTCCGGACTGGGCGATCTTCGACCGGATCGTCGCCGAAAACGGCGCGCTGCTCTGCGATCCGGCGGAGGGCTCGGAGAGGCTCATCGCGTCCCCGCCGCCATGCGTCCTCGTGGAGCGGCTGCACGCCCTGAAGGTGGAACCCATGTCCGTCGGGCGCGGGATCATCGCAACCTGGGAGCCGCATGAGGCGACGGTGCTGGCGGCTATCCGCGCCCTCGGGCTCGAGCTGCAGATCATCTTCAACCGCGGCGCCGTCATGATCCTGCCGCCTGGCGTCTCCAAAGCGTCGGGGCTGCAGGAGGCGCTGGCCGATCTTCGGCTCTCGCCCCACAACGTCGTCGGCGTGGGCGACGGCGAGAACGATCATTCGTTCCTCTCGGTCTGCGGCTGTTCGGCGGCCGTCGCCAATGCGGTGCCGACACTGCTGACCGAGGCCGACATCCAACTGACCGCCGAGGCCGGGGCCGGCGTCGTTGAACTGATCGGGCGCATCATGCGCGAGGACGTCTGCCTCGCGCCGCTCGCCAAGCACGGCATCCGGTTCGGCACCGACCGTGCGGGAGAGGCCGCCTTCCTCACGCCGCCCGACGGCCATGTGCTGATCGTGGGCCCGTCCGGCTGCGGGAAATCGACGCTCGTCACCGCCCTGACCGAGCAGATGGCCGATCGCGGCTTCACCTTCTGCACGCTCGACCCGGAAGGCGACTACTACGAACTGCAGCACGCCGTCTGCGTCGGCAGCGTCGCCCGGCCGCCCGATGTCCGGGACGCCATGAAGCTCCAGCAGGACACCGGGGCCAACATCGTCGTGAACACCCAGGCGCTCAATCTCGGCGCGCGGCAGAAGCTGTTCCGTCGACTGCTCAACGAGGCATCGCGGCTGCGGGAGATCAGCGGCCGCCCCCACTGGCTGGTGATCGACGAGGCGCATGAGGTGCTGCCGGCCGGCAACCCCGCCGGGGCGCATACCGGGCCGATGCAGGCGCTCGGCGAAATGACGCCGGCCGCGATCTTCGTCACGCTGGTGCCGGAATCGATCGACGCGCGGGCGCTCGCGGCCATACGGACGGTGCTCGCCTTCGGGGATGTTCCGGCAGCGCTGCTGACGCCCTTCGCCCAGATGCGCGGCATCCCCCTCCCCGGCGCACTGCCGGTTCCGAACCACGGCGAGCTGCTGCTCTGGCGGCCGGGGCGGGACGATGCGCGGATCGTCCGGCCGATCATGCCGCGTCAGCGCCATCGGCGGCATGTCGGGAAATACGCCGTCGGAGACGTGGGCGAGTGGCACAGCTTCTATTTCCGCGGCAGCGACAACCGCCTCAACCGGCCGGCGCGCAACCTCTACGATTTCATGGAAGTCGCCGATGACGTAGATGACGCAACGTGGCAGCACCATCTGCGGGCGGGCGACTACTCCGCGTGGTTCCGCAACGTGATCCGCGACCAAGGACTGGCCCGGGACGCGCAGGCGATCGAGGCCGACGACGCGATCAAGCCGGGCGAGAGCCGCCGGCTGATCCGCAAGGCGATCTGGCGCCGCTACGCCGCGCCGTGCGAGTGCCAGACCTGTTCCGCTTGACCTGAAGGCGCAGGCGTGGCGGTTGCCGCCCTACTGTCGGCGCGCCTTGCTGTGGGCCCGCCTTGCTGGGCCGGACCGGGATATGGGAGAACGGCCCCGTGCGGAGACGGATGCCATGTCACAGGTGATCGCCGAAGGACGGGACCGCCGGCAGGAGACAGCCCGGCACCGGGCTGCCCAAACTGCCGTCAGGACGGCCGCCGACGCCCTGCCCCCGGACCTCGCCCATCTCGCCGAGGGCCCCTTCGCCGAAGCGCTGGCGACCGCCATCGATTTCGCGCAGCGATCGGTCTCGCCCGCCACCGAGAAGATCTACGGCGATGACTGGACCGCCTTCCGCGTCTGGTGCCTGGAGCACGGCGCGCCCTATCTGCCGGCTCCCCCCGCGATCGTCGCCGCCTATCTCGCCGCGCGCTCCAAGACCCTCGGCCGCAGCGGGCTGAGGCTCATCCTCGCCGCCATCGCCTTCCATCATCGCCGGGCAGGACATCTCTGGGTGGCGGGCGACCCCGTCATCGCCACCGTCATGCGCGGCATCCTGCGCGCGCAGAAGCGGCCCGTGCGCCCGGCGGCGGCGCTGACCTCCGCCGAAATCCGCCTGTTGCTCGGCAGTTGCGACGACAGCCTGCCGGGGCGGGCGGGTCTTCTGGCCGTGCGGGACCGCGCGCTGCTGCTGACCTGCTTCGCGGGCGGGTTGCGCCGCTCGGAACTCGTGGCGCTCGACCGCGAGGATCTGCGTTTCACCGCCGACGGCCTCGTGCTGCGCATCCGCCACTCCAAGGGCGACCAGGAGGGCGAAGGCGCCGATGTGCGCATCGCGCGCGGAGCCCGTCCGGCCACCTGCCCGGTGCGCGCGATGGAGGGCTGGCTGAGCCGCTCCGGCATCGCCTACGGCGCGGTCTTCCGCCGCATCACGGGCGGCGGACGCACCGAGGACCGCCTGACCGGCAATGGCGTGTGGAAGATCCTCCGCCGCCGCGCGGCCCTCGCGAACCTCGTCGTGCCCGACGGCGAGCGCCTGTCTCCGCACGGCATGCGCGCGGGCTTCGTGACGGAAGCCTATCTCAACGGCGCGCTCGACGAGCAGGTGATGGCCCATGCGCGCCAGAAGGACGTGACGACGACGCGCCGCTACCGCAACCGCGCCAAGACGGTGGCGGCGAGCCCGACGAAGCTGCTCGATCTCTGATGAGCGTCGCCGGGGCCGCGACCGGCGCGGAGGGCTGGGCCGCCGACCCGATGGCGCTGCCCAGCACGGACTGGCTGCGGCACACGCTTGCGGTGACGGGGCCGGCCGAGGACGTGGCGCGGCTCGCCGCCGCCGCCGAGGGCTCGGGCGTGATTCCCTGGTTCTACCCCGACCTCGACACGATGGAGGAGGATCAGCGGCTTGCCCTGCTGCGGCCGCCGGACGGCTCCCCCGGCCTGCCGCCGGCCGCGGCCCGGGTTCTCGCGCGCCAGTTGCGGGAGGCGGTCGCGCGCCGCCATGAGCAGGTGATGGCGGCGGCGGCGGCGGGCCGCGGCTGCGCCTTCGATCTTCATGCGCTGCTGCCGGTGCCGGGTGCGATCCTGCGGCGGGGCCCAGCCGATCCCGCCGCGCGGGCCTGGATGCGCGCGCAGTGGGGCGTCATCCAGCCGCTCCGCCGGGTCGAGCGACTGCCCGGCAGCGGCGATGGCCGGCGGCGGCGCGCGGCGCGGATAGACTACGGCTTCTGGTCGGCGGACTGGACCCCCTGGGCCGCGATCAGCACGCTGCGCGAGGCTTGGCCGCACCTCGCCTTCGACATCCGCCCCCAGTACGACGACGCCCGTGACTGAGCGCGACACCGCTGGCGGCCTCACCCTCCACCTCGGCGCCTTCGACGGCCCGATGGACGTGCTGCTCGCCCTCGCGGAACGGCAGCGGATCGACCTCGGCCTGATCTCGATCCGGGCGCTTGCGGAGCAGTTCGTGGCGGAGCTGGAGCGGCTGGCCGACCATGTGCCGCTGGAACGCCGGGCCGACTGGCTGGTGATGGCGGCGCGGCTGGTGCAACTGCGGTCCCGCCTGCTGTTCCCCGAGAACACAGAAGCCGTGGAGAGCGCCGCCCGCGAGGCCGCGAGCGCGATCCGCCAGATCGAGACGCTGGCCGAAATCCGCGCGGCGGCGGATTGGCTGCAAGGGAGGCCGCAACTCGGCCTGGAGGTCTTCAGCCGACCGCCGCCCGAGATGCCGCGGGCGAGCGGCTACGTGGTGCTGATGGAAGCCTGTCTCGCCGTGCTGCGCGGCCGGGACGGACAGCCTTCGGATGCGCCGGTCTATCAACCGCGGGTTCCGCAGCTATGGCGTGCGACGGATGCGATCGCGCGCATCATGGCACTGTTGCCCGCGCATCCAGACGGCAGCCCGATCGAGGCTTTCCTGCCCGCGGTACCGCCGGGTGCGGATCGCGAGGTGCGGGCGCGCGGCGCGGTCTCAGGCACGTTTCTTGCGGGACTTGAACTGGCGCGGGAGGGCAGCCTGAGCCTGGAGCAGCTTTCTCCCTATGGGACGGTGACCCTGCGCCCAACGGCAAGACCCAGCCGTCACGAAGCCTCTAAAGAATGTTTGCCGATAATATAGGCATTGTGACTGTATAGACGGCATTTTGTCTGCTCTTGACAGCGTGATCATGTAGAATAGACTGGAAACTAGGCAGAAGGAGCAAATGCGCTCTTTGAATTCTGCCGCGACTGTCGTTCTCCGCTTGGCACTGCCGCCGCTGACTAACCTCAAGCCGCGTCGAAACCAGCCTGCAGTCGCGGGCATGCCAAGGTGCAAGGTTGACCAATCCACTCAAGATCGGGTTGCTGCTGTCGACGACCGGGCCCTATGGGCCGATGGCGCGCGCCAGCCTGCACGGCGCGCTGCTCGCGATCGAGGCGGTCAATGCCGATCCCGCTCGCCCTTTCACCCTGGTCCCGGTGAGGGCCGACCCGGGCGGCGAGCCCGCGCTTTACGCGCATCACGCGGCGGCACTTCTGGACCAGGGCATCCGCCACGTCGTCGGCTGCTACACCTCCCTCAGCCGCAAGGAGGTCGTGCCGATCTTCGAGAAGCGGGATGCGCTGCTGTGGTATCCCACGCATTACGAAGGTTTCGAGGCGTCCCCCAACGTCGTCTATGTCGGCGCCGCGCCCAATCAGCATATCGTGCCGCTGGCAAGCTGGGCGCTGCGCCATGTCGGGCGCTCGGCCTATTGCGTCGGCTCCAACTACGTCTGGGCCTGGGAGACGAACCGTGTGCTGCGCGAGGCGCTGATCCCGGCGCGCGGCCGCATCCTGGGCGAGCGATACATCGCGGTCGCCGATCTCGATGTCGACCACGTCGTGCAGGACATCCTGCGCACGCGGCCGGATTTCGTCTTCTGCACCCTGATCGGGGCGTCCGCCGCGCGGTTCATCACCGCGCTTCGCGCCGCCTGCCGCGCCACCGGCATCGACCAGCCGCGCGACATGCCGCTGCTGACCTGCAACCTCAACGAGACGACGATGGAGGGCGTGCCGCCGGAAGCGCGCGACGGCCATATCAGCTCGTCGGTGTATTTCTCGTCGGTATCCTCGCCCGAAAGCCATGCCTTCGTCGCTGACTTCGAGCGGCACTTCGGGGCCGCGCCCTCGGCCGATTCCGAGGCGTCGTTCTGTGCCGTGCATCTGCTTGCGCGCGCCATCGCGGCGGCGGGCAGCGACGACATCGGCGCGGTACGCGCGGCCGTGACCGGGTTGCATCTGCAAGCGCCGCAGGGCGAGGTCACGATCGACGCCGACACCATGCATGCGTGGCTCACGCCGCGCATCGGCCGCTCGCGCGCCGATGGCGGCTTCGACATCATCGAGGAATCGGCGGTCCCGGTCAGGCCCGATCCCTATCTGGTGGCCAGCACCCCGCGGCGGACCCCGATCTCGCTCAGGCTCGTATCGTGACGGCCCCTGTCCGCATCCAGAATTTCAGCGGTCTGCGTGCGGCCATCGTGAGCCACCAGACCGACCCCGAGCAGCCCCTTGCCGCGGCGTTGCAGCGGCTTGGCCTTTCGGTCGCCTTCTGCGACCCCGAACTCGGCTGGCCGGACGCGCTCGACCCTGAGCGTGACCTGCTCATCGTCGAAGGCGATCTCCATCTGAAGGGTATCGCCGGGGCCGAGGAGTGCGCGATCGCGGATGTGCCGGTGATCGGTCTGCTCGGCGTCGAGGCGCCGGGGCGGCTGCGCGCACTCATGGCGCTCGGTGCGACGGCCTTCCTCCGCAAGCCGGTCTATGGACCCGCCGTCTATTCCGCCGTGTTCCTCGCGGTGAACACGCATCGCGAGCGGCGGCATCTTCGCGCTCAGATCGCGGGGCATGAGCGGCGGCGCGGCGGGCGGCGCTTTGTCATCAAGGCCGTGCTCGCCCTGATGCGGCGCGACGGGTGCGACGACGAGCAGGCCTACGAAGTGCTGCGCCGCGCCGCCATGCGCGAGCGCGTCAGCATCGAGACCTATTGCGAGACGTGGATTGCGACCGATGCCGACACATCGGCCGTGACCCGCGCACACGCGCAGCTCTGATCAATTCCCCATCAATAAAGGACAGCGAATGGACAAGCCCAATCCGCTTCAAGCCGCAACGCCCGGCGCTTCCCGCCGGAACCTGCTGAAGACCTCGGCGGCCGTACTCGGCGGCGCGTTGGCGGCACCTCTGGTGGCCCGCCGCGCAGAGGCCTCGGACACCATCAAGGTCGGCAGCCTGCTCGATCTTTCCGGCCCGCTCGGCAGCTCCGGCCTCGGCATGTATCAGGCGATCCAGGTCGGCGTCGAAGAGGTCAACAAGGCCGGCGGGCTGCTTGGCAAGCAGATCCAGCTCATCAACTACGACACGCAGTCCAACATCCAGCTCTATTCGCAGTATGCGCAGAAGCTGGCGCTGCAGGATCAGGTCGCCGTCGTGCACGGCGGCATCACCTCCGCCTCGCGCGAAGCGATCCGCCCGGTGTTCGACCGCTACAAGACGCTCTATTTCTACAACGTGCTCTACGAAGGCGGCGTCTGCGACCGCGACATCTTCTGCACCGGCACCACGCCCGCGCAGACCGTGCAGAAGCTTGTGCCCTATGCTCTGAGCAGCTGGGGCAAGAAGGCCTACATCATCGCCGCCGACTACAACTATGGCCAGATCACCGCCAAGTGGATGGCGAAATACACGCGTGACAACGGCGGCAGCGTTCAGTCGGTGGACTTCTTCCCGCTCGACGTGACGGATTTCAGCGCCACCATCAGCAAGATCCAGCAGGCCGGCCCGTCCGTCGTGCTCTCGGCGCTGGTCGGCTCGAACCATACGGCCTTCTACCGCCAGTGGGCCGCCGCGGGCATGCTCCACAAGATCCCCATCGCTTCCACGACCTTCGGCCTCGTCGATGAAATCCATACGCTGGCGGCGAGCGAGAGCGACGGCATCGTCACCTCGTACGGCTACTACCAGGAGATCGACACCCCCGCGAGCAAGGCCTTCGTCAGCGCGATCGAGACCAAGTTCGGCAGCAAGATCCCATATATCAGCGAGCTGTCCTGCGACAACTACGAGGGCTTCAAACTCTGGGCGGCGGGCGTCAAGAAGGCCGGCAGCACAGAACGCATGGCGGTGATAAAGGCGCTGGAGACGGGCATCTCCATCGACGGGCCGTCCGGAAAGGTCACCATCGACCACCAGACGCATCACGTCATCCGCAACGCCTATCTGGCGAAGGCCGTGAACAAGAGCTGGGACGTGTTCAAGTCCTATCCGAACCAGTTCCCATCCGACACGGCGGCGGTCTGCAACCTCATCAAATACCCGCGGACCGACAAGCAATACGTCATCGACGTGAAGGCATAACGGAACATCGGCATGGCGCTCACAGGACTCCTGCTGTTCAACACGCTGACCGGCATCGCCACCCTGGTGCTGATCTGCCTGGGCCTCGGCATCATCTACGGCATGATGAAGATCATCAACCTCGCGCATGGCGAGTTCGTCATGCTTGGAGCCTATGTCACGGTCTTCGCCGCCAATGCGGGCGTCAACCTGTGGGTCGCCATGCTGATCCTGGCCCCCGTCGCAGTCGGTCTGATCGGCCTCGTGGTCGAACGCTGCTTCATCCGCTTCCTCTACGGCCGCATCATCGACACCATGCTGGCGAGCTGGGGTCTCAGCCTCGCCATCATCGGCATCGTGACCTCGCTGTTCGGCAATACCGTGCGCGGCATCTCGGCGCCGCTGGGATCCTTCCCGATCGGGCATTACCGCACTAGCCTCTATGGTGTGTTCATCATCGCCGTCGCCGTCCTCGCAGTCGTCGGCCTCTACGCGCTGCTGCGGATGACGCGCTTCGGCCTCGTCGTGCGCGCAACGATGGGCAATCCACGCATGGCCGCGGCCCTCGGCGTAGCGCCACCCCGCATCTACATGGCGACCTTCGCCCTCGGGGCGGGCTTCGCGGGCCTCGCGGGCGGCGTGCTGGCCCCCGTCTCGGGTGTTTCGCCGGTGATGGGCGCGGCCTTCATCGCCCGCGCCTTCATCACCGTGCTCGGCGGCGGACCCGCCATCATCACCGGCACCAGCATCGCCTCCGCGCTGTTCGGCAGCATCGACGAGTTCGCGACCTTCCTGACGACGCCGGTCTTCGGACAGGTGGCGCTGCTGCTCGCGGCGATCATCATGATCCGCTTCCTGCCGCAGGGCATCACCGGCCGCGTCTTCAGGAGGAGCCTGTGAGCAGCGTTCCCTCCGGCTGGCGCGGCTGCCTGCTCGTCATTCTCGCGGGCTTCGTGCTGCTGTTCGGCCTGCCGCAGGTCGTGAGCCTCTACGGCGTCGTGCAGATGACGGTCTTCGTCGCCATGGCCGTCTTCGCTCTCAGCCAAGGCTTCATCTGGGGCTTCGGCGGCATCATGTCCTTCGGGCAGTCCGCCTTCTTCGGGCTCGGCGGCTACGTCTATGCGGTCTCCGTCATCAACATGGGCGACAGCACCATCCCCGTGCTCCTCGCCATCGCGGTGCCGGCGGCCTTCGCCGCCTTGCTCGGCTACTTCATGTTCTTCGGCCGCATCAGCGACGCCTATGTCGGCGTCATCACCCTCACCGTCACCATCATCCTGTTCAACGTCGTGAACTCGACATCCGGCGATTTCTACACGATCGGACAGGCGGCCCTCGGCGGCTTCAACGGCATGCCGAACGTGCCGCCGCTGAACGTGCCGGGTTACCCGGATGCGGCTTTCGGCCCGATCGACACATGGTATTTCGCCATGGGCGCGCTCATCCTCGTCTACATCCTGCTGCGGGGCATCCTCGCCAGCCGCTTCGGACGCGTGGTCGTCGCCATCCGCGAGAACGAGACGCGCGTGCAGCTGCTGGGCTACGACGCCCGCGTCTACAAGCTGCTCGTCTTCACCATCGGCGGCGGCGTCGCGGGGCTCGGCGGCTGCATCTTCACCAATTGGGGCGCCTTCATCAGCCCCACCATCTTCGGCCTCGCAAGCGCCGCGCAGGTGCTGATCTTCGTCCTTGTCGGCGGCCTCGGCACCCTCGTCGGCCCCGTGCTCGGCGCCTTCGGGATCGAATACCTCATCTCCATCATCGGCACGCAGCAAACCTTGAACGCCAATCTCGTACTGGGCGCGGTGCTCGTCGCCTTCGTGCTGCTGGTGCCGCAGGGTCTGGTGCCGGTCGTGTGGAGCGGCATCGGGCGGCTACTGCCCCGGCGCTTCGCCGGCACGGGCGAGCAGACGGCGGAGGCGCAATCATGAAACTTCCGGTCCCGGATGCAACCCCTCTGCTCGAGGCGAAGGGCGCCACCATGCGGTTCGGCGGCGTCGTTGCCGTCAACGAGGTGGACTTCACCCTGCGCGAGATGGAGCTGCGCTGCCTGATCGGCCCGAACGGCGCGGGCAAAAGCACCTTCTTCAAGATGCTGACCGGACAACTCAAGCCGAGCGCAGGTCAGATCAGGCTGCGGGGCGAGAATGTCACGGGCGCCGAGCCGCATCACATCGCGCGCCGCGGCGTCGGCATCAAGACGCAGGTTCCGAACGTCTTCAACGGCCTCAGCGTCTATGAGAACGTCTTCGTCGCGGCAGGCCGGCGCAAATCGCGCGCCAGCGCCAAACGCATCACCGAGCAGACGCTGGAGCGCGTGCGTCTCACCGGCATCACCGGCCGCATGGTGGGGCAGCTCGCGCACGGCCAGCGGCAATGGGTGGAGATCGCCACCGTGCTGGCGCAGGAGCCCGACCTCATCCTGCTCGACGAGCCGGCGGCGGGCATGACGCATGACGAGGTGCTGCGCACGGCCGAGCTGATCCGCGAGATCAACCGCGCCCAGGCGCTGATCGTGGTCGAGCACGACATGCAGTTCATCCGCATGATCGCGACGACCGTGACCGTGTTCAACCAGGGCCGCATTCTGGTCGAGGACCATGTGGATCGCGTCATGGCCAATCAAGCGGTGCGGGACGTCTATCTCGGGAAGCAGGCAGCATGATGCTTTCGGTGCAAGGGCTACGCTCGGGCTATGGCCGCATCCCCATCCTCGCGGGCGTCACCTTCGCGGTGGCGGAAGGCGAGTTCGTCGGCATTCTCGGGCATAACGGCATGGGCAAGACCACGCTGCTGCGCACCCTGATGGGTTATCTTCCGGCGACCGCTGGCACGGTCAGCTTCGAGGGCCGGGACATCACCGCGGGCACGCCCACCGCGCGGGCGCGCGCCGGCATCGGCTTCGTGCCGCAGGGCCGCGAGATTTTCAGCAGCCTCAGCGTCTACGAGAATCTGCGCATGGGCTGCCTGCTGTCGCGCAGCGACGAGCGCCGAACGATCGAGGAAGTGCTTGAGATGTTCCCGCGCCTCAAGCGCCTGCTCGACAGGCCGGGCGGCGCGCTCTCAGGCGGGGAGCAGCAGTTGCTCGCCCTCGCCCGCTGCCTCTGCGGCGCGCCGAAACTCATCCTTCTTGACGAGCCAACCGAGGGCATCCAGCCCTCGATCATCGAGGAGATCATCGAAACGCTGCAGGCGCTGCGCCGCGTGCGCGAGGTGACGTTCATCCTCGTCGAGCAGAACCTGAAGTTCCTCACCGCCCTCTCCCAGCGCATCCTCATCATCCAGAAGGGCCAGATCACGCGCGAGATGAGCCCCGAGGCGATCGCCGACCCCGAGCTGATCGCGGAGTTCGTCGGCATGGGCGCTTAGGCACAAGCAAGGCGCTTCTTTCCGAAGCAAGAAGCAAAGACTTCCATCCGATTACAGGAGCAGACAATGAGCGTCGAAAGACCAACTTTCGCCCAGCTGCAGGCCATCGTCACCAGCCTCGGCATGGACCTGCCGCCCGAGAAGATCGAGCAGTTCCGCGGCCTGATGGACGGCGCCGTCGCCGCCTACAACATCGTCGACGCGCTGCCCGACGAGAAGCCGCGCGTGACCTATCCGCGCACGCCGGGCTATCAGCCGCTGCCGGAAGAAAACGAATACAACGCCTGGTACGTGAAGTCCGAGGTGCGCGGCGCCGATAGCGGCCCGCTCGCCGGCAAGACCGTCGCGCTGAAGGACAATGTCTGCCTCGCCGGCGTGCCGATGATGAACGGTGCCGCCACGCTCGAAGGCTTCGTGCCCGATGTCGACGCCACCATCGTGACGCGCATGCTCGATGCCGGCGCCACCATCATGGGCAAGGCGCATTGCGAGGCCTTCTGCCTCTCCGGCGGCAGCCATACAGGCGCGCTCGGGCCGGTGCATAATCCGCGCAAGAAGGGCTACTCGGCGGGCGGCTCGTCCTCGGGTTCTGCGGTGCTCGTCGCGGCCGGCGAAGTGGACATGGCAATCGGCGGCGACCAGGGCGGCTCCATCCGCATCCCCGCCGCCTTCTGCGGCATCTACGGCATGAAAGGCACCTGGGGCCTCGTGCCCTATACCGGCGTCATGCCCATCGAGAGCACGATCGACCATACCGGACCGATGACCGCGACGGTCGCCGACTGCGCGCTGCTGCTCGAAGTGCTGGCGGGGCCGGATGGGCTCGACCCGCGTCAGATGGGCTGCACGACGGCGCGATACACCGAGGCGCTGGGGCGGGGCGTGGATGGGCTGCGCATCGGCATCGTCACAGAGGGCTTCGGCTGGGGCAATTCCGAGGACGGCGTCGATGCCTCCGTGCGCGCCGCCGCCGAGCGCTTCCGCAAGATGGGCGCGGTGGTCGAGGAGGTCAGCATCCCCATGCACCGCATCGGCAAGGACATCTGGTCGCCCATCGGCAACGAAGGGCTCATGGCGCAGATGATGCGCGGCAACGGCATGGGCTTCAACTGGAAGGGCCAGTACACGCTCGGCCTGCTCGACATGCACGCCGCCTGGCGCGAGCGCGCCAACGATCTTTCCGACACGCTCAAGGTCTCGATGTTCGTCGGCGAGTATTTCACCCGCCACTATCGCGGCCGCTACTACGCGAAGGCGCAGAACATCGCCCGCCGCCTGGGTGCCGCCTACGACGCGGCGCTCGCCAAATACGACCTGCTGCTGATGCCGACCCTGCCGATGGTGGCGACGGAAATCCCGCCGGCGGATGCCGACCTGCCGCTTTACGTGCAGCGCGCCTTCGAGATGATCGTGAACACGGCGCCCTTCGACGTGACGGGCCATCCGTCGATGAGCATTCCCTGCGGACTGTCGGACGGGCTGCCGGTGGGGCTGATGCTGACGGCCAAGCATTGGGACGAGAGCACCATCTTCGCCGCCGCCGCTGCCTTCGAGGCAGCCGGCGACTGGAAGACTTTTTGAGGCCATGATCACGATCACCGCGATCATCCGCGTGCGGCCGGATGCCGCCGAGGCGATGCAGTCGGCACTCGCCGAGGTCGCCGCCCATGTGCGCGCGAATGAACCGACGACGATTGCCTTCTACGTCTCGCGCGATCTCGACACGCCGCATGTCTTCACAACCTACGAACGGTTTGTCGATCGCGCGGCGATGGACCTGCATAACGGGTCGGCGGCGGTCGCGCGCTTCTTCGACACAGCGAAGCCGCTGCTGGATGGACCCGTCATCCTGCATGCTTGCGCGGAAGTCGCGGCGGTGAGCCGCGCCGGGAGTGACGTTGCATGATGGCTCTACACTATCTCGACCTTCTTGAGCTGACGCGGCTCATTCATGACGGCGAACTCTCCTCGGTTGAGGCGACACGGCATGAGTTGGAGCGCATTGCCGCGCTGGACGGCACGCTGCACAGCTACCTCACCGTGATGGCGGAGAGCGCGCTCGCCGCCGCCGCCGTGGCCGATGCGGAGATCGCGCGGGGAGACATTCGCGGCCCGCTGCACGGCGCGCCGATCGCGGTGAAGGACCTCTGCTGGACAGCGGACGCGCCGACGAGCGCCGGCACGCTCATCCACAAGGAGTTCCGGCCGCCCGAGGATGCGACCGTCGTGCGGCGCTTGCGGGAGGCGGGCGCGATCATCCTCGGCAAGCTCGCGATGACGGAGGGCGCCTACACCGACCATCACCCGTCTCTGGCGACGCCGCGCAACCCCTTCGGCGCCGGACACTGGGTCGGCAGTTCATCCTCGGGATCGGGCGTCGCGACGGCGGCGGGCCTCTGCTACGGTTCGCTCGGCTCGGACACCGGCGGCTCCATCCGCTTCCCCAGCGCCGCGCAGGGCCTCACCGGCATCAAGGGCAGCTGGGGCCGCGTCAGCCGCTACGGCGTCTTCGACCTCGGCCCGACGCTCGACCATGTCGGCCCGATGACGCGGAGCGCGCTGGATGCGGGTGCGATGCTCGCCGCCATCGCCGGTCTCGACCCGAAGGACCCGACGGCCGCCGACGTGCCGGTTCCCGACTATCTGGCGACGGCGCGGGACGGCATCCGGGGCTTGCGCATCGGCATCGACAGCACCTGGACGGCCGAGGGCGTCGATGAGCCGACAACCGCCGTGATGGCGTCCGTGCGTGCGGTGGTGCGCGATCTCGGCGCGACGCTGGTGGAGGTCGCCTTCCCGGACACCGCGCAGATCGTGCGCGACTGGTTCCCGCTCTGCGCCGTCGAAGTCGCGGTCGCCCATCAGGACACCTATCCGGCGCGCAAGAGCGAGTACGGCCCGTCGCTAGCGGAATTGATCGAGCAAGGCCACGGCGTTTCGGGGCTGGATTACCAGCGGATCGTGCTGCGGCGGCTGGATTTCGCGGGGCGCGTGCGGGCGCTGATGAAGGACATCGACCTGCTGCTGGTGCCGGTGCAGAGCATCGCCGCGCCGACGCTCGATTTCCTCGGGCGCTTCGGCGGCAACGAGAGCGTGCTGCATGGCATGCTCAAATTCACCTCGCCCTTCGACATGTCCGGCCACCCGACCATCACCCTGCCCGGCGGTTTCACCGAAGCGGGCTTGCCGATCGGCTTCCAGTTCGCTGGCCGGCATTGGGACGAGGCGCTGCTGGTCCGCGCCGGCGTGGCCTATCAGGGCGTCACGGACTGGCACCGGCGGCACCCGGCGGCGATGCCATGAGACAAGGAGCACAATCCATGACCGACACCATCGATGTCGTCGAACTGACGGTGGAGGCGATTGAGAAGGCCTTCGCCGCCGGCACCTACACCTCCGAGGCGCTGACGCAGGCGTTTCTCGATCGCATCGCGATCTACAACGACGCTTACAACGCCGTGGTCTTTCTCAACCCGGACGCGCTCGCCGATGCCCGCGCAATCGACGCCCGCCGCGCGGCCGGCGAGACGCTCGGGCCGCTCGCCGGCGTGCCCGTGGTGGTGAAGGACGCCATGGACATGGTGGGCTTCCCCACCACGGGCGGCTGGCGGCTGCTTTATAGCGGCGCGGGCGGCGTCGACCTGATGCCGGGGACGGATGCGCCGGTGGTCGCGCGCCTCCGCGCCGCGGGCGCCGTGATCCTCGGCAAGACCAACATCCCCGTGCTCAGCCATACCGGCAGCCACGCCAACGACAGCTGGGCGGGGCCCACCTACAACGCCGCAGGCCGCGCCTTCGTGCCGGGCGGCAGCAGCGCCGGCACGGCGACCGCCGTCGGCGCCAGCATGGCGGTGCTCGGCCTCGCCGAGGAAACCGGCGGCTCGATCCAGAACCCCGCTTCGGCGCAGGGCTTGGTCGGCATCAAGCCGACCTTCGGTCTCGTCCCGAATGCCGGCGTCATGCCGCTCTCCGGCCTGCGGGACGTGGTCGGGCCGATCGCCCGCTGCGTCAGGGATGCGGCGCTGACGCTCGACGTGCTGGCGGGCTTCACGGCCGAGGACCCGAAGACCGTCGCCGGCATCGGCTGCCGCCCGCGCGGCGGCTACACCGCCGGGCTCACCGCGGATGCGTTGGGCGGCGCGCGGATCGGGCTTTATGGCCCGGGCTGGCGCGACCAGCCGCTGTCGGAGGAAGCGACGCAGCTTTACGAGCAGGCGCAGCAGGAGTTGGAGACCGAAGGCGCGGTGCTGGTGCATGACCCCTTCGCGGGCTCGGGCTTCGCGGCACTGCGAAAGACCGCGACGCCCGCGACGCATTTCGACGCGCGCGGCTTGGAGTCCATCGCCTACGACGTGCAGAAATACCTCGAGCGCATGGGGCCGGATGTGGCGCTGCGCGACTTCGCGGCCTTCGCCCAGGCGACGGCGGCGGAGAACCCCTTCGCCGAGGGCGGCGTGCTGAGCTTCATGCCAGCGCTGCCAGGCTTCCAGGCCTGCCTGGAGAACCCCGCCAAGCCGCCCGATCTGTCGGAGTTCGTTGCCGCGCGCGAAGCCTATCAGGAGGTCTTCGACGCGGTGATGGCACAACATTCGCTCGACGCCCTGGTGTTTCCGCAGATGCGGGAGCAACTGCCGGGCCTGCACAGCGGCATCCCGATCGCCGAGACGACCGTGAGCGAGATCAACATCGCCGGGCTGCCGGGCATCACGATGCCGGCTGGCTACTACGCCTCGGGCGCGCCCTTCTGCCTCGTCTTCGTGGGGCCGATGTGGAGCGAGGGCCGGCTGCTTGCGCTCGCCCATGCCTACGAGCAGGCGACGAAGCACCGCCGCGCGCCCGCTCTTGCTATCTCATGACGGAGGCTGACTACATCATGATGATGTGGCGGATGGTTTGCCCTTGCGCCAGCCGGTCGAACCCCTCGTTGATGTCGTCGAGGGTACCGCGGCTCGTCATCAGACGGTCGACCGGCAGCTTGCCCCGCTGATGGAGCGCGATGTAGCGCGGGATGTCGCGCTTCGGGATGCAGCCGCCGACGTAGCTGCCGCGAAGCACGCGCTCCTCCACGACCAGCCGCGAGGGTGACAGCGCAAAGGTATGGGTCGCGTTGGCGAGACCGGCGGTGATGGTGGCGCCGCCGCGCTTCGTCATGAGCACCGCCGTTTCCAGCGCGCGCACCGAACCCGCCATCTCGAGCGCGTAGTCAACCCCGCCGAGTTCAGCGCGCATCGCCTCCACCGCCGCCGCATCGCCGGCGTTCACGGTATCCGTGGCGCCCAGGGTGCGGGCGAAGGCGAGCTTGTCCTCCGCGATGTCGACCGCCACGATCCGCCCGGCCCCCGCTGCCGCGGCGCCGAGCACGGCGCTCAGCCCGACACCGCCGAGGCCCACCACGGCCACAGTCTGCCCGGCCTTCACCCCGGCGGTGTTGACCACGGCGCCGACGCCGGTGAGGACGGCACAGCCGAAGACCGCCGCGAGGTCGAAAGGCAGCGCCGGATCGACCTTGACCGCCGAGTGCTCGGAGACGACGGCGTGGGAGGCGAAGGCCGAGACGCCGAGATGGTGATTGACGGGCGCGCCGCCGAGGGACAGGCGGCGGCCGCCTTCCAGCATCTCGCCCCGGACATTGGCGGCGTTGCCGGGCTCGCAGAGCGCCGGCCGCCCCTCCGCGCAACACGCGCAATGGCCGCAGGACGGGACGAAGACCAGCACGACATGGTCGCCCCGCGCGAGGCTCCGCACGCCGCGGCCGACCTCCCGCACGACGCCGGAGGCCTCGTGGCCGAGCACCATCGGCATCGGCCGCGGCCGGTCGCCGTTGATGACGGAGAGGTCGGAGTGGCAGAGGCCGGCGGCCTTGATCTCGACCAGCACCTCGCCGTCTCCGGGTGGCGCCAGCGTCAGCGTCTCGACCGATAGCGCCCGCGACGCGGCATAGGGGGCTGGAGCGGGCGACTGGCGCAGCACGGCGGCGCGGATATCCACGGCGACCTCCTTTTTTTTGCGGCGACGGCGGCGGCCGTCCTCATCGTAATCGGCGACGCATCTTGGCATGCTCGCCAAGGCGCGCAATGAGCGATGCGGCGTGACGTGGATAGCGGTTGGAGGATTCGCAGCCTTGGCTCAGACGGACGAACGGGAACGGGTGAAAGCCCGCATCAAGGCGCTGACCGAGCGGACCGTCGCGCGCGGCTGCACCGAAGCCGAGGCGATGGCCGCCGCCGAGATGGTTGGCCGCCTGCTGGAGCGCTACGCGCTGACCATGCAGGAGGTCGATGTGCGCGAGGAGCCCTGCGTGCAGGTGGAGGTGCCGATCGGCGGTCTGCGGCGACGGCCGATCGACCTCTGCACGCCCGCCATCGCGCGCTTCTGCGACTGCCGCGTGTGGCTCGCGCGCGGGGAGGCCGGCGCCCACTACGTCTTCTTCGGCTTCGCCACGGATACCAGGCTCGCAGCCTATCTCTTCTCGGTCATCGAGCGCGCCATGCGGTCCGAGTTGCAGACCTTCCGGCGGCAGACCCCTGCGCTCGTGGGGGTCGTGCTCCGCGCCGCCTCCACGAGCTTCCAGCAGGGCATGGCGGGCCGGATCGCCGAGCGGTTGGAGACCATGCATGCCGAGCGGGAGGCGACTGTCGCGGCGGCCCTGTCCAGCGGCACGGCGCTCATCGTCATGCGCCATCAAGTGGTGGAGGATGCATTCCGGGCATCGAAGGTCCGGCTGCAATCCTCGGGCGGCATCACGCTGCGGCGGAACGCGGCCTACCGCGCCGGGCGGGTCGCCGGAGACCGCATCAACCTCGCCCGTCCCCTGGGTGCGAACGCGACCGCGCGGCTCGTGTGAACCGAAAGTCCTCCCCGCAGGCGGCCCGCGATCATCAGCGGAGCTGCGTCTATGCCTGGGAGGATCGGGCCGTCGCGCCGCACGACCGCAGCACGGTGCCTTTCGCCGCCGCTCAGGGAATGGTCGAGGCCATCTGGTCGGAGACGGGCCTGCTCTATCCGCCGCGCGTGGAGCCGCTGCCGGCCGGGTTCCGCAACCGCATGGCCGACGCCAACCGGCTGGCGATCCGGCTGCCGCCGGAGACGCCCTCCTGGTGCCTGCTGCACGAGATCGCGCATGCCATGAGTTCGGAGCACGACGGCAGCGGCGACGGCCATGGGGCCATCTTCATGTCTCTTTATCTGCAGCTGCTCGTCCGCTACCTGCGGTTCGATGGAGCGGCGTTGCAGGCCAGCGCCAGAGCGAGTGGCCTGCAGGTCGCGGACAAGGCGCAGCCGACTTTCGTGGCGCCGTAGTGCGTCGCGGAGGCGCCGACGAAGCCTCCGCGACACGTCTTGAGATTACTGCGCCGGAGCGGGAGGCGGCGGCGGCGGCGCGTCGGGGCCCGGGCCAGGACCGGCATCCATCGGGCGCGGCCCGCCCACCATCTGCAGCTTGTCGGCGTTCGGCCCGATCCGGCGCGCGTCGATCGTGTGACCCACGCTCGCCTGAACCTCGCGTCCGGACACCGTCAGCGAGGAGCCCGGAGCCAGCAGATCGGCAAGGCGCTGGGCGGCGGGCGGCGGCATGTGGACGATGGTCCCATCGGTCAGAAGCACGCCGTCGAGATCGCCGCGCGGACTGTGCAGCTGCATCTGGACCTTGCCCTGGACCTGAACCTGCTGGCCGGGCGGCGGTCCGGGGGGACGCGGGCGGGGATGATGCGGCCCATGCGGACGGTGCGGCGGCGGCCCGCCGGGGAAGCCTTCGTCGGCAATCGTCTTGCCGGTGCCGTCATTGGTGACCGACATCGCCTCGACGAGCGGGATCGCGCGGGCATGCAGGCCATGGATTGTCACGCTATCGCCGGGCTTCACGGTACTCGCGAGTTGCCGCCCGAGATGAGGCGGGACATGGACCTCGGTGCCGTCCTTCAGGATGAGGCCGTCGATATCGCCGCGCGGCGAGAGATCGTATTGCGCGACGGTGCCGTGGGTGGCCGGCATCTGAGCGGGATCGAAGACCGCCGTCGCGTTCGCCGCGAGCGCCGGTGTGCTGGCAAGACCCGCGAGTATCGTTGCTGATTGCAGCGTGCGTAGAAGTCGATGACTGGTCATGTGCAAATCCTTTTTCATGCACGGGCAACGCCCGCAGAGGAGCTGAGCGCAACTCCCGTGCCAACCCCCAAACCGTTGAGATCGCACAATATTCTTCCAGCGATGGGGCCGCTCGCGTCCGCTTTCCGGACGCCGTCCGTCCGGCTTCAGGACGCGTCGAGCCCGTAGCGCTGGATCTTGGTATGGAGCAGTTGCCGGTGGATGCCGAGCGTCTTCGCGGCCTCGGTTCTGCTGCCGCCGCAGGACGCCAGCGCGCGCCGGATCATGGCGACCTCCAGCCGAGCCACCGCCGTCGGCAGATCGCCGGCAAGCCAGTCGGGCTCTTCGCCGGAGGCGCGGGACGCCGTGAGGAAGCCGAGGTCGGCCGCGGTCACGAGGGGCCGCCTGACCAGCGCGCTCACCCGCTGGACGGCGTTCTGCAGCTCCCGCACATTGCCGGGCCAGGGATAGCCGAGAAGGAAGGCGGCGGCATCGGCGGAGAGACGCCGGGGCGGCTGGGCCGCCGAGCCCAGGAAATACTCGGCGAGCGGGATGATGTCGGCGAGCCGCTCGCGCAAAGGCGGCAGCAGCAGGGGCACGACGCGCAGGCGATAGAACAGATCCTCGCGGAACTGTCCGCGCCCGACCGCCGCCTGCAGATCGCGGTGCGAGGCGGCGACGATCCTCACGTCGATCGCGACCGGCCTGCCGCCGACCGGCGTCACCACGCGCTCCTGCAGGACGCGCAGCAGCTTGGCCTGCATGGCGAGGTCCATGTCGCCGATCTCGTCGAGAAACAGCGTGCCGCCGTCGGCTTCCCGGAAGGAGCCGAGGCGGTCCGCGACCGCGCCCGTGAACGACCCCCGCACATGGCCGAAAAGCTGGCTTTCCAGCAGCTCGCTCGGGATCGCCGCGCAGTTGACGGCGACGAAGGGCTTCGCGGCCCGGCGCCCGTGGCGGTGGAGCGCGCGGGCCACGACCTCCTTGCCCGTGCCGGTCTCGCCCGCAATGAGAACCGTCACGTCGCTGTCGGCGAGAAGGCCGATCGCCTTCTGAACGTCGCGCATCGCGGCGGAGGCGCCGATGAGGGTCTCGCCCGGCTCCTCCGGCGTCCGATGCGCCGCCTCCGGCGTCTTCGCTTCCGCGTTATCGCCCTGAACCGGCGCAAGCATGCGGCCGACGAGGTCGAGAAGCTCGGCGCGTCCCACGGGTTTCGTCAGATGGTCGATGGCTCCGAGACGCATGGCTTCGATGGTGTTCGAGGCGCTCGACACCGCCGTCAGCATCGCGGTCGGCGGCGCGTTCGGGGCCTTCACGATCCGCGACAGAACCTCGAGCCCGTCCGCGCCGGGCATGCGAAAATCGAGCAGCACGGCGTCGATCGCCTCACGCTGCAGGATCGCGAGCGCCTCGCGCCCGTCCGCGGCCTCGATCGCCCGATGGCCGACATCGGAGAGGGTTTCGGCGATGCTGCCGCGCAACGCCGCGTCGTCGTCGACGATCAGAATGGTCGCCATGCTCACCCCACTGGAAGCTCGATGACGAAGATGGCCCCTGCCCCCGGCGTGCCGCTCTCGCCCAGCGACAGCCGGCCGCCATGCGCCTCCACCATCTCCCGCGCTATGGCGAGGCCAAGGCCAGTGCCCTCCGGCCGGCCGGTGGCGAAGGGCTCGAACAGGCGGGCCTTGAGGTCGGGGGCGATCCCGCCGCCGGTATCGCTGATGACGATGCGGAGCAGAGCGTCCGCCACCTCCGCCCGGATGCTCACGCAGCCGCCGGATGGCGTATGCCGGATGGCGTTCAGCAGGATGTTGTCGACGGCGCGGCCGATCATCTGCGGATCGAGGCGCACCGTCGCCGGGGACGCGGCCACGTCCAGCCGGAGACCGGCCGCCGACGCCGCCTCGCCGTGCTCCTGCGCGCGAGCGTCGAGGAAGGGCGCGAGCGCCACCTCCTGCCATGCCGGGCCCTGTCGCTGCGTCGTGGCGAGCAGCTCCGTGATCAGGGCATCGACGCGTGCGATCTGCGCGAGGCTGGTTTCGATCGCCGAGCGCTGGCGAGCGGCGTCGCCATGCAGCGCGTTCTCCATCCGCAGCCGCATGGCGGCCATGGGGTTGCGGATTTCATGCGCGACCCCGGCCGCAACCCGACCCAGCGCCGCCAGACGCTCGGCGACCGCGACCTTGGCCGCCATCTCGTCCGACTGCAGGCGCGCCTGCCACAACCGCCGCGCGGCCTCGTTCAGCGCCGCCACGATACGGTCGAGTTCGCGTTCCCCTGTGGGCGGCATGCGAGGCAGCGCTTCGAGATCATGCTCCGCCAGCGCGGTCTCGATCGCCGCCACGTGTCGCCCCCAGACGGCGGTGAGCCAGGTGACCCAGCCCGCGATCCCGACCACCAGCGCGAACAGCACGGCGAGGCCGATGGTGAGGCGATCATCGACCGGGGCCGCGCGAACCTCGGTCAGCGCCCAGGCGGTCATGCCGGAAAACGGTCCCCCGAGCGGACAGGCGGCAACGATGAGCGCCTGCGACGCCGCCTGTTTCCGGTCGATCACGGGCGCGTCGGCATTGGCCGCCTGCCCGTTCACGGAGGCGATTTCGGTCCTTTGAGCAGAGGTCAGGCTCTGCATCGGGCGGCGCGTGGGGCTGGTCGGGAAGGCCTCGGCGAGCGAGCCTGCGGTCGA
Source organism: Pseudomonadota bacterium (assembly GCA_019351895.1). Lineage (GTDB taxonomy): Bacteria > Pseudomonadota > Alphaproteobacteria > Acetobacterales > Acetobacteraceae > Acidisoma. The sequence goes on from JABBOH010000019.1 coordinate 71,040, forward strand.
GGACCAGATGCCGCCCGCGACCCCGCGCTGGCGCGCGAGGGCAGCGTCTATCACGGGCGTCAGGTCCCGCCGGAAGCTTGCCTCGTCGGGGGAGGCGCCGGTGCCGTTCCATCCTGCGACATAGAAGGCGTAGCTATCGCCGATCAGGCCGCAGGCCCGCTGCGCCACGGCCTCGGCCTGCCCCAGCTCAGCGGAGGTCGAGGCACGGTAGAGCTGGACCAGCAGGAGCCCGACGGCGATGGAGGCGGCGAAGGTCAGTGCCCAAAGCACCCAAAGGCGCGAGCGGAGGGAATGCATGGGGTGGATATAGGCCCGCGCCGGGCGGAGGCGATAGCGGTGGGCCGCCAGGACCACCACCTCAGGCGGGCACCGGGAGGTTGACCTCAGAGCCGAGGTCGCGGCCAATCGCGCCAACAACCAATGCCGCGCGGGCCGAGCGCCGCGCCTTCCCCGACGCGGCGCATAGAGGCAGGAGAAACGCCATGACCGAGCAGCCGAGTTTCAGCGTCGCAGGCAAGACCGTGCTCATCACAGGCGGCACCGGCGGCATCGGCGGCGCCTTCGCGCGCGGCTTCCTCACGCATGGCGCCAAGGTCATCGTCGCCGACCTCAAGCCGCCCCGCGAACTGCAGCCCCGCGAACTGCAGCCCCGCGAACTGCAGCCCGGCGACCTTCGGCCGGACATCCGCTACGAGCCGCTCGACGTGCGGGACGACGCGGCGGTCGATGCGCTCGCAGCACGGATCGAGACGCTCGACACCGTCATCCACTGCGCCGGACGGCTGGTGCGCTGGGAGGAATACAAGCCCGAGGTATTCATGGACATCCTCAACATCCACCTCGTCGGCAACCTGCGCCTCGCGAACGCCTTCCGCCCGCATCTGCGCGCGACGCAAGGATGCCTTATCAACATCGGCTCGATGTATTCCTATTTCGGCGCAGCCCATATCCCCGCTTATGCGGCGGCCAAGACGGCCGTGGTGTCGCTGACGAAGTCGCTGGCGCTGTCCTTCGCCGCGGACGGCATCCGGGTGAACGCCATCGCGCCCGGCTGGATCAAGACCGAGATCAGCCGGCCGGGACGCGAGGACCCCGCCTTCAACGCCAAGGTGACGGCGCGGCTGCCCGGCGGCGAATGGGCGGAGCCCGAGGACCTCGCCGGCACCGCGATCTTCCTCGCCTCGCCCGCGGCCCGGCTCATCACCGGCGTCACCATTCCGGTGGACGGCGGATATACCGCGAGCTGACAGGCGTCAGCCGCGCGTCACGCCGGGCCCTCGCCGGCCCATTCGCGCCAGAGGAGAATGAGAGCCGCCATGATGGCGGGCCCGACGAAGAGCCCGAGCAGCCCCCAGGCCTCGACGCCGCCAAGGATGCCGAGCAGCACCCAAATGAAGGGCAGTTGCGTCGCGCCGCCGATCAGCACGGGGCGGATGAAATGGTCCGCGACGAAGGTCACGACCACGCCGATGGCGAGGACGACGATCGCCCAGGCAAAGGAGTTCTGCAGGACGAGCAGCAGCGCCGCGAGCACGAAGATGACGGGCGCGCCGAACGGGACCATGGCGGCGACCGCCGTCAACAACCCGAGCAGAGTGGCCTGGGGCACCCCCGCCAGCAGATAGACGATGCCGAGCAGGATGCCCTCGCCGAGCCCGACCAGGACCAGACCGTTCACCGTCCCGTGGACGGAGGCGATGATCTGCTGGCCGACCCGCTCGCCGCCAAGCCCGAAGGCGCGGATCGCCGCCCGCCGCATCTGCCGCGTCACCGAGTGGCCCTCGCGGAACAGGAAGAACAGCGTCAGCAGCGTGAAGACGAAGGCGGTCAGCCGCCGGAGCACTTGCTCGCCGATGAAGCGCCCGACATGCGCGACGTGGCCGCGGGTCGCCTGCTGCACGAGCTTCCGCGCGCTCGCCGGACTACCCAGATTGGCGTGCCACCAGCTATCCACTTGAGCCCTCCCGAAAGGCAGCTGGGCGACGATGGCAGGTTCGGCCAGGCCGTTGGTGCGCACGCCCTGAAGCCAGTCCTCGGCGGTGTCGGCCTGCCCCGCGAGCTGGAGCCCGACCAAGCCGAGCGGCAGGATGAACAGGAACGCGACGCCGAGGGTGAAGACCGCGGGAAGGATGATGTTGTGCCGGCCCGCGCGGAAACGTGCGAGAGCGCGGTTGTAGAGCGGCCAGAGCGCGATCGCGAAGATGCCGGCCCAGACCAGGGCGCCGAGGAAAGCGCGCAGCGTGAACAGACCCAGCAGCAGCAGCCCCAGGGCCAGCACCCCAATGGCGATGCTCTGCGCCCGCGTGGTGATGCCGCCCGGCTCGTACGGCGTCGGCGGAATGCTCATAATCATTATCCTCGTGGAAGTGCCGGCTGTTCTGAAGGACGGTGGTCCCATCGTCCAGGTGCGGGGATGGCGACCCGATTGCGCTTGACAGCAGGACGCTTCTGCAGTGATGTAGCGAGACCGAGGGTAAACGTTTACCCGACAGGGACAACGGCGGGCGGAACAACGCCCCGAACGGGAAACGCCGAGCGTGATCGGACAGGCGCACACACGCGGGACGCCGGAGGCGGACGCACAGTCGACCGCGCGGGCTATCGCACGGCCCGCCGGCCGCAGCATCGGCATCCAAGCCGTCGCCGAGCGGGCGGGCGTTTCGATCGCCACCGTTTCCCGTGTGCTGAACGGCATCAAGTCGAAAGCGAACGAGGAGACCGAGGCGCGCGTGCGTCTCGCCGCCGACGAACTCGGCTACCGCCCCGCCCATGCCGGCCGCGCCTTGCGCCTGCGGCAGACCAAGCTGGTGGCGCTGCTGATCCCCGACATCTCAAACGCCTTCTACGCGGCGATCGCGGGGTCGATCGAAAGCTCGCTGCGCGCCCGCGACCATACGATGATCCTCTGCAATACCAACGAAGATCCGCGGTTGCAGGATTTCTACCTTGAGGAGATGCAGGCCTACCACGTGCGCGGCATTGCTCTGCTCGGCGCCGTCGACAGCCCCGGGCTTGCCGCGGCACTTGCCGACAAGCTGCCCATCGCCTTCGTCAACCGCAAGCCGCCCTGCGGCGGCGGCGTGTTCGTCGGCATCGACAATCATGCTGCAGGACGCGCGGTCGCATCGCATTTCCTGTCGCGAGGCTATCGCGATTGCGCGGTCATTCACGGCCCGCTGCACTCATCGGCGAGCCGGGAGCGGTTCGAGGGGTTCCTGTCGGCGCTGCGCGAGGCCGGCGCCGCCCCCGCCGGGCCTAACATCGTTTCGGGCGGATTGTCGCTGGAAGGCGGCTACGCGGCCGCGCGGCTTCTGCTGAAGGCCGAGCGCCATCCCCGCGCGATCTTCTGCGCCAATGATCTCGTGGCCTACGGGCTGTTCCGGCGCTGTCGGGAACTCGGCCTTGCGGTGCCGCGGGACATCGCCGTCATGGGCTTCGACGACAATCCGCTCAACGACTGGGTCGCGCCCTGGTTGAGCACCGTCCACATCCCCTATGACGCCTTCGGCATCGCCGTCACGGAAGCGCTGGTGCGCATCTGGGACGGCGCGGGAGAGCCCGAGGCCGCGGAACCGCTGCCCTTCTCGCTCAGGCTGAGGGGCTCGGCTGAATGACACCGTCCTGAAACAAAGCGCCGGCACAAGGCGCGCAACGAGGAGGAAACAAATGAACATCTTCGCCCGACTGGCGACGGCCTTGGTGACGGGGACCGCCCTGCTCACCGGCGCAGGAGCCGCCGCGCAGGCCAAGCCATACAAAGTCTATCTCAGCATGAGCTACATCGGCAACGATTGGCAGGCCGAGGCCGAGAACATGGTGAAAGCCATGGCGGCGTCGAGCGCGCTGAAGGACAAGGTGCATCTGGACGTGCAGGTCTCCGGGCCCAATGCGCAGCGCCAGATCCAGCAGATCAACGCCATGGTGGAGGCCGGCGCGCAGGCGATCGTCGTCTATCCGATCTCGCCGACCGCGCTCGACCCCGTCATCCGCTCAGCCTGTGCGCGCCATGTCGTCGTCATCGCCTATGACGCGCAGGTGACCGAGCCCTGCGCCTATGACGTACATATCGACCAGACCCAGGCGGGTCAGGTGACTGGACAATGGCTGGCCGACAAGCTGCACGGCAAGGGCAACATCGTCGTCATGACGGGCGTGCCCGGCACCTCCGTCGACACCGCGCGCACTGCCGCGGCGAAGGCCGTCTTCGCGAAATATCCCGGCATCCATATCGTCGCCGAAGGCGTCGGCATGTGGAGCCAGGCAGTCGCACGCACCGAACTCTCCAAGATCGTCGCGACGCATCCCTGGAGCAGCATCGACGGGTTGTGGATGCAGGTCGGCTGCCTGACCGCGACATCGATGGAGCACGAAGCGGGCATCAAGGATGACGCGTTGAAGCCCTGCGCGGGCGAGGGCTCGAACGGCCACCGCGTCGAGATGCTGGCCGCAGGCACCGCGGTCGACGGCGCGCACGGCACCTACCGGCCGATGGGCCTGCCGAGCATCTCCTACGCTTCGCCGCCATACTCCGGCGCGCTCGCGCTGAAGCTCGCGGTCGAGAAGCTCGACGGCAAGACGATCCCGCACGACATCGTGCTGCCGCTGCCTCTGGTGACCAACGCCACGGTGCAGATGTGCAAGACCGGCAGCTGGGAAGACATGCGCGGCGGCTGCAACGTGTTCCAGCCTGCCGTGATCAGCAACCCGGGCTGGTTCGCGGCGATCTTCTCCAAGGACACGCCTGAAGTCGGCCTGCAGGCGGCGCTGCACGGCACCCCGGAACACTGAAGGCAGCATCGATGCGCGAGAGCACGATCCCACTGACGGGCGCACCGGCGATATCCGTCGCTCATGTGCGGAAGGTCTATGGGCCGACGGTCGCTCTCGCGGATGCGAGCTTCGCGGCCTCGGCCGGCTCCGTCCACGCCCTGCTGGGTGAGAACGGAGCCGGCAAGTCCACCATGGTCAAGATGCTGAGCGGGCTCGTGCGGCCCGACCAAGGCGAAATCAGCGTCTTCGGCCGCGCGGTGCGGTTCGCCAGTCCGCGCGATGCGCATGCGGCCGGGCTGCAGACCGCCTTCCAGGAACTGACGCAGATCCCGGACCTCACGGTCTGGGAGAACATGCTGCTGCCTTATCAGCCGACCGGTTTCGCGGGCTTGCTCCGCCGGCGGCACGGTCAGGCGCAGGTCGCGGCGCATCTCGAAAGTCTCGGGCTCGGCGCGATCTCGCCGCGCGCGGAACTTCGCGGCCTCGACCTGAGTGTGCGGCAGAAGATCGAAATTGCACGCGCACTTCTGCGCAAGCCGAAAATCCTGCTGCTGGACGAGCCGACATCGACGCTTTCGGGCGGCGACATCCAGTGGCTGGGCGACATCATGGCAAAGCTCAAGCAGGCGGGCACGACCATCCTGTTCATCTCGCACCGCATGCCGGAAGTGCGGGACTTCTGCGATGAACTCACGATCCTGCGCAACGGCCAGAGTGTCGGCACCTTTCCCGTCGGCGCTGTCAGCGACGAGGAGGTGATCGAGCGCATCATCGGCCGCTCGATCGCGGCGACCTTCCCGCCGAAGCGGGTGGTGGAGGCCGCGGCGCCGGTGGTGCTGGAGGCGCGCGATCTCTCGGGCGGGGACATCAAGGGGGCGAGCTTCCGGCTGCGCGCCGGCGAAATCCTCGGCGTTGCCGGGCTGCAGGGCATGGGCCAGCGCGATCTGTTCCTGACGCTCTTCGGCGACATCGAGGCCGAGCGTGGCGACATCCGCATCGACGGCGCGACGGCGACGCTACGCTCGCCGCGCGACGCGATCGACGCGCGGATCGGCATCAACCTGGTGCCGGAAGAACGGAAGACCGAAGGCCTGTTCCTCAAGCTCGACGCCTGCGCGAACACGACGCTGCCGGTGATCGACCGCTTCATCCGCTCCGGCCTGATCGATAACGCGCGCGAGCAGGCGGCGGTCTCGGCGGCGCTGGCGCGCGTGCAGGTCGATCAGCGGGCGCTCTATATGCCCGCACGGTCCTTCAGCGGCGGCAACCAACAGAAGATCGTGCTGGCGCGTTGTTTGGTCGCCGGCAGCCGCATCCTGCTGCTGTTCGACCCGACGCGCGGCGTCGATGTCGGCACCAAGCACCAGATCTACCGACTGATCGCGGACTTCGCCGCCGCCGGGGGCGCGGTGCTGATGTACTCGACCGAGATCGCGGAGGTCATCGGCCTCAGCCACCGCGTGCTCGTGGCCTATTCCGGGCGCATCACCTGCGAACTGGCCGGCGCCGACATCTCGGAAGCCGCCATCATGCGGGCGGCCCTCGGCCACGCGGACGAGGCGGGTCCCGCCACGCCGCAACCAAGCCGCCTGGGAGCCCTGGCATGAGTGCCGTCGCCGCCGCCCCGACGCCCACGCAGCGCTTCATGCCGGAACTCGTCCGGCGCCGCGGACTGCTGACCGCGATCCTCGTGTTCATCGTGTTGCTGGTTGCAGTCAACCTGATCGCCGCCGCGCCCATGGGCTATTTCGACGTCTCCTACCTCTCCGCGGGCGGGGCGACGCTGGCGCTCGCCGCGATCGGCCAGACGCTGGTCATTCTCACCGGTGGCTTCGATCTCAGCGCGGGCGCCGTCATCTCGCTCGTCAACGTGATCCTCGCGACGCATCTCGGCACGACGCCCGGATCCGAGTTGATGTGGGCGGTGATCGGCATCGGCGTCGGCGCTGCCGTGGGTGCGGTCAACGGCCTGTTCGTTGCGGCATTGCGCCTGCAACCGATCGTGGTGACGCTTGCGGTGATGTTCGTGACCCAGGGGCTGACGCTGCTGGTGACGGACAAGCCCGGCGGCACGGTGCCGGCCGACTTCACAGCCTTCCTGACGGGGAGCGCCATCCCGAACCTGCTTCCGGCGCCGCTCGTCGTGCTCGCCGTGGTGCTGGTTGTCTGGGGAGTGCTCAAGCGGACGCGCTTCGGCACGGCCCTCTATGCCATCGGCAGCGATGCGGATGCGGCAGGCTTCACCGGCATCCGTGTCGCCCGCACGACCTTCATGACCTACATTCTGGCGGGGGCCGCCTACGGCCTTGCCGGCGTCATGGTGACGGCGCAGACGAGCACCGGCGACCCGCTGGTGGGCGACCCGCTGCTGCTGCAGATTTTCGCGGCCGTGGTCATCGGCGGCACTGTACTCGGCGGCGGGCGCGGCGGCTGCGTGGGCTCGGTCTTCGGCGCCTACAGCCTCATGCTGATCGTCAACATCCTCCTCGTGCTCAACGTGCCGGCCTATTACAGCACGGTGGTGGAGGGCCTCATCCTCATCCTCGCGGCCTTCAGTGGCGCGGCCCACGGCGGCCTGCCAATAGCGCGCTGGCTCGCGGCCCCACGCCTGCCCGCGCGCCGCGGCGGCGGACGTGGCGCGGCCGCCGCGGTCATGCTGACGGGGACCGCCGCAGCAGCCCCTCCCCGCGTGCCCTGGCGCACGCGCCATGCCGAGGCGCTGCGCTACGCTGTGCCCGCCTATGTTTGCTTCTTCATCGTGCTCGCCGTCACCGGCTGGATGTATGGCGGCATCGGCCCGCGCTACCTCGGCGCGCTCGCTGTGCTTTCGTCCTTCCTGATCGTGCTCGCGCTCGGGCAGGGCGCTGTCATCCTGACCGGCGGCCTCGATCTCTCCGTGCCCTGGACCATCGGGCTCGCCGGCATTCTGGTCGCGGGCTTCGGACAAGGGAGCGCCGACAGCGCAATCTGGGCCATCCCGCTCGTGCTGATGATCGGGGCGGCCACGGGCTTCGTGAACGGCACCGGCGTTGTCATCTTCGGCCTGCCGCCCATCGTGGTGACGCTCGGGATGAACGGCATCCTGCAGGGGATAGCGCTGCTCTACAGCGGCGGCACGCCCTCGGGCTTCGCCCCGCCCACCATTCGCTGGGTGATGACGGGTCACCTTCTCGGGATCGTGCCGGTCATCTGGCTCATCCTCATCTTCATCGTGCTGGCGAGCCTGCTGCTGACGCGGACCGCCTTCGGGCGGCGCGTCTATGCCGTGGGCAACAGCCAGCGCGTCGCGCGGCTCGCTGGGGTCAATGTCGGCCGCACGATCATCCTGGTCTATATGCTGAGCGGGGTTTGCGCCGCGCTGGTCGGCATCATGCTCAGCGGCTTCAGCGGTCAGGCGAGCCTCGGCATGGGCGACGACTACCTGCTGCCGTCGATCGCCGTCGTCGTGGTCGGCGGCACGTTGATCACCGGCGGGCGCGGCAACTACCTCGGCATGGTAGGCGGCGTGCTGCTCCTGACGGCGCTCCAGACGCTGCTCGCGGGCACCACGACGCCGCCTGCCATTCGCGAAATTCTCTACGGTGCCGTCGTGCTTGCCGCCGTCGTGGCGCTGCGCGACCGTACAGCGACCTGAGACCGAGAGGACCATCATGCAAAACCGCCGCATCAAACCGGGCCTCCGGGTCCTCGTCACCGCCGGAGCGTCCGGCATCGGGCGCGCCATCGCCGACGCCTTCGTGGAAGATGGCGGGCGGGTCCACGTCTGCGACATCAACGACAGCGCACTCGCCGAGTGCCGTGCGACGCTCGGCGTTACCACGAGCGTCGCCGATGTCTCCCGCGAGGATGACGTACGGCGGCTCGTCGACGAGGCCGGGGCGGCGCTGGGCGGGCTCGACGTCCTCATCAACAACGCAGGCATCGCGGGGCCCACGGGCACCGTCGACGCGATCGAGACCAGCGCCTGGCGCCAGACGATCGACATCAACCTGAATGGGCAGTTCTACTGCGCGCACTACGCCGTGCCGCTGCTGCGCGCAGCGGGCGAAGGCGCGATCGTCAACATGTCCTCCTCCGCCGGGCGTTTCGGCTATGCCTTCCGCACGCCCTATTCGGCGTCCAAATGGGCGATCGTCGGCTTCACGCAAAGCCTCGCGAAGGAGCTTGGCCCGGACGGCATCCGCGTGAACGCGATCCTGCCCGGCATCGTCAAGGGCCCACGCATGGAGGGCGTCATCCGCGCGCGCGCGGAACAGGTCGGCGTGCCCTATGAGGAGATGGAGGCCGAGTATCTGCAGCGCATTTCCTTGCGGCACATGGTGACGCCGGACGATATCGCCTCCACCGCGCTGTTCCTCTGCACGCAGGCGGGCTGGAACATCTCGGGCCAATCGATCAGCGTCTGCGGCAACGTCGAATCGCTTTAG
>JABBOH010000020.1 GCA_019351895.1 Pseudomonadota bacterium
ATCGAGGTCGGTGAGCGCGCGCATCTGACGCACGGGCGGCTGCAGCAGGATGCGGCGGAAGCCTTCCACCTCGGCACCATCTACGTCGATACGGCGGCGGAGGGCGTCTATGACGGCTTTTCGCTGGCCCTCGGCGCGCGGCTGGGCCGGACCGAGATCCATGCCCGCCTTGGCGGGGCGGAGGCAGCGGTGCATCTGAACGCTGCGCAAATCATGGGCGGCACGCAGCTCAGCGACTTCACGACCGCCATTGCGCATGACGCGCCGAATTGCGCGTCCCGCCAGACCGTGAAGTCGGTGTTGAGCGGCCATGCCCGCGCGGTGTTCCAAGGCCGTATCGAGGTCGCGCGCGTGGCGCAGAAGACCGACGGCTACCAGATGAACCAGGCGCTGCTGCTCTCTCCGCACGCTGAGATCAACAGCAAGCCCGAACTCGAGATCTACGCCGACGACGTGAAGTGCAGCCATGGCGCGACGGTGGGTGCGCTCGACCCTGAGCAGTTGTTTTATCTGCGCAGCCGCGGCATTGCCGCCGATGCGGCGCGCATGATGCTGGTGCGCGCCTTCCTGACGGACGCGTTCGAAGCGGTCACGCATGAAGGCCTGCGCGCGGTGTTCGAACATGCGGTCGAAGGCTGGTGGGCCACCACCGGGCAGGCTGCGGAGGTTCCTTCGGCATGAACGTCATCATCCGTCCCGCGCTTCGCGCTATCGCGACCGTGCGCGAGGATTTCCCCATTCTGTCGCAGTCAGTGCGCGGCAAACCGCTGGTCTTCCTCGACAGCGCCGCCTCCGCCATGAAGCCGCGCATCGTGATCGACGCCATGGTGCAGGCGATGGAGACGCAATACGCGAACATCCACCGCGGCGCGCATTGGATGAGCGAACGCACCACGGAGGCGTTCGAGGCGACGCGTGATTCCGTCGCCCGCCTGATGAATGCCTCCTCGCGCGAGGAAATCATCTTCACGCGCAACAGCACGGAGGCGATCAACCTTGTCGCCCACAGCTACGGGCGCGGCGTGATGAAGACCGGGCAGGCGGTGGTGATCTCGGAGATGGAGCACCACTCCAACATCATTCCCTGGCAGCTGCTGCGCGACGACTATGGCATTGAGCTTCGGGTCGTGCGCGTCACCGACAGTGGCGAGCTCGACATGGAGCACTTGGCTGCTCTGCTGGCGGATGGCCGTGCGGGTCTGGTTGCAATCACCCATATGTCCAATGTCCTCGGCACCTACACGCCGGCGGAGCGGATCGTCGCACTCGCGCATGAGCATGGGGCGAAAGTGCTGCTGGACGGCTCGCAGGCTGTCGTCCACCGGCAAATCGACGTGAAAGCCTTGGATGCCGACTTCTATGTCTGGACGGGCCACAAGCTTTACGGCCCGACCGGCATCGGCGTGCTCTACGGAAAGCGCGAGTTGTTGGAGAAGATGCCGCCTTTCATGGGTGGTGGCGACATGATTTCGTCCGTGACCTTTGAGCGTTCCACCTGGGCGCGGGTGCCGCACAAGTTCGAGGCTGGCACGCCGGCGATTCTTGAGGGCATCGGTCTCAACGCGGCCATCGGCTATGTCGAGTCCGTGGGCTACGAGGCGATCGCGTCGCATGAGGCGGCTTTGACGGAGCATGCGCTGGCGAAGCTTTCCGCGGTCGAAGGGGTAACCATCCTGGGCCAGGCGCAGGACCGGGGCGGTGTTATTTCCTTCACGCTCGAAGGCGCCCACGCGCATGATGTGGCGACATTGCTCGATCGCTCGGGAATTGCCGTTCGGGCGGGGCATCATTGCGCCGAGCCGCTGATGCAGCGCTTCGGCGTCGACAGTACCGCTCGGGCGAGCTTCGGGCTCTATACGACGCTCGCGGAGATTGATTTCCTGGCCGAGACGCTCGGCCGCGTGCGGGCGTTTTTCGCCTGATGCGCCAGGAAGAGGATAGGATGATGGATCAGACACCCAAGCTGGAGACCGCTGAGGACCCGGCCGTGCATCACGCCTGGACGCCCGAGGGCGAGGTGCCGCCCGCGACCAAGACGGTGGACGAGGATGAGGTCATCGGCGCCATCGCAACGGTGTACGATCCCGAGATCCCGGTGAACATCTACGAACTCGGGCTGATCTATGCGGTCGACATCGCCGATGACGGCAAGATCAAGGTCGAGATGACGCTGACCGCTCCGGGGTGTCCATCGGCCCAGGAGTTGCCGGTCATGGTGCGTGAGGCGGTCATGGCGCTGCCGGGCGTCACGGCCTGCGAGGTGGAGACGGTCTGGGATCCGCCCTGGGATATGAGCCGCATGAGCGACGAGGCCCGCCTCGCGATGAACATGTTCTGATGGAGGCCGAGATGAGTGTGACGACCGAGACGACGACGACGGCGTCCGTAGCCGCCAGTCCATTGCCCAAGCCCGCCCGCCGCGCCCTGCCGCCGCTGATGCGCTTGACGGAGGCCGCCGCCGCGCGTCTTGAGAAGATGTATGCGGGCGCTCATGCGGGGATGCTGCTGCGCATCAGCGTCAACACCAAAGGCTGTTCCGGGATGGCGTACGATATGAGCTGGGTGGATGCGCCGGGCCCGACGGACGAGGTGGTCACCGACCGCGGCCAGACCGTATTGGTCGACCGCAAGGCGAGCCTGTTCCTGATCGGCACCGAGATGGACTACACGGTCGACAAGCTCACCTCGGGCTTCACCTTCACCAATCCGAACGAGAAGGGTCGCTGCGGCTGCGGAGAGAGCTTCCACGTCTGATGGGATAGCGTTCGCGCCAGGGCGGTGACCCCGGCACGCTACCGCGCCACACCCACGGGCTTGGCCGTGGCGTTTAGCAGCCCAAGTGCCTCAAGGGTCGGGGGAAAGCAGGGCCGGTCGATGTAGCGCCCGGCGCCGCGTTCCGTCCGCAATTCGCCCTTGTGCCAGACGACGCGGCCCTGGCTGATGGTGGTCGCGGCGAGGCCGGTGAGCTCCATCCCTTCATAGACGTTGAAATCGATCTTCTGATGATGGGTCTTGGCCGAGATCGTGCGGCTTCTGTCGGGGTCCCACAGCACGAGGTCGGCGTCGGCGCCAACTTCCACCGCGCCTTTGCGTGGGTGGATGTTGAAGATCTTCGCGGTATTGGTGGACGTGACGGCAACGAACTCCTCGGGCGTCAGCCGTCCCGTCCGCACCCCGTGGTGCCAGAGCACGCTCATCCGGTCCTCGATCCCTGCCGTCCCATTCGGGATGAGAGTGAAGTTGTCGCGCCCTGCGGCCTTCTGCGGGGCACAGAAGGCGCAGTGATCGGTGGCGGTCGTCTGCAGCTGACCGGAGACGAGGCCGGCCCAGAGCGCCTTTTGGTGGTGCTTCGGCCGGAACGGCGGGCTCATCACATAGGCGGCGGCGGTCGCGAAATCCTTGTTCTCGTAGACGCTCTCGTCGATCACCAGCTGCTGGGCCAGCACCTCGCCGTAGACGCGCTGACCTTCCAGCCGGGCGCGGGCGATGGCCGCTGTCGCCTCGGCGGTCGAGACATGGACGATATAGACCGGGGCGCCGAGCAGCCCGGCGATGGCGATGGCGCGCTGGGCGGCCTCGCCTTCCACGGTCGGGGGGCGCGACAGGGCATGGCCCTCGGGCCCGGTGATCCCTTGGGCCAGCAGCGCCTTCTGCATGAAGGCCACGGCCTCGCCGTTCTCGGCATGGACGGTCGGGATGGCGCCCAATTCCAGCGCGCGGCTGAAGCTGCGCAGCAGGATGTCGTCATCCACCATGATGGCGCCCTTATAGGCCATGAAGTGCTTGAAGCTGTTCACCCCATGCTCACGGGCGAGCACGCCCATCTCCTCGTGAACCTTATCGGACCAATGGGTCACGGCGACGTGGAAGCTGTAATCCGCCGCGGCTTTTTCGGCCCAGCCGCGCCAGGTGTGGAAGCTGTCGAGCAAGGAGGCGCCCGGCGCGGGGATGACGAAGTCGATGATCATCGTCGTGCCGCCGGCGAGCCCGGCCGAGGTCCCGGAGAAAAAGTCCTCGCTCGCGACTGTGCCCATGAAGGGCAGTTCCATATGCGTATGCGGGTCGATCCCGCCCGGCATCACCAGCAGGCCGCCCGCGTCCACAACCTCGGCACCGGTCGGCGCTTCGAGATCGGGGCCGATGGCCTGGATGAGACCGGCATCGCAGAGCACATCCGCCCGATAGCGCCGGTCGGCGGTCACGATCTCGCCGCCGCGAATGAGAAGGGACATGGCTTTCTCCGTGTGTCGAACGACCGTGCGCATGGTGAACCGGCCGGGCGGCCATGGGAAGCCGTTGCGTCATAGCTGATGCGCTCCGTTGACAGGCCGACGCGCTTTCATCAGCATCCCGCTTTGGACGGCGAGGGGTCTGGATGTCGGCAGGGCTAGGTGACGGTGAACGGAGCGTCAGGCTGACGGAGGCCGAGATCGCAGCGAAGCTCGGCGAAATGGCGCTGGCGCTGACCCCGGATGAGGCGCGGGTCGAGGCGGACCGTTGCTACTACTGCTACGACGCCCCCTGCGTGGAAGCCTGCCCCACGGGCATCGACATCCCCGGTTTCATCCGCAAGATCGGCACCGGCAATGTCCGTGGCGCCGCCGTCACCATCCTCGAGAGCAATATCTTCGGCGGCAGCTGCGCGCGCGTCTGCCCGACCGAGGTTCTTTGCGAAGAAGTCTGCGTGCGGGAAAAGCAGCAGGGCAGGCCGGTGACGATCGGCTCCTTGCAGCGCTTCGCGACCGACTTTCTCATGGAGCGCGGCGAGCATCCCTTCGCCCGAGCGCCGCTGACCGGCAAGCGCGTGGCCGTGGTCGGCGCGGGACCGTCGGGCCTCGCCTGCGCCCATCGCCTCGCCACGCTCGGCCATCAGGTGACGGTGTTCGAGGCGAGGCCGAAGCCCGGCGGCCTCAATGAATACGGCATCGCCGCCTACAAAGTGGTGGATGACTTCGCCCGCCGCGAGGTGGAGTTCATCCTGTCCATCGGCGGGATCGCCATCGAATACGGATCGCCGCTTGGGCCGGACCTCACGCTCGACAGCCTGCGGGCGGACTACGACGCAGTATTCCTGGGGCTCGGCCTCTCGGACCCGAACGCCTTGGGCATTGCGGGCGAGGACCTTCCGCATGTGCGGGACGCGCTGGGCTTCATCGAAACGCTGCGTCAGCTACCGACGGAAGCGCAGGCGGCCGCCATCGGCCACGTGCTCGTCATCGGCGGCGGCAACACCGCGATCGACGCGGCGACACAGGTGCGGATGCTCGGCGCCGAGACGGTCACGATCCTCTACCGGCGCGGTCCGGAGCAGATGGGTGCCACCAAGGTCGAGCAGGACTGGGCGCAAACCCACGGGGTGACGATTCGCCACTGGCTCGCCCCCGTCGCGATCGAGCAGGGCGCCGTCGCCCTCGCCAGAACGCGGCTGGCCGATGGACGGTTGATCGTGACGGAGGAGGTTCTGCGGCTTCCAGCGGATCTCGTGCTGAAGGCGGTCGGGCAGAGTTTTGCCGACGGGCCGCTCTCGACGTCGCGCGAACTGCCAGCCTTCGCCCGGGGCCGGATCGCTATCGACGGCGACTATCGGACTTCGCTCCCGGGCGTTTTTGCGGGCGGCGACTGCGTGGGCCGGGGCCCGGACCTCACGGTGCAGGCTGTCGCCGATGGCCGGGATGCCGCGCACGCCATCGACCGCTTTCTCTCAGACTGAACCACGGAGACCTGCCATGGCCGACCTCTCCGTCAACTTCGCGGGCATCCGATCGCCCAATCCGTTCTGGCTCGCCTCGGCGCCGCCGACCGACAAGGAATACAACGTCGTCCGCGCGCTGCGTGCCGGCTGGGGCGGCGTGGTGTGGAAGACGCTCGGCGAGGACCCGCCCATCGTCAACGTCTCCAGCCGCTATGGCGCCATCAGCTACGGCGGCAGCCGCGTCATGGGCTTCAACAATATCGAACTCATCACCGACCGCCCGCTCGCCGTGAACCTCGCCGAGATCAAGTCGGTCAAGCGCGCCTTCCCCGACCGCGCGATCGTCGTCAGCCTTATGGTCCCGTGCGAGGAGGCTGCCTGGAAGGCCATCCTGCCGCTGGTGGAGGAGACCGGCGCCGATGGGATCGAACTGAATTTCGGCTGCCCGCATGGCATGAGCGAGCGCGGCATGGGCTCGGCGGTGGGGCAGGTGCCGGACTATGTCGAGATGGTCACCCGCTGGTGCAAGCAGCACACGCGGATGCCGGTCATCGTCAAGCTGACGCCGAACGTCACGGACATCCTGCAGCCCGCGCGCGCGGCCCATCGCGGCGGGGCGGACGCCGTCTCGCTCATCAACACCATCATGTCGATCGTCTCCGTCGATCTCGACCTGATGGCGCCGACGCCCGTGGTCGGCAGCATGGGCACGCATGGCGGCTATTGCGGGCCTGCGGTGAAGCCGATCGCGCTCCGCATGGTGGGCGAGATCGCGCGACAGGGAGACATGGCCGGCTTGCCGATCTCCGGCATCGGCGGCATCTCCACCTGGCGCGACGCGGCCGAGTTCATCGCCATGGGGTCGGGCACCGTGCAGATCTGCACCGCCGCGATGCATCACGGTTTCCGCATCATCGACGATCTGACGGAAGGGCTGTCGAACTGGATGGACGGCAAGGGCTACGCCCGGCTGCGGGACTTCCAGGGGAAGGCCGTGCCGAACTTCGTCCACTGGGAAGACCTCGACATCAACTTCAAGACGCTGGCGCAGATCGATCAGGACCTCTGCATCCAGTGCGGGCTCTGCCACATCGCCTGCGAGGACACGGCGCATCAGGCGATCGCGGCGCTCCGCGTAGACGGCGGCCGCCGCTACGAGGTGATCGACGAGGAATGCGTCGGCTGCAACCTCTGCTCCCACGTCTGCCCGGTGGACAACTGCATCACCATGCATCCGGCGGAGACGGGCCTTCCCTTCGCGACCTGGAAGGAGCATCCGAACAACCCGTTGAGGATCGCCACCGATCCGCTGAGCACGAAAGCCCTGGCATGAGCGTCTCGACTAACCCCGCGCCCAATCTTCGTATCGATCCCGCCCGGCTGTGGGACACGATCATTGACACCGCGAAGATTGGGAGCACGCCCAAGGGCGGCATCAAGCGGCTGACGCTGACCGATCTGGACGCCGAGGTACGCCGCTGGTTCATCGCTGGCTGCGAGCAGGCCGGTTGCACCGTCACCATCGACGATATGGGCAATATCTTTGCCCGCCGGCCTGGCAAGGATAACAGCCTGCCGCCCATCGCCATCGGCAGCCATCTCGACACCCAGCCCACGGGCGGGAAGTACGACGGCATCATAGGGGTGCTTTCGGGGCTCGAACTGCTCCGCACGCTCCGCGATGCCGGATACGAAACGACGCATCCGATCGAGGTCATCGACTGGACCAACGAGGAGGGCTCGCGGTTTGCGCCGGCCATGCTTTCCTCCGGGGTCTTTGGCGGCCAGTTCACCCGGGAATGGGCCTATGCGCGGGAGGATCGCGACGGCATCCGCTTTGGTGACGCGCTCACGGGCATCGGCTTCGTGGGCGAGGAGCCCTGCGGCCAGCATCCGCTTGCCGCGCATTTCGAGCTGCATATCGAGCAGGGGCCGATCCTTGAGGCCGAGGACAAGGTGATCGGCGTCGTCACCGGCGTGCAGGGCATGCGCTGGTACGAGGTGACGGTCAGCGGCAACGACAGCCATGCGGGATCGACGCCCATGCATCTGCGCCACGACGCGCTGCTGGCCGCGGCGCGGATGATCGAGGCGGTCAATCGCATCGCGATGGGCCATGCGCCGAACGCCGTCGGCACGGTCGGCTTGATCGAGGCTCGGCCAAACAGCCGCAACGTGATCCCGGGCGAGGTCTTCCTCACCATCGACTTCCGCCACCCGGAGGATGCGGTGCTGGAGGCGATGGAGCAGGAACTCCATGCGGCGCTCGGGTCGGTCGCGGACGCAAGCGCGGTGACGCACGTGCTCACCCGCATCTGGAACTCGCCCGCGGTGCGGTTCGACGCCGATTGCATCGCGGCCGTCCGCGCCGCCGCCGAGCAGGGCGGCCATCCGCATCGCGACATCATTTCGGGTGCGGGGCACGACTCCGCCTACATCGCGGCCGTGGCCCCGACCTCGATGATCTTCGTGCCCTGCGCAGGCGGTGTCAGCCACAACGAACTCGAAAGCGCCGAGCCCGAGCACGTCGCGGCGGGCGCTAATGTGCTGCTGCATGCGGTGCTCGCCATGGACGCGACGCTCGCCGAGCGTCGCGGCCCGTGAGCACGACCGCAACCAGGACAGTGGCGGCGCCGGAATTCGTGCCTCCGGCAGCCGCCGCTCCCGGTATTGCTGTCAATGCGGAGAAGCTGTCGATCCGTTTCGGGGAAGGCGAGGGTGCGACCGTCGCACTCGCCGATATCGACCTCACCGTTGGCCGGGGCGATTTCGTTTCGTTGATCGGGCCGTCCGGCTGCGGCAAGACGACGCTGCTGCGGGCAATCGCCGATCTGGTGCAGCCGACATCCGGCACCCTGCGCGTCAACGGCATGACGCCGGACCAGGCGCGGCTGGCCCGCGCCTATGGCTACGTCTTTCAGGCGCCGGCCCTGCTGCCGTGGCGGACGGTTGCCCGCAACATTATGCTGCCGCTCGAGATCATGGGGATGGCACGCGCCCGGCGGCGGGCGGAGGCCGCGCAGTATCTGGACCTCGTCGGACTCCGCGATTTCGCGCGCAAATTCCCTTGGCAACTGTCCGGCGGCATGCAGCAGCGGGTCTCCATCGCGCGCGCGCTGAGTTTCAAGCCGAGCCTGCTGCTGATGGACGAGCCCTTCGGCGCGCTGGACGAGATTACCCGCGACGGCCTCAACCTGCATCTGCACGACCTTTGGGCGCGGACGGGGCTGACGGGCGTTTTCGTAACGCATTCGATACCCGAGGCGGTGTTCCTCTCGACCCATATCATGGTGATGTCGGCGCGTCCCGGCCGCGTGGTCGAGGTGATCGAGAGCACGCTTCCCCGCCGCCGCAGGCTCGAGGATCGGGAGACGCCGGAGTTCCTGGCGCTCTCGCGACGGGTGCGCGACGCGCTCCACCTCGGCTACGGGCATGTCTGAAAGCGCCGTCCGGAAAGCGACGGGCCGCATCCTGCCTATCCCGACGGTCGTGCTCGTGATCCTGATCGCCTGGTACGCCGGGGCCGTCTGGCTCAACGCGCCGCAGGCGGAGGCGCTGATGGACCCTGACCAGCCGCACGGCTTCTGGACCCTGGCGCAGGCCTGCTGGTCGATGGACCGGCCCGTGCTGCCGGCGCCCGACCAGATCGTATCCGCGCTGATCGACAGCGTCTTCGGCTACCCGTTGTCCTCGCCCCGGAACCTGCTGCTGCAGGCGGGCTACACGGCGGAGGCGGCGGGCGTCGGCCTTCTCGTCGGCCTTGCCTTCGGCGTCGCGCTCGCCATCGGCATCATCCATGTCCGCACCCTCGACCGCTCGGTCATGCCCTGGGTGATCGCGAGCCAGACCATCCCGATCCTGGCGATCGCGCCGATGCTGGTGGTGGCACTTGGCGTCATGGGCATCACTGGCCTGACGCCCAAGGCGGCCATCGTCGCCTATCTCACCTTCTTCCCCGTGACCGTCGGCATGGTGAAGGGCTTCCGCACGCCCGACCCGCTGCAACTCGACCTCATGCGCACCTATAGCGCGGGGCGCGGGACCGTCTTCGCCAAGCTGCGCTGGCCGGCCTCGATGGCCTTCCTGTTTCCGAGCCTCAAGGTGGCCGTCGCCTTGGCGGTGACGGGCGCGATCGTGGCCGAGATGCCGACCGGGGCGCAGGTGGGGCTCGGCGCGCGGCTGCTCGCCGGCAGCTACTACGGGCAGACCATGATGATGTGGAGCGCGCTGATTATGGCCAGCCTGCTCGCCGTGTTCGGCCTGCTTTTGGTTTTTGTATCGGAACGACTGCTCATCCTGCGCCGCGGAGGGCGGCTGTGACGGCGACCGCGGCGAGCGGGACGGCTGCAGGCGGGGCGGCTGCCGCGACTTCAAGCGGCGCGGCGCGGGCCGCGCAGCGTGGCGGCGCCCAATGGATCATGGCTGCCCTCGCCATGCTGTTCTGCACCCTGGCGCGGATCAATCTGGACAGCTTCGGCGGCATCCCCTGGATCATGGGCGGCGTCGGGCTCGTTCTGCTCGTCGCCGCGATGGCGCTGTTCGCCCGCGGGGAGAGCCGGGCCGACCGCCTGGCTTCGCCGATCCTGTTCGGCCTGATGGTAATCTGGCTGTGGGAGATGCTGGTGGTCGGGCTGCACGTGCCCTTCGTCATCCTGCCGCCGCCTTCCAAGATCGTCGAGGCGATCATCGGCAACCTGCCCATCCTTTGGATCGATTTCCAGCAGACCTACCTGCATTCAGTGCTGGCGGGCTACGCGATCGGCTGCGGCGCGGGCTTCTTGATGGCGCTCGCAATCGATCGGTCGCCTTTTCTTCAGCGCGGCCTGACACCGATGGGCCAACTCATCAGCGCCATGCCCATCATCGGCGTCGCGCCGATAATGGTCATGTGGTTCGGTTTCGGTTGGCCGTCCAAGGCCGCCGTCGTGGTGCTGATGACGGTTTTTCCGATGCTGGTGAATACCCGGGCAGGGCTTGCCTCAAGCGAGGCCATGGAGCGCGACCTGATGCGCACCTACGCCGCTGGTTACTGGCAGACTTTGCTGCGCCTGCGTCTGCCCGCCGCCATGCCCATGATCTTCAATGCTTTGAAACTGAACTCGACACTTGCGTTGATCGGTGCTGTTGTCGCCGAATTCTTTGGCACTCCGACGAGAGGGATGGGTTTCCGGATTTCCACTGAGGCGGCGCGGATGAACCTCGACATCGTCTGGGCAACGATCACCGTGGCGGCCGTCGCGGGCTCGGTCAGCTTCGCCGCGATCGCGGCAGTCGAGCGCCTCGTGACGTTCTGGCATCCGTCGCTGCGGTCGGGGGAAAAGGCCTAAGCCCAAACCCTGCCACGGGCGGCGGCATCAAACTTGCTCGTAACCAGCCAGTCGGGCTGAAGCTTTGGGAGAAACTGTGATGATGCAACCTTGGAGGCAGCGGTGGCTCGGCATGGCCGGGGCGGCGCTCCTCGGCCTCTGCGGCGCGTGGGCGGCGGCTCCTGCGGCTCAGGCCGCCGATCCGCTGACGCTGCAGTTGAAGTGGGTCACACAGGGGCAGTTCGTCGGTTATTACGTGGCCCTGGCAAAAGGCGTCTATAAAGCCGACGGCTTGAACGTTACGATCAAGCCCGGCGGTCCCGACATCAACCCGGATCAGGTTCTGGCCGGGGGCGGCGCCGACGTGGTCATCGACTGGATGCCCTCGGCACTGGCGACGCGCGAGAAGGGCGTCGCCATCGTGAACATCGCCCAGGTGTTCCAGCATTCGGGCATGGAACTGACCTGCCGGCGCGACAGCGGCATTCGCACACCTGCCGATTTCAAAGGCAAGACGCTCGGCGTCTGGTTTTCCGGCAACGAATATCCGTTTCTGTCCTGGATGGCGAAGCTCGGCTATTCGACCGATGGCGCACATCCGGACGTGACCGTGCTGAAGCAGGGCTTCAACGTCGATCCGCTGCTGCAGAAGCAGGCGGCCTGCATCTCGACGATGACCTATAACGAATACTGGCAGCTGATCGAGGCGGGGATGAAACCGTCGCAGCTCATCGTCTTCAAGTATCAGGCCGAGCATGTGGCGACCCTGGAAGACGGGCTCTATGTGCTGCAGAGGTCGCTCGACAATCCGGCGATGGTCGGCAAACTGGCCCGCTTCCTCAAGGCGTCCAAGGAAGGCTGGCAATACGCCGAAGCCCATCAGGCGGAGGCCGTGAAAATTCTTCTGGCTGCGGATACCGCCGGTGTGCTGACCAAGCAACATCAGACGCGCATGGTCGAGGAAGTCGTCAAGTTGCTTGGGACCACGCCCTGGGGCTATCTGCAACCAGCGGACTACAAGCAGACAGTGAGTGAACTTCTGTCTAGCAAATCGACACCTGTGATCTCGAAGGCCCCTGCCGGTGCCTATAGCTATGCCGTCTGGGATAAAGCCTTCAAGAAATGAGACGAGATAATCGATAGGGCGGCCGACGTTCGGTCCGCCATTTTCTCTGGACTTCTGCGACGGCCCGATGCTTGCTTGGAACGGCGAGCGTGGCGCCGGCGCAGCCGTATCAATGCGTACACGTTCTGACCTGGAGGATTTTTAAGCGATGATCACGAGACGTTCCGCGGCAACCTTGCTGGCCGGCACCGCGCTGGGCGCGGCCTTTGGCCTGCCCGGCATCGCCGAGGCTGCCGACAAGGAAATCATCATCGGCATCAACCTGCCGATCACCGGCGCGGACGCCGCCGGCGCCAAGCGCATGATGAACGGCGCGCTGCTGGGCATTCAGCAGGCGAACGACGCGAACGAAATCCCCGGCTACAAGCTGAAGGGCCTCGTGCTGAACGATGCGACGGCCACCGCCGGCCAGTATGACCCTGCCCAGGCTGCGACCAACGCCCGCAAGTTCGTGTCGAACCCAAAGGTTCTCGCGGCGATCGGGCCGGAGATGAGCGGCGCGGCCAAGGCGATGGCGCCGATACTCAGCGAGGGCGACCTCACGATCATCACGCCCTCGGCGACCAACCCCGACCTGACCAACCCGCAGTTCGCCGCGCAGTACATGCCCGGCGGCAAGCCCGTTTTCTTCCGCACGGTGACGACGGACGCCTTCCAGGGTCCCAACATGGCGAATTTTTACGCCGAGACCCTCGGCGTTAAGGACGTCTACATCCTCGACGACAGCGGCGCTTACGGCGTCGGCCTCGCCGACTCCTTCGAGGCTCAGTGCAAGGCGAAGGGCGTCAAGGTCCTGGGCCGCGATCGCCTGGACCCGACGGCTTCCGACTACACGGCGGTCATGACCAAGATCAAGTCGCTGAGCGCCAGCTCGCTCTACTACGGCGGCGTCGCCGGCGCGGGCGTCAAGGTCGTCAAGGAATCCTACGCGGTCGTGCCGAACATCAAGAAGGGCGCGGGCGACGGTATGTATTCGCCCGACGTGACGACGGGCGCCGGCTTCCCCGCCGCCGAGGGCTGGTACGTCACCAACGCTTCCCCGCACATGACGGAAGACCCCAAGGTCGCCGCCTGGATCAGCGCCTACCAGTCGGCCTTCAACCAGAGCCCGGACGACTATGCCATCACCTCCTATGACGGCGTGCTGGTCATTCTCGCCGCGTTGAAGAAGGTGATCGCCGAGGGCAAGGCGCCGACGCGCGACAACGTTCGCGCGGCCGTTGCCAGTTCCACGGTCGACACGCTGCAGGGCACAGTCTCCTTCGACGCGAACGGCGACATCAAGCAGCGCGTTGTCAGTGTCTTCCAGATTGTCCACAACCCGGCCTATCCGCTTGACGACACTATCCATCAGTTCAAGTACATCGGCGTCGCGCCCCAGAGCTGAGACCACCACGACGGGAGAGCGTTCCGGTAAGGGAACGCTCTTCGTCTATCGGCGATGTCCTTCCGGACGCCGCATTTTTCGTGCCATAGCCTAGCCGTCGGCGGCGGTGGAGCGGCCCGCAGAGACCTCCACCGCACGCGGAAGCAGCACGGTCCGCCGCCCTCGCTTCCCCGACACCCCTTCCGATAGAGCCGGGATCAGAACCAGATGTCGCCTTTTGACCTCCTCCTCCAGCAGATAATCAACGGTCTCAGTCTCGGGTCGATGTATGCCTTGCTCGCGCTCGGCTTCACGATCGTCTACGGCATCATGGAGCTGATCAACTTCTCCCACTTCAACGTATTCATGATCGGCTCCTTCGTCGCCATGGGCGTGCTGAGCCTGTTCGGGCTTCAAGGACAGTCGATCCTGATGCACGGCGCGCCGCTCGTCGTCGCGCTCATCGTCGCGCTGGTCGTCACAATGGTCGCCTGCGGATTGCTCGGCGTCCTCATCGAGCGTGTGGCGCTGCGCCCGCTGCGCGGCGTGCAAGGACCGATGGCGATGATCACGACGATCGGCGTATCCTATGTGCTGTCAAATGCGACGATGCTGGCGCTCGGCGCGAACACCAAGAACTTTCCCAATCCCATCCCGCCGATGACATTCCATATCGGCACGGCGCAGATCACTGCCTTCCAGATCGTCATCTGGGTTCTGTCGGCCCTTCTGATGGGCGGCCTCTACATGTTCGTGCAGCGGAGCAAGCTCGGCAAGGCGATGCGGGCGACTGCGCAGGACCCGGATGCGGCGCTGATGATGGGTGTCGAGGTCAACCGCGTGATCATGACGGCGTTCTTCCTCGGCTCGGCCCTCGCCGGCGCGGCGGGTTTCATCTTCGGCCTCTATTACAACTTCACCAATTTCGGCATCGGCTTCACCGCCGGCCTGCGTGCCTTCACCGCCGCGGTGCTCGGCGGCATCGGCAACATTCCGGGTGCGATGCTGGGCGGCATCCTCATCGGCCTGATCGAGGCGATGGCCGGCCAATACGTCGGCGCGAAATGGGCCGATGTGATCATCTTCTCCCTGCTGGTGCTTGTGCTGATCGCGCGTCCCGCCGGTCTGCTCGGGCGGCTCGCGCCCACCAAATCCTGAAGGAGCCAGGATCATGGACACCATGGACACGACGACCGTCACGCCTGACGCCAAGCCGGGCCACGAGAACACCAACGCCCTGCACACGGTGGAGGCGCCGCCGGCCCGATGGCACTGGCTGAGCGGGCCATTCGAACGGCCGGGCGTTCGGCGCGCCACGATCGTGCTGCTCGCCGTGTTCGCGCTCGCCTTCCCCTTCATCACTGGCGATCAGGCCAATATCGACGCCGCCGGCAACGCGACGGCCTATGCCTGCCTCGCCCTCGGCCTCAACATCGTCGTCGGCTTCTGCGGCCTGCTCGACTTGGGCTATGCGGCCTTCTTCGCCATCGGTGCCTATTCCTTCGGCATCCTGACCTCCTGGCAGATCACCCCCGAATGGAGCGGTTTCTGGTCGCCCTTCGCCGCCCTCGGCCTCGTGCAGAAGGTCGTGCAGAACGGCCATGCCCTCGTGCATTTCACTGTATCCTTCTGGATCATGCTGCCGCTCTCGGGCGTCATCGCGGCGTTCTTCGGCGTACTGTTCGGGGCGCCGACGCTGCGGCTCCGCGGCGACTACCTCGCGATCGTGACGCTCGGCTTCGGCGAGATCGTGCCCATCGTCGCGCGGAACTGGTCCAGCCTCACCAATGGCGCCGCCGGCCTCAACGGCATCGCGAGCCCGACCATCTTCAGCTACCGTTTCGGCATCAATGCCACGCCCTACTACTATGTCGGCATCGGTCTGGTCGCCTTCCTGATCTTTGCCAGCACGAGATTGCGCGACAGCCGCATCGGGCGCGCCTGGATGGCGATCCGCGACGACGAGATCGCGGCGAGCGCGATGGGCATCAACCTGACGCGCTTCAAGCTGCTCGCCTTCGGCATCGGCGCAGGCTTTGCCGGCATGTCCGGCACCTTCTACGTCGCCAAGCTGCAGACGGCGACGCCCGACATGTTCGGCTTTCCGGTCTCCGTCATGATCCTGGTCATGGTCGTGCTCGGCGGCCTCGGCAGCGTCTGGGGCGTCGTGCTCGGCGCCGTGCTGCTGCAGCTTCTGCAGTCCTGGTTCCTCGGCGACCTGACCCAATGGGTCAACGCCTTCGGCACGCTGATCCACTCGGGCTATCTGAGTTCGATCGACCTCACGCAGGCGAGCGAACTGCTCTTCGGCATCATCCTCGTCATCATGATGCTCTACCGGCGCGAGGGGTTGATCCCAGCCAACCGCCGCCAGCGCGCGCTGAGCTTCGAGCAGCAGCATGCGACGGTGCAGATGCAGAAGCGGGCGAGCGACATCACCCTGTCGCAGATCGGCGGCGAGGGATACCGGCACGAGCCGGGCGCCGTGCCGATGCTGGAAATCAATGATGTGACGGTGCGCTTCGGCGGCCTCGTGGCGCTGAACAAGGTGAACATCACCGTGCCGGCAGGCGGCGTAGTCGCCGTCATCGGCCCCAACGGCTCGGGCAAGTCGACACTGTTCAACACCATCACCGGGCTCACTCGTGCCGCTGAGGGCAGCATCCTGTTCAACGGCCAGGAGATCATCGGCTTGCCGCCGCACGAGATCCTGCGCCTCGGTATCGCCCGGACGTTCCAGAACATCCGGCTGTTCGGCACGCTGACGGTCGCGGCGAATATCATGGTCGGCCAGCATGCGCGGCTGAAGGCCGGGCCGATTTCAGCCATCCTGCGCTCTCCGAAGAACCTGCCCGAGGAGAAGGCTGCCCGTGCATGGATCGTCGAGATCGCGCAGATCTTCGGCAACCGGCTGGCGCCGCGCCTCACCCAGACGGTCGTCGGCCTCTCCTACGCGAATCGCCGCCGCGTCGAGATTTCACGCGCGCTGGCCTCCAAGCCTCGCTTGCTTCTGCTGGACGAGCCGACCGCCGGCATGAACACGTCGGAGTCGCTCGAACTCGCGGAGCAGATCAAGGGCCTGCACGCGCTCGGCCTCACCATCCTCATCATCGAGCACAAGCTCGACGTGGTGACGCGGATCGCCGACAAGGTCATCGTGCTCGACCATGGCGACAAGCTGACCGAGGGGCTGCCCGACGAGGTCCGCCGCAATGAGGCCGTGCTGGAAGCCTATCTCGGCCGGGGAGCCGCCGCGCATGCTTGAGTTCCGCAACGTCAACACCTACTACGGCGACCTGCACGTTCTGAAGAACGTGAACTACAACCTTGGCGCGGGCGAGATCATCTGCCTGCTCGGCGGCAATGCCTGCGGCAAGTCGACGACCATGAAGACCATCATGGGCATCGTGCGGCCGACGAGCGGCGAGGTCATCTTCGAGGGGCAGCGCATCGACAAGCTCTCAACAGCCGAGCGCGTGCGTCGCGGCATCGCGCCGGTGCTGGAGGCGCGACGGCTGTTCCCCCGCATGACAGTGTTCGAGAACCTGGAGATGGGCGCCTTCACCCGCAAGCGCGGCCCCGAGTTCAACGAGGATCTCGATCGCGTCTACACGCTGTTTCCCCGGGTGAAGGAGCGTCGGGACCAGCAGGCGGGCACGCTCTCCGGTGGCGAGCAGCAGATGGTCGCGATCGGCCGGGCGCTGATGGCGCGGCCCAAGCTCATCTGCATGGACGAGCCGTCCATGGGCCTCTCGCCGCTTTTCGTCGAGCAGACCTTCGAGATCATCCAGACCATCAACCGCCAGGGCGTCACGATCTTCATGGTCGAGCAGAATGCGGCCATGGCGCTGTCCATCGCCCATCGCGCCTATGTGCTGCAGACCGGGCAGGTCGTGCTGTCGGGTCCGGCCTCCGAGCTGCGGGAGAACGAGCAGATCCGCGAGGCCTATCTCGGCGAGATGCAGGTCGCCGCCGAATAAGCCCGCGATGACGGTTCTCTACGTCGATGGCGATGCCTGCCCGGTGCGCGACGAGGTCTATCGCGTGGCCGACCGACTGAACCTTCGGGTTTTCGTCGTCGCCAACGGCTCGCGCCCCATCCGCCCGACGGGGCGTCCCAACGTCGAGATGATCACGGTCGAGGCCGGGGCCGATGTCGCCGACGACTGGATCGCCGACCGCATCGAGGCAGGCGACGTGTGCATCACCTCCGACATTCCGCTGGCGGCGCGCTGCCTCGCGAAAGGCGCTCGCGCCCTGTCGCCCAAGGGCCACAACTGGACCACGGACAACATCGGCAGCGCGCTGGCGGGGCGCGCGGTCGCCGAGCATCTCCGGGCGACGGGGATCAATACCGGCGGTCCGGCGGCGCTGACGAAGGAGGACCGCTCGCGGTTCCTGGCAGCGCTCGATGCGGCCATCCAGTCGGCGCGCAGACGGCCGCCGCCGCGGCTGACGGTGCCGCCCGGAGGCTTTTGACCGAGATGGGCCGTCTCAGGCCGCGCGGGTGATCTGCTCGGCGGCCACGATGCGATCCCGCCCGGCCTGCTTGGCCGCGTAGAGGGCCTGATCCGCCCGTTCGATCAGCACGGTCGGCTCGACGATCGGCGGCGGGATTGAGACGGCGAGGCCCACGCTGATGGTGACGATGCTGCGCTCCCAGGCGTCATGGGGAATGTTGAGGCTTCGGACGGCGGCGAGCAACTCCCTCGCCACGGCATGAGCGCCGGCCTCGTCCGTATCGGGGAGAAGGACCGCGAATTCCTCGCCGCCGTAGCGGGCGACGAGGTCGCTCGGCCGGCGGACAGCGCTCTGCAAAGCGGCGGCGATGCGCTTGAGACAGAGGTCGCCGCGGATATGGCCATAGAGATCGTTGTAATTCTTGAACTTGTCGACATCGACGAGCAGGAGTGCCAGGCCCCGCTTCATGCGCATCGACCGCTTCACCTCGCCCGCCACCACATGGTCGAACTGCCGGCGATTGGCGATGGCGGTCAGGCTGTCGGTGAGCGCGATCTTCTCCAGGATGCGCGCCATCTGGTTCAGCGTTATGCCGAGGGTGCGCATGTCGGGCATATAGAGCCCGCCGACATCCACCTGCGTGTCGAGTTGCCCATCAGCGAGGCGGGAGGCAGCGAAGGTGAGGCGGCGCATCGGCCGCAGCAGCCGGAACTCGATCACGACAGCCATCAGCCCAGCCGCGGCGACAACCGAACAAACACCCAAACTCAATTGCCAGAGGGCGGCGACGGCCGCATCGTGCAAAGCCGTTTGATGCCCGTCCCGTTGCAGAATGGTCGCCAGCTGATATCGGTCCCGCTCCGAGACGATGAGCAGGATGAGGAGTGGGAGGGTGATGATCGCGATAACGATTGCCGCCCGGGCCTGGACGCCTTGCGGTATCAATCGGCGCAGCCGGTGACGGCGCGAAGGAAGCGATGTTCCCAGCATGACTATTGCCATACCATGCTCGGGCCAAGGGAACAGTGGGTTTTTTGGACAGAAGTTGCATTGACAGAATTTTATGATGCCCAAAGGGCTAGTGCGGTCTCCCGAAGGGTGAGCGCCTCTGCCCAGCGGTCCGTCTGGTCGCGTCCGTCCTCGGCCGTTATGGCGTAGGGAGCGGGTCCCAACTCGCAGGTGAAGGTCAGAGTGTCGTCGGCTCCGGCACGCTGGCGCCAGCTGCGGAACCCTGCTGCCCACCAGGTCTGGAACTGCCGGAACCAATCCTGGTGTTGCGGAAACGAAAGCTCGAGCTGTACCTGATGCGGCCCGGCAACGCGGCCGTGCAGGGCCCAGGCACGCCCCAGGATCCGGTCGATCATCGCCGCGATATCGTTTCGGACCGGCGGGCTGATTTCCCTTGCGACAACATAATGGGAGAGATCGGCAGTGAAACGGAGCAACGGGAAGGCGTCCATCAGCGCCATGGTGAACAGCAGATCATTGGTCATCCGGCCGCGATGCGTTTCGATATAGACCGGCACGCCGGCACGCTCGGCCGAGCGGTGCCAGCCCTCCAGGATCGGCAGGCAATCGGAGACCGTCATCGGGCAGATGTCGGGCTGGACAGTGATGTGATGGCAGCCGAACTCCGCTGCCATCTCCAGCGCCGGCGCGAGTTCCTCGACGTTGCGGGGGAAGGCCTGGCCCTCGATGCCGAGCTTGTGCCGGCGCAGCAGCGTCATCAGCGGCGCGACATGGTGGCGGTCGTAGAAATGGTCGGTCACGCCGTCGAAGCCGGCGGCGGCGATGCGCTCGACCTTCTCCTCCAGACGGAGTTCGCGCTCCTCCGACCGCAGGCGCTCCATTCCCCAGAGCGACTGGAAGACGAGCAGCTTCTGCACGGTCAGGCGGCCAGGGATTCGGCGGCGAGCAGCGCCTTGAGCTTGACCAAGGGGTCGGCGAGCGCCGTCTCGGGCGGGTGGGCGCGTCTGGCGATGAGCATCTCGGCGAGCCGGATTTCGCGCGCGACCTTGCCGATCGGCCCGAAGGCGCTGGCACCCACGAGGCGCCCGTCCCTCAGGTGGAAATGGAGCGTCGTCCCCCCGAGGTCGCGGGTGACGACCGTGTCGCCCTCGTCAGGCAACCCGGCGATCTGCAATGTCTGGTCGTGCTGGTCGGACCAGAACCAGGGGACCGCGTCGAAGGCGGCGGTCGCGCCGAGCATGACCCGCGCGGCGTGCCGGCCCTGATCCTGGGCATTGCGCCATGCCTCCAGCCGCAGCCGGCGGCCGCCGAAAAGCGGGTGCGGGAAGCTGCAACAATCGCCGGCGGCGAGGATGTCGGCATCGTCCGTCACCAGCCGCTCATCGACGCGGATGCCGTTTTCGATCGTGAGGCCCGCCCGTTCGGCGAGGGCGGTCTCCGGGATCGCGCCGATGCCGGCGATGATTGCGTCGCAGACAAGCCGCGTGCCGTCGGCGAGCACCACCACCTCCGCAACGCCCTCGCGCTCGATCCGGGCGAGGCCGACGCCCGCGATGATCCGGATACCGGCGGCCTCATGAGCCGCGGCGACCGTGGCGGCGACTGCGGCGGGCACGGCGCGCCCGAGAATACGGGGCGCCATTTCAACCACGGTGACGGAGCAACCACGGGCAAGCGCGCTGCCGGCGATCTCTAGGCCGATGAACCCGCCGCCGATGACGACGAGGCGACGGCCGGGCTGAAGGCGCGTGCGCATGGCGAGGGCATCGGAGAAGTCGCGCAGGTAAAGGACGTTGTCGGGACCGGCCCCGGGGAGGTTCAGCCGGCGCGGCCGGGCGCCGGTCGTCAGCAGCAGCTTCGCATAGGGAATGCGCGTGCGGTCATCGCAGAGCACCGTATGGCCGGACCGGTCGATCCCCGTCACCAATACCCCTGGGACGTGGCGGATGCCGTGGTCGGCGAGTTGCGCCTCGCTGAGGATGGTGGCGGCGGCAGGCTCCTCGACCGCGGTCATCGCTGCCTTCGAGAGCGGCGGCCGCTCGTAGGGGAGGCGGCGTTCCTCGCCGATCAGCGTGACCGTGCCGGAGTATCCCGCCTCGCGGAGGGTCATGGCGGCGCGGGCGCCCGCTTCACCGGCGCCGACGATGACCATTCCGCGCGCCACGTGGGAGGATGCATCCGTCATGCGCGGGATCAGGCGAGGTCGACGAGGACGCGCCCGGCCTCGACCTTGACGGGGTAGGTCTTGAGATTGATGCAGGCGGGCGCGCCCTTGGCCTGCCCGGTCGGTATGTCGAAGCGGCCGTTGTGCTTGGGGCACTCGATTGTCTTGCCCATCACCAAGCCGTCGGCGAGGTGGACGTTCTCGTGGGTGCAGAGCCCGCCGGTCGCGAAGAAGCGATCGTTCTCCAGCCGGTAGATGGCGAGGGTGACCCCGCCGTGGTCGAAGCGGATTACGTCCTCTTCCTCGATATCGTCCGCGGCGCAAGCCTCGATCCATTCGCTCATGATTGACGTGTCCCTGAGGTGTTTTTGATGGTTCGCGGGCGTCAGGCGGCGGTCGCGAGACGATCCGCAGGTAGCGCCGTCGCCGTGGCCGGCAGAACACGGATCACATGGTAATCCGGATCGCGGCGCTGACGGAGCACCGCCGGGATGATCTCCCGGTAGGCGGCGAGCAGGCTTGGATAGGCGGGCGGGCATTCCGCCTTGATTGCCTCATGCAGCGCCGGCAGCGCGTGGTAGGGCACCATCGGAAACATGTGGTGCTCCACATGGTAGTTCATGTTCCAGTAGAGGAAACGCGAGACGGGGTTCATGTAGACCGTGCGGCTGTTCAGCCGATGGTCGAGCACGTCCTCGGACAGCCCGGCGTGCTGCGTCACGCCAAAGACGATGGTGAGCCAGCCGCCATAGAGCGTGGGCAGCCCGATCAGCATGGCCGGGATCCAGCTGTGCAGCGCCATGCAGGCGATCACGACCGCCGCGAGGATCGCGAGGTAGATGCGGGCGGTGCGGAAAACCTTGTGGCGCTCCATCTCTGGGATGAAGGTCGCCTCCTCCGCATTCAGACGGCCCCGCGCATGCAGCACGAGCTTGCCGAGCGCGAACCACGTCGTCTTGATGGCGAAAAGATTCAGCAGCAGGCCCAGGATGTCGGGTGGGCGCTTGACCGAGATCTCGGGGTCGCGGCCGACGATGATCGTATCCGTGTGGTGGCGCGTATGGCTCCACCGCCAGACGGTCGGCTCCCGCATGATCATGAAGCAGGCGAGGTTGTAGACCGCGTCGTTCATCCACCCTGTCTTGAAGGCTGTGCCGTGGCCGCATTCATGCCAGCGGGAGTCCGAGGCCGAGCCGTAGAGCACGCCGTAGGCAATGAAGAAGGGAACGGCGACCCAGTGGCCCCAGAGCAGGACGCCGGCGCTGCCGAACAGGATGAGCGCGCCGATCCAAAGCGCCGTGTCGCGGATAGCGGGGCCGTCCTTGCGGCGCATCAGCTCCTTGAGCTGCTTGCGGGGGATCGGCGTCGTATACCAGGTGGCGGAGGCAAGGCCGCGTTCCTCGGCCCGGCGCGCTTCCGCGCCGACGAGGCTGTAATCGCGGCCTGCGGCCATCCGAGGCGCGGCGGCTGAGCTCATTCGATTTCCTCCGTTCTTGCCTCGGCTATATCGCAGCCATGCCGGAGGATAATCAGTCCGATTGAGGGTTTCCCCTCATCCCGGATAGGATCGGGCCCCGATGAGAGGTGGCCATGGAACGCGGGAAGAGCCGGGCGGGGCTTGAGGATGTGGCGCGCCGCGCCGGGGTCGGTCTGGCGACGGTCGACCGCGTGTTGAACGAGCGCGGCAGCGTCTCGGCGCCGACGGAGCGCCGGGTGATCGAGGCGGCCCGCGCGCTCGGGCTGCGGCGGGTGCTGCCCGTTCCGCACGCCCCGCAGGTGCGGATCGAGGTCATGCTGGCGCAGTCTCCGACGCCGTTTCTGCGGCGGTTGTCGCAAGCCATGGCGCAGGTCGCGGCCACCCTCGACCGCTCGGTCGTCGTGCTGCGCACGAGCATCGACATGAGCGACCCGGCGAGCGTCGCGCCGCGCATCGCCGCGTGCCGCGCCGACGGCATCATCATCTATTGCGAGGAACACCCGGCCAATGTCGCGGCCATCGCGGCCTCCACCGCGGCGGGGCGGCCGGTGATCTGCGTGGTGACGGATGTGCCGGATGCGCCGCGCGCGGCCTATGTCGGCATCGACCATGCGAAGGCCGGCCGGACGGCAGCGTTTTTCGCGGCGCGCTTGGCTCGCCCGCCGGACGCGGCGCTGATTCTGTCGACGAGCATCGGGTTTCGCGCGCACAAGCAGCGTATCGACGGGTTCCGCGAGGCCATGGCGCTGCATGCCCCCGGGGCTGTGGTGGCGCCCGTGATGGCGACGGCCGACGATCCCGGCCGCGCCTACCACCAACTGACCCGGGCGCTGCGGCAGACCGCCGGCACCGTTGCCGTCTACAACACAGGTGGCGGCAACACGGGCGTCGCCGACGCGATCCGCGATGCGGGTCGCCGGTCAGATGTCTTGTTCGTCGGCCATGAACTCACCGAGGAAAGCGCCGCCCTGCTCCGGGACGGATCGATGGCGGTCGCGATCGATCAGGCGCCCGAGTTGCAGGCACGGCGGTCGATCGATCTCATGCTTCACCGGCTGGGAGTGACGCCCGCAGAGCCGGTGGCGAGCGAGATCGCCTTCACGCTCCATACGGCGGAGAACTGCTGACGATCGATCCGCGACTAGCCGGGCGCGGTGTCCTGGCGGATGGGTCTCGGTTTCCGGTTCTCGTCGATGGCCACGAAGGTGAAGACCGCTTTCGTGACCGGGATCGTTTCGGTCTGGTAGCGCGTCCGCCGCTCAGCCTCCACCGTGATCTTCATCGAGGTGCGGCCCATCGAAAGCAGATCGGCGTAGAAGCTGACTTCGTCGCCCACCTGAACCGGCGACAGGAACGCCATCCCGTCGACCGCCGCGGTGACGCAGCGGCCTTTGGCGATGCGATGCGCGAGATTGCCCGCCGCAAGGTCCATCTGCGCCATCAGCCAGCCGCCGAAAATATCACCCGACGGGTTGGTATCCGCCGGCATGGCGATCACGCGGATCAGCGGCTCGCGCATTGCCATGCCGGCAAATCCTTAGAGGCTGCGCTCGATCCAAGCCTTGAGCACGCTCTTTGGCGCGGCGCCGACCTGGGTGGCGGCCGGTTTGCCGTCCTTGAACAGGATCAGCGTCGGAATACCACGGACGGCGTAATTATTCGGCGTCTCCGGGTTTTCGTCGATGTTAACTTTGGCGATTGTAATTTTGCCGGCGTATTCGGCAGAGATTTCTTCGAGCGCCGGTGAGATGGCGCGGCAGGGACCGCACCATTCCGCCCAGAAATCGACAACGACAGGGCCTTGCGCCTGAAGGACATCGGTCGCGAAGCTTGCGTCGGTTACAGCCTTGGTATTGCCAGCCATGAGGAGCCTCATCTTCAAGCCGCACCCTTCGGCGCGGGCGTTGGTTGCATAGCAGCGAAGGTGGGGCATCCGAAGCGCTTGGGCAAGCGTAGGCTTCCGAGGACCAGTGGTGCCGGTAGGGCAGATCCTCGCAGACTGCAGACACAAGGATGCGGGACGTGAGTCTCACGACCATCTTGAACGGTTTCGGCATCAGCCTCGGCGACAGCCTGATCGGCCTTCAGGCGCTGCATGCGGCGCGCATGACGGGCGCGATTGAGGGCTCCGTGGTGCTTGGCCGGACGGAGCCGCCCGCGAAACCGCTGGTGCCGCAACTCTACCGGCAGGCGGCAGGTCTCGCCGAGACACTGCCCATGGCCGACGCCCCCCGGGATGGCCGGGTCATCGACATCCGCGACTTCGCCTTCGATCCCCTCTTCGCCGAACTCGCGATGATCGACTTCTTTCTCGTCCGGCTCGGACTGCAGCCGGAGGCCGTGCCGGATGAGCTGAAGCGGATCTCCTGGCTCGCCCCACGGCTGCGGGATCTGCCCGCGCTTCCCCTGCCGCGCGGCTACGTGCTCGTTTGCCCAGAGGCCTCGATCCGCCTGCGCGATATGCCGGCAGCGGTGCATGAGGCGCTGGTCGAGCGTCTGTCCCGCCGGGGCTGGGGTCCGATCGTCACCCAGGGGCCTCCGGTTCCCGGCGCGCGCACGATGCCGCTGTGCGACACGATCGAGGCGCTCTGTGCCCTCGTCGCCGGTGCCCGCTGCGTTGTATCCACTGATACCGCGATGGTGCATCTGGCGGATGCCTTCTCGGTGCCCTGCCTCGCCATCCTCACGACCCATCGCCCTGCGATGCGGGTGCGGGACTATCCGCTCTGCCGAGCGATCCGTCTTCCTATCCCCGGTCTGCCGGAGAGCATCGAGTTCGTCCGCGGCGACGAGGATCTGGCCGCCGCCCACGCCGCGTGGTTTCCCGACGGACCGGATCTCCTCTGGCTCGACCGCGCGCTCGATCAGTTCGAGTTGGTCTGACCGCTGTGCCCTGGGGTGTGCAAGGCCAGCAGCGAGTCGGGCAATACCGCAACCGTCGCTGTCTCGGTCCAGACGAGGGCGCAACGGACCGGCCGGCCCGGGAAGATGGCGACCAGCAGCGCGCGATAGGCGGCCATCTGCCGTAGATAAAGAATAGGCGTGCGGGCGATCTCCTCCGGCGGCTGGCGTCCAGTCTTGAAGTCGATCGCGGTGACCGCGCCCGCACACACCGCCAGACGGTCGATGATGCCGGTGATCACCACGCCGGCCGTCTCCCCGGCGATCGGGACCTCAGCGCGGCTGCCGGGCCCGAATGCCTCGGCGAGCATCGGGTGTTCGATCACGCCGAGGCACTGGCCAAGCACGCGCTCGATCTCGTTCGCGTTGAGGCCTGACCCGGCCGGCGCCACGCCCGTTTTGGCCAGGAAGGATCGACCGGCGGCAGCGCGATCCGCGGCCGGCACATCGGGCAGGTGTTGCAGCAGGGCGTGGATGAGCGTGCCGCGCGCCAGCCGTGGAACCGACATGCCGCTATCAGCCTCAGCCTCGCGCCGCACCGGTGAATCCGCCTGCGGGATGGGGCCGAAGGCCGCCTCCTCAGGGCGGCTGGGCGCCAGCGGCCTTGGACGTGCGGGTTCCGGCAGCGGCGGCATGGCCCGCCAGCCGGGGCCGCGGCCCGTCCACTCGGGAAGGGCGACCTGTGCCGCCGCTGACGCCGCTGTCGTGGCAGCCGACGGCGGCGCGACCACCCGACGTTGCGGCGAGGACAGCACGTGGCGCGATCGGGGCCAATCGCCCGGGGTCTCCTCCGGCTGCACGCCCAGCCGCTCGAAGCCCCGCCCGATCAGCGTATGCCAGCTGGGTATCGATGCGGCGGGGCCGCCGCTCTCCCAGCCACAAACAATGAGGCGGTCCTCGGCTCGTGTCATCGCGACGTAAAGCAGGCGGTGATGCTCCTCGGCCGCGCGCGCTTGCATCATGGTCTGGAAGCGCCGGCTCTCCTCGCAATGCGCGTCGCGGCGTGGGCACAACATGGGCAGGTCGAGGTTGAGCGTCTGATCCCTCATCCAGAGAAGCTGGGTGCGGTCGGGTGGCGGCCTCGCCGCACTATCCGCCATGATGACGATGGGCGCCTGCAGGCCCTTGGACGCATGGACTGTCATGATCCGCACCGCGTCCCCGGCCGCTCCGGGCTCTCGCTTGGCCTCGGCGGTCGATTGCCGAAGCCAGTGGAGGAACCCTTGCAGCGAGGGTGCGTGGCTCGCGGCATAGGTGAGGGCCGCCCCGAGAAGCTCGTCCACCGGCTCCGCCGCTTCCGCGCCCAGGCGGCGGAACAGCCGCGCCCGCCCGCCGAGCGCGCCGAGCGCCTGGGAGAGCAAGGCATGCGGGCTCGCATAGTCGGCCCGGGCCTGCAGCGCCTCGAAGAAGTTCCAGGCGGCTGCCCAGTCGGGCTGTTCATGCGCCCGCGCTCGCAGTGCCTCGTAGAGATGGCGCGGCCCGCGATCGGTCGCGAGTGCCATAAGGCTGTCGTCGCTGATGTCCCCGAGCGGGCTGGTCAGCCAGCAGGCGAAAGCAAGGTCGTCCTCCGGCAGCAGCAGGCTGTCGGCGAGGGCCATGAGATCCTGCACAGCCGCCTGATCCGTCAGTTCCAGCCGGTCAAGACCGGCGACGGCGACGCCGGCAGCTTTGAGCTCCCGCACCAGAATGGCGGCGAGAGGCGCGCGCTTCTGCAGCAGCACCAGGATGTCGCCCGGCGTGACAGGGCGCGCCTGGCTCTCGAGCAGCGTGCCGCCGTTGGTGAGGCGCGCGATCCAATGGGCGAGGCCGCGGGCAAGGCGGCCGGGCGCGGATGCCTGCCCGAGGTTGGTGTCCGGGATCAGCCAGGGCTCTGGCGCGGGCACCGTTTCGCGGGGTATCAGCGGCCAGAGTTCCACCCGGCCGCCGTCTTCGGGCCGCGCGGAGACATGCAGCAGCGGATCGCCACCAGCTTCGACGACGCCCTGCGCCGCCTCAGGATCGGCGAAGACGGCGTCGACCAGGGCCAGCACCGGCACGACCGAGCGGAACGACACATCGAGCGCACCGTCGTGCCAGCCGCGCCGGGCCTGACGCACGCGGTCCTTGAGGCGAACCCGCCAGTCGTCGAAGGAGCGGAGATCCGCCCCCTGGAAGCCGTAGATGGATTGTTTGCGGTCGCCGACCGCGAATACCGTGCGGCCGACGCCGTCCTTGGTCTCACGGCTGCCGGCGCCGGCGAAGAATTCGTCGGTGAGGCTGCCGGCGATCGTCCATTGCTCGGGCGCGGTGTCCTGCACCTCGTCCAGCAGCAGATGGTCGAGCCCGTGATCGAGCTTGAACAGCACCCAGGCCGCGCCCGGATCGTGCAGCAGCCTGTTCGAGTGGCGGATGAGGTCGCCGTAATCCATCAGCCCCTCCGACTGTCGGCGGCGCGCCTGCTGCCGGAGAACGGGAAGCGCGAGGCGCAGGAAGGCGGCCGAGAGCGTGGCGAGCCGGTCCGCCGCGAAGGCATCGACGAGGGCAATCACCCGCGCCTGCTCGACTTCGATGACCGGCCAGAGGTCGGGAGCGGCGAGGTCCAGGGTCTTGCCGATGAGGGTGCTGCGCGCGCGGGGCTCACCCTTGTCCGTCAGCAGGGCAGCCACCCAGCGGTGCCAGTTCTGGCGGCGCGCCTCGTCGGGAGCGGCCAGCCAGTCGAGCATCTCGAGCGCGCGCCTTCCTGCCCCGGCTGGGCCGCGTTCTGCAATCGTCGCGAGGGTCGCGCAAAGGCCATCCTGGTCGCCGCCTTCGGTCGCTTCCGCCCATAGCGCCGCCTCGGTCCGCCTTGCGCCAAGCGTGCGGCGTTGCGCCGTGATCAAGGTGGTAAGCTCCGTCGCCAGCAGCCTTTCGGCGCGGTCGCGCGCGCCATCGACCTGACGCAGCAGCTGATCCAGATCGTCGACGCCGATCTGTGCGGCCAGACTGTCGACCGCCGCCACCATGCCCTCGGCGTCGTCATGGATGTGGGAGAGGACATGTTCCTGCTCCTCGCGCAGGCCGATGCGCGCATCGCGCTCCTCGATCAGGCGGAAATGCGGGGAGATGCCGGCTTCAAGCGGAAAGCGCCGCAACAGCGACTGGCAGAAGGCGTGGATGGTGTCGATGCGCATGCCGCCGGGCAGATCGAGCACGATGGCAAAGAGCGATCGGGCGCGGCGGCGGTTGACGGCGGAGGGCAGCACGGCAAGGTCGGCGAGGGCCTCGTCGAGTTTCGCGTCAGGCAGGCTGACCCAGCCGCCGAGGCGGTCCTGCAGGCGGAGCGCCATCTCGGCTGCCGCGTTGCGGGTGAAGGTGAGGCAGAGGATACGGCCGGGATCGACCCCGGCGAGCATGAGCCGCAGCAGCCGGTCGGTCAGCAGCTTGGTCTTGCCCGACCCCGCCGAGGCCGCGACGAAGGTCGAAACGGTGGGGTCGGAGGCCGCCTTCTGGTGGCCGCTCGCGCGGATGCGGGCGTCGTCGGCGCTCGGCGTCGGCGGCAGCGGGAGGGTCGGTTGTAGAGCGCTCATGGTCTCGCGTTCCTATCCCTCGTCGCCAAGTCCGGCCCATTCCGCCATGCGGGCCAGCCGGCCATACCCCGAGTCGCGTGCGGCCCGCCCCGGATGGGGACGCGCCAGGTAAGGCTTCGCCGCGTCGTCGAAAGCGGCGATCAAAGCCCGGAGGGAGTCCTCAGCTTGCGCGATCAGGGCCGCCAGTTCGTCCGGATCGGAGACGGGGCTCGTGACAGCCCCGGGTTCGGCGCCGCCGCGCAGCCGCCAATAGCTCATCTCGGCGGTGAGTCCGGCAAAGTCGGGGCCGAAGCCCCCAGCCGCCGCCATCGCCGCCTCCAGCGGCAGCTGCGGCGCATGACCCTCGCGCACCCGCTTGTCGGCCGGCACCGATCCGGTCTTGTAGTCGATGATGCCGAGGCGGCCGTCGCCGCGCCGCTCGATCCGGTCGGCGCGGCCCGTCAGCAGGAAATCGCCCGCCGGACCCGCAAGTGTCCAGGCGCCACGGACCTCGGCTCCGATCGCCGTCAACGCCAATAGTGGCCGGCGCGCACTCTCCACCTCCGCGATCCAGTCGGCGATACGCAGAAGCCTTGGCCGCCACCAGTTGGCGAGCGCGGGTCGCAGCCTGGCCTCGCCGAGCGCGCGTTCCATCGCGACGCGCAGACGCTGCGGCGCGTCGGGCCGCCAGTCGATTCCCGCCTCGTTGAGGAAGTGCTGGATGGCGGCGTGGACCAGCTTGCCATAATCGGCGGCATCGGTCGCCTGATCGAGCGGATCGAGTTCCCGCAACCGCAGGATGTGACGCGCATGGATCGTGTAGGGGTCGGCGAGCCAGGTTTCGATCTCGGTTATGCTGAGCCTGCGCGGGCGGAGGCGCACCGCGGGACGCGGCTCGGGAGGCAGGGCGGGCTGCGGCGCGCCGTCGGGCTGGTCGAGCGCCCGCGCCCAGCCGAGGGCCGGATGTTCGGGCAGCCGCTGCCCAGCGCCCGCCAGCATAGCCTCCAGGCGTTTCAGCCAACGCGCCGGAACCGCGGGCGCGCCGGCAAGCCGCCGTGGCGCGCTGAGCACAACGATGGGCGCGGCGCAGGCGGTGGCGACGAAATCATGCGCCGCCTGACCGATGATCTCCTCGGGTGCCGGGAGCCCGGCCTCGGCGCGCATCCGCCGGCTGAGCCACGGGCCTGGATCCGTCGAGGGCGGCCACACCCCCTCGACCAAGCTGCCGAGCACCATCACCTCGGCGCTTTGCAGCCGGGCCTCGAGAAGGCCCCAGATGTAGATGCGCGGATGGATGGCGGCGCCATCGGCGAGGCCGCGAGTCGCGCGGCGTCCTCGCACGACCTGCCCCTCCAGCAACGCATCCAGAAGCCCCGGAAGTACGGATGGCGCCGTCTCGGGCAATGTCTCCAGCGCCGGCAAAGCCTCCCGGATGGCGGTGGCGAGAGCCTCGCCCTCCTCGCCGGACCAGAGGCGGGCCGCGCCGGTTCGATCCTTGGTGGCCGCCAGGGCCTCGGCGGTTTCGGCCAGCGCCGCCAGCAAGGTCGCCGGAGATTGGACTGCGTAGCCTTCCATCACCCGCACCAGCGGCAGCAGCGCCGTTTCCAGCCGGTCGAGCAGCGCGCGCGCCTCGGCCGGCGCGCCGCCCCGAGCGTCACCGCGCGAATGGTCGAGGGCCTGGCGCAGCCCGACCAGCCGGCCCGCGGGACGGGGCCCGCGCAGGCAGGCAAGCTCCAGCGAGCGGGCGGCGGCGCGGCAGGCGGCGGGCGGCAGGCCTAGCGCGGCCAGCGGGTGCTTGAGCATGGCGAGCAGCGGCACCGGCGCCAGCCCGTCCGCGACCGCGCGGGCGATCAGGCGCAGGAAGGTCGCCGGCGGCGTCTCCGCCAATGGCTCGCCCGCGCTGTCGTCGGCGGTGATGCCGAAGCGGGCTAGTTCCGCCACCACCCGTGCGGCCAAAGCGCGGTCAGGCGTGACCAGAACGGCGCGGGCAGCCGGGGTTTCCACGGCGTCGCGGAGGATCGCGGCGATTGCCAGCGCCTCCTGCTGCTGGTCGGACGGCGTCAGGCGGGTGATGCCGTCGAGTGTCAGCGCGGCCGGCTCCCGCCAATCGCCCAAGGCGTCGGCGGGGAGCAGGGCGCGGGCGAGGAGCGCCGCCCGCCCGCCCGGCGCCTCGGACGCGCTCCAAGGCTGCACATCAT
Organism: Pseudomonadota bacterium; assembly: GCA_019351895.1. Classification (GTDB taxonomy): domain Bacteria; phylum Pseudomonadota; class Alphaproteobacteria; order Acetobacterales; family Acetobacteraceae; genus Acidisoma. Next base: position 31,185 of record JABBOH010000020.1, read on the forward strand.
CGCGCCGGGCACCGAGGCTCGCGAGCAGCCGCTGCATCCCCGCCTGGGGGTGCCCGTGCTGCAGCCCCTGCCAGATGGCATCCGGCATGCTGCGGTCCAGCCCCTGCAGGATGACGGCACCCTCCGGCAGCGCCGCGACCACGCGCGCCATGTGGGCGAGGGCCGGTCGGCCGGCGGTGATCCCCGCCACCCAGATGGGATAACCGGGTGGCGCGGCGGCCCAGGCCTCTGCCTGCGCATGAAGCAGGCGGACCTGCCGCGACACGGGGTCCATAAGCCCCTGATCGGCCAGAATAGCCGGCCATTGTTCCGTCGCGATCGCCAGAAAGGTCAGCGTCTTCTGCCAGTGGGCCGCGAGTTCTTCAGGCACCGCCGCGCGGAGCGCCGTCGCCAGCGGAACCTCTGCCCGCTCGGCCTCATCCATCAGGGAGGCGAGTTCCCGCGCGAGCCGCCACGTCGCGTCGAGCCCGGCGGTCGGTGTGCCGCTGGCCTGCTCAAGCGCCAGGATGAGACGGGAGAGCGCCGCGAGGCGCTGCGGCTGCTGCATCGCGGGCGGCAGGCCAAGGGAGGCGGAGCCCATGGTCAGCGCCGCCTCGTCAGGTGCGCCGATGGCCGCGATGCGTGGCAGCAGGAGGGGCCGGCCATCGGTCGCGCGCAGGAACGCTTCGCCGAGCGCGCGGGCGGCGCGGCGCGTCGGCAGCAGGATCAGGCCTTCGGCCAGCGGCGCGGAGCCATGGCGGCTCAGCCAGCGCTCGGCCAGCGCGTCGAGGAAGGGCGCGCCTGCATCGACCGACCAGAGGCTGAGGTTCAACGGGTCTCGCCTGACACGCGGTCCCGCAGGTCGGCCTCCGCATGGGCCAGATCGGGCGGCGTGGAGAGGTGGAACCAGACGCCGTCATGGACGATGCCGCGGAGCCGGCCGGCTTCCATCGCCCGGTCCCAGAGGAGGTTCATGCTGAACGGCGGCGGCGGGGCGTCCTGAAAAAGGCGCGGCGACAGGATCTGCACGCCCGCGAAGATATAGGGAACCTGCTCGTTCTCCTGCGGGCGGCGAGGCACGCCCCACTCGTCAAGCGCGAAGTCGCCCGCGCCCACCTCCGTGATCACCTGGGCGCCGCGATGCAGCAGCAGCACGGCATCCGCCTCCTCGATCGCCATAGAGTCGGCCAGCCGCCTCAGCGCCAGCACCGGCCCATCCAGCCAGAAGGCGTCGCCGTTGAGAACGATGAAGGGGCCCGCCCCGAGCAGTCCCGCTGCGAGCGCGGCCGCCACCGCGCCGCCCGTGTTGCGCAGCGTCTCTTCCCGCAGCACCGTGGCGGCGGGTCCGGCCGTGCGGCCGGCGAGATGAGCCTCGACCTTCTCCGCCTGCCAGTGCGTATTCACGACCACCTGCTCCACGCCCGCCTCGGCCAGCCGGTCGAGCGCATGATCGAGCAACGGCCGCCCTTGCAGCGCGAGCATCGGCTTCGCCGTGTCCTCGGTGAGCGGCCGCATCCGCGTGCCGAGCCCGGCGGCCAGGATCATGGCGTGGCGCGGAGGAGCGCCGGTGCGGCCGGGCAGTGCGTCTGATGCGTTCATGAGGGTTCCATGAGGTTGCGCAATCGGTCAGGCCAGCCCGCCAGACAGGCGCGGCGTTGGCCATCGGCCAAGGGCACCAGGGCGATGCGCAGCGCCCCGGGCGGCGTGTCGGCGCCCAACCGGTCGGGCCATTCGATCAAGGTGATATCGGTGAAGGCTTCGTCCAGCCCGAGTTCGCGAAGGTCGGGGCCGGGCTCGATCCGCCAGAGATCGTAGTGATGGACGATCCCCCGCCGGGTCTCGTAGCTCTGCACGAGGGTGAAGCTCGGGCTCGGAACATCGAGCACCGGATCGCCCGCCATATCGCGCAGCAGGGCGCGGGCGAAGGCGCTTTTGCCGGCACCAAGCGGACCGCTGAGCAGGACCGTGTCCCCCGCCCGTAGCAGCGGCGCGACGCGCCTTGCCAGCGCCTCGGTCGCGTCGAGCGTCGGCAGCGTCAGTTCCAGCGCGTCGGACGAGGAGGCATCCATGGCGGGACCATGCCCCAAGGCTGGACGGACCGGAAGGCCGGCGCCTATCTACGGCTGTCTTCCAAAGGGGATGCGGCCTTCCGAGCGGACGGCCTGTCGGGCGGGCTTGAGGATTGAGGCGGCATGGCTGAGTTTATCAAAACCGACGTGGCGATCGTGGGTGCGGGGCCAGCGGGCCTGTTCGCGGTCTTCGAATGCGGCATGCTGAAGATGCGCGCGGTGCTGATCGACGCGCTGGACGCTGTCGGCGGTCAATGCACGGCGCTCTATCCCGAAAAGCCGATCTACGACATCCCCGCCCATCCGGCGGTCGAAGCCGGCGCGCTGGTGGCGCAGCTCGAGGCACAGATCGCGCCCTTCGGCGCGCCGCGCCTGCTCGGCCGGCGCGTGATCGGCCTCGCCGGCACGGCAGGAGACTTCACGCTCACCACGGATCGGGGGGACCGGATCGCCGCGCGCGCGATCATTCTGGCGGCGGGCGCTGGGGCCTTCGGGCCCAACCGGCCACCGCTCGATGACCTCGAAGCCTATGAGGCGACGGCCAGCGTGCAGTATTACGTCCGGCGGCGAGAGGATTTTCGCGGGCGCCGAGTGGTCATCGCGGGCGGCGGCGACTCGGCGGTGGACTGGGCGCTGGCTTTGAGCGGCATCGCGGCCTCCATCGCCGTGATCCATCGCCGGCCGAAGTTCAGGGCGGCACCGGAAATGGCCGCCCGGCTCGATGAGGCGGCACGTTCGGGCGCGATTGACCTCGTGATCCCCTACCAGCTGCACGGTTTGCAAGGGGAGGCGGGCCGTCTGACCGCGGTCGAGGTCGCGACGCTTCAGGGGGAGGTGCGGGTGCTGCCCGCCGACGTGCTGCTGCCCTTCTTCGGTTTGTCGATGGACCTTGGCCCAATAGCTGAGTGGGGCTTGGCGCTCGACCGGCACCACCTGCCGGTAACGCCCGCCACCTGCGAGACCAGCATCCCGGGCGTGTTTGCCATTGGTGACGTGGCCACCTACGTGGGAAAGCTGAAGCTCATTCTGCAAGGTTTTTCAGAGGCCGCGATGGCGGCGCATGCGATCCATCCGATCGTGCACCCCGGCACTGCTCTGCATTTCGAATATTCGACCAGCAAAGGCGTGCCGGCGGCATAGCGAGCCATGCCGCCGGGTGGTTTAGCCTATGACGAGCAGGACGATGATGATGATGACGATGAGGCCGAGCCCGCCGCCGAGGCCGTAGCCATAGGGGCTGCCGAAGCCGCCGCCGACGAATCCCCAGCCGCCGCCGAAGAGCAGCAGAAGGATCAGAATGATAAGGAGGATGCGCATCGAATATTCCCGCTAAGTGACTTTCCTGTAACTTAGCTGGGGGCAGTTTTTCATCTCGCAAGTGGGGCATATCGACGCCGCAAGCGCCGCGTGTCAGGCGGCCGGCGGGCTCGCCGTGTGCGTCGCCAACACGGCATCGGTCTCAGAGTCGACTTCCTGCAGCCTGACCTCGTAGCCCCATAGCGCAGCGACGTGGCGGAGCGTCGCCTCCGCATCCCGCTGCGCGAGCAACTGCCCAGGCCGGGTGCGATGCTGCATCATCAGGCGCCGGTCGCCCGCGAGATCGACATCGACCACCTGAACGTCCGGGTCATGCACCGCGGGGTCGTAGCTCGCGGCCAGACTGCGGCGGATGGCGCGATAGCCGGCGTCGTCGTGGATCGCGTCGACCAGCAGCGTCGATTCGGACGTATCGTCCAGCAGGCGGAACATCTTGAACCGCCGGATGACCGCCGGTGACAGGTATTGCAGCACGAAGCTCTCGTCCCGGAAGTTCGCCCAGGCGTGCCGAAGCGTGCCGAGCGGGTCGCCATTGCCCGCGATGTCGGGGAACCAGTTGCGGTCCTCCTCCGTCGGGTCGATGCACATGCGCTCGATGTCGCTCATCATCGCGTAGCCGAGCGCATAGGGGTTGAAGCCGGGGCCACCCGCCGGGTGGTCGAAGTCCGGTTGCATGATCACGTTGCTCGTCGAATGCAGAACTTCCAGAAAGGCCGCGTCGTTGATCTGCCCCGTCTCATGCAGGCGCGTCATGATGCGCTGGTGCACCCAGGTGGCGCAGCCCTCGTTCATGAGCTTCGCCTGCGGTTGCGGATAGAAATACTGGGCGATGAGGCGGACGATGCGGATGATTTCGCGTTGCCAGGATTGGAGGCGCGGCGCCACCTTCTCGAGGAAGTAGAGCAGGTTCTCCTCGGGGAGACCGAGACGGCGGCGACGCTCCGCGACCGTGTCCGTCGTCTGCTTTGCCTTCGCGCCGGGCAAGGTCCGCCAAAGATCGTCGAACATCAGCTCGTCGTAGTCGCGGCGCTCGCGCTCCCGCTTCTGGTCGAGCTTGAGGTTCAATGGCCGGGCTCCGCCATGCTTGTGGACGCCGTGGCGGGAGAGGGCGTGGGCGGCATCGAGCACCCGCTCGACCGCGGCGACGCCGTGCTGATCCTCGCACGCCGCCACATAGCCGCGGGCGAATTCGAGATAGTCGAGGATGGCCGAGGCTTCCGTCCATTGCCGAAAGAGGTGGTTGTTGCGGAAGAAGTGGTTGTGGCCGAAGGCCGCATGCGCGATCACCAGCGCCTGCATCGTCGCCGTATTCTCCTCCATCAGATAGCTGATGCAGGGGTTGGAGTTGATGACGACCTCGTAGGCGAGGCTGGAATAGCCGCGCCGGTAACTGCTTTCATGCTGCAGGAAGCGTTTGCCGTAGGACCAGTGGCGATAGGTCAGCGGCATCCCGTGCGCGGTGTAGACATCGAGCATCTGCTCGGAGGTGATAATCTCGATGCGGTTGGGATAAACCTCGAGCCCCAACTCCTCGCAGGCAATGCGTTCGATGGCGTCGTAGCTGCGCTGGAGCGTACGAAAATCCCAGTCCGTGCCGTCGTAGAGCAGCCCTGGCTCGGTCACGCCTGCACCTTCCGCGCGAAAAGCTGACGGAAGACCGAGAAGATGTCGCGGCGGTCGGAAACGCGGCTCATCGCCAGGCGCCCGTTGCGCTGGGAGAGCGGGTGGTAGCCCCGCCACAGCTCCGTCTCGCCGCGGATGACCGCCATCGTTCCGACCTCGATATACGCGAAGTATTGCACGAGCGGCAGGATGTCGTTCTCCAGCATGCCGACCGACTTCTGGGTATCGCTGCCCGAGTTGTCTCCGTCTGACGCCTGCGCCGCGTAGATGTTCCAGGAGTCCTGCGGGTAGCGCGCCCGCTGGATGCGCATGAACTCGGCGAGCGCGGTGGATACCACCGTGCCTCCCGTGCGGGGATCGCTGAAGAAGGTCTCCTCATCAACCTCCTCGGCCGTCTCCGTGTGACGGATGAAGACCAGATCCACATGCTTGTAGCGCCGCTCGAGAAAGACATGGAGGAGCAGAAAGAACCGCTTCGCCAGGTCCTTCATCTGCTCGGACATCGATCCCGAAACATCCATGAGGCAGAACATCACCGCTCGCGCCGAAGGCTTGGGCACCTGGGTGAAGCGCCGGTAGCGCAGATCGACCGGGTCGATCCAGGGCACGCGCCGCTGCCGCTGCAGCGCGCTCGCGAGCTCCGCACGAAGTTCGAGAAGCCGATCGGGGGCGTCGCCACTTTCGGCGAGCGCCGCGATCTCGGCTTCCAGCGCCTCGATCTCGGGCGCTTTCGGCCGCCGCAACCCGATGCGCCGCGCCATGGACTGGCGCATGCTGCGCGCCATGTCGATCTGCGACGGCGCGCCGTCCGTGCTGATTCCGCTGCGGATAGGCGCCATCGTCTCCGTCGCGACGATCTGGTTCTTCACCAAATCAGGGAGTTCCAGGTCCTCGAAAAAAAGATCGAGGAACTCGTCCCTGGTCAGGACGAAACGGAAGCCGTCCTCTCCATCGCCGCCGGAACCCTGTCCGTCACCGCTGCCGGACCCGCCCCGTCCCCCGGGCGGGCGGGACAGACGGTCGCCGGTCGAGAATTCCTTGTTGCCGGAAAGGACGACCTGGCGCTTCCCCTTGGTGAAGACGGTGTGGAAGCTTGGCTCGTGCAGGCTGTCCGCGGGGATCGTGACGGCCTGATCGCGCCCTACCTCCCGCAGGGTGCCCTGGTCGATGGCCGAACGGGTAGCCCGCGCGACCGCCGCCCTGGCCCTCGCCAGCACGCGCTGACGGTTCTCCAGGTTCTTGCCGTGTGGATTGCGTCTGCGGTCGATGATCTCCAATGCGGTGCGCTCAGGCCGACTGCTTCACCCGCATATACCATTCGACGAGGCGGCGAACCTGTCGCTCGGTATAGCCGCGGGAGACCATGCGGTCGACAAAATCATTATGCTTCCGTTCAGTCTCGTTGTCCTTCTTGGAGCCGAAGCTTATCACTGGCAGAAGATCCTCCACCTGGCTGAACATGCGCTTTTCGATGACTTCGCGAATCTTCTCGTAGCTGGTCCAGGAGGGGTTCCGCCCGCCATTGGCCGCCCGGGTGCGGAGCGCGAACTTCACCACCTCGTTGCGGAAATCCTTCGGGTTCGCGATGCCCGCCGGTTTCTCGATCTTGGTCAGCTCGGCATTGAGCAGTTCGCGGTTGAGCATCTGTCCGGTATCGGGATCCTTAAAGTCCTGATCCTCGATCCATGCATCCGCATAATCGAGGTAGCGGTCAAACAGATTCTGCCCGTAATCCCCGTAGCTTTCGAGATATGCCTTCTGGATCTCGTTGCCGATGAATTCCGCGTAACGGGAGGCGAGTTCGTCTTTGATGGTCGCGATGTAGCCGGCCTCGGTCTCGGGCGGAAACTGCTCGCGGCGGATCGCCTGCTCCAGCACATACATCAGATGCACCGGGTCGGCCGCGACCTCCGCCGACGAGTGGTTGAAGGTGGCCGACAGAACCTTGTAGGCGAAGCGGGTAGAGATGCCATCCATGCCCTCGTCGACGCCGGCGGCGTCCCGGTATTCCTGCATCGTCTTCACCTTGGGGTCCGTCTCGCGGATATTCTCCCCGTCATAGACGCGCATCTTCGCGAAGGGCTTGGAATTCGCGTGCGGCTTGAGCCGCGAGAGCACGGCGAACCGCGCCAGCATCTCGAGCGTATGCGGCGCGCAGGGTGCTTCGGCCAGAGCCGATCCTGCGATCAGCTTCTCGTAGATCTTGCTCTCCTCCGTCACCCGCAGGCAGTAAGGCACCTTGACGACGCTGACGCGGTCGAGGAAGGCCTCGTTTGTGCGGTTGTTGCGGAAGCTTTGCCACTCGGCCTCGTTCGAATGTGCGAGGATGATGCCCTGGAAGGGAATGGCGCCGATGTTCTCGGTGCCGAGGTAATTTCCTTCCTGCGTTGCCGTCAGGAGCGGGTGGAGCATCTTGATCGGCGCCTTGAACATCTCGACGAATTCGAGAAGGCCCTGGTTGGCGCGGTTCAAGCCGCCGGAGAAGCCGTAGGCGTCCGGGTCGTTTTGGCTATAGCTTTCAAGCTTGCGGATATCGACCTTGCCGACGAGCGCGGAAATATCCTGGTTGTTGTCGTCGCCCGGCTCGGTCTTGGCGACCGCGATCTGCTTCCGCCGCGACGGATAGAGCTTGACCACGCGGAAGCGCTGGATGTCGCCGTTCATGTCTTCCAGCCGCTTGAGCGCCCAAGGGCTCGCGATGCCGGTCAGCACCCGGCGCGGGATGCCGTATTTCTCTCCCAGAGCATCGGCCATGGTGTCAGGATCGAAGAGTCCGAGCGGATTCTCGAACACAGGGCTCAATTCTTGCCCTGCTTTCAGGACATAGATTGGTTCACGCTCCATCAGCGCTTTGAGGCGTTCGCCGAGCGAGGATTTGCCGCCGCCGACAGGGCCGAGCAGGTAGAGCACCTGCTTCCGCTCCTCCAACCCCTGCGCCGCGTGGCGGAAGAAACCGACGATCCTCTCGATCGTCTCCTCCATGCCGTGGAAATCAGCGAAGGCCGGGTAGATGCGGATAGTACGGTTGAGGAACAGCCGACCGAGGCGGGCATCGCGCGAGGTGTCGACGATCTCGGCTTCGCCGATCGCGCGGAGCATGCGTTCGGCGGGGCTCGCATAGCATTCGGGATCATCCCGGCACGCGGAGAGATACTCCGCGAGGCTCATCTCGACTTCCCGTGTCCGGTCGCGAAGCGTCGCGTGCAGCGAGAAGATGTCGTCCGGTCGATCCATAGCGCGTTCTCCAGCCATTCGTCGGCACAGGTGCTGTCGTCTGTCCCCCCGGGGCTTTGCCCCTTTCTGCGGTGCGGGACGGCGGCCCCGCACAGCCTAGCGCAATAGAGTTGAGATTTTCATCAACAACATTTTGTATCAAGCGGCCACAATGAGATTTTTACCTCAACCGGGCGTTTCTTAAGGAAATTTTCGGCGTTCTTCCTGCTCCGCCGATGTTTCTTGGGATCTTGTTCAGCCGCCGCAGGCAAACTCGGGGGTGCGACTCCGAGATCAGCTCTCATCAGGCTGCAGAACGCCTTTTTTCAAGATGATGTTGCCATAAAGTCGCCGCTCGGCTGTGGCCACGACCGCGAAACAGCCACGGACCCGCTCGTAGAAGGCGAAACGCTCCAGCGGCGTCATCGCAAACTTGCCTTCGCCGTAGTGTTTGACGATCCTCATAAACTCCACGCAAACCGGCGCCGGTTCCTCGGGCGCATGCACCTGGCGCATGTAGAAGGCGGTTTCCGTCTCGAAGGCGTCGAGCGGCATCAGCTTGAGGATGGCCTCAGCCATGTGGGTGGCCGTGACACCGTCCGCGCGGACGACGCGCTTGCCCATGGTGACGGAGGGGAAGTTGGCGTCGACGATGGCGATCTCGTCGCCGTGGCCCATCTGCCGCAGGATGGCGAGCAACTCGGGCGACAGGATCGGGTCGATATGGCGTAGCATCAGTCGTCACTCCCTCGGTTTGGCCGGCTTCGCCGGCACGCCTTGTATAATGTCCGGCCGATGCGGCTCATAGGCGCGGATGGCGACGCCCCGCCCCTGGCGGTGCAGATCGATCGCCCGGGCGGCGAGCAGCAGGAGAAGGACGATTGGCCCGAGCAGGCTGATGTAGCCTACATCCGCCGCCGATAGCCCCCCCGCCACGGCGCCCACAGCGAAGGCTCCGACCGTCATGCCGATGGTTCTCGCCCGGCTGAACAGCTCCCGCTTGTCGCCGGGCGACAGCTTGCGTCCGAACCCCGTCAGCCAATGCGTCCACTGGACCGTCGCCTCAGTGACGTTCGTGGTCATCGCGGTCGTCGCGGGCAGGTTGTGCAAGGGCTGCCGCATGATGGCGTTCTGTGTCGCCATGCCCATGATGAGGATCGTGCCGACCGAGACGCCGGTGAGATCGTCGGTCGACTGGCAGGGCGGCAGCCACATGCCGACCAGCAGGCAGCAGCCGAGCAGCGCGGCCTCGAGCAAGAGGGCAAAGCCCAGCGGTGAAAATCGCCGGTCGCTGACGCGCGTCATGATGATGGTGGCGAGGCCGACGCCGACCATGAAGAGCGGCAGGGCCAGGAACTTCATGATGATGCGCGGGCTGCCTTGGGCGAGCCCGACAGCCATGAAGGCGAGATTGCCCGTGATATGGGCGGTCAGGAGACCATGCAGCCTAAGATAGCCGAAGGCATCGGAAAAGCCCGCGATGCCGGCGAGAGAGAGGGGAAAGAGGCGTCCGTGATCGGCCGTGGGTGCCGCCGGGTCCGGCTCCGTCTCAGGCATCGCCGCGGAGAATGGAAGGCTCGACCACCAGCGGCTTCGTGCGGTTGTCCTGGTCGCGCACCAGCCAATAGACAATGCCGAGCGCGAGGATGGCCGCCGCGACCGCCAGCATCTCCAGCACGTTGATCGCCTTGAGGTCGAGCACGATGAACTTCCGCAGCGTTGCCAGCAGACCGATGAGGATGATCGAGCGGATCCGCACGATGCTAGTCTGGGTCGCCGTGACGATCAGGAAGGAGCGCTTGAACTCCAGCCCGATCAGAACGGTAAAGAACATGCCGAAGAGGCTGGGGTAGATTTCTGGATTGGCGGGATCGAGTTCGCCCCGCAGCATGAGTGTAATGGTCACCAGCACCAGATGCCAGGTCGCGAAGCCGATCAGCAGGACGATGATGAGCGTGAGCACGAGCATGATGAGGTGCTCGAAGGTCTCATAGAGCGTGTTGCCGACGAAGCGGCGGATCGCCGGGCTGACGGGGATGGTGAATTTCATCGGGCGCGCGTCTCCGGAAGGCTGGCTCGTCCGCCAGCCTCAGAGCGATAGCGCACCTGCTTGCGCCGACCTATAGGGCGCGGCGGGCGTCGGGGAGCGCCGCCGGTCGTCAGCGTCAGTCGTCGAGCCAGGCCCGCACCGCCGACCGCAGGAAGCCAAAGTCCTCCGGGTTCTCGGCAGGTGCGGGCGCCCCAGCGCGATGGCCCCAGATGCTCGGGATCGGCCTCAACTCGGCCGAGCGGAGATGCTGAAGCTCGTGGGCGTTGTCGGCCACCGGAAAGTAGAGGTCCGTCTCCCCCGGCATCAGGAGCACCCGCGCGCGGATCGCCGCCAGAGCGACCGAGAGATCGCCGCGATAGAGGTCGTTCGCGCTGATGTCGCCGGCATACCAGGTGCGGAGCTGCGCGTAGAGATCGGCGGCCGCAAGTTGAAAGCCGCTTCCCCAATGGTCGTCCAGGAACTCGTCGAGCGTCTTGGCGCCCGTGGTGCTGAGATGCAGCCCCGCGCGGTACCAATCCTGGCTCATCGCCCAGCCGGCATAGTTGCGGGTGAAGGCGCGGCGCGCGGCGCGCGGCTCGGCCGAGAAGCGGCCACCGCCCAGATGCTCGGGCGCGGCCTCCAGAACCGCCATCAGCGCGGCGAGGAAGACCTGGTTGTGCGGCGAGGTTCGGGCGGAGCCGCAGACGACGATCGCGCGGGCGACCGCCTCCGGCGCCAGCGCGGCCCAGTGGTAGGCCTGCTGCGCCCCCATGGAGAAGCCATAGACGCAGGCGACTTCCGTGATCCCGAAAACCTCCTGCAGCAGACGCCGCTGCGCCCCGATATTGTCGGCGCTCGTGACACGGGCCGGATAGTCCGGCGTGTTCGAGGGGCTGGAGGAGAGGCCGTTGCCGAACATGTCGGGGATCACGATGAACCAACGCCCGGGGTCGAGAAGGCTGTCCGGACCGATCGCCCATTCGAGCGCCGGGTGCTGAGCCGAGTAGCTCGTCGGATAGACGATGACGTTGTCACGCGCGGCGGACAGGGTGCCATGCGCCTTCCAGGAAAGCCGGGCATCGGCGATGCGCTCTCCGGACTGCAGCGGCAGGTCGCCGAGGCTGAAGACGCCGCTCTGCGTGGGCCAGCTCATGGGCGCTCCGATCCTGCCGGTGAAAATAGTTCGGCCAGCATTGCCTGCCGCGTTGCTTTTGGGAAGTGGCCGTCCCGCGAGCCGCTGGCCACACCGCAGCGTGAAGCGGCGGACCCTGTGGACCGGTCGCGCCCCTGCCCACTTGCCGGCGTGGCACGTCCCCAACGGAGAGGTGTCGCCTCACCCGAGCGAATTTCGGCACGCAAGGAACCGATACATGAAGACGATGAACGAGCTATTCCTCCACTTCCTCAAGGACGTCTATTACGCCGAGCGGCAGATTTCCAAGGCGCTGCCCAAGATGGCGAAGGCCGCGCAGAACCCGCAGCTCCAGCAGGCGTTCACCGAGCACCGCGAGGAGACACAGCACCAGATCGAGCGGCTGCAACAGGTTTTCGAGGCGCTTGGCAAGCGCGCCCAAGGCGTGACCTGCGAGGCGATCAACGGGCTCATCGAGGAGTGCGAGGAGCTTCTGGATGAAGCCAAGGAGCCGAGCGCGATGCGCGATGCGGGGCTTATTGCCTGCGGGCAGGCGGTCGAGCATTACGAGATGGCGCGCTACGGCTCGCTGGTGGCCTGGGCAAAGCTTGCCGGGCAGAAGGATGTGGTGACGTTGCTGGAGCAGACCCTGGCCGAAGAGAAGAAGGCTGACACGCTGCTGAACAAGCTGGCCAATGAGGGCATCAACAAAGCGGCAAAGGCCGCCTGACGGTGGAGGGCGGGCACCTGTGCGGCGCCCGCCCAATGCACGGTCGGGAACCGGCTGGCTGCACGCTATGGCGCCAGGGCCTCAGCGAGCGAATTTGCCGCGGTTTTCTGCGTCACCTTCCAGTGCAGAATTTGAGAGGTCGTGACCGCCTTGCCATAGAAAGTGTGGTCCTTCTGCTTATTGGCCTTGATGTCCGTCACGTGGAAACTTGTATTGGGCCGAGCCATGGTATGTTTTGACCAGACGATAACGTCACCGCCTTTGACCGGGACCTTCGCTTGGCCGGAATATTTGATGACCGCAAGATCGGCGTCCGGACCGACCGAGATGTTGTCGGCTTTACTGAAGGCTGTGAGCGCCTTGCTTGTCATCAGCATCAAGATCGTTTCGCCGCCAGTCGGGTTGGCCCGCTGTGCTGACTGAGAGCCCTGTGATGACTGGGCCCCCTGAGACGACAGAGATTCGGGCGACATCCGGCGGAATGTCAGAAAGGCGGGCTGCGTCCATCCTCCTGACCCATTTCTGACCAGGACGGCCTGCCCATGTTCACCAAGCAGCCCATGGGTCATGGACGGCATGATGAACAGACCTTTGCAACGGGCGATCAGGTCATTGTAATGTGGGTCCGACCGCAAATCGTTCACGGCTTTCGTAGCACCAGCAAGAACGCCGCGGCTTGCTGCGCCGCCGGAGTTGGTATTTGCGTTGCCACTTGACGCGGGCGAAGCGGTTGATGGCGCCTGCGCCATAGCGGGAAGGACGGCAAGGCTCGCGGCACTGAATAGCCCAGCTCCCGCCGCTGCCATAAGAATACGCTTTCGCATCGTGATTGTCCTAGAGTTTTTCGGCGTGCGAGCCGGGTCGCGGATCGCCGCTCTATGTGGATTTCGGCCTGCAGAATGTTGGCGAAGTCAGGGGCATCGGGGTGTTTGAAATCGGACGGGCGCCCCGATGGCGCCCGTCCGACCGTCGTCAGGAAAGCGTGCTTTCGAGCTGGTCCGCCGCCTGCTGGTGCTGAACCTTCCCCTTGATGATCTGCGTCGTTGAGACGCTCTTGCCGTAGAAGTTCTTGTCTTCCGGCTTATTGCTCGTGATGTCGGTTGCGCTGACCGTCGCCCCCGCGAAAGCGCCAGACTTGTTGGACCAGATGATCACATCGCCTTTCCCTACCGGCGCTTGCCCCTTCGCTGAATAATTAACGACTGTCAGGCCGGCATTAGCGCCGAGGGAGAAGTTGTTGGCCTGCGTGAAATCATGCATAGCCTTGCTGGTCATCAGCAGCATGATGGTTTCTCCCCCCGAACCGCCGGCCTGAGCACCCAAGGAGATCGAGCCGAGCGTCAGGAACGCGGGCTCGCTCCAGCCATTCGAGGTGCGCCTCACAAGAACGCCCTGACCACCCTTGCCGCCGATGATGAAGCCGCCTTTCCCCATGCTCGGGATGATGAACATACCTTTGCACTTCGTCATCAGGTTCGCGAAGTGCGAGTCGGACTTCATGTCCTGGACCGCCTTGGTGGCGTTCTGCAGAAGCCGGTCCGGCTTGCTGGCGTTTCCGCCGTTATTGCCGTTTCTGCTATCGTTGCTGGTGTTCGTCGCCTGATCGTTGGACGTGCTTTGGGCCATGGCCGGAAGAGCCGTGAGGCTGGTCGCGCCGATCAAAGTCAAGCCGAGGGCCGCCGTCGTAATAGTTTTGCGCATAGGGATCTCCTTGCATTTGCCGAGGCAAATTACGTTAGATGCCGTGTCATTTTGCACCATCTCTGCAGTGCGTTGGCGTCCCAGAGATGGCCGATCGAATGTGGGTTTCCAGGGAGCTTCGGCCGTCCGCACGCATGCGTGTAACATGTGGGCTGCAGGTAATTGCAGATGCAAATCGGCGCACGCGTGACTGTCGCCAACATTACAGACGCGTAAGAGAGCCGAGGATCCGGGTAATCGAGGTCTCGGCCGCAGCGGTATGCGGCTACTCCGGCGCCGGAGCTTCAGATGGATGAGGCAGCGCCTGCACATTCTCCGCGATGCGATAAAGGAAGTCAGTAAGGGTCGCGACGCCGTGGGCGACGCTGGAGTCGTTCAGGATGGTGAAGACGGACAAGCCCTCAGGCGGCGGTGCTGCGCGTGCGAGGCGTGCCGCGATATCCGCCGGCGTCTCGCGCGCCCGGTCTCGCAGCCGGGCGGCACGAACCCGCTCAGACGCCGTGATCTCGATAACCGCGACCGGGAAGCGCTCCGCGGCGCTGACCAGAATGCTGCGGGAGACATTGGCGACGACCGTGCGTCCCGCTTCAAGGTCTTGAACTATATCCGCCGGCACGCCGTAGTGCAGCCCGTGCGCCTCCCAGTTCAGGGCGAAGCCGCCGGCCGCGCGCCGCGCATGAAAACCCGGCTCGTCAGCGACGTCATGATCTTCTTCCTGAGCAGGCCGCGTCACCACGCGCCGCACGAAGCGGAAGCGCGCGTCTCCCGCGAGCGCCTGGGCGGCCCCGGACAGCAGCGTATCCTTACCGGAGCCGGACGGGCCGACCACCAGCACAAGCAGTCCGGGCATCGCGCCGCTCATGCGACGCGCTGCCCCTCCCGCCAGACAGCCAGCGGAGCGGCCAGACCCTCGTGCCGCCGCACGCGTACAAAATCGGCGCGGAGCCCGACGGCGATCCGCCCCCGGTCCGCAAGGCCCGCGAGCCGGGCCGGACCCGAGGTGACAAGCGCGACCGCCTCCGGCACCGGCATTCCTGCGTCGGCCGCGACAAAAGCCGCCTCCACCAGGGCACCCGGCACGTAGTCCGATGCCAGCGCATCGACGGCGCCGGCCGCCAGCAGTTCCGTCACCGCCACGTTGCCGGAATGCGAGCCGCCGCGAACGAGGTTGGGAGCACCTGCGATCACATCCATGCCGAGAGCGCGGGCCCCCTTCGCCGCCACCAGACGCACTGGGAATTCGCTGATGCGGATGCCGTCGGCGTGGTTCTCCGCGACCTCCTCCAGCGTCTCGTCATCATGGCTTGCGAGCACAATGGCACGTCCGCGCACCATTTCCAGCAGGAGGCGGCGGTTGGGGCCTCGCAATTCGAGGCGGCGCGCCCGCAACTCCCCGATTTGCGCGTCCACGTCGGCGAGCGTGATGCCGTCGAGCGTCTTGCGCTTCCGGAAGCGGTCGAGATCCGCATACTGGCCAACGCCGGGCGTGTGATCCATGAGGCTCACCATGCGCGTAAGCGGGTGGGGAACCACGCTCTCGACCAGCCCGAGCATGTTCTGCGCCGGCAACTCGCAGCGGAGATGGAGGAAGTGGTCGGACTTGAACAGTCCGACCGCCGCCAGCGCCGTGAGATCGGTAACGCCTTCCCGGAAGGTCCGCACGCGGTCGTCGATGTCGAAATTGAGGTTGCCGACGCAAAGGGCGTCGAAGACGGTCGTGACGCCCGCCGCCGCGCATTGCGCGTCATGGGCGACGAAGGCAGAGCGGGACGGCCAGCGCGCGCCGGGTCGGGGCTGAACCTGCCGCTCCAGATTGTCCGTGTGCAGGTCGATGATGCCGGGCATCAGGATGTCGCCGCCAAGATCCTGCGCCCCCGGCGCCGCGGACGATCCTTCGGCAATTTCGGCGATCCGGCCGTCACGGATGACGACCGTCCCCCGCAGCACGCGGTCGGCGAGCACGAGGTCAGCATTGGTCAGGATCGTCTCGATCATGCGGCGGCCTGCAGCGGGGTGAGGTGGAACAGGCGGTCCGCGATGGCGTCGCGCGTCGGCGTGTCATGGACGATGCCGAGAATGGCCGTGCCCGACGCTTTCGCCTCCCGCACCAGGGCCACCACGGCATCACGATTATCCGCGTCGAGCGAGGCCGTCGGCTCGTCGAGCAATAGGATGGGATGGCCGCCGATGAAGCCCCTGGCGAGGTTCACGCGCTGCTGTTCGCCGCCCGAGAAGGTCGCGGGCGGCAGGGCGTGCAACGGCTCCGGCAGGTTCAGCCGGAGCAGCATGGTCCGCGCCCGCTCGACGGCCTCATCATGGGACGTGCCGCGCAGCGTCAGCGCTTCGGCCACGATCTCCAGCGTCGAGACCCGTGGGACGACACGGAGGAACTGACTGACATAGCCGAGCGTATCGCGCCGAACCTCCAGCACCAGACGCGGATCGGCGCCAGCGAGATCGACCCAGTCGCCCCGGTGGCGCGCCAGGATGCGTCCGCCCTCGGCGCGATAGTTGCCGTAGAGGCTGCGCATCAGGGTGGACTTGCCGGTGCCCGATGGGCCCGAGAGCACGACGCACTCGCCCGCCGTGAGAGTGAGGTCGATATCCCGCAGCACCGGGATGCGGGTTCCCTTCTGGAGATGCAGGGTGAAGGACTTGGCCAGTCCCTCGGTTCGTAAAAGTGGCGCGCTCATGCCTGCAACACCGAGCTCACGAGAAGCTGGGTATAGGGATGCTGGGGATCGTCCAGAACCTGATCGGTGAGGCCGGTCTCGACCACCTGACCGTGGCGCATCACCAGGATGCGGCCGGCGAGCAGGCGGGCGACCGCGATATCATGCGTGACCAGCACCACCGCGATGCCGAGCCGCGCGACGAGCGACCGGATGAGGTCGAGCAGGCGCGCCTGCACCGAGACATCGAGGCCACCGGTCGGTTCGTCCATAAAGACGAGGCGGGGATGGGTGGCGAGTGTGCGGGCGATCTGTAGCCGCTGCAGCATGCCGCCGGAGAAGGTGCGCGGCAGATCGTCGATGCGGTCGGCGCTGATCTCGACCTGCCGCAGCCGGTCGATGGCGGTGTCGCGGATGGAGCCGTAGTGGCGGGCACCCTGCGCCATCAGCCGTTCACCGACATTGCCCCCGGCGGAGACGCCCATGCGGAGCGCGTCGCGCGGGTTCTGGTGGACGAAGCCCCAGTCCGACCGATGCAGGGCGCGCAACTGCGGCGCGGGCATCGCGTGGACATCATGCGCGGCGCCCTCCGGGTCGCGATAGATCGCCTGCCCCATGTCGGGACGTGCGCGGCCGGACAGCACGTTGAGCAGCGTCGTCTTCCCCGAGCCACTTTCGCCGACGATGGCGAGCACCTCGCCAGGCCAGAGCGTTGCGTTCACTCCGTCCAAAGCCCGGATGGAGCCGAAGGACAGGCGGAGGTCCCGCGCTTCAAGCAGGGGGGCGTCCAGAAGCGGCGCGTTCATGCGGCTTCTCCCGCCGCTTCGGCGATGTCCCGGCGGCTCGCGCAGTAGTCGGTGTCGGAACAGACGAACATCCGACCGCCGCGATCATCCGTCAGCACCTCGTCGAGGTAGCTGTCCCGCGCCCCGCAGAGCGCGCAGGGGTGCGGCGCACGGATGAGACGGAAGGGATGGTCGTCGAAATCAAGCGGACGGACGGAGGTAAAGGGCGGTACGGCATAGATGCGCTTCTCGCGCCCCGCGCCGAATAGCTGCAGCGCCGGCATGCGGTGCATCTTCGGCGTGTCGAAGGCCGGGATCGGTGACGGCGACATGAGGTAGCGCCCGTTCACCATCACGGGGTAGTCGTAGCTGATGGCGATGTGGCCGAAGCGCGCGATGTCCTCGTAGAGCTTCACATGCATCAGCCCGTATTCGGCAAGCGCGTGCATCTGCCGTGTCTCGGCGCGGCTGGGCTCGAGCTTGGCCAGCGGCTCCGGCAGCGGCACCTGATAGACGAGGATCTGGTCGGCGCGCAGAGGCGTCTCCGGGATGCGGTGGCGCGTCTGGATGACCGTTGCCTTCGTGGTGCGCGTAGTCGTGGCGACACCCGCCGTGCGGGCGAAGAAGCGGCGGATGGAGACGGCGTTGGTGGTATCGTCAGCGCCCTGGTCGATGACCTTGAGCACGTCGTCCTGGCCGAGGATGGCGGCCGTCACCTGGATGCCGCCGGTGCCCCAGCCATAGGGCAGCGGCATCTCCCGCGCGCCGAAAGGCACCTGATGGCCGGGGATCGCCACCGCCTTGAGGATCGCGCGGCGGATCATCCGCTTCGTCTGCTCGTCCAGATAAGCGAAGTTGTAGCCGCTCACGGCGCCTCTCCCTCTGGTGCGGCGTCCTCGCCCGCGGTGCGCCGCATTCGCCGTATCGTTTCGAGTTCGCTCTGGAAGTCGACGTAGTGCGGCAATTTGAGATGCTCGACGAAGCCGGTCGCCTCGATATTGTCGCTGTGCGAGAGGACGAATTCGATGTCCTGCGCGGGCGCCGTCACATCCTCCCCAAACTCGCTGGCGCGCATCGAGCGGTCGACCAGCGCCATGCCCATGGCCTTGCGCTCGGCGTGGCCGAAGCAGAGCCCGTAGCCGCGGGTGAATTGCGCGGGCTCGGTCTTCGAGCCGCCGAACTGGTTTACCATCTCGCACTCCGTGAGGTCGATGCGGCCGATCTCGATGGCGAAGCCCAGCTCCGGCGGGACGATCTCGACGGCGACCGCGCCGACGCGGATCTCGCCGACGAAGGGATGTGTGTTGCCGTAGCCGCGCTGGGTGGAATAGCCGAGTGCCAGCAGGAAGCCCTCGTCGCCGCGCGCCAGCGCCTGCAGCCGCACGTCCCGTCCGGCGGGGAAGGAAAGCGGCTCGCGCGTGAGGTCGGCGGGCGCCGCGTCGCCCGGCTGTTCGGCGCCCATCAGCCCTTCGCGATCGAGCAGGTCCATGACTCGGGGCATCGCGCGGCGGCCGGTATCGGTGGGGCGGGCGGGCGGGCGCATCTCCGTCTCGTCGAGCCGTTCGGCGGCGAGGCTGAAGTCCAGCAGACGGTGCGTGTAGTCGTAGGTCGGCCCGAGCACCTGACCGCCCGGGAGGTCCTTGTAGATCGCCGAGATCCGCCGCCGGATGACCATGGCCGCCGTCTCGACCGGCAGGGAGGAGGCGAAGCGGGGCAGGGTGGTGCGGTAGGCGCGCAGCAGGAAGGCCGCCTCGATGAGATCGCCCTGCGCCTGCTTGATGGCGAGCGCCGCGAGCCCTGTGTCGTGGCAGGATCCCTCGGCCATCACGCGGTCGACGGCGCGGCCGAGCTGTTCCTCGACCTGCCGGATACCGAGCGCGGGGATGGCGGGATCGCCTCGCCGCTCGCGCGCGAGCCAATCGTGGGCGGCGTCGATCGCCCGCTCCCCGCCTTTGACGGCGACATAAGCCATGGCCTTAGCCCTCTCCGATCCTCACGCTGCGAGGCAGCGCCAGAAAGTTGCCGCGCGCGCAGAGCATGAGGTCCAAACCGCGGGGAAAGAGCCGGTGATTGGCTTCCCATTGCGCGACGAAATCATCCGGCAGTCCAAGTGGGGCTATGACAGCCGGCGCCTCTAGTCCCGGACCATAGAGTGTGAGAGGCCGTCCGTCCGTGAGCCCCGGCACCTGCAGGATGATCGTGGCGGATGTCTCAGGTGCGGCGTCGCTCCCCGCGAACAGCTCGGCGAGCGGCGGCAAGGCGGTGACGCAGAGGAAGGCCGCTTCGGCACGGCTCGGCGCGCGCACGACGCCGGCATGGAAGGCGAGCCAGTCCCAGCTCGGCATCAGCGGCTCGTCCAGCCACAGGGTGACATCGGCATCGACCAGGGTGAGCAGAACCGCGGCGGTCGCGGGATCGAGCGGGGGCGCCGCGATCGCATGCGACATCGCCGTGATGCTGCCGGGGCGGGACATGGCGCTCAGTACCGAGCGGAAGCAGGACTGAGCCTCCGCCACCGGATCCAGGAAGCCGGGTCTGTCGAGTGTCATGACCGCATTGTCGCGAGGGTGAAGAAATCGACGCGCGTCGCTTCGGCCTCGGCCCGGAGCCGGTCGTCGGCAGCGGCCAATGCGTCCGCGAGAGGGTCGATGACCGTCCGCTCCAGCCGGGGGCCGGCGTCTGGGTCCTGCAGGGCGGCATCGAGCGCGGCTGCGAGTTCAGCCTTCGGCGCGTCTCGTCCGGCGATATAGGCGTGGCCGGTCAGGCCATGCTCATTATGGACCGTGCAGCGCGTGACGGTCATCTCGCCGAGGTTGAAGGGCGCCCCGTTGCCGCCGGCCCGTCCCTGGACCATCACCAGACCGGTTTCCGGACCACGAAGCCGCCGATGCGACGGAAGCGGATCGACCGTCGCGAGACGTGCCTCGATCAGCGGCCGCTCGGCCCGCGCTAGGATCGCCATCCATCTCTGCCGGCGGCTGATGAGATCTGGGTTCGACATCGTCACCTGAAATTCATCTAGATGTCTAGACATTAAGCCGGCCGGCGGTATTGTCAATTGCATTTGCAAGCCGAAGCGCGACGACGGGGGTAGGACCATGAGCCTGAGCATCACCGGTGGCCGCGCATTGCTTCACGGGCGCGGCCTCGAACCGGCCGACATTCATAGCGAGGCGGCGTTGCTCGTCGCTGAAGCGACCTCCGCGCGGCGGCTCGACGCGACGGGCCTGCTCGTGCTCCCCGGCATCGTCGATCTGCACGGTGACGCTTTCGAGCGGCAGGTGCAGCCACGTCCAGGCGTCGATTTTCCGATGGATTTGGCAGTGGCCGAGACCGAGGCACAACTCCTCGCCAACGGAATCACCACGGCCTTCCATGGCGTGACGCTCTCCTGGGAGCCGGGCTTGCGAAGCGCCCGCGCCTGGACGGCTCTGCTGGAGGCGCTTGCGGCGCATCGCCCCCGCCAGCTTTGCGATATGCGGGTGCACCTCCGGTGGGAGGCATTCAATCTCGGGGCGCTCGACCTCGCGCTCGCAGCGATCGAAGCCGGTGAGGTGCATCTGCTGGCCTTCAACGACCACACGCCGTCGATCCTGCGGAAGATGGCCGACCCCGTGACGGGCGCGAAATACAGCGACCGCGCGGGGATGAGCCTGGATGAATTCCGCGCGCTCGCGACCGAGGTCGGCGCCCGCGCACATGAGGTGCCGGAGGCGGCCCGGCGTGTGGCAAACTCCGCCCGCGCCTCCGGCATTCCGATGGCAAGCCATGACGATGTGAGCCCTGAGAGCCGCGCGATGTTCCGCGCCAAGGGCGCGCGCATCTCCGACTTTCCGATGAACGAGCCGACGGCTCGTGCCGCGACCGAGGCCGGCGACTGGGTGGTGATGGGCAGCCCCAACGTGGTGCGCGGCGGCTCGCATATGGGGTGGGCCTCCGCCGCCGCGATGGTCGGCGCAGGGCTGTGTCAGATCCTCACCAGCGACTATTTCTATCCGGCGCTGCTGCGGGCGGCCTTCGTCCTCGGCGAGCGGGACGGGCTGGCACGGAGTTGGGAGCTTATCTCGGCCAATCCCGCGGCGGCGGCGGGGCTGCATGATCGTGGCCGCATCGAGCCTGGCCGTCGCGCCGACCTCGTGGTGGTATCCGACACGCCGGCGCCGCACGTCGTCGCCACCATCGCCGGCGGGCGGATTGCCTATCTCTCGGCCGAAGGGGTTTCCCGCTTGCAATGAGCGCGTTCCGTTAGGCGATCCGCGCGCGCAGCCAGGCGGAGATACGCTCGGCGCCCATGACGATGATGAAAGTGATGATCAGCAGCATGGAGACGGTGCGGTATTGGAACAGGTTCATCGCGGTCAGCAGCTGGAAGCCGATGCCGCCCGCGCCGACGAAGCCGAGGATGAGGGAGGAGCGGATATTCTCGTCGAGCCGATAGAGCGTGATGCCGAGCAGCGAGGGCAGCACGCTCGGCACGACGGCATGGCTGAAGACGGCGAGGCGGCTCGCCCCCGTCATCGTCAGCGCCTCGACCGGGCCCATGTCCATGTCCTCGATGACTTCTGAAAAGAGACGCCCCATCATCCCGAGGCTGTGCACGACGATGGCGAGCGCGCCGGGGAAGGGGCCGAGGCCGACGGCGGTGACGAAGATCAGCGCCCAGACGAGATCAGGCACCACCCGGGCGAGCGCGATGAGCACGCGGGTGGCGTAGTAGACTGGCCGCGCCGGCGTCGTGTTGCGGGCGGCGAGGAGGGCCAGCGGCAGCGCGAAGACGAGTGCAACGACGGTGCCGAAGATACCCATGTCGATCGTCTGCAGCGCAGGCCACAGCGCGTCCGGCAGCCCGGCGAAATCCGGCGGCCACGACCTGTGGAGGATGTCTGCGATGCCAGCGGCGCCCGTGACGAGGTCCTGCGGCCGCGCCTGCACCACGATCGCTGCCTGGATGAACAGCGCGATCCCGAGGAAGATCATGACGAAGGCGAGCGCGCTGCGGCGCCGAGGCCTGCCGTCTCCGCGCGATCCGGCGCCGGGCGCGCCATGACCGGGCGCGGTCTTGATGGCTATCCCGTTCATGCCGCGAGCGTCTCGGTCGTCTTCACGTAGAGGCCGGCGACCTCGGTTTCCTTCACCTCAGCCGGCTTCGTGTCGAACTGGATGCGGCCGTCCTTCATGCCGAGGATGCGGTCGGCGAAGCGGCGGGCGAGCTCCGGCTGGTGCAGCACGCAGAGCACGCCGAGGCCGTCATCATGCGCGAGGCGACGCAGCAGGCCCATGAGTTCCTGAGCGGCATCGGGATCGAGGCTCGCGACGGGTTCGTCGGCCAGCAGCGCGAGTGGCCGCTGCGCCAGCGCGCGTGCGACCGAGACGCGCTGCGCCTGGCCGCCTGAGAGCGTTCCGGCGCGCTGTTCTGCGAAAGCTGTGAGACCGACCTGGTTGAGGCAGGTCATGGCGAAGGGTCGCTCGCTCTCGGGCAGACGGCCGAGCGTGATCGCAAGGCCACGATGCCGGCCGAGCGTGCCGGAGATGACGTTGGCGACGACGCTGCGGCGGCGCACGAGATGGGCGTTCTGAAAGACCATGCCGAGGGCCATGCGGGCCTCGGCCAGTTCCCGGCCGGCGAGGCTGCTGATGCGGCGGCCGGCGACCTGGACGCTGCCGCCGGTCGGCTTCAACATCCCGGCGATGCAGCGGAGCATGGTGGATTTGCCGCAGCCGTTTGCACCGAGGATGACGACGAGTTCCCCCGGCGCCAAAGCGAGGCTCGTATCCGTCAAGGCCACGCGCCCCGTGGGGTAGCGCATGGCCAAGCCGGATACCGCGATGAGCGGTGCGCTCATGAACCCATCTTGTTGAGGTCCAGATGCAGAACCTTCACGAGGCTGCGGATGCCGTCGTAGTCGGCGTCTGATGCTGGCACGTAGCCCTTGCCCGAGAGGCCCGTGACCTTCTTCTGGTCAGCGGGGATGCTGCTGAGGTCGAGATGCGCCAGAACCTCGCTCAGCTTCGCCTTGAACGCGGGCGGCAGATCGCCACGAACCGTGATCGGGTCCTGCGGGATCGGCCGGCTGGTCCAGAGCGTCGCGAAGTCCTTCGGGTCGTATATCCCCGCGATCTTGGCGGACTCGGTCTCGGAGCTGTTCATCTCGCCCGCCTGCACCTTGTGATGCAGCAGGGCCTCGAAGGTCGCCGTATGGCTGCCAGAATAGACGGCTTGGACGCCGTGATCGGGATCGATACCCGCGGACTTGAGCGCGTAGGCGGGAAACAGATGGCCAGAGGTCGAAGCGGGATCAGAATAGGCGAAGGTGTGACCCGCGACGCCCTTCAACGTCTGGATGCCGGAGCCGGGCCAAGTGACGACGCTGGCGGTATAGGTGTCCTTGTCGCCTTGCGCGTTCGCATAAGTGGCGACGGCCTGGGCGCCCGCCAGCTTGTGCGCGAGGACGTAGCTCAATGGCCCGAACTCGGCGGCGTCGATCTTGCCGGCGCGCATTGCCTCGATCGTGGCGGTATAGCTGGTGCCGATCTCGACATTGACCGGGCAACCCATCTTCTCGCTGATCAGCTGACCGATGTGGTGGTAAAGCGGAACGAAAGCGGCTGATGCATCGAACGGGATGACGCCGTAGCGGATAACGCCGTGCGGGCAGTCGGTGGCGGCGAGGGCTGTGCCGCCGGTGCCGAGGAGAGCCGCGAAGCCGAAGAGGGCGGCTCGGTAGGCGCCCTTGATCCTGATGCGCATGTTGTCTTGTTCCCTGGTCATAGGCGCAGGCGATGTGCCGCGCACCTGACGAGCCCGTCTGTAGCGCAGCGGCCGGCAGAAACTTTTGACATCTAGATGAATATCGGGAGGCCGGTCTGCGTCGACAGGTCTCGCAACGACCGTGGGCTCACTCCGTTGCGCGGAAGACGGCCTCGATACGCCGGTCCGGCACCAGCCAGATCATCGCCACGACCGCATAGATCAGCTGAGCGACCGCGGTGCTGAGGAAGGCGAGAGCGATGCCGGCGAGGTAGAGCAGCGGCGTCAATCTGCCCTTCCGATCTCGGCCGATCGCACGGGCGAGCGGCGAGTCTTTGCCCTGCGTTGCCATGATTGCGCCCTGCATGAGCGCCCAGGATAGTGCCGGCATCAGCAGCGAGACACCATAGGTGGCGGTGGGGATGGCGGCGAAAGGGTGCTCGCCCATCCAACTCGTCGCGAAGGGGATCAGCGACAGCCAGAACAGCAAATTGAGATTGGCCCAGAGCAGCACGCCGCTGACCCGCGGCACGAGCTGGAAGAAGTGGTGGTGGTTGTTCCAGTAGATGGCGACGTAGATGAAGCTCAGCGCATAGGCGAGCAGCTTCGGCCCGACCGGCAGAAGGCCCGCGAGCGATATGCTTGCCGGTGCCCGCAGGTCGAGCACCATGATCGTGATGATCACGGCGATGACGCCATCGGTGAAGGCCGTGAGGCGCTCGCTTCCCATCGCAAGACTATTGTCTGCCGGGCCGAAAGGCTCAAGTCCCGTTCATCGGGGGCGGCATCCACGCTCGGGATCTTGCGGCGTCTTGCCGGCGCGCACCCGGACGGGGCGATAATTTGGCGACACGCCGGGCCACACGCAAAAAAATAACTATCTCAACTTAGGGTGGACTGTCCGTGTAGGAGCGACGCTTTGTCCGAGAGCCGGTCTGCAGAACAGGAACGCATCGAGCAACTGCATGAGCTCGGGGTGCTTAATACACATGAGGACAAGCGGTTTCGTTCTTGCGTCGATGAAGCGCTCAAAATCTTCGAGGGGGCCACGATTGCAGCCATCACGTTGGTCGATGTCGACCGGCAATGGTTTAAGAGCATTGTCGGTTTTGACATGACGGAGACGCCGCGAAACCAATCATTCTGTTCCTATACGATCGAAAGCCGCGGCGTAGTGGTTGTCGAGGATGCGACGAAGGACCCGCGCTTCAATACGAACCCGCTGGTAACCGGCGCGCCAAACATGCGCTTCTACGCGGGCGTGAAGCTTGTCAACCGGGTGGGCGCACTATGCGTCATCTCGAACACGCCTCGGCGAGCCAAGAAGGCCGAGATCCATAAACTGGTCTCGCTCGCCCGGTTCGTGGACATCCAGCTTCTCGCTCACGGAACGCTGCACAACCTCGACAACGTCTCGGTCTGATCGGTTCGTTCCGCGCAAGGGCCGAGAGGCGCGCTTCCCTGCGTGACCGGGCAAAGCTGGCGCCGGGTGGCGGGAGGCGCCGGTGAAGACGGCAGCTGCGCTTGCAGACGCGATGTGTGACACGAAACGCATCCCAAGCAGGAGCGCGAGTTACCCTGTGGATTGTCGCGCAACACCGGAGCCGTCCGCATCTAGACAGCCAAGGCCATCACGGTCCTCCCGCTGCCTGTTCGGCCGCTGGCCGGGGACCCGGCGTCCAAGGGCGCGACTTTGAAGCGGTTCGTGAGTTGAACAAGCTCGGCGGTCTCCTGGTCGAGCGCATGGCTTGCGGCCGAGCTCCTCTCGACCATGGCAGCGTTCTGTTGGGTCACGCGGTCCATGTGATTGACGGCCGCGTTCACGTCCCCAAGTCCGGTTGCCTGCTCCTGAGCCGACTGCGCCATCTCGGTGACCGAGATCGTAATCTCCGCCACCTGGGAAACGATCCGGTCGAGGGACTTGCTGGCGGCATTGACCAGACCGACGCCGGTTTCTACCTCGCTTGCCGAGGTCGCGATCAATGTCTTGATCTGCTTGGCGGCATCCGCAGACCGCTGCGCAAGCGCCCTGACCTCGCTCGCCACGACCGCGAAGCCGCGCCCAGAATCGCCGGCGCGCGCGGCTTCAACACCAGCGTTCAGCGCCAACAGGTTCGTCTGGAAGGCTATCTCGTCGATAACGCCTATGATCTGAGTGATCTCCCTGGATGAGCGCTCGATGTTCCCCATCGCGCCCGTCGCCTTTCGCACGATCTCGCCCGACTGTTGCGCGTCCGCCTTGGTACGTGCGACGACGAGGCTGACCTTCATTGCATTTTCAGCCGTCCTGCGGACCGTTGTCGTTAGCTGCTCCAGAGCCGCGGCACTCTGCTCCAGACTTGCCGCCTGTTGCTCCGTCCGTTTGCTGAGATCGTCGGCACCTTTGGCGATGTCGTTGCTTCCGGAGCTGATCGACCCAGTAATACCTACGATTTTGAAAACCAGTTCGGCAACTTGTTCCATAGCGGCGTTGAAATCGATCCGCAGCTTCTCGTAGGCGTCCGGCAGTCCGATTGTCAGACGGAACACAAGGTCGCCGGCCGAGAGCGATTCCAGCCCCTTGCCGATTGATCCCACGACCATCGCGGCGGCTGCCGCTTCGGTTTCCTGCCGCACCTGTTCGTCTTCTACCGCTCGGCGCGCGGTCGCTTCGCGGTGCTCACGCTCAAGCACCTGCGTACGCAGCGCGTTTTCCTTGAATACCTGTACGGCCTTGGCCATCTCCCCCAATTCGTCGGCGCGATCCTGCCCAATGATCTGCGTCGCCAGATTGCCCTGTGCCAACTCCCGCATCCTACTCGAAAACGCTTTCAGCAGCTTTGAAAGCGACCGCCGCGTGAGGACGGCGAGCAAGAGGAAGATCATGAAGAGCGGCAGGAAAATCGAGGCGAGCCAGATGGCGCGACGGATGAGGGCGTCATCGATGTCGTTGGTATAGAGGCCGGTTCCGACCACCCAATGCCATTCAGGAATCTCGAGCCCAAACGAAGCTTTGGGTTGCGGCGTTCCACCCGGCACCTTGGGGAAGTAGTAGAATTGAAGAGCCGGCTTACCGGCGAGTGCGGCGGTGATGATGGGCGCGAAGATCGGTGTGCCGAAAGGGTCTTGAAGTCTGATTTCATTCCTGCCGATCAGCACCTTGTTCGGATGGGACAACATCACCCCGTCGTTGGTGATAACAAAATAGTAGTTCGTCCCGTCGTAACGGATGGCCTTCAGAGCGGCGAGCGCATCGTGCTGCGCAGTAGCCAGGGGCACGGCGCCGCTCTCGGCCTGCTGCACGAAGCCTTTGACGATAGTGGCACCGACCTGCGTCAGGTGCCGCACCTCGTCCTGCCGCGCTTGCTGCGCTTGGCCATAGGCACAGTAAAGGGTCAGCGCGATGCCGCAGACGGCGAGCACCACCCCCGAAAGCGCTATGAAGGTAAACTGGCGCGAGATCGAGATGGCGCCGAGCGCCGTCCACGTCCGCGTTCGGCCAGGCCTATCGTTGAGGACTACTGTCATGTCTAACCTTCAGAGCCGGAAACCTAAGAAGGCCACTGGACCGGCAAGGGAGGCAGCCGTAATGGCGCTTGCCGGTAACTTGACGAGGGCAGATTGCGATCTCGTTAAGTCAATGAGAGTCATTTGCGGCAGTTCGCCATTGTCAAAGGAGAGCCGTGCCTATGAGCCTCGACTCCGTCCGTGCATTTTTTGCTCAGAAGGCCCCCGACATTGCCATCATCGAGTTGGAGACGACGACGGCGACGGTGGCCCAAGCGGCCGACGGTCATGGCGTCCTGCCGGCGCAGATTGCGAAGACGCTCTCGTTGCGCGTCGGCGAGCAGTACCTGCTGGTCGTGACCAGCGGCACCGCGCGGCTCGACAACCGCAAAGCGAAGGCAGCGTTCGGCGGCAAGCCCCGGATGCTGAGCGCCGAGGAAGTGGCGGCCGTCACCGGGCATCCCGTGGGTGGCGTCTGTCCGTTCGGACTGCCCGCGCCACTGCCGATATTTTGCGATGTCTCCCTGCGCGCCTTCGAAGAAGTAGTGCCGGCCGCCGGCTCCACCCATAGCGCGGTGCGCATCCATCCGCTCCGCATGGCGGAGTTGGTCGGCGCCGAATGGGTGAATGTCTGTCAGGAGTAGCAAGCAGCGCCTTTTAAAAAGGCGCTCCGAACTTTTCCTACTAGCCGAAGCTCAAAGCGGGGGGCCCGAAACTGTCCGTGAGGGGGATCACGCCGAGACCGGGAGCGTCCGACGCCGTCATGAACCCGTTCTTGCGGCGCGGCGCGCCCGTCGCGATCTCGCGTGTGCCGTAGCTGTTGAAATCGGTCGCCGAGAAACAGAACTCGGTGGGCGTCGAAAGCGCGAGATGGGCGATAGTCGCAGTGACGATGTCCCCGCCCCACGTGTCCTCGATGGTCATTGCAATGCCGGTCTCGACGCACAGATCGCGGATAAGCCGTGCCTTCGTCAGGCCCCCGACCTTCGAGATCTTCAGGTTGACGATGTCCATGGCATCCTCGGCCAAGCCGCGCAGCAAGGCCTCGCTGTCCGTGATGACTTCATCCAGGACAAAGGGCAGAGCCGTCCGGCGCCGGATCGAAAGACATTCCTCGAAGGACGCGCAGGGCTGCTCGACATAGACATCGAGGTCGGAGACGGCGGCGACTACGCGCGCCGCCTCGGCTCGGTTCCAGCCGGTGTTGGCGTCCGCCACCAGCACGTCGCCGGGTGCCAGAATCGTACGGCATGCGTGGATGCGGGCGATATCCTCATCGGCGTCGCCACCCACCTTGAGCTGGAACTTGGTGTAGCCTTCCGCGCGATAGGCGGCGACGGAGGCGGCCATCTGCTCGGGCGGCTGCTGCGAGATGGCGCGGTAAAGGGCGATGCGCTCCTGGGCGGCGCCGCCGAGGAGCGTGTGGAGCGGAAGGTTCGTGACCTTTCCAAGAATGTCCCAGCAGGCGATGTCGATCGGCGCCTTGACGGCGGAATGGCCCCGGAGAGCCGCATCCATCCGCCGGTTGAGCGCCCCGAGGTTGGTCGGGTCGAGACCGATGAGCTTGGGAGCGATCTCCGCGATTCCCGCCCGTACGCCGCCCGCGAATGCCGGCAGGTAAGCCGACCCGAGCGGACAGCTTTCGCCGTAGCCGATAATGCCCGCATCCGTCTCCACGGCGACAACCGTCGTGTCGAAGACCTCGACGAAATTGCCATTGGACCAGCTGTAGCGACCCTCCTTCAACGGAAGGTCGATCTGCCACGCTTTGATCGCCGTGATCTTCATCTGTCGCCTCATCGGGGCCGAGAGACGGCTGTGCCAGGGCTGCTCCGCCGCGTCGAGAGGCCGAACACCTAAAAGATGGCCGCGCTGCGTATCGGACCGGATTGGCCTCGCCGCTCCCTGGCGGGAGACGCACCGCGTTATGTGGTGACCCCGGGGCGTTGACAGCGCGCATGATCGCCGCGAAGGTTGGGCCACCAAGGGGGGCCCCGGCATGGGGCTGAGATATTGCTGGCTGCCATCGGATGATGGGGGCGCGCGATGACCCTGCCGGCAACAGGTCTCGCACGAGGCGCTGTCCGGGGAACCTGATCCGGATCATGCCGGCGGAGGGACTGGTACGGAAGAGGCCCCCGCTACAGCTCCTGGGGTCCCGTGTTCTTCCGCTCCCGTCTCCTGCCCCGGCGAGGAGATGTGCGATGCCAGACGATCTTTCCCCCCCAATTCCCCTCAAGGTCACGACCGGCCCCATCACCGGATCGCAGAAATGCTACGGCGCTCCGGACGGATTTCCCCACTTGCGGGTCCCGTTCCGCGAGATCGCGCTCGATCCCACGGCTCGGGAGGAACCCGTCCGCGTCTATGACACCTCCGGTCCCTTCACCGATCCCACGGTCGTCATCGATCTTGCCCAAGGCTTGCCGCCGCTGCGCGAGGCCTGGATCGCGGAGCGCAGTCTGGCGACGGCCACGCCGAGGGAGGTGCGACCGGAGGATAACGGGTTCGTATCGGACGCGGCACTGGTGCCACCTTGTCCGGCAATCCGCCGCGTGCGCACAGGTCCCTGCCGGATACCGGTCACGCAGCTGGAGTTCGCGCGCGCCGGTATCGTGACCGAGGAGATGCGCTATGTCGCGCATCGCGAAAATCTTGGCCGTGACGGGGGAGGGGCGGGAGCGGCCGAACGTCGCGCCGATGGCGAGGATTTCGGCGCCAGCATCCCGGACTTCATCACGCCCGAATTCGTTCGCTCCGAGGTTGCGGCGGGGCGCGCCATCATCCCGGCCAACATCAACCACCCCGAGTTGGAGCCGGTCGTCATCGGCCGCAACTTCCTCGTCAAGGTGAATGCCAATATCGGCAATTCCGCGGTCACCTCGTCCGTCGCCGACGAGGTCGAGAAGCTGGTCTGGGCGACGCGCTGGGGCGCGGATACGGTGATGGACCTCTCAACGGGCCGCAACATCCACAACATCCGCGGCTGGATCCTGCGCAACGCCTCCGTGCCCATCGGCACCGTACCGATCTATCAGGCGCTGGAGAAGGTCGGCGGCGAGCCGGAAAAGCTCACATGGGACATCTTCCGCGACACGCTCATCGAACAGGCTGAGCAGGGCGTCGACTACTTCACCATCCATGCCGGGGTGCGGCTGCACCATGTGCCGCTGACGGCGCGCCGGGTGACCGGCATCGTATCGCGCGGCGGCTCCATCATGGCGCGCTGGTGCCTCGCTCATCATCGCGAGAGCTTCCTCTACGAGCATTTCGGCGAGATTTGCGACATCATGCGGCGCTACGACGTGTCGTTCTCGCTAGGCGACGGGCTCCGCCCCGGCTCCATCGCGGACGCCAATGACGCGGCGCAGTTCGCGGAGCTGGAGACGCTGGGCGAGTTGACCAAGATCGCCTGGGCTCGCGGCTGTCAGGTCATGATCGAGGGGCCGGGCCATGTGCCGATGCACAAAATCAAGGTGAATGTGGAAAAGCAGCTGCGCGAATGTGGCGAGGCGCCGTTCTACACCCTGGGGCCGCTGACGACGGATATCGCACCGGGCTACGACCACATCACATCGGCGATCGGCGCCGCGATGATTGGCTGGTTCGGCACCGCCATGCTCTGCTACGTCACGCCGAAGGAGCATCTCGGTCTGCCCGACCGCGACGACGTGAAGACCGGCGTCATCACCTATCGCATCGCGGCGCATGCGGCGGACCTCGCCAAGGGGCATCCGGCGGCGCGGCTGCGAGATGACGCCATCAGCCGGGCGCGGTTCGAGTTCCGCTGGCAAGATCAGTTCAACCTCGCGCTCGACCCCGATACGGCACGCTCATTTCACGACGCGACGCTGCCGAAGGAGGCGCATAAGACAGCGCATTTCTGCTCGATGTGCGGACCGAAATTCTGCTCCATGCGCATCTCGCACGATCTACGGGCGGATGCCGAGCGGATCGCGGGGATGGAACAGAAAAGCGAGGAGTTCCGCCAGAGGGGGCACGCGCTGTATGTGCCCGACCCCCTCTCGGACGGGTGACACGCGCCTAATGCGGCGGGATCATCCAGGGCAGGATGTACTGCTGCAACAGTGCGAGAATGCCGACGAGCAGCGTCATGAACACGCTGTGCTTGAAGGTGCGGCTGAACACCTTGCCTTCTTGTCCCACGAGATCGGTCACCGAAACGCCGGTCGCGATGTTCTGTGGCGAGATCATCTTGCCCATGACGCCGCCCGATGAGTTGGTGGCCGCGAACAGCACCGGGTTGAGCTTGAGCTGGTTGGCGGCGACCACCTGCAGATTGCCGAAGAGCGCGTTGCCGGAGGTATCCGACCCCGAGAGAAAGACGGCGATCCAGCCAAGGAAGGCCGAGGCCAAGGGGAAAAGAATACCGCCGAGCGAGGCGACCGCCTTGCCGAGCGTGTAAGTCATGCCGCCGTAGTTCATCACATAGGCCAGCCCGATGATGAAGACGACGGTGATGATGGCGTAGCGCAGCTGCACGAAGGTGCGCAGGAAGCAGCTGATGAAGTCGCCAAAGCTCACCCGCAGCAGCATGGCGGTGAGGGCCGCCGAGAAGAAGATGGCGGTGCCCGTCGCAAGCGGCTGGAAATCCCAGATCGCCGCGTAGGGGCGCCCGTAGAGGGTGATGAAGACCGCGTGGTCGAGCCCGGGCCAGGGCACCTTGACCTCGCCGATCGAGAAGATTTTGAAGCTCGTCCAGATGATGACGACGGCGGAGACGAGCGCCCAGGGCAGCCAGCCCTGCCAGCCTGATATCTGCGACAGCCGCCCTTGCGCCGAAGTATGATGCTTCATCGCGAATTCAGGGTTGGGCGCCGGTTTCCAGACCTGAAGGAAAGCGATAGAGACGACGAGCGAAACCAGCGAGGCGAGCACGTCCGTCAGACGGTAGTTGATATAGTTTGCGGTGATGAACTGCGTGACCGCGAAACTGCCGCCCGCGACAAACAGGAACGGCGCCAGCGCGCGCACCGAGCGCAGGCCGCCGAAGACAAACATGACGTAGAAGGGCAGGAAAAACGCGAAGAGCGGCAGCTGCCGCCCGACCATCTGCCCGAGCTGCACGTCAGGCAGATGCGTCACCGTGCCAAGCACAGTGATTGGCACGCCGAGCGCGCCGAAGGCGACGGGCGCGGTGTCGAAGATCAGCGTGTAGGTCAGCGCTTCCAGCGGCGCCCAGCCAATCATGATGAGGACCGACGAGATGATCGCGACCGGGGTGCCGAAGCCCGCGATTCCTTCCAGCAGGGCGCCGAAGGAGAAGGCGAGCACGACGAGCACGACGCGCCGGTCGTCGGGCAGATGGTCGAGAATCCAGTCGCGGAATGCGTCGAACCGGCCGGATACGATAGCGACGTTATAGATGGTGAGGGCTGCGACGACGATCCACATGATCGGCCAGAGCGCGAAGACGCCGCCCGCGACGGCTGCGTCGAGCGTCAGGCCAACAGGCATATGCCAGCCAACAAT
Source organism: Pseudomonadota bacterium (assembly GCA_019351895.1). Taxonomy (GTDB): domain Bacteria; phylum Pseudomonadota; class Alphaproteobacteria; order Acetobacterales; family Acetobacteraceae; genus Acidisoma. The sequence goes on from JABBOH010000020.1 coordinate 64,162, forward strand.
CGCAATGACGATGCCGGTAATGAGCCCCGCGAGCGCCGCCTGCCAGCCCGGTCGGCGCAGGACACCGAGGAGCACCAGTACGACGATGATCGGCAACGCCCCTACGATAAAGGACAAGCCGAGGCTGCCGCCGATAGGCGTCAAAAATTGGTGGAACATGCGTGATGTTTCTCCCCGGAGCGCCCGAGTTGGAGAGCGGGCGCCGATTTAATCCAAGCTCCACCGCTTTGTATGGCGAGGCCGCGCGCAACAAATTAAAGATACAGGGTGTCAGGGGCGGCGCAAGACATTCGGATTGTGTTGCAGCGCGAAATAACCGCAGCCATCGGCGCCTGACGGGGAAAGGCGAGCGCAACTTTCCGGCCTCGGCTGCGGCAACCCCGGGGGGATGTAAAACCGGCTCACATGGCGTAATCGGCTTGGTCATGAGTTGGACGGGGCAGAGACGCGGCTATCACCACGGCAACCTGCGCGAGGCGCTGGTGGAAGCCGCGCAGGCGTTGATCGCGGAGAGCGGACCTGCCGGTTTCACCGTGGCCGAGGCAGCGCGTCGCGCAGGCGTAAGCCCCGCCGCGCCCTATAGACACTTCCGTGATGCCGAGGGGTTGCTCGCAGAGGTAGCACTGCGCGGCTTCGACCGGTTGAGCGTCGTCCTGACGCAGGCTTGGCGAGACGGCAAGCCTGAGCCCATCCAGGCCTTCGAGACCATGGCGAGAGCCTATCTTGCCTTCGCGCGCCTGGAGCCCGCCTTCTTCGCGGCGATGTTCGAGGCGCGCATCAACCCGGAAGCGCATCCTGGGCTGCTCGCCGCCAGCGAACGCGCCTTCTCGGTGCTGCGGAACGCGGCCGATGCGGTCACGGCTTTCGCCCCACGCGCCGGACGGCCGCCGGCTCTGATGGTGGCACTGCATGTTTGGGCCATGGCCCATGGCGTCGCCTCTCTCTTCGGTCGCGCCGACGCGGGACGCCGGAGGCTGCCGATGTCGCCCGAAGATCTGCTGGAAGCCGGGCTGCTGATCTATCTTCAAAGCCTGGGTCTCGCGGGCGGCACGTGACGCATTCTGCTTGACGGGCCTCTTCCCACGACCTTAGATGTAAATGTGACTTACATTCACATGGGGACACCAAAATGTCTGGTGCGGCAAACCGAGGGGCGTACGGCAATCCCGGCATGGGGCGAGGCCCCTGGGGCGGTGCAGGGGGTTGGCGACCGTCGGGTGGCGGCCAGCCCTCGGAGAATGGCCAAGCCTGGGCCGAGGACTATTTCGCGATGTGGTCAATTTCGCGGCCGCTGCTCATCGCGGCCACGATCACCGGGTTCATCATTTGGTGGCCAGTAGGCCTCGCTCTGCTGTTCATCTCCATCTGGAACCGGCGTGTCGGCCGCTTCCTGTTTGGCCGTGAGCGAGCCGGCGGGGGATTGGGCGGTTGCTCCGGTTGGCGAGGCCGGAAAAACGGGATGGGGATGGGTGGCATGAGATCGAGCGGCAACCGGGCTTTCGACGAATACAAGGCGGACACGCTGCGCAGACTGGAGGAGGAGCAGGGCGAATTCTCACAGTTTCTCGATCGCCTGCGGTTCGCCAAGGACAAGGCCGAGTTCGATCAGTTCATGGCGGAGCGCCGGCCGCGCCCGATGCAGGGCGAGGCGGAGCGGCCCGCGGAGGGCTGAGGCAGGCTCCGGGCTAATCCGGAGACTGGTTTCTGATCGATGAGGCGGGTGGCGGTCCTTTCAAGACTGGCGCCCGCCCATTGCTTCCATGACAGTTCAGTGTCGATTTCCATCTTTCCGGCGCGGCCGCCCGATGATAGCCAACGGGCAGAATGGATAGCGCCGCACCGCACAACACGTCACGTCCACCGCAGTCGAGCCCTCGCGTCAGCATGGTCGGTCGCTCCGGCTTCATGGCGCCGGCGCGCGCGCGCCCGGCGTTTATGCCGCGGGTGACAGATGGATCGTTTGCCATGATCGACGGTGCCGTGTTGCCGTATCGGGAATGGCTGCCGGCTGCCGCTCCGCAGACCGTTGTTCTCGCCCTGCATGGGATCAACGACAGCGCGGACGCCTGGGAAGCACCCGCGAGGCATTTCGTCGAAGCCGGCATCGCGGTCATTGCACCCGACCAGAGGGGATTCGGCGCCTCTGCCGGCCGTGGCCGTTGGCCGGGCACCGATGTCATGGTGAGCGATGCTCTGGCGATGCTGGGTCATACCCGCGCGCGCTTTCCGGAGGCCAGGCTATTTCTCGCGGGCGAGAGCATGGGGGCCGCCATCCTGATGGTGCTGGCCGCGCGCCATAAGCATCTGCCGGTGGCAGGCTATGTCCTGAGCGCGCCTGCCGTGTGGGGACGGCGAGAGATGGCTGCCGCCTACCGGCTCTCCCTGTGGTGGGCGAACAAGACCGTGCCCTGGCTGCGGCTGAGCGGCTATGGCCTCGGCATCAAGCCCAGCGACAACCACGCGGCGCTACGACGCGCCATGCACCCCGAGGTTAAGCGCCCATCGACCACTGTCACGGTTCTTAAAGGGCTTGCCGACCTCATGGATGCTGCCTTGGCGACGGCGGGAGAGCGGCGCGCACCGACATTGTTCCTCTATGGGGGTAAAGACCAGTTGGTGCCCAAGCGTGCAATGGCGGCCTGCTGGGCCAAGGAGCGTTCGTCTTGTGCCTGCGCGCAGGTGTTCGCCTTCTATCCCGACGGACATCATCTTCTGCAGCGGGATCGCGCCGGCGCAACGGTAACCCGCGATGTTCTTCATTGGTTATGTCATCCGGAGACGCCATTGCCCTCCGGCGCCGATCATCAGGCGGTTCGTTGGCTTGAGGCGAGGGCGGCCTGAGGCACCGGCCACGTGCCCCAGGATGGGGAGCGGCCGCAAACCGCGATTGCTTCTCTTACGCTCTCTCCAGTTCGAGCTGGAGAACGGGGTCCTGCGGCATGACCGCCGTTAGCGAGAGGATGCCGATGATCCGCTCATTGATCATAATCAGGCTTTCGACATAGGCGCGCGACACGGTCTCTCCCGTATCGGGCGTCATCTGCCGCATCTCGTCGGTTACCGTGATGATGTCGGAGACCGCATCGACCAGAAGTCCCGCGACCTTGTCGCCGATTTCCACGACCACCACGACAGATGCAGCTGTTGGTTCCCTGCTCGGTTGCCCGAGCCTTACCGCGAGATCGATGATGGCGAGCACCGAGCCTCGCAGATTGATCATGCCCTTGATGTATAACGGTGCATGCGGCAGCGGCGTGGAGGCGATCCAACCTCGGATCTCCCGGATTGCCATGATGCTCATGGCAAACTCCTGGTGGCCGATGCGGACCGAGAGCAGTTGATTTCCCGTATCCGCCGCCACGCTCGGAGGAAGATAGCCATGTGTCGGCATCAGAACGCCCCCTTCGCTGATCGCATAAGATGCGACCCGACGTGTTGCATAGGTCCGGTTGCTAGCGATTTAATACCGTCCGGGTCCTGAACGGCGTCCGGCGGCAGGTAGAACTTAAAACAGATCGAGGTCGCCCGAAGATTGGTGCGCGGCCACCTGTTCGGTGCCCGTCAGCCGAAGTACAAGCGCCGACAGCTTCACCTCGTCCAGAGCCGGTGATGAATTCACCGTGCAGTTCCTGGGGATAGACAGGTTCAACGAGAATACGAAAGCTGAAATGGCCGAAAGTCTTTGCGACATCAGATCGAGGGTTTGAACGTTCCTCACATAGTCGGCGTTCTTTGCGATTTCGAACATGGCTGGGCTGAGTGTCGTCTGCAGGTCGTCCAGTTCTACGCCAAGATCGCCAAGCTCCTCAGCGATCGCATCGAGAATGGTCACGAGTCTGGTCGGATTATCCATGGTTTCCGCTTTCGCTAGAATAGTTCGACGGCGCCGGTCTGCGACGGCGGCTTGGCGACTGAAGTCTGATACTCCGTCTGGAAGACCGATTTCGTGTCGGAACGCAAAAGAACCTGCCTCGCTCGGCCGGATGTCGGCCAGAATTGGATGCGTCGTCCGGAATCCCCGCGCAGGCTGCCACCAGCGACCAGAATGCCCTCCGCCTTCAGGAACCGCTCAGCGAAGGTTGCGTTCAGATGGCCGACATCGGTCAGGCCGCGGATCATCCGCGCTCCACCGAACAGCTTGGCCTGCAGGCTTTCGCGGCGAGCCCCGCCCCGCAAAAGGGCGTTGACCAGAAGCTCCATCGCATGCACGCCGTAGCGGGCGGATGGGCCGGTCGTCCCTGGATCGGCATTCTGGTGTTCCTCGCCCGGCAGGAGAAAATGGTTCATCCCCCCAATGCCCCGCACAGGATCCCAAAGGCACGCCGCAATACAGGAGCCGAGGATTGTGGTGAGCATCGCATTGGGATCAGTATCCACGTGGTGCTCGCCCTGCACGACGTGAATGCGCACCGCGAGCGGGGCATTCGATGCACAATCGCTCATAAGCGCGACCCCGACGCGTTATGAGTATTGCAAATGCGGACGATGCGCTCGCCGATCTGCTCCAGCGGCAGCTGCCGGCCGACGCCGCCGATCTCATAAGCGACCCGCGGCATGCCATAGACGACCGAACTGTTCTCGTCCTGACCCAGGGTCTCCGCTCCTGCGTTGCGCAGGGCCAACAGTCCGTCGGCGCCGTCGCGCCCCATGCCGGTGAGGATGACGCCGACAGCGCGGCCGTGGACCGCGCGCTCGACCGAGTTGAACATCACATCGACTGAAGGCCTATGGCCGTTCATCTTTGGCGCGTCGCTCAGCCGGCAACGCGGCAGGCTGCCAGCCCTCATCTCAAGATGGGCGTCTCCGGGCGCCAAGTAGATTTGACCGACGGTGATCGGCGCCCCATCCACTGCTTCCGAAACGGATGCGGCACAGAGGTTGTTGAGGCGCGCCGCGAAGCTGCGTGTGAAGGTCGCCGGCATGTGCTGGCTGATCAACGTGGGCGGGCAGTTCGCGGGGAACTGCGAAAGGATCGTGATGAGCGCTTCCACGCCGCCGGTCGATGCGCCGATCGCGATGATGCGGTCGTCCGGCGCGAAGGAAGCATCGGTGTTGCGCGCTACCGCTTCATGCCGACGGCTTCGGCGGCGGGACTGTGCCGCCGCCTTCACCTTGTCGACCAGCATGTCGAAATCGTCGGAGTGTCCGCTCGTCGGCTTGGCGATGCAGTCAAAGGCACCGATTTCAAGCGCCTTCAGGCTGACATCGGCACCCCGCTGCGTCAACGTCGATATCATGATAACAGGTGTGGGGCGAAGGCGCATGATCTTGTCGAGAAACTCGATGCCATCCATGTTCGGCATCTCGATGTCGAGCGTGATGACATCCGGGTTGAGTTGCTTGATCGCTTGACGAGCCTCATGAGGATCGGAGGCGTGGCCGACGACCTCGATCAGTGGATCGCCGCGCAGGCGAGCCGTGATGAGACCACGCATGGTCGCAGAATCGTCGACGACGAGAACACGAACCGTCATGGCGCGGCCGGTGCGGAGACGAGGGAGCGGTACGTCGTGACCCCGTCGCTGCGCAACTTTTGCTCTGCGCTGCCCGAGATGCGCTCCGAATGGCCGATATAGAGCACCCCATCCGGCTCGAGCAGAGGAACGAAGCGAGCCCAGACCTGGGCCTGCGTATCGCCACTGAAGTAGATGACGACATTACGACAGAAAATCGCGTGAAAGCGTCCCTGCATCGGCCAGTTCCCGATGAGATTTAGCTTTCGGAACGTCACGAGCGAGCGTAGCTCCTCTCCAGCGCGGACCAGTCCCGGTCCTTCGTTCGTGAACCATCGCGCTCTGAGGGCCGCGGGTACGGAATCCATCGCCGACTCCGGGTAAACGCCGGTCCGGCCGTCGCGCAGCATGTTCGGATCGATGTCGCTGGCGAGGATTTTTACATCGTGGCGTCCGATATCGGGCATCAGCGAGAGCATGGTCATACCGATGGAGTATGGCTCTTGGCCGCTGGAGCATGCTGCCGACCAAATCCGAACCCGCCCGCCGCGTTTTGCCTGTTGCAGAAGCGGTGGGAGAACCTGGGTCTTGAGATGCTCGAAGTGATGAGGTTCACGGAAGAAGCGGGTCACGTTCGTCGTGAGCGCCGCAATCATCGTTTGACGTTCGGTTTCGCCGTCGTCGCCCGTGATGACGGCACAATATTCCCGGAAGCTCGACAGGCCGAGCGCCCTCAGGCGCTTGGCGAGCCGCGAGTAGACTAGATGCCCCTTGTTCTCGCTGAGCGCGATCCCTGCTTCGGCCAGAATGATCTTGGCGATCACGTTGAAGTCGGCGGTGGTGAGGTGGAACTCACCGTCGATGGCCGGAGTATCCTGCGATCCCGTCATACTGCCGCTAGGCCTTCCGCCGGCAGGACATTGTCGAGCGTGATGAGGCTGATCATCCGGCCATCGACCGGGATAAGGCCGCGGAGGAAGGTGCTGACGCTTTCCGAGGCGATATCCGGCGTGGGCTGGATTGTGTTGCTGTTGAGCGTGAGGATATCGGATACCGCATCGACCAAAAGCCCTATCTGCTTCTGGTGGTTCTGCACGACGATGATGACGTTGCGTGCCGTGGGCTCCGTCGCGGGCAATCCCAGCCGCACCGCGAAGTCGATGATGGGCAGAACGGCGCCACGAAGGTTGATGACACCCCGAATGTAGCGCGGCGCCTTCGGCAGGATCGTCGCAGAGGTCCAGCCGCGAATCTCCCGCACAGACATGATGTTGATGCTGAGTTCCTGCTTTCCCACGCGAAAGGCTATGAGCTCGCGGATATCGTGATGTGCCTGTGTGGCGTCCATGTTCGTGCCTTCGCCTAGGAGCCTTGTGAACTTACGCGGGCAAAGTCTGTCCGGACCGTCTCCCGTGTCACCGAGACGATCGTGTCGACATCCAGAATGAGCGCCACCCGCCCGTCACCCATCACGGTCGCCGCCGCGATGCCGTAGACGGCCCGGTAGTTGGCCTCGATGCTCTTGATGACGACCTGTCGCTGCCCCTGGATCTCATCCACAAGCAGGATTGCGCGGCTCCCGCCTTCGCTTTCGACGAGCAGCGCGACGGATTGCTCAGGGATCGTGCTCCGCTGCCCGAACTCCAGAACGTCCGCGATGTCGACGATCGGCACGTAGCCGCCACGCAGGGCGAGCACGGAGTTGCGATTGTCCAGCGGATAGATGTCGGCGGCATTCGGGCGCAATGTTTCCAACACCGCGCCAAGGGGAATGATGAGTGTCTGGTCGCTCGTCTTGACGACCATGCCGTCGAGCACGGCGAGCGTCAGCGGCAGGCTGAGGGTGAAGGTGGAGCCCTGGCCGGGGCGCGAGGCGATCGAGATTCGTCCGCCCATGGCCTGCACCGATCGGCGAACCACATCCATGCCGACGCCACGGCCCGAAATGTCGGAAATCGCCGCCGCTGTCGAGAAGCCCGGTAGAAAGATCAGATTGTCAATTTCGTCATCGGTAAGCTGGGCATCCGCGCCGACGAGGCCTCGCTCGATTGCCTTGGCCCGCACCCGCGGCCGATTGATGCCCGCCCCGTCGTCGGCTACCTCGATCACGATGCGGCCTGAGCGATGCAGAGCCGTGAGACGGACGGCACCTTCAGCGGTCTTGCCGGCAGCGACGCGCTCTTCTGGGGATTCCAGACCGTGATCAATCGCGTTACGGATCATGTGGGTGAGCGGATCGGAGATGCGCTCGATCACCGTCTTGTCGACTTCAGTCCCTTCGCCCTCCATGAGCAGGCGAACCTGCTTTCCGGTCTGGGTGGCCAATTCCCGCACGAGCCGTGGCATGCGTTGGAACACTGAGCGGACGGGCTGCGCGCGGATCGCCATCACGCTGTCCTGGATCTCGCGCGTCAGAGCCTCCAGCTCCTCGAGCGCCATGGCAACCGCCGAGGTGCGGGCGAGGCCAGCCTCCAGCACGCGCTGGTTGAGCATCGCCTCGGTGATCACGAGTTCACCGACCAGATCAATCATACGGTCGACGCGATCGAGATCGACCCGGATCGTCGCGCTGACCGAGGACGATGTCTCGGCCTGTGCGGCCATCACATCCACCGGATGCAGGGACGGCGTGTTCGTCTCGATCTCGCTCCCGCCCGGGGGGGGCGCCAAGGACGCATGCACCGGTGCGTGGACGGGCGGATGAGCATACGGATGAGCGGGCGCCGGGGAGTTGTCCGCCACGATCTCCTCCACCGGCGCTTCCTCCATGAAGAAGTTGAAATTCGGACGTTCAAAGATCTCGAGGTCGCAATCATCCTCGACAAACTCGAAGATCTCCTTGATGGCCCCGGCATCCCGATCGGTTTCGAGCGTCACCGTCCAGCAGAGATAGGCGCCCTCGGGGTCGAGCTCGGCCAGATCCGGAAGCCCACTCGTGTCGAGATCGACCTCGGTCTCACCCAGTCGGGATAGCTCGCGCAGCAGCAGTGCAGTTTCATTGGCCTTCGCGTACAGGCTGGCCTTGGGCGTCAGCCGGATGATCCAGGTCCGCCGGGGCTCGGCCTGCGGCGCAGGAGCGACCGGGACCTGCACCCTAGCGACCGTGCGAACTTCGGCCGCACCGCCAGAGGCGAGGCCCGCGAACTCCACCACCAGGCCCTGTGTACGCGCTTCTGGTACGGCCTCGCCATTGCGGGCGGCCCGGACCAGATCCATCAGAGCATCCGCGGCCCGGAGCAGCAGAGCCATGACGTGTGGCTCCGCGCTTAGCTTGCCGCTGCGGATTTGGTCGAGACTCGTCTCGAAGACGTGGGCGAAGCGTACCAGGCCGTCGAGCGCGAAAATTCCCGCACCGCCTTTGATGGAGTGGACGGCCCGGAAGACGGCATTGACCGTCTCGGCGTCCTTGTCGCCAGCTTCCATGCGGAGGAGACCGGCCTCAAGCTCGGCCAGCTGCTCCTCGCATTCCTGAAAGAACACGTCGCGGATTTCCGCCATGGGGTCCATGGGTCGGGCCCTTTCTCAGGCTGCTACACGTCGGATAGCGTCAACAAGCTTGACGGGATCGAACGGTTTGACGATCCATCCGGTTGCGCCCGCTGCCTTGGCTCGGCTTTTCTTTTCGGCATCCGCCTCGGTCGTGAGCACCAGCACTGGCATGGAGCGCCGCTCCACATCGCGCCGCACGGCCTCGATAAAGCCGAAACCGTCCAGGCGGGGCATGTTGATGTCGGTGACCACCACGTCGGGCGTCTCCGTCTTCAACACCTCGAGCCCATCTATGCCGTCCTCCGCTTGCAGAACGCGGAAGCCGGCGGCAACGAGGGAGTGCTTCAACATGTCGCGCATGGTGCGCGAGTCATCAACGGTCAGGACGGTCAGCGCCACGGCCTCATTCCTCTCGATAGATCAGTGAAGGGGCGGCGACGCCGAAGGCGCCGAGCACAGTCTGAAGCTCTTGCGAAGGGTCGCCGAACAGGAAGGTTTGCCGATCGGCGGCCCAGGATGCCCGCGCCGCCAGCAATACCTGAAGGCAAAGTCCCCCAAGCCGCTCGACCTGGCTACCATCGACATTGATCGGCACTCCACGGCGCTCCAGAAATTGTTGCTGAAGCAAAGAGGCTGCCTTAAGATCCAGCACTGAGGGGAGTTGCAAAGTTTCGATGGGCCGTCTCCGGATTGGTCGGCCAGTGCGGCGCTGCATCTGGCAGTAATGGTGGTTCTTCCTGGCTCTATTCGGGATTGACCGCTGAAGTTTACCGGTCTTCGCCCTTGATAGAGTTATACTTGGGCGCTTCTTAACGAGTTCTGAATCATTAACCTGCGAGGAGCGGTTCTCTGATCGTGCGGCACGCGTCAGCCATGCTGTCGGATGAAGGAGCAGCCGGCGCGCGGCTGCCGCGGGAGGCGATCTCCTCAAGATCGCGCGGCTATTTCGTCGGCAGCAGTTGCTTGACGACGTACAGCAGCTGGTTCGGCTGTGGCGGCTTGTTCAGCCAACCGGATGCGCCCGCCGCCCGCGCCTCGTCCCGTTTCCGGCCGTCCGCGTCGCCGCTGAGCACGATAATCGGCGTGAACTTGGTGGCAGCCGATTTCCGCGCCTCCTTGATGAATTCTATGCCGTCCATCTCGGGCATGTTTATATCCGTCAGGATCACTGTAGGCTTCAGGCCGTTGGTCAGTTCCGCGATCCCTTCCTTTCCGTTATTCGCCGTTGTGACCTCGTAGCCGGCCTTGGCCAGAATCTGCGCTAGATTCATCACCATGGCCGGCGAGTCATCCAGGATCAGTATCATCGCCATTGTTTGGTGCCTCTTTGCCGCTGTTGTGAACCTTCAGGGCGGCAGCCGCTGATGGTAGGCTAGTTACAACATCATATCTTAACAATGATGTGCTGGATGAACTTGTTAATGGAGTGAGATGCGGGGGTGGTTCAGTGCCTCTACTAAGAAAGCACGAAGAGAAGCGAAAGAACGTTATACTTCCATCAATAAGAGGCGTGATAATTCATGAGAACGCGACGATCCGGACCGGCGTGTGCCTGCCAGGGGAAGCGTTAGCGGCCTGACACTCTGCGGCATTTTGCCGCCCACGAACTTTCTGCGGGAACGATCGGATACCATGACGTTTATCGACGGATCACTCGACATCAGCTCGATCGACCTGATGGATTCGGCGCGAACCCCGCAGCTCAGATCCATCCTGATGGAGGGGCTCTCGGACCCCATCATGCGCAAGATCGCATTCTCCTTGTCCCAGCGCATGCGCTCGCCCGTCCAGGTGATGAGCTGCATCACGGGCGTGATCAGCCACGACTCGGCACTGTCGGCACTACCCGATCTCGTAATGGCCGGAATAGCAGATCTGACTCCGCTGCACGGCCGTATCATCATAGCCGTAGAAGGGGACCTCATCGGCGCTGTCGTCGACGCGATGTTCGGTGCCACGAGTCCAGACGATCTTATGCGGTCCGAGCTTTCGGTGATGGAGCAGCGTATCGGCAAGCAGATGATCGATCTCACCCTCCTGGGCCTGTCCGAGGTCCTGAGCAGCTTCATGCCGCTGACCTGGACGATCGTGCAGTATGAGACCTCGGTCGGTATGCTGGCGATCGCCGACAAGCAGGACTGGATGATCTCGACCACCGGTATCTTCGAGACGCCGCTGGGCATCGGTTCCATTCGTGTGATCGTTCCCTATTCTGCTTTCGAGCCGATCGAGGCGCGGGTGAATTCCCAAACCTGGCTGCTCGGGCATTCGCTGGTGGATCAACGCTGGGCAGCGACGATGGAGCGGCTCGCGGAGGCGACCCATGTCGATCTCCAATTTGATCTCGTGCGCGCCCATGTGCCGATCGGGCTTGTGGAGCGGATGCATGTCGGACAGGTGCTGCCCGTCATCATCCTGCCGCAGGCGATCGCCCTCGCTGGTGGCATCGACCTGTTCTATGCTGATTACGGGCAGAGTGACGGTTTCGTGTCCTGTCGCCCCGCATTGTCCGCATCTGGCGAAGGCTTAAACTCGAAATCCCCACGCGAGGGCGAACGGGCGTCGATGGCCGCCACGCCCAAGCGGGCGGGTGCGCCGGATTTAGCAGAGGCCGGCGGGGCCGGCGTCATTGATCGAGTGCTCGTGGGACTCACGGTACGGTTGGGATGGACGAGCCTTTCGGTAGCGGCGCTGGCGGACCTCCGCATGGGTCAGGTGCTTCGGCTCGACCAAACGGTCGAAGACCCCCTTGTCATCTTCGTGGGCGGCCGCCTCCTGGGCTATAGCGAGGTTGTGGCGCTCCCGAGTCAGCGCTGGGGGATCAAAGTAACGGCCCTGTTCGACGACATGGTAGAGGAATGATCCCCTCAGTCACTGCCGTTCATTAACGCTACTTTGGCAGAAAGGCGCGGCGTTGCTGCGCGGTACGAAAGCGCGGATGTGGAGGCAAGAGTGTTCAGCCGATGGCAACACGCGCTGCCATGGTCGGTCACGATCAGCTTCATGATTTTCTCGCCGCTGGAAATTGGGGCGATCAGGTAGGCTGGCTCGTAGTCGACTGTCGCTGCCGAAGTGTCGCTGCCGAAGTGTCACCGGCTAGGGGCGAATGGCAGAGGGTGACGTCGTGGCACGGCACCAAAAGCCGGCTTACGTGACCAGCGGATGCGAGCCTGAAGCTGCTCGCGGCAAGCGTAAAAATCCAATAGATCTGCGGGCAGGCGCAGCAGCAGATCAAGGACGAACTTGGCCTCGGTCATGCTTCGGCCAGCAGCCGTCCGCTGCCGGCCATGCCGAGCGCATGCAGGGTGCGGAGCGAGGCGGTAAGTCCACGGCTGAGGCCCTCTGCGCGCCGATGATAGGCGGCATTCCGCTTGGCAAATCGCTTGAGGTCGGCACTGAGGCACTCGGCGGCGGCGGCGGTCGCCTGATCGGCATGACACAGCCGAGTGGATGCAGCCTGCAGGCGAGGCGTGCCCAGATTGTCCAGCGCCGTGCAGATTTCGTGGAACAGGGGTTGCGCGGTCGAAAGCGATAGCTCGACAACCCGCGCGGCGTCCGCGATGGCCGGTGGGCGTCCGGTCACCAGGAGTTCATCCAGCATCTGCAGACAGGCGCCCAAGGCGCCGATCCGGTCAACGCCCTCAAGCAGCAGGCGGCCGAGTTCCATCAATTCAAGCGAGGTCAGTTCGGGCGTTAGTTCCGGCGCGAGTAGCGCATTTTCGCCGGCTATGTGGCCGACGATAGAGGAAGCGGCAGAATTTGTTGGGGAGACCGTTGTCATCGCTTGACTGTCGACAAGCCGGCGACGATCGCGCTCGCGAGCTTATCAGCCGGCACGTGATAGCTGCCGCTGGCGATCGCCGCCCGCAACGACTGAACGGAATTGTGATCCACCCCCCCGGCGGATCGCGCGGCATCCAGCAACGCGGCTGAGGCGTGCGCACCCGCCGTCAGCGTCACCGCCTCGACCGGCGATTGGGCCGCTGGGCCTGCGGAGGCTGCAGCCTGCGGCTTGCCCGGCAGTTTAGGGCCAGCCGGACTTGTCGAGACCGTGAGGTCCTGGGTCTGAGAGTAGGAGCTGATTGGACTTGTCATCGTATTTCCGTCGCCATTTCGCTAAGCTTAAGGAATTGTCGATCGAGAGTCCGCAGGGCGTCATCGAAATCATCAAGCGCGCTGCAGTCATCCTCAACGTTTGCTTTCAAAAGCGAAAGCCGCAGCGCATCATAGACGCAAAGCATGATTTCCCCGATTGGGTTTTCCGTCCCGCTGTCCACAATGCCCGTCATGATGGTCAGCAATTTATCGGCTCGGCTGATCATATCAGCCTTCACGAATGAATCACCAGCCTCAATTGCAGCCTTTGCACGATGTCCATAGAGCCGTAGGCCACGCCAGCCGGGCCGTAACCAATCCAGGCTGGCTTCGCCGTCGAACATGGTAGCGCGATACAGAAATGATGTGTCGTTCATGCACTAGCCCTTCTTCGAGCCCGATCCCGTGTTGGTGAAGATGCTGAGGTAGGCCTGCGTGGTTTGCGCGGAAGTGGCCATCGACTCTGCGATCGAATACTCTTGAACAAGAATCTGCAGCTGCTCGTTATTGAATTTGCTTAGTTGAGCGACTTGCTTGTTCACTGACGAGATCTGGGATGTGAGGGAGCTTGTCTGCGCCACGATCGTACCTCCCACAGTGTTGCCACTGCCGAGAGTCGAGCTGGCAGTGCTCTTGAGCGTGTTGTAGATCGAAGCGACGAGCTTCTGGACGGCTCCGGGGTTGCCCGCAAAGGCGGAATTGAAGGTCGAGGCATCGAACGAAACGGCGCCGGTGCTGGTGACCGTGAGGCCGATCGTGTTCGATGTCACGCCGCTCGCCGCCGCCCCGCTTACAGCGGTCAGCAGTTGGCTCTGCAGGTTCGTCGCCGTGAAATTGCCGATGAGCGGCCCCACCTGGGTCGACGTGGCGCTGGCCGCATTGGCCGAGGATGCCGGGACATACCTCGTCTGTGCCGCAATGCTCGCAATTGCCGCGCTCAGCGTACTGGCGACGGAGGAGACGGCGGAGGTCAGTGCCGCGGGCGAGTTGCTGACCTTGATCGTGGTCCCGGTGCTGCTGCTGGGGGAGGATGCGGCGAGATTGATGGTAAGGCCTGAGACCGCGCTGCTGACCGTGTTGCTGGAATGAGAGACAGGAACGCCGTTGATCTTGAGTGTCGCATTCTTCGCGGAGGAAGTACTGGTGAACGAGCCAGCGGCAGACGGTGTATACGCAAAGTTGGAGAGGCCGCCGATGCCCTTCAGGGTGAAGGCCTGGGAACTGCCGGTCGCACCGCTCTGCAGGACGAGACGCGCGCCTCCCTGAGTGTTGACGACGCTGGCCTGGACACCACCGGCGATCTTGTTGATCGCCGCCGCTATGCCGCCCACGGTTCGGCTCCCGGAGGCGACAGTGACGGTCTCCGTCTTGCCGTTCTGCGTGAAGACGAGGGAGCCTGCGCCGCTGCCGACCTTAGCGGCGCTGCCGTAGACGCCGGAGTAGATCGCCTGCGCCTTCGCGAGCTTGACATCGGTGACGCTATAGACGCCGACAGCCGCGCTGTTCGCGGCGGTGGCGGTGGCGACGCCACTGCTGGTGGAGTTCACCGACCGGCTGGCGAGCGCCGTGATGTTGCTGAGGCCTGAGAGGGCGCCGGAGAGCGACGATACCGCGCCCTTGATGGTGCCCCAGGCGGAAATATCGGCTTTCTCGGTAGCTTGCTGGGTTTGCAGCAGCGTGATCGGCGCCTGCAGGCGCGCCTGGACCGTCGCGATTTCGCTTTTGATCTGGGCGGAGCCGAGTGAGCTGACTGTGCCGGACATGAAAGCACCTGGTGGTTAAGAGGAGGTTTCGGCCGGTGGCACGAGCGCCGCCGGCCGAATGGGCGTGGTTAAGGCAGCAGGGACAGGTAGGACTGCTGGAGGGTCGTGGAGCTCTTCAGTGCCGCCACGCCCGCCTGCGCCTGAATCTGCGACTGGGTGAGGCGGTTGCTGACCTGCGGAATATTTGCATCCTGCACAACACCCAAAGCGCTCGTTACGTTCTGACTGCTGGTATTGAGGTTGTTGATGTTGGCAGAAAGCCGCTGCTGTACGGCACCGAGCTGGCCACCCTGGTTGTTCAGGCCCTGCAGCGCGAACTTCACCACGTTGATGGCGGTGTTGGCGCCGGATGCGGTGGAGACGTTGATCTGCGACAGTGAAGTGAGTGTCGAGCTTTTGGCGAGCCCGATGTGCGAGCCGCTAGCCACACTGAATGCTGCACTGGACTGCAACTGCACCTTGCCCTGCACAACGCCGCTGGCATTGGTCGAGCTCAGAGTCGCTGCCGTGACGCCGCTCGCCGACGAGGTGAGGCTGCCGTGTGTCACGCCGGTGAACGAGATGTTCTTGCCATTCGCCTGGGTCAGCGTGACCTTGCTGCCGCTGGTGTTCAGGGTGGCCGAGATCCCCGTAGAACCCGTCTGCCCGTTGATCTGAGCGGCGAGCGCCGAGACGTTCGCGGCGTTGATGGTCTGCGCGGTCCCGCTGCCCTGGATCTTGAAGTCGAAGCCGCTGCCTGCAGTGGCGTTCGCTGCCTTCAGCGTGACAGAGGTCACCGCCTGAGCCGTTACGCCCGTGGTGCCAGCGTTGTTGTTCACCTTGGTGGCGAGCGACGCGGCGGAGGCCTGGTGGCTGAAGCCGCTGATCGTGGCCGTGTTGCCATTCGCGCCGGTGTAGCTGAATTTGCCGGTGGTGATCGTCGTGGTGCCGCTGGCGGCGGTGAAGGCGCCGGCGGTGCCGATAGCCGAGGCAGTGCTGCCGGCCTTCGGTGTGTCGAGCGTCCCGAGGCTGAGAACGCCGTTGAGACCGCCTTTGGAGCCATAGGTCCTGCTGGTGGCAGAGCCGGTCGACTGGTTCAGGCCAAGCGTGTTCGCGCTGGTGTTTTGGATGGAGAGGCTGAGCGTCTGTCCCTCATTGGCGCCAACCTGGAACTGGACGCCTGTGAACGTCCCATTGAGCAGTCCGATGTT
>JABBOH010000021.1:0-43857 GCA_019351895.1 Pseudomonadota bacterium
GCAGCTTCGGTGTGGACGAGGTGGTGACGGGCATCGCCAAGACCGGCGTCGTTGGCGTCATCCGAGGGCGCAACAGCGACACCGGCCGCGCCATCGGATTGCGGGCCGACATGGACGCGCTGCCGATCCACGAGGAGACCGGCCTCCCCTATGCCTCGGCCACACCCGGCCTGATGCATGCCTGCGGCCATGACGGCCACACCGCCATGCTGCTGGGCGCCGCGCGCTACCTCGCCGAGACGCGGAGTTTCGACGGCACCGTCTACCTCATCTTCCAGCCGGCGGAGGAAGGCGGCGGCGGCGGTCAGGTCATGGTGCAGGAGGGACTGTTCGAGCGCTTCCCGATGAGCCAGGTCTACGGGCTGCACAACTGGCCGAACATCCCCGCAGGCGCCTTCACCTACCGGCCCGGCCCGATCATGGCGGCGACCGGCAAGATCCACATCACCGTCACCGGCCGCGGCGCGCACGGCGCCAAGCCGAACGAGGGCATCGACCCGATCCTCGTCGCCTCGCATATCGTGAGCGCGCTGCAGTCGATCGTCTCGCGCGGGATGGAGCCGACCGAGGCGGGCGTGGTCACGATCGGCCACATCTCGGCCGGCAACGCGGAAAACGTCATCCCCGAGCGCGCCATCATGAAGGGCACCGCGCGCTGGTTCTCGCCCGAGGTCGGCGACCTTCTGGAGAGCGGCGTGCATCGCATCGCGACGGGGGTCGCGGCGGCCTTCGGCGCCACCGCCGAGGTCAGCTTCACGCGCGCCTATCCCGCGACCATCAACGATGCCGAGGCAACCGGCCTGTCGCGGACCGCCGCGGCGACCGTCGCCGGTGAGGCCAGGGTGGTGCCGATGGAGCGGCCGACCATGGGCGCTGAGGATTTCTCGTACATGCTGAACGTGAAGCAGGGCAGCTACATCCTGCTCGGCGGCGGCCGTGGGCCGGATGATCCGGGCGTGCATCACCCGCGCTACGACTTCAACGACGATGTCCTGCCCGTCGGCGCCTCCTACTGGGCGACGCTGACCGAACAACTCCTGCGGGCCGGTTGAGCGGCCGCTTCCGGCTCGGCGCGCAGGCAAACTCCACGAAACTGTCACGGCGGCAGGGGCGCGCGGCCCGCTCGCGTGGTCTAGATGACCTCCCGGTCAACACCGGAGGTCTATGGACATGCAGACTGGAAGCTTCGCGGCAATCGACGAAGAGCAGTTCAAGGGATTCCACTGGCGGACGATTCTGACGACGGGTCTCGGCTGCTTTTGCGATGGCTATGACCTGTCCTCGATCGGCCTTGTTCTGCCGCTTGTTTTAACGTCCTTCGGCATCGGGAAGATCGGCAGTCTCGAAGCCGGAATGCTCGTGGGCTCGGCGCTGGTCGGTGCCGCGGTCGGCGCTCTCATCTTCGGGCTGCTCGGGCAGCGCGGCCGCAAGCGCTTCTACGGGCTAGACGTGTTGCTGATGGCGATCGCTGCGATCGCCCAGGCCTTCGCCCCTGATCTGGGCTGGCTCATCGCCATCCGCTTCATCCTCGGCATCGGCGTCGGCGCCGATTATGTCCTGTCGCCGACAATCATGGCAGAGCACTCCAACCGCGCCAATCGGGGCAAGACGATCGGCCTTGGCTTCGCCGTGCTCTGGCCGGTCGGAGCCTTCGCGGCCGGCTTGCTGAACCTTCTCCTCGCGGGGTTCGGCGTCTCGCATGATCTGCAATGGCGGATCGTGCTGGCGGCCGGTGCCGTGCCCGCGCTATCCGTCCTCTACCTGCGCCGGCGCATGCCGGAAACCGCGCGCTACCTCGCCCGTATCGCCGCCGATCCCGGCGCCGCCGACGCCGTGATGCGGCAGATCAGCGGCGCGTCCGTCAGCAGCCCCCCGGAGGACGCCCGGCCTTTCGGCGAGGTCTTCGCCAAGCATGCGCGCATGATCTTCTCGGCCGCGCTGCTCTGGCTCGTCTTCGACATCGTCATCTATTCCGGCATCCTGTTCGGGCCGTCTTTGATCGCAAAAAGTCTCGGCCTCGGCCCGATCGAGTTCTCGCTGCTGATGGCCGTGATCTTCGGCCTGCCGAGCGTCACGGCCTATGCCCTGTTCGGCCTCGACAAGTTCGGGCGGAAGCCGTTGCAGATCTGGGGCTTCGTGGCGGCGGCCGCCATGCTCATCCTGTTCGCAGCCCTCAAACAATACCTTGCCGCGATCCCGCTGCTCGGCCTGATCGTCTTCGGTCTCTACACCATGGCGATCAACGGCCCCGCCGCGGTCAGCGGTGCGGCAATCCTGGGCGTGGAGCTGACACCGACCCGCATCCGCACGGTCGGGCAGAGCATCACCGTGGTCGGCGGGCGGATCGGCGCCTCGATCAGCGCTTTCCTGTTCCCGCTCATCTTCTCGGCCTTAGGCGAAGTGGTGGTCATCTACATGCTGGCGGCCGTCGCCATTATCGGCGCGGTCCTGACCGCGATCCTGGTGCCCGAAACCGCAGGCCGGTCGCTCGAGTCGCTGAACGACGAGGAGGGGCTCGGCCTGCGCTCGGCAGCCGGCGATTAGCACGTCGCCGCGGTCGCGGCTCAGGGCCTGAGGAACGCCAGGAAATGGCGTTCCGCGCGCCGGAACAGGAAGATCAGCGTGAACGAGATGCAGAGGTAGAGGATCGCCGCGAGGCCGAAGGCCGAGAAGCTCTCGTAGGTCGCGGCGTTCGCGTCGTTCGCGATCTTGAGGATGTCGGGCACCGTCGCGGTGAAGGCGAGCGTCGTCGAATGCAGCATGAGGATGACCTCGTTGCTGTAGGCCGGCAGGGCGCGGCGGAGCGCCGCCGGGATGATGACGCGCCGGTAGAGGGTGACGTTGGACATGCCGAGGGAGCGCGCCGCCTCGACCTCGCCGAAGGCCGTGTCGCGGATCGCGCCGGCGAAGATGGCGGTTGTATAGGCGCCGGTGTTCAGGCCGAAGGCGAGGATTGTGCAGTCGATTCCCTGCCGGAAGAACTCGTTCAGGAAATGCGTGTGCTGCACGATGCTCAGGCTGTAGACGCCGGTGTAGATGATCAGAAGCTGCGCATAGAGCGGCGTGCCCGTGAAGACGAAGACGAAGATCCAGACAGGGACCCAGACAATCGGGTTGCGGGAGTTACGGGCGATGGCGAGCGGCAGCGCGATGCAGAAGCCGATGACGAGAGCCGCCGTCAGAAGCCACAGCGTCATCGCGACGCCGGTCATGGTGTAGCCGTCGGTGTAGAGATAGGCGCGCCAGTAGTCGTGGATGATGCCGATCACAGCGCCGCTTTCCTCACCCCGATCGCGTAGCGCCGCGTCAGCATCAGCAGCACGCCGTTGGAAACGGTCGTCAGCACCAGATAGACGGCGGCGGCGACGACCGAGAAATAGAAGGTCTCGAAGGTGCCCTTGCCGGCATCTTGCGTCGCCTTGATGATGTCCGAGAGGCCGATGAGCGACACGATCGCCGTCGCCTTCAGGATGACCTGCCAGTTGTTGGCGAGCGCCGGCAGCGCGTAGCGCATCATCTGCGGAAAAAGAATGCGGCGGAAGGCGAGCAGCGGCCGCATCCCGAAGGAGCGCGCGGCTTCCATCTGCCCGCGCGGCACGGCCAGGAAGGCGCCGCGGAACGTCTCGGTGAAGTAGGCGCCGTAGATGAAGCCGAGGGTGATGACACCAGCGGTGAACGGGCTGAGGTTGAACTGGCGCAGATTAAGGAAGTCGGTGAAGTCGTTCAGCCAGATCTGCAGGCTGTAGAACAGCAGCAGCATCAGGACGAGATCGGGTACGCCGCGGATGATGGTGGTGTAGACTGTCGCGACGGCACGCGCGATCCCGCTCCGGGAGAGCTTGGCCGATGCGCCGATCAGCCCAAGGATGAAGGAGAGGACGAGGGTGAGGATCGACAACTCGATCGTCGTCAGCGTGCCGGCGAGGATGATCGGGCCGTAGCCGTGCAGATTGAACATCAGCGCGACGCCTCCCAACCCTGGCCCTGCCGCGTCACTTCAGGTCGCGCAGAGCGGGAGGATGGCACACCCATCCTCCCGCCGCCCAGCGCACGCTTCATCGAAGCGCTATCAGGCGAGCAGCTCAGTGATTGGCTTGGTCGTTGTAGACGTCGAAGTTGAAGTACTTCGCTTCGATCTTCTTGTAGGTGCCGTCGGCGCGGATGCCGGCGATCGCCTTGTCGATCTTGGCGAGCAGCTCGGGTTCGTTCTTGCGGACGCCGATCGCGACGTAGGAGCCGAGAACGTCCTTCGGATCGTCGTGCCGATCGGACTTGATGGTCGCGACCTCCGCGTAATCCTTGCCCTTCGGCGTCTGCAGAAAGCCGTAATCGGCCTCGACCGAATCCTGCAGCGACGCATCGAGCCGGCCGGCGAGCAGATCGGAATAGACCTGATCCTGACCGGGATAGGAGACAACGTGGACGCCTTTCGGCTTCCAATAGGTATTGGCGTAGGTTTCCTGGATCGTCCCGGCCTCGACGCCGACCGTCTTGCCCTTCAGGCTGTCGACCGAGCCCGTGATGCCCGAGCCCTTCTTGGCGATCAGGCTGGTAGGCTCGTCATACATTTGCGAGGAAAAGTCGATGGCCTTGGCGCGCGCCGGGGTCTTCGACATCGAGGACAGGATGGCGTCGAACTTGCGAGCCTGAAGCGCCGGGATGATGCTGTCGAAGGTCTGCGACACGAAGACGCATTTGACCTTGAGGTAGGCACAGATCGCCCTGCCGAGATCGATGTCGAAGCCCTGGAACTGGCCGGAGGGCGACAGGCTCTCGAAGGGCGGATAGGTGGCGTCGACGCCGAATTTGATCTCGGTAAACGCTTTCGCCTGAGCGGGCAGAGTGCCACCAAGGCCGAGAAGCACTGCCGCCAGCGCACCGGCAGCAAGAATCTTCTTCATACGAGGGTCTCCCTAAAGACGGTTTCTCGGGCGCGGAAGGCCCGGGCCCATTGATGCAAGCAGCGCGCCACGCAGGCGGGCCCAACTACACCGCGGAGTTCGCCCCAGGCAACCCGGAAATGCACGCCGCACGGCGTTCCCATCGGCGCCCTTCCGCCCGATCGTCTCGCCCGCGTCACGCCATTCGCTTGACAGGATGCGCGCGAAGCGAGGATCGTCGGCCGAACCCATTGAGAGATGCCGCTGGATGAGTTTGACCCAGGCCGAGCTTTCGCCCGCGCGTTCAAGCTCGACGGTGGAAGCGCTTCGCGTGGACGACATGCACAAAAGCTTTGGTCCGCACGAGGTGCTCAAGGGCGTCTCGTTGACCGCGCGGGAGCATGACGTGATCGCCATCCTCGGCAGCAGCGGTTCCGGCAAAAGCACCTTCCTGCGCTGCATCAACCTCCTGGAGACGCCGGATTCGGGCGAGGTGCGCGTGCGCGGCGAACTCATCGCCATGCGCCGCCGGCGGGACGGCACGCAGGAACCCGCCGACCGCCGTCAGGTGGAGCGCGTTCGCCGGCAGCTCGGCATGGTTTTCCAGCAGTTCAATCTCTGGAGCCATATGACCGTGATCCAGAACCTCACCGAGGCGCCGGTCCACGTGCTCGGTCTCAGCCGCCATGAAGCGATCGAGCGGGCGGAGGCGATGCTGGCGAAGGTCGGCCTCACCGCCAAGCGGGATGCCTATCCGGTGCAGCTTTCGGGCGGTCAGCAACAGCGCGTCGGCATCGCGCGCGCCCTCTGCATGGAGCCCGCCGTCATGCTGTTCGACGAGCCGACTTCCGCGCTCGACCCGGAACTCGTGGGCGAAGTCCTGGGCGTCATGCGCGATCTCGCCAGGGAGGGGCGGACGATGCTGGTGGTGACCCATGAGATGAGCTTCGCGCGCCAAGTTGCGAGCCGCGTCGTCTTCCTCCATCAGGGCCGCGTGGAGGAGGAGGGCAAGCCCGAGGATGTTTTCCTGCGGCCGAACTCGGACCGTCTGCGCCAGTTTCTGTCGCGCATGCACGGCTGACCCGGAGGCGGGCAGGCTCATTTCAGGCGCCGTACCGGTGGGCTAGACGGAAGACATGGAAACCGAAGCCGCTGCCAAGCCTCGCTGC
Organism: Pseudomonadota bacterium; assembly: GCA_019351895.1. GTDB lineage: Bacteria > Pseudomonadota > Alphaproteobacteria > Acetobacterales > Acetobacteraceae > Acidisoma. Next base: position 6,050 of record JABBOH010000021.1, read on the forward strand.
GCCTGGGCCGAGGGCGATCCGGTCATGACCGCCTATCACGACGAGGAATGGGGTCGGCCACAATACGATAGCCGAGCGCTGTGGGAGACGCTGATGCTGGAGGGCTTTCAGGCCGGGCTCTCGTGGCGCACCATCCTGCTTCGGCGGGACGGCTTTCGCTCGGCGTTCCGAGGCTTCGTGCCAGAAATCGTGGCGGCCTTCGGACCGGAGGAGGTGGAGCGGCTGATGGCCGACCCTGGCATCATCCGGGCCCGCGCCAAGATCGAGGCCACAATCGGGGGCGCGCGCGCCTACCTCGCGATGCGCGACAACGGCGAGGACTTTTCCCGCTTCTCGTGGGGCATGGCCGGAGGCAAGCCGATCCGGGGCGACGGCCTCGCTCCCGTCGCCAGCACTCCGCTGTCGCAGGAAATTTCAGTGGCGCTCAAGAAGCGCGGCTTCAAGTTCGTGGGGCCGGTCATCGTCTATGCGTGGATGCAGGCCGTGGGCATCGTCGACGACCATGCCGCGAACTGCTTCTGCCGCAAGTCCGTAAAGCCATGATGTTCAGGCACGTTCAGGCGCCTGCCGGCATCCGGAGCGTGAAGCGCGTCTCCACGTTGGTCGAGGTGACGCTCAGCTGTCCGCCATGCGCCCGCGCGATCTCGGAGGCGATGTAAAGGCCGAGGCCCAGGCCCTGCTGACTGGCGCGGACAGCGCCACGGAAAAACGGCTGGAACAACATCGGGATGGTCGCGGCGGGAATGGGCTCCCCGGTATTCGCGACAGAGAGGTTAAACCAGCCGTGCCGCGAGGATGCGGTGACCGATACGGGCGTGCCCGCGGGGCTGTAGGTCAGGGCATTGGCAAGCAGATTGGAGAGAAGCTGCGCGATCCGGGCTTGGTCGCATCGCACCGGCTGATCGAAAACGAAACCGAGGATCACGCTGCGGTCCGGATGCGTCGACTGCAACTCATGCACGACCTGCCGCAACGCGGGTTCGACCGCGCCATCGGCATCTTGCTGCAGGATCAGCCCGCTGCCCAGGCGGCCACGCGCGAAATCCATGACGTCGTCGATCAACCCTGACATCCGGGCGATGCTGCTCTCGATCCGAGGCGCGATCTCGGCCGCGCGGTTGGGCTTGCGGGAAAGCAGGGTGACGCCGGCGCTGACCGCCGCGAGCGGATTGCGCAGGTCGTGGCCGAGCACGGCGATGAACTGTTCGCGCAATTCGGAAAACTCTCGCTCATGGGCGAGAGTCGCCTCGGTCTGGGCAAGGCGGGCATTAGCGTCGAGATGAAAAGCGATGAGCTCCGCGAATAGCTTGAACGAGCCGATGATCTCCGGCGTCCGGAGCTTGCGCGGCTTCGGGTCGATTGCGCAGAGCGTGCCGAAGAACCGGCCATCGGGCATCAGGATCGGCACGGAGATGTAGCTCCCGAAGCCGTACATGGCGAGCGTCGGATGGCTGCGATAGACGGCGTCCTGGCTCACGTCCTCGATGATGACGGCTTCGCGGTGCTGGCGGACTTCGTGGCAGATCGTGGTCTCGACCTTGAGTTCGCCGCCCGGGCGCAAGCCGAATCCGATATCGTCGCGGACGCCGCAGGCGATCCAACGGTCGGCCGTCACCCGGGCCACAACGGCGAAGCCCATCCCCGTGGTGGCGCAGGCCACATCGAGAATAGTCGGGACCGCCGGCACGTTCAGCACGGCCTCGATGTCCCGCCCGATGCCGCCATTCAGCAGGGCCTGGTGCATTACTATCCTGTCGTGGTGACGGCGCGGGAAGGGTCCGAGCAGGGACACACATCGCCGTGAGCGATCTATAGCCGGAGGATATGCCAGGGACAATGATCTCCTGCCGGCGCGTATCGAAATCCGTCGGAAGGCGCGGGCGCGACCGGCCCTGGAGCTCCCCGCTGGCGCCACGCAGCCAGCCACGGTAATTGGCAGCCTCCAGAAGGACCATATCATGCAAATCAGGACCATCCACGAGCCGAGCCGTTCGATCGACGTGATCCACGAGACGGATGTGATCGTCGTGGGTTCCGGCCCTGGTGGCCTCGCGGCCGCATTGGCGGCGGCGCGCACGGGTGTCGAGGTCGCGCTCGTCGAGCGTTTCGGCTGCTTCGGCGGCAACATCACGACCGTCGGCGTGGAGGGCTTCGCCTGGTACCGGCACGAGCAGACGGTCGAGGCCGGCGGCATCGGCTGGGAGTTCGAGGAACGCGCGAAGGCGATGGGCGCCGCCGTGCCGGAAAGCCAGTCGCTGAGCTACGAACTCGACTCCGAGGGCTTCAAGCTGGTGGCCGACCGGCTGGTGGAGGAGGCCGGCATACGGCCGATGCTGCACCGGCAGTTCGTGGCGCCAATCCTCGATGGCGACGCCATCGCCGGCATCATCACGGAATCGAAGGCCGGGCGGGAGGCGATCCTCGGCCGGCGTATCATCGACGCGACGGGAGACGCCGATGTGGCCCACCGCGCCGGCGCCCTCACGATCAAAACGCCGGTGGAGGAGATGCAGGCGGCGTCTGTGATGTTCCATCTGGCGGGCGTCGACAAGACAGCGTTCATGGCGGCTGTTCGCGCGGACCCGCAGACCTACAGTGACTGGTCAACAGGCGAGTGGAGCGTCGAGACCTCCGGCAAGGAGGATGCAATGTTCTCGCCCTTCCTCAAGAAGCCGTTCCAGAAGGCAATCGAGGCAGGCGTCATACCACCGCATCTCAACACGATCTCCGGCACTTGGGGCGCGATGCATGACACCGGTGAACTCACCTACATGAACCTGATCCACCTCGCCGGTTGCGACGGCACGGACCCGGATAGCCTGACACGCTTCGAGATCGAGGGCCGCCGTCAGACCATGCTCGCCATCGAGGCGCTGAGGCGGTTCGCACCCGGCTGCGCTTCGGCCCGGCTGCGCAACTTCGGCATGACGATCGGCATCCGCGATACGCGGAAGATCGACGCCGTCTACAACATGACCGAGGCCGATGTGCGCCATCAGGGACGGTTCGAGGATTCGATCGGCATCTATCCCGAGTTCATCGACGGTTACGGCGTTCTGATCCTGCCGACGACCGGCCGTTATATGCACATCCCCTACCGGGCGATGCTGCCGCAAGGCGTGCGCAACCTGCTGGTGACGGGCCGCGCCATCGGCGGAGACAGGATCGCGCATGCCGCCACGCGCAACATGGCCTGCTGCGCGGTCGCCGGACAGGGCGCCGGTGTCGCGGCCGCGCTCTCCGTCAAGGCGGGTCGCGATGTCGACGCCGTCGACGTAGGCGCGGTGCAGTCCACGTTGCGTCGTCAGGGCGTCCGCATCTCCTGAACCTCGTCTTGGTCGCCGGAGCGGCGGGACCCGGATGCGTGGTCGACCATCTCTGACACCTCCCAAGCCAGCTCTAACACTTTCGTGACATACGATAGCGGTAACATGGGGTTGTCTGGCAGGGTTCGAGGGGGCCAAGGTCGCTGCCGCGGATCAAACCTTCGTTTAGGGCGACGAGTAAGGCACCGAGACATGTTCACCCCTCCGAAGCAACTCTTGGGCTTAAGGGTCCTCGTCGCCGAGGATGAGATGCTTGTCTCCATGGCCATCGAGGATTTTCTGCAGGATATCCGGTGTGAGATCGTCGGCCCCTTTTCAGACGTGGCGCCGGCCCACAAAGCAGCCATCAGCGATGACATAGATTTCGGCCTTCTGGACATCAATCTGACCGGTGATCGCAGCTACGTCGTGGCCGAGGCACTCGCCGCTCGGCGGACGCCGTTCCTGTTCATCTCAGGTTATGGGGATCACGCCTTGCCGCCGGATCGCCCAGGCTGGCGCGTCTGTCGCAAACCGTTCCGCGGACCTGAACTCGCCGCCATGATGATCGAGCAGATGGAACGCGAGCGGGTAGCCGGCACGCGATCGCTGGGATAGCTCCGGCCGCCGCCGCGGGGCGCCTCGCCGCAGCATAATCATTGATCGTGCAACATAGAAAAATTCTATTGGAGGAACGCTGGTTCGAGACCGCGTGCCGGGCGCGGACGCAGGCACTCGTCGCCCTTCTCTCATCAGATAGTCGGATTGGCTTTCGCGCGCCAATAGCGGCGACGGGAAGCCGGCATTGAGATAGTCTGGCCCTCGCCCGGATGGGCCTTAGAGACAAAGGGAGGCCAAGTGTGGACGTGGAATTGGTGATGCCGGTCCTGGGCGAGAAGGTCGAGAGCGGTCAGATGCGGACCTGGGTGAAGTCAGAGGGCGACGCGGTCATCGAAGGCGAGGTCATCGCCATCATCAGCACGCCCAAACTCGACATGGATCTGGAAAGTCCGGCGACCGGCACTCTCAAGACCATTCTGATCGACGAGGATGAGGCGGCCGCCGTGGGAGCGACCCTCGCCATCATCGAGACCGAAGAGGAGGCCGATGCTGCAGCCTGAGGTGACGGCGGGATCGTCCATCACCTCAGGGAGCACCCTGTCCAGAGTCTAGGTTCCGGTTCCGAAATGCGACATGGGCCACGAGGTCAGGCGGCGAAACTCCAGGCGCCTTCCTCTGCGGTCAACGCGCGGGCGCGCATCCCCTCGAACAACCCGCGTCCCAATGTCTCGGCCAGTGGATCGTGAGCGTCGACCGCCACATCGCGGGCCGCCCACTCGGCCTCGCCCACCTCGGCCACCAGAGTTCCGGCCTCGGCGTCGAGCGTGATGACGTCGCCGTCGCGCACACGGCCGACCGGGCCACCCATCATGACCTCGGGCGAGAGGTGGATCACCATTGGCACCTTGCCGGACGCGCCGGACATCCGGCCGTCGGTGACGAGCCCGACATGGAAGCCCTGATCCTGCAGGGCGCCTAAAACCGGCGTCAGCCGATGCAGCTCGGGCATCCCGTTGGCGCGCGGACCCTGGTGGCGGACGACCGCGATGAAATCGCGCTGCAACTCGCCGCGCTTGTGCGCAGCGACCATCTCCTCCTGCGTGTCGAACACGATCGCCGGGGCGCGAACATGCCGGTGCTCGGGCGCAACGGCGGAGATCTTGATGACGCCACGGCCCAGATTGCCCTGCATGAGTCGCAATCCGCCATCCGCCGAGAAAGGCTTCGCCACCGTCGACAGCACCGACGGATCGCCGCTCCGCGCGGCACCGTCGTTCCAGACCAGCGTTCCATGGTCCAGAGTGGGCTCCTGCCGATAGGCGGCAAGCCCCGTTCCCGCGACTGTCTTCACGTCGCCATGCAGCAGCCCCGCATCGAGTAACTCGCCGATCAGGAAGGCCATGCCGCCGGCGGCATGGAAGTGGTTCACGTCCGCCTTCCCGTTCGGATAGATACGGGCGAGCAGCGGTGTCGCCGCCGAGACATCGTCGAAATCGTCCCAGGTGATCTGGATGCCCGCGGCCCGCGCCATCGCGACCAGATGGATCGTGTGGTTGGTCGAGCCCCCCGTCGCCATCAGGGCCACGATGCCGTTGATGATCGCGCGCTCGTCCACCACCTCGGCGATCGGGGTGTATTGGTTGCCCCGCGCGGTGATCTCCAGCACGCGGCGAGCCGCCGCCGCGGTCAGCGCATCCCGCAGGGGCGTGTTGGGATGCACGAAGGCCGCGCCCGGCAGATGCAGGCCCATGACCTCCATCAGCATCTGGTTGGAATTAGCGGTCCCGTAGAAGGTGCAGGTGCCGGGGCCGTGGTAGGCCTTCATCTCGGATTCCAGCAGCGCATCCCGCCCGACCTCGCCGAGCGCAAACTGCTGCCGCGTCTTCGCCTTCTCGGCGTTCGAGATGCCCGAACTCATCGGCCCCGCCGGCACGAAGATCGTTGGCAGATGGCCGAACTGCAGCGCGCCGATGACGAGGCCGGGCACGATCTTGTCGCAGATCCCAAGCATCAATGCCGCGTCATAGACATTGTGGGACAAGCCGATGGCCGTCGACATCGCAATCACGTCGCGGGAAAACAGCGACATCTCCATGCCTGGGTTGCCCTGGGTGACGCCGTCACACATGGCCGGCACGCCGCCCGCGACCTGCGCAAGACCACTGGCGAGCCGGGCCGCCTTACGGATGATCTCGGGGTAGTGCTCGTAGGGCTGATGCGCCGAGAGCATGTCGTTGTAGGAGGTGATGATGCCGATATTGGGCGCGACGCCCGTGGCCAGGCGATGCTTGTCGCCGGCCGGCATCGGCGCATAGGCATGGGCGAGGTTTGCGCAGGACAGTCCGGAACGAGCGGGGAACGCCGCGGCACTCTCACGCGTGCGGGACAGGTAGGCATCGCGCGACGGGCGGCTGCGGTCACGCACACGATCTGTGACGGCGGCGATCCGGGGGTGGAGTGTGGGCATCAGATAACCTCCTGCTGGCAGGGTCCGTTATCCTTTTAGCCATGATCGGCCACCGCCGTAAGCGTTGGTGCGGTGGCGTGCGGATCTAGGCTGGTCGGGACGAGAGGATTCGAACCTCCGGCCTCCTGCTCCCGAAGCAGGCGCACTACCAGGCTGTGCTACGTCCCGTTACACCAGAAGCGGTGAAGCCTCGGTCTTGTCCGGCCGAGGGCCGGCATATAGCGGGGTGCGAGCATGGCGGCAAGCCACTGCCGCCATGCATGAGGATTGCGCCCATGGATCGTCTTTGGCTGGGATTGGCGGGGCTTCTGGGCCTCACCGGCGTCATCATGGCGGCGCTCGCCGCGCACGCGCTCCCCGGCAGGATCACGCCCGACGCGCTCGGCCTCGTCCATACCGCGATCGAGATGCAGATGTGGCACGCGCTCGCCCTTATCGGCTGCGGCATCCTGACGCGGGTGGGTGCCGGACGGCGGCGTGTGGCGCTGGCGGGCACGGGCTTCGCCCTCGGCACGGTCCTGTTCTGCGGCGCGGTCTATACCCTGGCGCTCACCGGCACGGAATTGCCCGCCATCGCACCCACCGGCGGCTTCCTCGTCATGGCGGGCTGGCTCAGCCTCGCGACGCTCGCCGCCGCGCGCAGGCCACGTTAGCGGTCACTCATCGTCCTCTGTCTGCACGAGTTCGACCGCCTGGATGACCATGTCCCGCAGTGAGCCGACGTAGGCATCCGCGCCCATCATGCGGCGCAAATCCTCGTCGACCAGGATCGGGTCTCCCGCTTCCCAGAGCCCGACGAGGACGGGCGCCTTCGGCAACTTGTTGCGCAGACGCCGGATCAGGTAGCGGACATGCGGCGGCTGTCCGGTGATCTCAAGGCAGGAGACGCAGACCAGGGCCGCATTCCCTGTGTCGAGCTTGCCGATGTGGCTGCGCGATGCCTCCTCATGCGTCACGATCCGCGTCTCGAAGCCGTGCTTGCGAAGAAGTTGGGCCAGCATCGCACAGGGCACGTCATCCAGCGGCCCCCGCCCGGAGACACAGAGGGCGAGCGGCCGGACGGGGGGTTCATGCCCCTCGGCTTCGGCGACCACTCCCTCGATCGCGACATCGGGCGCCGGCTGCTTCTCCACGACGCGCTCCGGCCGCTCGACGCCGGCGACGGCGCCGTCCTTCACGTTGAGCCTATGCGGCGGGTCGATGTCGTCCGCGCCTTCCAACTCGTCGATCAGCGTGGCGAGGTCGGTGCGGAGCCGCGCTACCTGGGCGCCAGACAGGGCGCCACGCAAGATGTCATTGGCGGCAAGCTGGAGCCCCTTGCGCGCCACGCCATCGTAATAAGCGGAGAGCGAGCGCGTCTGCAGGAGTTGCTCGGCCTGTTCCTGCACCTCGTCCGGATCATGAGCGAGAAGACGCTGGTAGAAGGTCTCGACCGGTGTCAGCGCCGGCCGGTCGCCCAGTAGGACGTCAAAGAATTCGAGGCGCTTGACGTGACGGCCCAAGACAACGAGGCAGAGGGTGAGCGGCGTCGAGAGGATGAGGCCGATGGGCCCCCAGAGCCAGCTCCAGAAGACCGCCACGACCAACACGGCGACCGGCGAGAGGCCTGTGGTGCTTCCATAGGTCATCGGCTCGACGATCTGACCCGTGACGCCCTCGGCCACCACGAACAAAGCGAGCGTCGAAATCGCGAGACCCCAATGCGGATCGACTGCCGCGGCCAGCGCCACCGGCAGCAGCGCCGAGATCAGCGAACCGATATAGGGCACGAAGCGCAGCAGCATGGCGAGCACGCCCCACAGCACGGGGCTCGGCAGGCCGAGAAAGGCGAGGCCGGTGCCGATGACGACTCCGAAGCCCGCATTGATGCCGGTCTGCGTCAGGAAGTAGCGCGACAGCCGGCTGCCGGCGTCGTCGATCGCGAGTGTCGTCCGGTGCAGGTCACTCGAGCCGAACAGCCGGATGAGGCGGTCCCGCAGGTCCTCCTTCTGAAGAAGGAAGAAGATCGCGAAGACGATGACGATGCCGATGGTCTCGATCGGTGCCAGGACAGGCTCGAGCAGGCTCTTGGCGAGCGACAGCGCCGAGGGCGGCGGCTGTTCCACCGCCACTGGCAGTGGCTGACCAGCGCCCGACCCCGCCGCGGCCGTATGGGCCGCACCGGCTCCACCCGCATGATGACCCTGTACCGTCGGGATGGTCGCGAAATTGCTCATGACCGCGTTCAGGCGGTCGGTGACGAAGCTCCGCACCGTGTCGAACTTCTGCATGACCGTGGCCTGGTACTGCGGCAGGCTGCCGGCGAGATTAGCGATCTGCGTGCCGATGAGCGCGGCGACGAGCAGGATGACCGTGAGGGCCAGCAGCACGGCAAGCAGAACCGCCACCACCTTGGGGAGGTGGAGGCGGCGGAAAAGGCCGACGACGGGGCCGAGCACGAAGCTCAGCATAACGGCGAGGGTGATCGGGATGAGGACGGTCTTGGCGAGGTAGAGCGCCGCCACGACCACGACAGCGACGAGAAGAACAAGCAACCCCTGAGGGCGAGGCACTTCGCTCGCCGGCACGCCGGCACGCGGCAGTGTTATCGGCTCGGCGGCATCCGGCATGCGCAGGCGTCTCCCCATGTCGATGGCCGAATGGTCATCGCGGAAGCGCATATGGGTGCGGTGCAACGGACCGGTAGTGGCGGCTTCGCAACAAAGCAGACCGGCCCGTGGAGGCGGACGTCGTCGGCTCAACGGCCCCGGGAACGCCGCGTGGCATCGGGGGGCGTTTCCATGTCCCAGGCGGGGCGCCGGGATTCCATCAGCGCCTCGCCACGGGACACCCCGATGTCCGCCCACATGCGGTCGTCCATCCTGGCAAGCTCCCGGCGGCTGCGAATGGTGCGGATCAGCCGGCGGATGAAGCCGCCCAGCGGGCGGATCGACACCCCGCGAGCGCGCTGTTGCGTTATCGGATGAGCAGCGGTAGCGTTATCTATGTCTTCCATGGAAATGAATAACAGCAGTTGGCGCGTTACTCAATATCTGCGCGAGGTGGCGCAGCAGGCGGCGCCGGGCGCGCGCCTTCCCTCGGTCAGAGAGGTCATGCGGACGCTGCAGGTAAGTCCGGTGACGGTCCAGCGCGCGCTTGCTGCCCTGACGCAGGCGGGACTGATCGAGGCGCGGCCGGGCCACGGAACATTCGTTCGCGACGTGCCCGAGTTGCATCGTCTCGCCGCCGACTATGGCTGGCAGAGCCTCGCCCTCGGCTCGCCACGTGCCATTGCCGGGGGGCTGAGTTCACTCCTTGCAATGCCGCCGCCACAGGCGAGGGCGCTCAACATCGGTTATCTGCCGGAGGACGCGCTCCCGCTCGCGCTCCTCGCCGCGGCGGGTGGCAGGGCGCTCCGCCGCCCTGGCATCTGGGCGCGGGTCCCGGTTGAGGGGCTGGAAGCTCTGCGCGCTTGGTTCGCGGACGAGACAGGGGGCGCCTATGCCGCCAACGAGGTGACGATCTGTCCCGGCACCCAGGCCGCCAACGCGGCGGCTTTCCGCGCACTGGCCCAGGCTGGCGACCCGGTGCTGCTGGAGAGCCCTACCTATACGGGCGCCATCGCCGCTGCGACCGCGGCGGGGTTACGCCTCGTGCCTGTTCCCATGGATGCGGAGGGTGTGCGGCCGGACCTGCTCGAGGAAGCCTTTGCCCGAACCGGGGCCCGTGTCTTCTACTGCCAGCCGACCTTCGCGAACCCGACGGGGGCGGTGCTGTCACAGTCGCGACGGGCAGAGGTGCTGCGGATCGTCCGGCAGGCAGGCGCCTTCCTCATCGAAGACGACTGGGCCCGCGACTTCAGCCTAGCCGGCGATCCACCTCCGCCCCTCGCCCAATCGGACCCTGACGGGCATGTCGTATATGTCCGCTCGCTCAGCAAATGCGTGGCGCCCGGCCTTCGGATCGGGGCCATCTGCGCCCGTGGCGCGGCGCTGGAACGGCTGCGGACCGCTCGCCTCGTCGACGATTTCTCGGTTCCGGGACTGATGCAGGAGACGGCGCTACAACTCGTCACCGCGCCCAGCTGGCCAAAACATCTGAAGGCGCTGCGGGCCGATCTGCGCGCAAGGCGGGATCAGCTCGCGACCGAGGTCAGGCGCCAGTTGAGGCCGGACGCGCTTCGCCACGTCCCTGCGGGCGGCCTCCACCTATGGGTGGCCCTGCCGTCCGGGGTTTCGGATGATCACGTCGCGCGTGAAGCGGCGGCCCGCGGCGTTCTGGTCGGTTCCGGGCGGCATTGGTTTCCAGCGGAAGCGCCAGGCCCCCATCTGCGGCTGAGTTTCGCGGGTGCGCGGCGGGAATGGGTGGCGGAGGCTGTGGGAGTGCTGGCAAACGTTATCGAAACGGTGACGCAGGCGTAGGAAATGTCACGACTTAAGGAGATTGCCACCATCTGTTCTTGACTTGTTCACCTTTTATTCGTTAAGGTGATGTCGTTCTCAAAACGAGGTCCGCATCATGCTTGATCATGTGTCTGAGCGCTCCCTACGTCCCGCCGATGACCAGGAGGTCGTCCGCGAGATGGCCTATGTTCTCCGCAGCTGGCCGGGAACCCGCAGTCGCAGGCGGGGCGATGAGGCACTTGCCCGGATCACCGCCGAGCGGCTCGTGGACTATCTGCACCTCTCAGGTTTCGAACTCATGAAGCGACCGATAGTCACAGACACCACCTACGTCGGAGGCTGAGACGGTCGTCACTCCCAACCCGTCTCCGTTCACTCGGCCCGCCAGCGCGGCGCAAGCGGTTATTCCTTCAGCCCGAGCGCCTTGCGCACCTCCGCCTTGGAGATCTCGAGGTCTGCCATGAACTTCGGCGAGTGGATGAAGGCGTTGGCGATGGCCCCGCCTGCTATGCGGCCCGCCTCCACATCGGTCGGATAGTGCTCGCCGGAAATGACGCGCATCTGCTCGAACTGGTCGGCGCGGGCAAAGATCGCATCACGTTTCTCAGGCACCATCATGCTCACGATGACGGCGGCGACATATGCGAAGGTTGAGTGGCCGCTCGGATAGCCGCCGCCGCCGGGACGCAGCATTATCGGGTTCACGTCGCTGTTCGTGATGAAGGGCCGGGGCCGGGCGAAGTAGTCCTTGGCCTGGGATACGATGGCCTCGTCATCGGACAGGACACGGCGGAAGAATGCGTTGGTAAAGGGCAGGTTTTTCGGTGTGAAGTTAGGGCCCAGCACATCCTTGAACCGGAAGATGGACTTCTTGAAGTCGGCCATGGCCTGTTCGACATCGTGGGGGGTCCGCGCTTCCTGCGCCGCGAGAACAGCCTGCATATCGGCGATTTGAGCAGCCGAGCCGGGAGCCGGCGGCGGCGGCAGGATGTCGTCGAGATCGACGGCGGCGACCGGCACATAGTTGCCGCCCTTGGCCCAGGCACCCGTTGCCGGCGCCAGCATAGCCGTCGTCAGAAGCACGGTCAGAATCGCTTCACGCAAGCCTTGTCTCACAGTCGCACCCTCCATTCGGCGCTTATGACCGCGCCTGCCGATCCGGCTCTACACCGGCAGCAGGCGGGCGACCACATCCTCGAGCGCCAGAAGGTCGGCTTCACGCGAAAGCCGATGATCGCCGTCCTTGATCAGCGTCACGACGACATCCTCGCTCTCCAGTTGCTCGGCAAGGGTAAGGGCGGTGGCCCAGGGCACGTCCGGATCCTGCTGCCCCTGCAACAGCCGCACAGGGCACCGCAACGGGATGGGGCCATGAAGGAGAAGATGATGCCGCCCCTCCTCGATCAGCGTCAGCGTGATCGGCAGCGGTGCTCCGTAGGGGCTCGGAGCATGGACGACGCCCTCCGCCAGCAGGCGCTCCCGCGCCGCGTCGGGCATCGTCGCCCAGATCAGCCTCTCGGTGAAATCGGGCGCCGCCGCGATGCCGATATAGGCTACAGCCCGCTCAGGCCGCGCGAGCGCCAGGTTCAATCCGATCCACCCGCCCATCGATGAGCCAACGAGAAGCAGCGGTCCCTCGGTCAGGTTATCGACGATCTGTAGCGCATCAGCGGTCCAGAGTCCGATGGTGCCATCCTCGAACCGACCGCCGCTGACGCCGTGGCCAGAGTAATCGAACCGCAGCATCGCCTGCCGCCTTGCCGCCGCGAAGGCCGCGAGCCGCAAGGCCTTGCTGCCTTCCATGTCGCTGCGGAAGCCGGGGAGGAAGACAATCGTGGGTTCGCGTCCCGGCGACCGCTTCCAGGCAAGCTCGACGCCATCCGCGCGGGCCACACGCCCGCTTTCCTCGGCTCCTCCGGTCATGTCACCACCTCACTCTCCCGTTCGACGCTGAGACGATCGACGCGCCGGCCATCCATCGCCAGAACCTCGAACCGCCAGCCGCCGAAGGCAATCCTGTCCCCGGTCTGCGGCACCCGGCGCAGCAGCGCCAGCATAAGCCCGGCCGCCGTGTGATAGGTTCCCTGCGCCGGCACGCTCGTGATCTGAAGCTTCTCCATCAGCTCGTCGAGCGGCATCAGCCCGTCGACCACGAAGCTGTTCTCCTCCGGCACGCCCTTCTGGCCAGCCGCGTGGTCAGCCACGCGGTCATCGGCATCGCCGACAATGGCCTCCAGCATGTCCGCCGCCGTGATCAGGCCCTCGAAGCTGCCGTACTCGTCGATGACGAAGGCCATGCCATGCGCGTCGCCCTTCAGCCGCTCGAAGGCGTCGAGCGCGCTGATGGCATCCGGCACGATCATCGGTTGGAGGAGGGCGTCATCGAGCCGCAGCCGTCCGGCGACCAGCAGTTGGTCCAGCAGATCCTTGGCCTGGACGATGCCGACGACATTGTCGACTGAGCCGTCCCCCACCACGAACCGCGAATGCTGGCTACTCTTTATCTTGGCGATGAGGCCCTCGGACGGAACAGCCCGGTCGAGCCAGGCGATCTCGGTGCGCGGCGTCATGATCGCGCGAACCGGCTTGTCCGCGAGCCGCAGAACCCGCTCGATCATGAGCTTCTCCTCGCTCTCTAGCACACCGGTCTGGGTGCTTTCGGCCAGGAGAGCACGCAGCTCCTCCTCGCTCGGGTGCTCGGGACGTGTGCCGGCGAGCCCGAACAGCAACAGGATGCCGGCCGAGGTCTTGCCGAGAAGCCAGACCAGGGGGGTCGTGACGCGGGCGATGGCGATCAGCATCGGCGCGGCCACCGCCGCCACCTTCTCCGGCCGGCGGAGAGCGAGCTGCTTCGGCACCAACTCGCCCAACACCATGGTCAGGAAGGTAATCACCATGACCGTCAGAACGAAAGCGAGCCCATGCGCGAAGGGCTGCAGCAGGACCACAGCCGCCAGCAGGCGCTCCACCTGCCCGGTGATGCGCTCACCGCTCAGCATCCCGGTGATCACGCTGACGACGGTGATGCCGACCTGAACGGTGGGCAGAAAAATCTGTGGGTTCTCGGCCAGCCGCCGCGCGACCCCTGCACCGGCCACACCCTTCCGCTCCAGAACCGCGAGCCGTGCCCGCCGGGCGGAGATCATGGCCAGTTCACTACAGGCGAAGAGACCGTTGATCAGGATCAGCACAAGGATGCCGATGGCTTCCAGCCAGATCGTCACGCCAGTCACACGCCTCCGCTTGTGCGAGACCAGGACGGTCTCGCTCAGGTCGCCAAAATCTTGGGTATCATACACCGGACGGAACGTCCGAGCGCGGACGAGACGCCTTCTTACAGCAAACTGCCGCGGTTCGGGGCAGCGAGCTATCAACTGTCCGCTGGGCCAGCCCATGCCGGGCGGCGCGGTGCGGCCCGAGGCAGCAATCCTGCGCGGCGCTGTTATAAGGCAATCATAACGACAAGGACCGCCACGATGCGCGCCAACGACCCCTTGGTTCTCCTGCTGGGCTTCCTCGGCCTGATACCTTTTCTGGTCTGCGCCTACCTCGCCTGCGCCTGGCGCGAGCCTGCAGACGCGCGCGCCATGCTCGCGCTCATCGCCTACGGTTCCGTCATCCTCTCCTTCCTTGGCGGCGTCCACTGGGGCTTCGCGCTCGCCGAGCCTCCCGCCTCGCTAGCCGGACTGGCGCCCGCGTCGACGCGGCAGGATCCCGCACACCGGCCGCGCATCGGCCTAGGCGTGTTGCCGTCCCTCACCGGCTGGGTAGCGCTGCTCATCGCCGTCCTGGCCCCGGCACCGGTCATCGCGCTCTGCGTGCTGATCGCCGGCTTCCTCGCGACCAACATCGCGGAGCAGAGCGCCTACCGGCGCGGCTGGGTGTCCGGCCGCTACCTCTGGCTGCGCTGGGTGCTCACCGTCATCGTCGTGGCGCTTCTTGTGACGACGGTCGTGCTGCGTCTCGCGGGCGCCCGCATCATGCTCTGACAGCATGTTCTGGCGGGGCAGATCGGACCATTTTCGCGCCTGCCATCATTCTGTCGCAATTCGTGATTGGCAAACTTCCTTCTCTTGGCTCAGCGTGCTGGAAAATATGGCGCAAATGTGTCTTAATTCGGCCGTGATCACGACGTGAAGGAGCACTCGATGGCTCAGAAAGCTGCTGCGGAAACCCTGAACGAGATTCCGTTCGATCATTCGAAGTCGGCCTCGATCTGGGGCTTTCGCCGTCGGCCAGCGGTCTCTGAAGCCGTCTCGGCTCAGACTGCCGCAGCGGAGCCGGAGTTCGAGCCGGACACTCTGCCGCAGGGGTTCGAACCGTTCGGCCGATGCGGTTTGCAGCTCGGCGGGCTCGACCGCGACCGGCAATGGGTCGGCTCCTGGAGTGGGCGCTGCTGACACCTGCTTTGATCAACTGCTGCTTGACGCGGAGGTTCCGCCGCGCCTTCTGAACACGCTGCTTCCAAGGACAGCGTGTTGATCGATAGACCTCTCGAACTCCTCAGCCAGAATACCGATGCTGACCTTGATCCACGGGATTGGGACGCGCTACGGAGCCTCGGGCACCGCATGCTCGACGATATGGTCGATCATTTGCGGGATCTGCGGCAGAACCCTGTCTGGCAGCCCATCCCGCCCACCATCCGCGAGCGTCTGCGCCAGCCTCTGACGGTGGAGGGGGAAGACCCAGGGGCGCTTTACCAACGGTTCCGCGACGATATTCTGCCCTACGGGACCGGCAACACGCATCCGCGTTTCATGGGCTGGGTCCACGGCGGCGGCACGCCGCTCGGCATGCTGGCCGAGATGCTGGCCGCCGGACTGAACGCCAATCTCGGGGGCCGGGATCACGCGCCGATCGAAGTTGAGCGGCAGGTCATCCGCTGGGCGGCGGATGCCTTCGGACTGCCCAAGACGGCTGGTGGTCTTCTCGTCACCGGCAGTTCCATGGCCAATTTCATCGCGGTCCTGATGGCGCGCGGAGCGGCACTCGGTGCGGCCGCGCGGCGAGATGGTCTCGGCGGCGCCCGCCTCACCGCCTATGCCTCGGCTGGCGTGCATCGGTGCGTGCCGGATGCGCTGGACATGGCCGGGATCGGCAGCGATGCCCTGCGACTCATTCCCGTGGATGCGACGTTCGCCATGGACACGCGCGCCCTGGCCACGGCCATCGCCGAGGACCGCGCCGCGGGCGCTGTTCCCTTCCTCGTCGTTGGCACGGCCGGATCAGTCGATGTCGGCGCCTTCGACGATCTGACGGCGATTGCCGATCTCGCCGAACGGGAGAGGCTCTGGTTCCACGTCGATGGCGCGTTCGGAGCGCTCGTCGCGCTGTCGCCAACGCTAAGCCCGAAGGTCGCGGGCATGGACCGCGCTCGCTCGATTGCCTTCGACTTCCATAAATGGGCGCAGGTTCCCTACGACGCGGGCTGCATCCTGGTGCGCGACGAGGCCGACCAGATCGCCACCTTCGCCGCGCCCTCGGCCTATCTTACCCCCGGCGCGCGCGGCCTCTCCGCCAATGCACCCTGGCCCTGCGACCTCGGCCCCGACCTCTCGCGCGGCTTCCGTGCGCTCAAGGTCTGGTTCACCCTGCAGGCCTTCGGCACGGAGAGGCTGGCCGCGGTCGCCGAGCGCAGCTGTTCGCTCGCCGGCCACCTCGCCGCCCGGGTGGAGGCGGAGCCGGAACTGGAACTGCTCGCGCCCGTGCCGCTCAACATCGTCTGTTTCCGCTATCGCGCACCACCGGCACAGGCCGACGCCCTCAACACCGCGATCGTCGCCGATATCCAGGAGGCGGGGCTCGCCGCGCCATCCACCACGCTTATCGGTGGGGCGGTCGCGATCCGGGCAGCCTTCGTCAATCATCGCAGCCGCGCGGAGGATGCCGACGCGCTGGTGGCGGGGGTTCTGGCGGCGGGGCGCGCGCTCGTGCAAAATCCTCTACCGTAGCGAGCGACGTCGAGCGGAAGGAAACCCGGCATGAGCGAACACCCCCTGATCGGCCAGTTGCGGGCCGCCCGCGTCGTCCCGGTGGTGCGCATGAAAAGCGCCGCTCACGCCGCGACAGCAGTGCGCTGGCTCTATGACGCGGGCTTGCGCATCTTCGAGATCACCATGACGATCCCTGACGCGCCCGGCCTCATCCGCGAACTGTCGTCGGACCCGGCCTTGCTCGTCGGCGCCGGCACCGTGCCTGACGTGGAGACGGCTGAGACCTGCTTGCGCGCCGGTGCCCGGTTTCTGGTATCCCCATGGGTCGACCCCGATCTGGTGGCCCCCGTAAGGCGGGCGGGTGCGGTGCTGATGTCGGGCGCCACGACGCCCACGGAGGTCCGTGCGGCTCATCGCGCCGGGGCGCAGGTGGTGAAGGTATTTCCAGCGAGTTCGGCCGGCGGCCCCGGCCACATCAAGGCGCTGCGAAGCGTGTTCCCCGAGGTCGTCTTCTGCCCGACGGGCGGCGTCGACCCGGGCAACCTCGCGGCCTACCTCGCCGCTGGCGCCGCATTTGTCGGCATGGGCGGCAAGCTGGTGGACGAGTCGCTGGTCGCCGCCAATGAGCGGGGCGCGGTGATGGACGTGGCCCGCCAGATCCTCGCCGCCTGACGAGCGCACCGGGATGACCGCCGAGTTGCTTTGCATCGGGGAGCCGATGCTGGAGTTCAACCAGCAGCCCCCTCTGCCCGACGGCCGTGTGATCTACGTGCAGGGCTTCGGCGGTGACAGCTCGAACGTGGCGGTCGCCGCCGCCCGCCAAGGGGCACAGGTCGGCTACATCACCGCCATCGGACGAGATCCGGCCGGCGAGGCGCTGCTCGCTCTCTGGGCCGCCGAGGGGGTGGACGTGAGCCATGTGCGGCGGTCCGATGTGCACCCGACCGGCGTCTATTTCGTGACCCACGGACCCGACGGGCACCGCTTCAACTACCACCGCAAGGGCTCGGCCGCATCGGCGCTGACACCCGCCGACATACCCGAGGCGGGGGTCGCCGCCGCCCGGCTGATCTTCGCGAGCGGCATCAGCCAAGCAATCTCCGACAGCGCGACGGACGCCGTCTTCCATGCCTTCGCAATCGCCCGCCAGCACGGCGTCGCGATCGCCTACGACACCAACTACCGGCCCGCCCTGTGGTCGCCCCGGCGGGCGGCAGCCATCATACACGCCGCCATCGGCGAGGCCGATATCGCAATGCCCGGGATGGACGACGCCGCGGCATTGACCGGGCTCACCGATCCGGACGCGGTGCTCGATTTCTACCTGGGGCTGGGACCGGGCCTCGTTCTGCTGAAGATGGGACGCGAAGGCGTTTATTTCGGCACGCCGGAGGTGCGCAAGCGGATAGCACCTTTTCCCGCGGCCGCCGTGGATGCCACCGGGGCCGGAGACACCTTCTGCGGTGCCGTGATCGCGCGGCTGCTGAACGGGGATGCGCCCGAGGACGCGGCGCACTACGCGGCTGCGGCGGCGGCCATCTCCACCACAGGTTACGGCGCGATCGCACCCATCCCGCGCGCGCCCGAGGTCTGGGCAGCGATGGCGATGCGCAACCGCTGACGGCGCGAAGCCGACGAGCCGCCTTGGGCCCTCATCCCGCGGCGAGCTTCTCCCCCACCGTATCGAAGGCGCGCTGGAAGACCCCGTCATGGACGAAGGGGATGAGCGTCAGGTCGTCCTGGGGCGACGCCAACCAGTCGGCGGTCCAGACGGCGAGGCAGTGGTCGCCAGCGGTCACGTCGTAAAGACGCAGCGCGGCGTGATAGTTCAGCCAAGCGTTCCCGCTCGCCAGGATGCGGTAGCGGAAAGCGCGATCGGGATCGGACAGGAAAGTCAGCTGCTCCTCGATCACGCCGTCGCCGAAGCTGAAGTGCCGCGTGCCGGAAACCTTGTCTGGCCGGGCGCCGCCCAGCATGTGCATGCCCGTGATGTCGGGGTGCCACTCGCCCATGCCGGCGAAGTCGCGCACCACCGCCCAGACGCGCGCCGCAGAGGCGGGGATGACCGAGGAGCAGAAGACCTTGGCCGGCCGCAACCCCTGCCAACGATCGGCGCCTTCGGGCGCCGCCGCACCGGCCAGCCGCTCCGCCAGCGCCGTCCAGCCCGACGCGAAGACCGCGTTCGAGATCACATCGACGAAATCGCCCTCCTCGTCCGGCCGCGGGTCGAACATCCCGGTCCATTGCGCGAAGGTCCGGTCGCCGTTGGTGACGGGAATCAGCTCGACCGTCGCGACATAGTTGTCTATCGGGAAGGCTGGCGTCTCGAAGTTGTAGGCGAAGGTGTAGCGGCTGTCGTCCAGCATCAGCAGCCGCTCGCGCGCGACGGCGCCGCCCTTCAACTCCAGCTTGCGGATGCAGCCGACGACATCAGGATCGCCGCCGCCCTCGATCTCGCTGCGGTCCAGCGCCGGGTGCCAGGACGCGAGCGCGCCGAAGTCCCGGATCGCTGCCCAAACGCGTTCGACCGGCGCGTCGATGATCGCGCTCGCATAAGCCTTTGCCATGTCATCCTCCCATTCCCGCGGTCAGCGGGTGATCTGCTTGAAGCGTTTCGTCTGGTCGATGAGGGCACGTTCGCTCGGCAGCCGCTCCATGCTGGAGGCGCCGTAGAAGCCGTGGCAATCGGGGCAGTGGCGCAGCACATACTGCGCATCCTCGGGCTCGGCAATCGGACCGCCGTGGCAGAGCAGGATAACGTCGGGTCGCACGCGGCGCGCCGCCTCGCCGATCGCGTTGATGCGCCCGACGCAGTCGTCGAGCGAGAGCGCCGTGGAGGCGCCGATCGCGCCGCCGGTCGTCAGACCCATGTGGGCGACGATGATGTCGGCGCCGGCCTCGGCCATGGCGCCCGCCTCATCCGGGTTGAACACATAGGGTGTGGTCAGCAGGTCCTTCGCGCGCGCCGCGCGGATCAACTCCACTTCGAGCGCGTAGCCCATGCCGGTTTCCTCAAGACCCGTGCGGAAGGTACCGTCGATGAGGCCGACGGTTGGGAAGTTCTGCACGCCGGAAAAGCCGATGGCGGCGATGTGATCGAGGAAATGGTCGAAGTGGCAGAACGGGTCGGTGCCGTTGACGCCAGCCAGCACCGGCGTGTGCCGCACCACGGGCAGCACCTCGCGCGCCATCTCGACCACGATCTCGTTCGCATTGCCGTAGGCGAGCATGCCGGCGAGCGAGCCGCGCCCGGCCATGCGGTAGCGCCCGGAATTATAGATGACGATGAGGTCGATGCCGCCGGCTTCCTCGCATTTCGCCGAAAGGCCGGTGCCCGCGCCGCCGCCGAGGATAGGCTGCCGCGCCCGCACCATGGCCTGGAACCGCTCCATGAGAACACTGCGACTGATCCGCGGCATGTCAAACCTCCTCCAGCACGGCGCGGAACTGCGCGAGCAGCGCCTCCGCGAAAGCCGGATCATTGAGCGCATGCGGCACGCGGATCAACTGCCGCCGCGGCGTCTGCTCAACCGTCGCCTCCAGAGCCGCGAACAGCGCCTCATCCGCGGCTGGATCGTGGAACGGCATGCCTGGCGCATCGAGCACCGAAACCCCACCCAGCGGCAGCAGGAACCGCACCGGCCCCTCGCAGCTGTTGAGCTTCTCGCCGATCCACTGCCCCATGCGCGCATTCTCCTCCGCGGTCGTGCGCATGAGCGTGACCTGCGGATTGTGGACGTAGAGGTTGCGATCCTTGAACTGCGGCGGCACGGTCTCCATCGCGCCGAAGTTGACCATGTCGAGCGCGCCGCAGGACCCGACATAGGGCAGTCCGGTGCGGGCGATGGCGCCGAAGCGATCCTCGGTGCAGGGAAACACCCCGCCCATCAGCAGGTCGCAGACCTCCGTTGTCGTCACGTCGATGACGCCCTGCAGAAGCCCCGATTCCGCCAGCTTCTCCATCGACTGTCCGCCGGTGCCGGTGGCGTGGAAGACAAGGCAATCATGGGTCGGCTCGAGAAGCTCCACGAGGCGGTTCACGCAGGGCGTGGTGACGCCGAACATCGTGACGCCGACCGCGGGCTTGTCCGTAGCCGCCGCCGGCGGCGGTGTCGCCACCATGCCAGCGATCGCGTGCGCCGCATTGGCGAGCACGGTGCGCGAAATGCGGTTGAGCCCGGCGAGGTCGGTCACCGAATACATCATCGCGATGTCGCTCGACCCGACATAGGGTGCGACGTTGCTGGACGCGACGGTCGAGACCAGCAGCTTCGGCGTGCCGATGGGAAGGGCGCGCAACGCCGGCGCGACGAGCGCCGTGCCGCCCGATCCGCCGAGCCCGATCACCCCGGCCACGTCATCGAGGCCAAGCATATACGCCTCAAGGGCGACGGCCATGCCTGCGACGGAGCCACCGCGATCGCCCGTGAAGACCGCGCCGAGGCCGCCAGGATGGCACCCCGCCACCGTCGCCGCCGCGATATCGGGTGTTATGCCATGATGCAGTTGCGTTGAAACATCCACCAGCCGAACCGCGAGGCCGCGCGCCGCGATCAGCTGCCGCACATAGGCGAGTTCGGCGCCCTTCGTGCCGCAGGTTCCGACGACGTAGATCCGACCCATGCTCGCCTCCCGTCAGCTCGCCAACCGCACTGCTTCCGGCAGCCGCAGCCCGTCGTTGAAGAACACGGCGTGCTCCAGCCGGCAACGGATAAAAACGGTCGATCCATCGGCGGGCGGCGCGCCGGGCGCGGTCTTCGCCTTCAGCCGTGTCTCTCCGACTGCCAGGCTGAGCAGGTTCTGCCCGCCGATGGTGATGCTGGACCGGATGATCCGCGCCGGCACGGCATCCTCGGACGGGGCGGCCAGAACATCGACATGCTCGGGCCTGATGCCGAGCGAGACCTCGCCCAATGTCAGCGCGGGAAAGGCGAGTGCGCCGGGCAGCACATCGAAGCGGATGGTGCCGTTCTCGCGGCCGCGCGGCATGACGAAGTTCATGCCCGGATTGCCGAGGAACCAGCCGCCGAAGCGGCTCTCCGGCTTGTCGTACATCACGTGTGGCGGCGCGCATTGCGAGATGCGGCCGGACTGCATGAGCGCGATCTGGTCGGCGAGCGTCATCGCTTCGGTCTGGTCATGCGTGACGTAGATGACGGTCTGCTTGAGGCGCGCTCGAAACTCCTTGAAGGCGCGGATGAGCGCGAGCTTCGCATGCACCTCCACATTCGTCGTCGGCTCATCGAACAGGATGACATCGCACCGGCGTGCGATGGCTCGCCCGACCGCCACCTTCTGCCGCGTGCCGATGTCGAGATCGCCGATGTGCTTATGACGCTCGCCGGTGAGTTGCAGAACCTCCAGCACCTCGTCGGCGCGGCGGCGGCACTCCGCCGCCGACAGCTTGCGGTCCCGCCGCAGCGGAAGCTCGATGTTCTCGATGACGCTCAATGTGCGGTACATCACGGGATACTGGAACACCATGGCGACATCGCGCTTGCCGGGCGGCAGATGCGTCATCTCCCGCTGGCCGAAGTTGATGCTGCCGGTGGTGGGCATCTCCAATCCGGCGATCATCCGCATGAGCGTCGTCTTGCCACATCCCGAAGGGCCGAGGAGACAGGTCACCGTGCCTTCGGGAAAGACGGTAGTAATGTCATCCACCGCCTTGAAGGCGCCGAAGACGCGCGAAAGATGGGTCAGCCGGATGTCAGGCATGCGCCGCCTCCCCGCCACGGCCGAGAAGCGCGCCGGTGGCGCGGTCGTAGACCAGCAGGCCCCCGGCGCTCACCGCGAACGGAAACGGCGAGCCCATGTCGAGATGCGCGACGCTCGGCGACGGCACAGAGGTCACCAGCGTCTCGCCGCCGGCATCGAAGTAGACCACGCATTCGGCGCCGATGTTCTCCATCAGGCGGATGGTGGCGGGCGCGCCATCCGGACGGTGCAGGATATGCTCGGGCCGCGCCGCGACCGCCACGTCGCCGACGAAGTTGGTCGGCCGGTCCATGCGGAAATCGACGATGCCGGTACGGCAGAGCCCGCCCGCCTCCAGCCGTCCGGGCAGCACGTTGCAGCGCGGGAAGCCGACAAGCTCGGCGGCGCGCAGGTGCCGCGGCTGTTGATAGAGCGCGGCCGCCGCATTGGCGTCGATGACATGACCGGCATCGAGCACGATGAGATCCTCGGCCATGGTCAAGGCTTCCAGACTATCGGAGGTGACGTAGAGGAAGGTGGCGTTGAGCTCTCCCCGCATGTCCTTGAGGTCCTCCATCAAGCTCTCGCGGAGCTTGAAGTCGAGGCCGACCAGCGGATCGTCGAGCAGGAACAGATCGGCGTTCTTGAGCATGCCGCGTGCGATGGCGGTCCGCTGCTTTTCGCCGCCGCTGAGCTGGGCAGGCCGCTTCCTGAGCAGCGGCCGGATGCGCAGGATGTCCGCCACCTGATCGACCCGGCGCTCGATCTCGCTGCGCCCGACCCTCTGGAGCGCCAGCGGATAGGCGATATTGTCGAAGACGCTGACATGCGGGAAGAGCGCGAAGGACTGCGGGACGTAGCCGATGCGGCGCTCGGCGGCCGGCACATCGGTGATGTCACGGTCATTGATGAGGATGCGGCCTCGGCTCGGCTGCTCCAGCCCCACCAGCAGGCGCAGCAGAACCGACTTGCCCGCGGCAGGCGGGCCGCAGACCACGGTCAGGCTCTGCGATGCGATCTCCACTGTGACATCCTTGAGGGCATGGATGTCCCGATAGTGGCGGCTGACGCCTTGAAGCCGGACGCTGCTCATCCGCCCAGCCGCGCGAGGTAAGGGACGAGCAGGATGCCGGCCGCGAAGACGACAGCAATGATCGCGAGCAGCAGAACGGTGAGGCGCAGCGCCCGGCCCAGGCTGGCGTTGCGCGGCAGGTTACCGACCGCGATGTTGAGGATGGTCGCGGCCATGACGGTGAGAAGCCCGATCTGAAAGAGGCCGAAGCTCCATTGCTGCACGATCAGCAGGAAGCCCAGCACCATGATGAGGATAAGCGCGAGTTCCGCGCGCGGCACGATCCCGCGCATCAGACCTCCCCCCGCACGGTGCCGAAGGTCATGCCCACCAGCAGATAACGCTGGAAGAAGTACACGACGAGAATCGGCGGCACGATGTAGACGGTCGTGAGCGCAGAGATGAATGTCCAGTCGACGCCGCCATTCGAATAAAGGCCGCTCGCCAGCGCCACGGGAATGTTGGAGGTCGAGAGGCCGCCGATGATGTAGTTGAACAGGAACTCGTTCCAGACGAAGATGAAGTTGAAGATCGAGGCGGCGATGACGCCCGGCATGACCTGCGGCAGGATGGTGCGGGTGATGATGCGCAACCAGGACGCGCCGTTGATGATGCCCGTCTCATCGAAACGCGGCGAAACGCCATCGATGAAGCCCTTCAGGATCCAGACCGAGAAGGGGATCGAGAACATCGCATAGAACAGGATCATGCCGGCATAGGTGTCCTTCCAGCCGAAGGCCACATACATCAGGTAGACGGGCAGGATCGCCGCCGACCCCGGCAGCATGCGGATCGACAGCAGCAGGAACATCAGGAAGTTCGTGCCGCCAGGCTTGAAGCGGGAGAAGGAGAAGGCGGCCAGGAACGAGACCGCGACCGCAATCAGCACCGAGGCCACCGACAACACGGCGCTGTTGAACAATTCGCGCGGGAACGCCCGGCTCGAAAAGAGCTTGGCATAGTTCGCGACGGTCGGCGTGAAGATCAGCTTCGGCGGCACGGCGAGGATCTGGTCGCCGGTCTTGAAGGAGCAAAGGACAATCCAGAGGATCGGCGCGAAGAAGATCAGCGCCACCAGCCACAGCAGCGCATGATAGGCATGTTCCCGCCAGCTCGTGCGCCTCATGGCGAGGCCTCCCGCCGCTCGCGCCAATGCAGCACGAAGATGAAGGTCGCCGTGAAGGCGATTGAGATCAGCAGCAGGATGACCGCGAGCGCCGAGGAGGAGCCCATGTTGAACGCCTCGAAAGCGCGGCGATAGAGCGTCATCGCTACCAGTTGTGTGGTCGAGCCCGGGCCGCCATAGGTCATGTCGTAGATCAGGTCCATGGTCTTGAAGGCGTCGATGGTGCGGAGCAGAATCCCGAGCATCAGGATGAACTTCCCGTGGTGCAGAACGATCAGCCGCAACCGCTGATGCCAGGCGAGGCGGTCGATTTCCGCCGCCTCCAGCTCCGCCTTCGGCACCGAGGCAAGGGCCGCCAGCGTCATCAGCACCATAAACGGCGTCCACATCCAGACGTCGACGGCAAGGACCGCGCCGAAGGCCACGTGGCTGTCACCGAGGAAGTCGACACTGCGGAAGCCCAGACCGCGGATCATGAAGTTGAGCACGCCGAAGGTCGGGTCGTAGATCAGCCGCCAGAAGGTGCCGGCGGCGACCGGCGTCAGCACCATGGGTGCGAAGAGCATCGTCAGCGCGATGCGTCGTCCCGGCAAGCGGTGGCTGTTCCAGAACAGCAGGCCGAGCGCCACGCCGAAGATCGTCTCCAGCGCCACCGCGAAGAAGACGAAGATGAAGGTGCGGCTGAGATCGAACCAGATGCCGGCGTCGTTGAGGATGGTCTGGTAGTTGTAAATTCCGGCGAAGCGCGGCGGGCGGCCACTGGTCAGCGAAAAGCGGTAGAAGCCGAGACCCAGCAGCCAAAGCGTCGGGATCAGGTTCCAGACGATGAAGAAGATGAGAACCGGGATGAGGAGCAGTAGGGGGAGGACCTCGCGCCGGCCGAGAAACCGCGTGAAGCCATCCCACAACCCGTGTCTGGCGGCCGGCGCATCGCGCGTTGGAGTCAAGGCCGCGGGTGCGCCGGTCTCCATGCCTAGAGCCGGATGCCGCTGCAGGAACCGCTTGGGGCGTTGTTCGCGGTTCCCTCGTCATACAGAATGCCCTGCTGCCGGCAGGCGATGTATTTCAGCACATGGGCAGGGTCTTTGTACTCGCCTGTCATGTAGCCGTTCCAACCCTCCTGCTGTGTCGCCAGCATTTCCGCGTAGCGCGGATCATGCCAGAAGTCGCTGCTCCGCTGCAGCATGTATTTGTAGGTGCGGTTCCACGGGTAGATGTCGTCGAAGCCTGAACTCGTGAGCGTTGCCTTGTCGCAGGGCAGACCGCCGCGCTTGAGGTAGTCGGCAGAGGTCTGGGGCAGGTACCACCAGCGCATGAAGTCGAGCGCGACATGCATGTGCTCGGGGTCGTTGAAGGCGTTGATGACCCAGGGCTGGCCGCCGATGATGTAGTTGCGGCGAAGCGTTCCGCTCGCATCCTTGAAGCCCGGCGGCGGCACGACCATCACCTTGCCCTTCAATGCGTCGGGTACCATCGTGGCGCCGGTCGCAACCCACTGCCACGCGGCGAAGACCTTGCCCTGCGTAAAGGCGTCGACGACTTCGGCAATGAAGTAGTTGAGTGCGCCCGGGGGGTTCCACTCAAGCATCGACTTGTAGAGTTCCATCGCCTTGGCATTGGTCGGCGTATCCATGATCCCCTCGACCTGCCCGGTTTTCGGGTTCCAGATATCGCCGCCCATGCTGCGGATGAAGGAGATCAAGGGACAACTCACCGCATCGTATTCACGCGAATACTGCATCGCGATGCCGTAGTGGCCCTTGTCCGGACGATTGAAGAAGGCGACGAGCTTCTTCCAGTCGTCGAGGTCCATCTTCTCGAAGTCTTCCCAGGTCATCGGCATCGGCGTGCCGTATTTGGCCTTGTAGGCGTCCGCCTCGCCCGGCGCCTCGAGCCAATCCTTGCGGATGAAGATGCCCTCGATATCGCCGACCTGCGGAAAGCCATAGAGATTGTCGGTGCCATCCGGGTAGACCTGATAGGCGGCGCGCACGACCGGCGCGTACCACTCGATGTTGAGCGCCGGATCCTTGGCGATGATGTCGTTGAGCTTGACGATCCACTTCGGCGTCGCGAGCGCGCCGAGCCACTGGCTGTCGCTGATAATGATGTTGTATTCCTGGCTCCTCGTCGCGAGGGAGGTTGCCGCCTTCTGGAACAGCTGGCCGAAGGGCGCGCCGGCGAAGGAGAAGGTCACGTCGTATTTGTAGCGGTCCTTCACATATCGCGCGAAGTCGGGAGACATGTCGACGCCGAGGCTGCTCGGCAACCAACCGGCAACGCCGAGGATCGACATGTGGATGGATTTTCCGGCGAGAGGATGCGCATCCTGCGCGCGGGCGATATTCGGCGTGTAGAGCGCGGTCGCACCCAATGCCGCCGCACCGGTCAGCAATGTCCGACGCGGCAGGACCAGTTTGGTCGGTTGAGCAGAGAGCATAGGCGAAGTCGTTTCTTTCTCAGACACGGCCCATTCCCCTTATATATTCGCCCGCTTATGCGGAGGCTTTATTCTCTTGGACGCTAACCCGTTATCGTTGCCGTTGCAATCGGCACGCGTTACTCCTATCGACTAGATGCCCCAGCGGAGGGCCGGCGTATGCACAGTCGCGTCCCACAGCGCCGCCATCTCGGTATCGAGCGCTGTCACCGTCAACGAACAACCCGCCATGTCCAGCGATGTCACGTAGTTGCCGACGAGCGAACGGACCACGGTGACGCCACGCGCCTCCATCTGCGCGCGGGCCGCGTGATACATCACATAGAGTTCCATCAGCGGCGTGCCGCCAAAGCCGTTGACCAGCAGCAGCGCGCTGCCCGGAGCAGAACCGCTCCCGGCCAGATCGTCGAGGATCGCGGTCACCATGTCCTGCGCCAGCGTGTCGGCGTTGCTGTGCTTCGCGCGACGCCGTCCCGGCTCCCCATGGATGCCGACGCCGATTTCGATCTCGTCGTCCGCAAGCTGGAAGGTCGGCTTTCCGGCCGCCGGCACGGTGCAGCTGGTGAGCGCCACGCCCATCGACCGCGTTGCCTTGTTGACGCGCTCGCCGAGCGCGCGACAGGCCGCGAGATCGTCGCCGCGTTCGGCGGCGGCGCCGACGATCTTCTCCACGACGACTGTGCCCGCGACGCCACGGCGCCCGTTCGAGAAGGTTGAAACTTCAACGGCGACATCGTCATCCACCAGAACCGCCTCGGTCGTGCGCCCGGTCTCCATTTCGCGCGCCATGTCGAAGTTCATGACATCGCCCTCGTAGTTCTTGACGATGAACAGAATGCCGGCGCCGCCGTCCACGGCTTCCGCCGCCGCCATCATCTGGTCCGGGGTGGGCGAGGTGAAGACTTGGCCAGGACAGGCGGCATCCAGCATGCCATGGCCCACGAAGCCGGCATGCAGCGGCTCATGCCCGCTGCCGCCGCCGGAGACGAGCGCGACCTTGCCGGGCGTGAGGCGGGCCCGCCGGACGAACTTGCGCTCCTCCCCGAGCGTCACGAGATCGGAATGGGCGGCCGCAAAGCCGTCGAGGCTTTCTGCCAACACGGACTCAGGCACATTGATGAGCTTCTTCATGCTCTGTCCCCCATGGCGCTGCAGATCGCGACGATGATGAGCGCCGCCGATCGGGCGCCTGCATCCATGCCGCCGACGCTGCGCTCGGCCAGAAACGAAGCGCGGCCGCGAATGGCCTGCATGCCGGCGGTGGCCTCGGCCGCGGCGAGTGCGGCGGCGGCTATGTCCGCGGCGGGATCGCGCAGCGCTTTCGCCACCGGCCCCAGCACGTCCAGCATCGTCTTGTGTCCGAAGTCCGCCTTGCCGCGAGCACGCACCGCAGCCACGGCCGCATCCATGGCCGCCGCCGCATCCGCGCGCGTCGGGTCTTCCGGGAGCGCCTTTCCCGCGGCCATGAAGGCCGTGCCGAAGATCACGCCCGATGCGCCGCCGACGGTCATCACCAATGTCCGCCCGACCTCCTGCATCGCCTCGGGCAGCGGCTTCGCAACGATGGCCTCTCGCTTGCTCATGACGGCGGTGAAGCCACGCTTCATGTTCAGCCCGTGATCGCCATCGCCTTGGGCGGCGTCGATCTCCGTCAGCTCCTCGGCATGGGCCGAAATCGTTTCAACGATCGCGTCCAGAAGTGCCCGCCGCTTCGTTTCATCTACCGGCATTCTGCCACCGATTTTCGCTTTTGCGGCAGCATGGCGGATCGGCGGCAGCGGGGCAAGACCGATCTAGGCCGTGGCCGTTGCGTCTTCGAGCCGTCGCCACTGCGCGCGGAGAAAGTCGTGGCCGGATGTCACAAGTTCCTCATCCGAATGGAAGAAGTCTCGCCACACGCGCGTCGCCGCTGCGACCTCGGGCAACGCGCGGCCGAACGCCTCGATCACGCACCAGCCGTCATAGCCGCCGATCCGCAGCGCGGACAGCGTCGCCGCCCAGGGAATGTGCCCCTGCCCCGGCATGCCACGATCATTCTCCGACAGATGAACGTGGCCGATGCGGGCGAGATGCGGAGCAATGACGCCGACCGGGTCCTTCTCCTCGATATTCGCATGGAAGGTGTCGTAGAGCATGCCGTAGTTCGGCATCTGCACGGCATCGACGACCGCCGCCGCCGCTTCGACCGTGTTCATCAGGTAGCATTCGAACCTGTTCAGGGGCTCGACAGCGAGCGTGACCCCCTGCGCCGCCGCATGGCGCGCGGCGGCGCGGTGAACCTCGACGACATGCGCCACCTCATCGGCCGTCGGCGGCGAGCCTGAGAAGACGCCGAGCGGCTGGTGAAAGGGACCGCACAGCACCTCCCCGCCCGCGGCGGCGATGCAGTCGATGGCCCAGGTCAGATGGGCGAGTGCGGCCGCCCGCACGGCCGCGTCGCCGCTGGAGCAGTCGTGCGCCGCGTCTGGCATGATGGCGAGGCCGGTGCAGCGTAGCCCCGCATCCCGCACCGCCTCGCCAACCATGTGATAGTGTTCCGGCGTGCCTTCGAACAGCGGCAATTCGACCCCGTCGTAACCCGCCGCCTTCAGCTGCGCGAAGCGCGGGAACAGGGCCGGCGTCACCACGGGCGACCACAGCAGCAGATTCAACCCGAGGCGCATCGCTCAGGCGCCTCCGGCAGCCACCTTGACCCACTGCCGGTCCCGGGCAGATCGCAGAACCGCATCGGTGACATGATCCGTGCGCAGCGCCTCCCGGAAACTCGGGATGGTCGTCACGCCGGTCTCGAGACCCTCGAGGAAATCCGCCATCTGATGGATGAAGCTGTGCTCGTAGCCGATCTGCAGACCCGGCACCCACCAGCGTCCCATATAGGGATGATCGCTGTCCGTGACGTGGATCGATCGCCAGCCACGGGTGATGCCGGGATCACGATGGTCGAAGATTTCGAGCCGATGCAGATCGTGCAGATCCCAGGCGATCGAGCCATGCTCGCCGTTGATCTCAAGCGTGTAGAGCGCCTTGTGGCCGCGCGCATAACGCGTCGCCTCGAAGGTCGCGAGCGAGCCGTTGTCGAACCTCGCGAGAAAAGCCGAGGCGTCGTCGATTGTGACCGGCTGCACCTGACCGATGACGGTATGGTGGCGCTCGCGGATGAAGGTTTCGGTCATCGCCGAGACTTCGCGGATGCCGCCGTTCAGCCACATGGCGGTATCGATGCAATGCGCGAGCAGGTCGCCGGTCACGCCGCTGCCCGCGACCGCAGCATCGAGACGCCAGAGCCCGGCGCCGCCTTGCGGCAGATCCGCCGAGATCGTCCAGTCCTGCAGGAACTTCGCCCGATAGTGGAAAATGCGGCCGAGGCGTCCCTCCTCCACCAGTTGCTTCGCCAGCATCACGGCGGGCACACGCCGGTAGTTGTACCAGACCATGTTGGGAACGCCCGCCGCTTCCACCGCCTCCACCATCGCGGCGCTCTCGGCGGCGCTGCGGCCCAGCGGCTTCTCGCAGGCCACCATCTTACCGGCCTTCGCGGCGGCAATCGCAATCTCGGCATGCGTGCTGTTGGGCGTCGCGATATCGATCAGGTCGATGTCCGGCCGCGCGACAAGCGCCTTCCAGTCAGTCTCGACGCTCTCGTAGCCCCAGGTTTCGGCAAAGCTCCGCGCGGCGTCCCCGCTTCGCGCACAGACAGCCTTGAGCACAAGATCGTAGCCGGGATCGAAGAAAGTCCGGACCTGACGGAAGGCGTTGCTGTGGGTGCGACCCATGAAGCCGCACCCGACGAGACCGACATTGAGCGTCTTGCGTGCCATCTGCGGGACCCGCCTCTAATCGTGCCAGCCGTGCGCATCGCGGACCGCGATCATCGCCCGCAGGACATCGACCCAGGTTTCGGGTTTCAGCATCACGTCGTTAGGGAACATGCAGCCGTCCCAACAGATATGCTGCATCGCGCGCGTCGGCTCGCCGTCCGCTCCACGCAGCCAGTATCCCGAATCCCGTACGAGATCGAGCTTGCCGTTCGGGTCGTTCGGCAGGCAGTGACGCCCGGTCTGCTCGTGCGTGCCGGCGCCCTTAACGGTCGCGTCGTTTTGCGCCACGTGAAAGTCGATTGTCCAAGGCCGCAGCGCGTCCGTCATCTTCTTCAGCGCCGCCTGCAGCATGGCCGGATCATCCCAGTTGAAGGTCTGCGGCAGGATGCGGTCCTGCTCCGCATTGACCCCGAGCGTGTAGAGAAGCGTGTGGGCCATGTCGGCCTGGAAACCGAGCCGCTCGGGACGCCCCACGCCTTCCAGAACCTGCACCATGGTGCGCCAACTCTGCATGCCGCCCCAGCAGACTTCGCCTTCGGCGGCTAATCGCTCGCCATGCGCCTCGGCCGCGTCGCAGGCCCGTCCGAAGGTCTCGATGATGAGGCGGGTGTTGCCGGCGGGATCGGCGTCCCAAGCCGTCACGCCGCCGGCGGAATCGATCCGCACGACGCCGCTCGGGCGGATGCCGAGCCGCCGCAGGGTCGCGCCGATGCGGCAGGCCTTCTCGACCTGCAGCACGAAGCGGTCGCGCTCCTCGGCGCTGCCCATGGCCGACCCGCCACCCACAGGCGGCCAGACCGGCGCCACGAGCGAGCCGACGACGAGTTCCTTGGCCGCAACCTGATCCGCCAGCCGCTTGAGGTCGTCCTCGGTCGAATCGATGCTGGTGTGAGGCTCGGACAGGAAAAGATCGACGCCGTCGAAATGCTGCCCATCGACCTCCGCCGCCGCCGTCAGGTCGAGCAGCGTCTCGAAGGCGATGAAGGGTTCCGAGCCCGGCCCCTTCCCGACGATGCCGGGCCACATCGCATTATGAAGCTTCGGACGATTGTGTGACACGTCACCCTCCCTGCCCGCCCGGGCCGGACGACGTCAGCGGCAGCACCGATGACGCATCAATGAGCAAGGGCGGACAGCACGTCAGTCGTTGCGAGTTCGGCAGAGCACGCGGAGGATGATCCCGAGCGTGAACCTAGAACCTTCTTTTGCGACACACGAGCGTGAGGCGTAATCCGTACGAGGGACAAGAAGCACATTTACCGAAAGTCGGCTTCACAGCCGCTGAACATGTGTCAGACCGAACTAGACATTAGTTCGTTCTGACGGTCAAGCGTGCTTCCACGGCGCGTTTGTTGCTGCATCGCAGCAGCGATGCGGGCTGTGATCTGGGCGCCGAGACGCCGCATCAGGGTCGTGCGCGCAGGGCCCGCACGCGCGTGACTATAAAAAAGCCGATCGCCACGAGGATCAGGACACCGACTACCAGGTCAAGATCGTGCATCACGGCGTGCAGGCGCGGGTTGTTGTTCCATTGCTCCCCGAGCTTGTAGCCGACCCAGGCGAGCGCGAAGCACCAGGGCCAGGAACCGACGAAGGTGTAGATGTGAAACTTCAGCCGGTTCATTCGCGCGATCCCGGCGGGGAGCGCGATGAAGGTGCGGATGATCGGCAGCACGCGGCCGATCAGCACGCTGATAGCGCCGTAGCGGATGAAGAGCCGATCGACCCGGTCGAGCTCGTGCCGGTCGAGCAGCACGTAACGGCCCCAGCGCTCCAGGAACGGCCGACCGCCCCAGGCGCCGACTTCATAGGCGACGGCTGATCCGATATTGCAGCCGATGGCGCCGAAGGTCGCGGCCAGGAACAGATTGAAGCGACCGACCGAGGCCAGGTAGCCGGCGAAGGGCATAATGACCTCCGAAGGGATCGGCAGGCAGGCCGATTCCATCGCCATCAGGACGACGAGGCCGGGATACCCCGCGGTGGCGATCACCTCCGTGACCCAGTGGGCGAGGCCTTGAAGGCTGGCGTGCATGAGAAATCCTTAGATTGCGCCCCGGATCGGGACAGCGGGCGGCGCATTACTACACACGGTCGCACGAAAATGCAGGCTGACGCGCAACCCGGGCGACAGGCTCTCGATTGCCAGCCTGCACCCATGCAGCTCCGCGACCGCGGAAACCAGACTCAGCCCAAGCCCGTTTCCCACCGTCGTCCGGCTCCGTTCACCTCTATAGAAACGATGGGTGAGCCGCGGCAAGTCGTCCACGGCGACCCCCGGCCCGTCATCCTCGACCGTCAGCCAGCAACCTGCGCGTTCCCGCCTTAACTGAAGCCTCATGACCGTGCCGGAGGGCGTGTGCCGCAGCACATTCTCGACGAGATTTGCCACAGCCTGCGTCAGCAGCTCACGATCGCCATGAACAATGATGCCGGGCTCCGCGTCGGCCTCGATGACATGACCCGCATCTTCCGCGTCGGGGCGGTAGGCGTCGACGACCGCATCGATGACTGCTGAGATATCAACGTCGCGAAACGCGGACCGCGGCGAGGCCCCTTCGACCTGCGCGATGCGCAGAAGCGCCGAAAAGGTTTCCATCAGCGCCTCGGCATCCGCCAATGCGCCCAGGACGGCGTGTTGATAATCCGTAACGGATCGCGCGTTGTCCCGCGCGTCGTCAAGCTTCTGGTACAGGCGGGACAGCGGCGTGCGTAGATCATGCGCGATATCCGAACTCACCTGACGCAGGCTCTCCATCAGGGCGTGAATACGGTCCAGCATGTGGTTGAGCGTCCCGGCCAGCCGGTCCAGATCGTCGCCGCCACCTCGGACCGGAATGCGGCGCGCAAGATCGCCGGCGATGATGGCCTCGGCGGTCCGGCCGATCGCGTCGACGCGGGCAAGGAAGGCGCGGCTCAGGAGCACGCCCCCGCCAATGCCGAGCACGACCGCAAGCCCCACGGCCCAGGCGAATGCGGTCGCGATCGCCTCCTCCACCTGCGCAATCCGCGAGAGATCGTCGCCGACGGCAAGAAGCAGGCCGCCACCAAGATCGACGACCAATGCACGGACCTGCTCGGACGGCTCGTGGTCCGTAGTGCCCTCGTCGGTCGCAAGGTTGATCCAACCCGGTCGCAGGTGAGGCTGCAACGGAATCTCGCCGGCCAGCCGAGTGCCTTCCGCGGTCTGCAGGAGGTAGTCGGGCGCGGAGGGCTCGTGGCCCCGCGCGTTGATCAGCATTTGTAGGTGGCGCAGGCCGCCGCTGCGATACTGTTCCTGCAGGAATGCGGAATCCGACTGAACCTCGGCTGCCAGTTGCTGCTCCAGACTGCTGCGCGCCACCACGAAGACCGCTACACCGAGGATGCAGGCGGAGATAGCGAACAGCAGGACATAAAGCGCGGCGAACCCGAAGCTCGCCGTGCGGAGCAGCCTAAGAACCGGGCGCACGCATGATGTATCCGGATCCGCGCACGGTATGGATCAGTTCGGGCTCGCGCCCGCCGCGTGAAATCTTGCTGCGGAGACGGCTGATATGGCTCTCCACGATATTAGTCCGCGGGTCGAAGTGAAACTCCCAGACGCCCTCGAGCAGCATCGTTCGCGTCACGACGCGGTCGGCGTGACGCATCAGGAATTCGAGCAACAGGAACTCACGCGGCTGCAACTCGACCCGCTGACCGCCGCGCGTCACGACACGCTTGAGGAGATCGAGTTCCAGATCCGCGACGCGCCACAGCGTCGGCGGATTCTTCAATGGCGGCCGGCGGGCGAGCGCCTGCAGGCGCGCAAGCAGTTCTGAGAAGGCGAAGGGCTTCACGAGGTAGTCGTCGGCCCCTGCCTCCAACCCCTGCACGCGGTCGCCGACCCCGCGCAGCGCCGTCAGAAACAGGACCGGCGTCTGCAAGCCAGCGCCGCGTAGAGTGCGCACGAAACCGAGTCCCTCCATCACCGGCAGCATGCGATCCACGACCATCACGTCGTAGTCGCTGCCGCTCGCCAGGAAAAAGCCCTCGCGCCCGTCCGGCGCGTGGTCGGCTTGATGCCCATGTTCCCGCAGACCACGCAAGACGTAGGCTGCGGTCTCCTCATCATCCTCCACGAGTAGCACGCGCACCGTCATCTCCTTTGCTGTAGCGGCGGACCCGGCGCTAACCTTCGACGGCGCCGGACCGTGCCGCCTCCCGTGCATCCGCGTGGCGTCGTTCAATCGTGAGGCGCCGGACGAGGCCCACGATGATCGCCAGGAAAACGAAGCTTGTGATCGTCGTCCCGACACCGAGCCCCCCATCCTTGAGCGGCTGCGACAACAGGTCGCCGCAAGACGCCCCCAGGGGTCTGGTCAGGATATAGGCCAGCCAGAAGCACAGCACGGCGTTCACCTTGAAGATAAAGTAGAGGCCCGTGATGAAAGCGATCATCGCGGCGAAAATCAGCAGGGACGGAAAATAGCCGAGGTTAAGGCGTTCGGCCATCAGGTCCCCCGCCGCGGTACCGAGCGCGAAGGTGAAAAGGATGGCGGCCCAGTAGAAAAGCTCCCGCCGCATGGTGACGATGCTGTGGATCGAGAGCGTCTTTTCGCTCGCATACCAGAGCATGAAGGTGACGGAGAGCAGAATGGCGAAGACCGGGGTCGTCACCATAAGGCTGACACCGAGGTTGTCGCTGAGGTTGTCGGTGATGAGCGTCCCGACGATGCTGACGAGGACGACTGTGAGCCAGTAGACCGAGGGGATGTATCGGCCCGACCTCACCTGCACCAGCAGTACCCCCAGAAGTACGGCTGCCATGCCGATCGAGGTGAGAGTGAGCCCGATGCCGAGGGTGACGTTCAGAAAGTCGGCCGCCGTCTCGCCTACTGTCGTGGCGAGGACCTTGATGATCCAGAATATCAGGGTGACTTCCGGCACCTTGTTAAGCATACGCCGGTCGAGCCAATTGATGGATAATGAGGTCGCTGACATCCGGTCTCCTTAAGCTGCTGCAGGCGGCGTCGAACACGCCCGATCGGCTGAGGTGTCCGCATTTGTCATGTCCCGCATTGAAGGAGCTAGCCCGGGGGGTTGTGACTTCCCAATGTTCCCGGGCGCCGGCCGGGCGGCCGCGGGTCGCGACCATCCAGGCGGCCCCCCTTCAAGGTCCTGCCGCTGCCGCCGCGTCAAAGATGAGAACTTCCCAATGTTGCCGCCCGAACGGTGACGCGGCCTTGGGCTGACGTTAAGAACCCACGGCCTCGGACGGACCGGCTCCGAGCCGCGATACGGCTGCAGCACGATTTTCGAGGAGATGCCCACGCTTATGGATATGTCGAAGGCAAGGCAGAGCCCGCGGGGGCGGATAATGTGGTCAAAGGTCCCCGAAATCACCATCTACTTCTGGATTGTCAAAATCCTGACGACCGCAATGGGTGAGGCGACCTCCGATTATCTCGTCTTTCACATCAACCCGGTCATCGCGGTCGTGCTCGGCGCCGTGGGCCTACTGGTGGCACTGATCCTGCAGCTCGCGGTCGCGCGATACGTCGCCTGGATCTACTGGCTCCTCGTGGTGATGGTCGCCATCTTCGGCACAATGGCGGCGGACGTCGTCCACGTCGTGATCGGCATCCCCTACGTCGTCTCCACTACCGGCTTCGCGCTCGCGCTGGCAGCGATCATCGCGCTATGGTCGGCCACTGAGGGCACGCTCTCGATCCACAGCATCGTCACACGACGCCGTGAGCTCTTCTACTGGATGACCATCTTCGCAACCTTCGCGCTTGGCACCGCAGCTGGGGACATGACCGCTGCCACACTGCACCTCGGCTATTTTGGCTCCGGCCTGCTCTTCCTCGGCCTCTTCATCCTCCCGGCCATCGGCTACTGGAAATTCGGCTTCAACGACGTATTTGCCTTCTGGTTCGCCTACATCATGACCCGTCCACTCGGCGCCTCCTTCGCCGACTGGTTCGACAAGCCACCCCGCATGGGGGGGCTCGGGCATGGCAGCGCCTCGGTCAGCATTGTCCTGACCGTCTTCATCGTCATTTTCGTGGCCTACCTGACGGTGACGCGTATCGACGTGGAGCGGAGGGCGCGTGTGACGCCGGAGGGCGTGCGGGCGCCGCTCTGACGTGCAGCCTGGACCCGATCCTTTAATCCGGCAGCAGTTTGCCCGGGTTGAGGATTCCCGACGGGTCCAGCGCCGCCTTTACCGAGCGCATGACGGCAAGCGCCCCCGCCCCGTGCTCCGTCTCCAAGAAGCCCCGTTTGCCAGCGCCGACGCCATGCTCGCCGCTGCAGGAGCCCCCCAAGGCCAAACCGCGCGCCACAATGGCCCGGTCCAGCGCCCAAGCGCGCTCCATGCCTCCCTCCTCGGGCGGCACCAGGATGACCGTGTGGAAATTCCCGTCTCCGACATGGCCCACCATCGGGGCCAGCAGGCCCGAGGCCTCGATATCGGCCTTGACGCCAAGCACCGCATCGGCAAGCCGCGAGATAGGCACGATAGTGTCGGTGATGAGTGCCCCGTAGGTGGGCCGCATCGCCCGGCAGGCCCAGTAAGCATCGTGCCGCGCCCGCCACAACCTCGCCCGATCGTCCGCATCGGTAGCCCAGGCGAAGCCCTCCGCCCCATTGTCGAGCGCCAGCGCCTCGACCTGCGCGGCCTGCTCGGCGACGCCCGCCGGCGTGCCGTGGAACTCGAAGAACAGCGTCGGCAGCGGCCGCAGATGATTAAGCTGCGAATAGGCGACGCAAGCTTCCACCTGCACCTCGTCCAGCAGTTCGATCCGCGCGACCGGGACGCCGATCTGCATGATCTCGATCACCGTCTCGACGGCCCGCGCCATGTCCTGGAACTGGCAGGTTGCGGCTGAAATGGCTTCTGGTATGCCATGCAGCCGCAGCTGGATTTCGGTGATGATGCCGAGCGTGCCCTCGGACCCGATGAAAAGCCGGGTGAGATCGTACCCCGTTGAAGACTTGCGGACGCGCCCGCCGGTGCGGATCACCTGCCCATCCGC
>JABBOH010000021.1:43867-78008 GCA_019351895.1 Pseudomonadota bacterium
TCTCGCGAATGGTGCCGTAGCGCACGGCATTGGTGCCGGAGGCGCGGGTCGCGCACATGCCGCCGATCGAGGCGTCAGCGCCGGGGTCTATCGGCATGAAAAGCCCCTGGTCGCGCAGATGCTCGTTGAGGCGGCTGCGGGTGACACCAGCCTCGATGCGACAGTCCATATCCGCCGCATTGACCTCGATGATCCGCACCATCCGCGTGAGGTCGATGGTGAGCCCGCCCGCGACCGCGTTGACATGGCCTTCCAGCGACGTGCCGGTGCCGAAGGCGATCACCGGGATGCGCCGCTGATGGCAGAGCGCCACGAGGCGGGAAACCTCCTCTGTCGTCTCGGGAAAGGCGACCGCGTCCGGCATGCCCGGTGGGTAGGACCCTTCGCCATGGCTATGCTGTTCCCGCAGGCTGGCATTGGCCGTGATGCGGGAGCCCAGGAAGGAAGCGGCCTCGCGCAGGAGGCTGTCGATGGCGTCTTGCATGGCTCGAGTGTCGCGCAAACGGGCGCGCCTGCACAGCGTCGTGCTCGCAGGGGGGAGTTGCTAGGCGGGGGAATGAGGGCGATGATCCTGGCAGGATCCAGCCATTGCGGCGCCAAGGAGAGACGGGATGAGCAACAACAAGAAGTTCTACATCGATGGTGCCTGGGTGGACCCGCTGGCGCCGAACGCGATCGACGTGATCGACCCCTCGACAGAAGAGGTCTACACGCAGATTTCGGGCGGGTCTGCCGCCGATGTTAACCGCGCGGTGCAAGCGGCCCGCAAGGCATTCCCGAGCTTCTCCCGCACAACGGTCGCGGAGCGGCTGCAGTTGCTGGAGGCCGTCGCCGCGGAATATGAGCGGCGCTACGAGGACATCGCCGCCGCCGTCAGCCAGGAAATGGGCGCCCCTCTGAGCTTTGCCCGCAATGCCCAGGCCTGGATCGGGCTCGCCCATCTCAAGGAGATGGCAAAGGTGCTGAAGTCTTTCGAGTTTAAAAGCATGAGAGGCACGACGCTCATCGTCAAGGAAGCCATCGGCGTCGTCGGCATGATCACGCCCTGGAACTGGCCGCTGAACCAGATAACCTGCAAGGTCGGTCCTGCCCTCGCCGCCGGCTGCACCATGGTCCTGAAGCCATCCGAGATCGCGCCCATCAGCGGTATTCTGTTTGCCGAGGTCATGCACGCGGCCGGCGTGCCGAAAGGCGTGTTCAACCTCGTCAATGGCGAGGGTGCGACGGTGGGCGGTGCTCTCTCGTCTCATCCCGAGGTAGACATGATGTCCTTCACCGGCTCGACCCGGGCCGGCGTGCTGGTGGCGAAGGCAGCGGCGGACACCGTGAAGCGCGTGCATCAGGAACTCGGCGGCAAGTCACCGAACATCCTGCTGCCGGACGCGGATTTCTCAAAGGCTGTGCCGGCGGGGATCGCCCATGTCTTCGCCAATAGCGGACAGAGCTGCAACGCGCCGACGCGCATGCTGGTGCCGCAGGAGCGTCATGCCGAGGTGGTGGAACTTGCCCGGACCGCCGCCGGAAACTTCATTGTGGGCGACCCCCGCAGCGAGAACTCCAACCTTGGCCCCGTCGTAAGCAAACTGCAGTTCGACAAGATCCAGAACCTTATTCAATCAGGGATCGAGGAAGGCGCAGAACTCGTGACGGGCGGCCCCGGGCTGCCGGAAGGCCTGTCGAAGGGCTACTACGTGCGCCCGACGGTCTTCGCCAACGTGAAGCCCGACATGCGGATCGCGAAGGAGGAAATCTTCGGACCCGTCGTGTCGATCATGCCTTACGACGGCGAGGAAGCGGCGATCCAGGAGGCCAACAACACCGTCTATGGTCTCGCCGCCTACATCCAGTCGGGCGACCGCAAGCGTGCGCAGGAAGTCGCGTCCCAGATGCGCGCCGGCACGGTCTACATCAACACGCCGGCCACCGACATCGCGGCGCCGTTCGGCGGGTATAAACAGTCGGGCAATGGGCGCGAGTGGTCGGTCTGGGGGCTCGAGGAGTTCCTGGAGATAAAGGGGATCGTGGGCTTTGAAGCGGCCTGATCGCGCTCCCCAGTTTACGACTTGTTGAGGCGTAGGGGGGCAGTCCGCGTAGCCGTGATTGCGCTGTCCCCCTGGGCAGAGCGTAAGCGCCTCCCCATGTTTCACGGAAAGGCGATCTGACCGCTCACCCAAAGGGGAGGGAACACGTCGATGACCGGAGCCTCGTCACCACCCGCCGATCCGGCTATAGCGCCGGTTCGCAAGCCCGACCTCGATGAACCCCTGTCCGATCCGGTGGCCTATGGCAATGGGCCGCAGGATTCTGTCACCGACACTTCGGAGGCGGCGGCGGTCACCCGCCACCAGATCGTCCTCAACGGCAAGACGATCGACTATACGGCGCGAGCGGGTCATCTCGTGATCGTCGACCCGAGTAGTTCGAAACCTGAAGCCAAAATCTTCTACGTCGCCTTTCTGGCCGATGGCGCGGCGCTCCAAACGCGGCCCGTCACTTTCTTCTACAACGGTGGTCCGGGCTCATCCTCGGTCTATGTGCTGCTCGGGTCTTTCGCGCCGATGCGCATCAAGACGTCGCTGCCGAATTTCACGCCGCCCGCGCCATACACGATCGAGACAAACACCGACAGCCTTCTGGATGTCAGCGATCTGGTCTTCATCAATCCGGTCGGCACGGGATATTCCGCCGCGATCGCGCCCAAGGTGAACAGGGACTTCTGGGGCACCGATCAGGACGCGGCCTCGCTCAAGCAATTCATCAAGCGGTTCCTGACCGTCAACGACAGATGGAACTCGCCGAAATTCCTGTTCGGCGAATCCTACGGGACCGCCCGCACCGCCGTTCTGAGCTACATGCTGCATGAGGATGGAGTCGATCTCAACGGCCTCACCATCCAGTCCTCGATCCTGGATTATGCGCAGGCTGGCAACCCGGTCGGTCTGATGCCGACCTGGGCCGCCGATGCGTGGTATCATCATCGCCTCGGCCTGCAGCCGCCACCGCCGCAACTGCCGCCCTTCGCCGAGACCGCGATGCAGTTTGCAGGCCATGATTACGCAGCGGCTCTCAAGCAGATGCCGCATCCGGATGCGCAGACGGTTCAGAAGCTCAGCGAGTATACCGGCATCGATCGCGACACGCTGATGAGCTGGGCGCTCAATGTCGCGGCCGCGAACAACATCGGCATCTCGGAGTTCCTGGTTACGCTGCTGAAGGACAATGGCTTGGCCCTCGGCTCCTATGACGGGCGGGCGACCGGCATCGACACGGGCATCGCCGCGAGCGTCGACCCCATGTCCGGCGGGAACGACCCGACGATGACGGCGGTGAACGGCGCCTACACCGCCATGTGGAACGCCTACCTCAACGACCAGCTGCTCTATACCTCGACGTCGTCCTTTACGGACCTCAACGATCAGGCTTTCGCCAACTGGGATTTCCATCATGTCGACCCGACCGGGGCGCAGAAGGGCATCGACGACAAGGGCAACGTG
This sequence comes from Pseudomonadota bacterium, assembly GCA_019351895.1. Classification (GTDB taxonomy): domain Bacteria; phylum Pseudomonadota; class Alphaproteobacteria; order Acetobacterales; family Acetobacteraceae; genus Acidisoma. Next base: position 47,362 of record JABBOH010000021.1, read on the forward strand.
ATCCTCTACACCGCAGGCGATCTCGCGGCGACGATGAGCCTCAACGTCGATCTCAAGGTGCTCTCGGCCAACGGCTACTACGACTCGGTGACGCCCTTCTATCAGACGACGCTCGACCTGCAGGCGATGCCGCTGGATGATGCAGCCGTTCGGAAGAACCTCACGATCCGCTACTATCCCTCGGGCCACATGATCTATCTCGACGGCGGGTCGCGAACGGCGCTGAAGGCCGATCTCGCGCGGCTCTATGAGAGCACGACCGGCGACCGCCCCGCGATGGCCCGCATCCGCTCCCTGCAGTCCGCGACACGGGCGGCGACGTCCTAGTCCCAAACAGGACAAATCCAGGACAAATCTAGGAGACATCATGGTCAGGCATCACCTGCAGGCCCTTGCGGCCAGCTTCCGCATGGAGCCGGACGCCCGTCGCAGCGGTGACGTGAGCGGCAGCGAGCCGATCCGGCTGACGATCGTCCTCAAGCCGCACCAGCCAATCGATCCGCTCGGCCCGCGGCCGACGCGCGGGGAATACGAGAAACGCCACGGCACCCGTCAGGCGGTCATGGACCGGGTGATGGAATACGCGCGCGGCCAAGGTCTGACCGTCGAACATGCGAACGCGGCGTCGCACTCCGTCAGGCTTTCCGGCACCTACGCGCAGGCGCAAAGCGCTTTCGAGCCTGAGGCGCTCGGGCGCTACGAATTCGGGACGCGGCAGCTCATCTGCAGTTCGGGCCACGTTCACGTGCCGTCCGATCTCGCGGAACACGTGGTCGCCGTGCTGGGCTTCGACCAGCGTCCGGTGGCGAAGCCCCACTTCCGCATTCTGCCGCGCGCGACACCGCCGACAGTCGCCTACGATCCTCCATCCGTGGCGCGGCGGTATGGCTTTCCTGAAGACGTCAACGGCATGAACGAGACCATCGGCATCATCGAACTTGGCGGCGGCTACGATGCGGCACAGATGACGCGCTATTTCGCGTCGCTCAACCTGCATCGCACGGGCACGCTGGAAGCGATACCCGTAGATGGCGCAACGACAGGACCGACGGGCGACCCCGGCAGCGCCGACGGCGAAGTGCAGCTCGATATCGAGATCGCGGGATCGATCGCGCCGGCGGCCAACCTTGCCGTCTACTTCGGCGGCAACACCAGCCGCGCCTTCCTCGACACGGTTTCCGCGGCGGTCCACGATGCGCAGCGCTCCCCATCCGTGATCTCGATCAGCTGGGGCGGCCCCGAATCCAACTGGGCCGCACAGGATCTCAATGCGATGGACCAGCTTTTCCAGTCGGCCGCGACCCTTGGCACGACGATTTGCGCGGCGTCGGGCGACAGCGGCGCCTCGGACGGCAGCCAGACAGGCGCGCCGACGGTCGATTTCCCAGCCGCGAGCCCGCATGTTCTGGGATGCGGCGGCACGCGGTTGCCCGCACAAGGCCAGGAGACGGGCTGGAACGACGGCCCGGGCGCAGGCGCGAGCGGCGGCGGATACAGCGCCTATTTCACGCGCCCGGCATGGCAGACCGGCAATGGAGAGAGCGGGCGCGGCGTGCCGGACGTGGCCGGAGACGCCGATCCGGGGACCGGATACACCGTCAGCATCGACGGGCAACAGGCGACGGTCGGCGGCACCAGCGCCGTCGCACCGCTTTGGGCGGCACTCATCGCGTTGATCAACCAATCGCTCGGCACGAAGGTCGGCTTCGTCAACCCCGCCCTCTATGCCGCGCCGAGCGCCTTCACCGACATCACGCAGGGCAACAACAGCGGCTACAGCTGTGGCCCGGGTTGGGACCCCGTCACCGGCCTCGGCACCCCGAAAGGGACGGCGGTGCGATCGGCGCTCAAGGGGCTGGGCAGCACGCAGGTCGCCTGATCGCGTTGTGCCTGAGCGTCAGGCGCGGCGGCTGTCATAGTGGCGACCGACAGCAAAACTTCACCGTCTTTAGGCCCGTCCGATCGAGCGTCAGGATGGCCCCGACGAGGCCCAGCGCGCCATCAGCGTGTTGGACGGCAAGGCGGGATCGAGCAGCTTGCGCGCCTGCTCCACGCCGGCCACCGCGGGCACGAGAGATGGGTCAAGCAAGCCGATCTGCACCAGGACGCTCGCCTGATCCCAGTAGATGTGCTCATTGAACAGCTTATCGCCTCGGAAAGTCACTATGGCGACCATGGGAATCTCGACGCTCCGGCCGGTGGGTGCCACATTCGGAAGCAGCCAATCGACCTCCGTCGTATGCGTGAAGCACATGACGAATTCATCGACCATCCGATCCACGCCGATTGTACGGGAAATGGGAACCATGCGCATGTCCGGGGGATTGTTGCCGATGAAGTGGTCCCTGTAGAAGCGATACAGCATCGCATGGCCAACGCCGCCGGTCATGGTCGGGATATGGTTGACATAGGGTTCCGGCACCATCGTCGTCATCGTCGTGTCGGGATCGCGAGCTTCGAACTCAAGGTAGAAGTGGTGGTCGGCGATCGCGCCGAGATCGTAATGCGGCCCTATTGCCTGGCGAAACACGCCCAGGCTGCGCGTGTATGCGAGCGCGGCGGCTGACGCGTTATGATGCGGCCCGGGGCGGGCAAAGGCGTGACCGGCGCCGCGATAGACCTGGACGGCAGCATTCGGGCGCCCCGCAAAGCACTCGCTGATGCGGGCGATCGCCTCGGGTGGGACGTATCCATCCGTTTCGCCGAAGTGCATCATCAGCGGCACCGTGACGGAGGCGGCTTTGTCGAGGCATTGATCGATTCCGGCGCCATAATAGCAGACGGCGCAATCCACGTCGGTCGCACCCGCCGCGAGGAAGGCGAGCCTGCCGCCGAGACAGAAGCCAAGCAGTCCGACCCCGGCACCGTTTGCGGAGCCCGAGACCTCCGGCATGGCGCGGGCGAAGGCAACACTCGCCGCTATGTCCGAGATCGCGAGATCGACATCGAGCGCCTCGTACAGGGCGAAAGCCTTCGCGACATCGGCCTCTGTCGCACCGAGTTCCACCCCTGGCTCCAGGCGATGGAAGATGTCGGGTGCGATCACGACGTAGCCTTCCTCCGCATACCGGTCGGCGATGCTGCGGATGTAGGCGTTGACGCCGAAGATCTCCTGCAACAGCACGATGGCGGGACCAGTACCGCCGCTCGGCAGGGCGAGATAGGCGCCGAAGGTGCGACCGTCAGGCGCGCTGATACGGAGAGTGCGTGTCATGGTTGGTCATCCATTCCGGAGGGGATCGGGCTCGTGCAGGCTGTGATGGGCAGAAGGAAGCGTGGCCCAGCCTAAGACAGACAACCGGGCGAGGACCAGACCTGGCAAGGCTGCCACCAAAGCAATCGCACCATAACGTTGATCCAACAATCTTCAATGACTTCGGCATCGCCGTCCGCCCGCCGTATCCACCGCGCCGCCATAGCAGCCTTGCAGTCGATCCTCCGCGCGGCGGTCCTTTGGCTTCTTGTGCAACAGCCGGCGGGTCTCCACCTCAGCGCCATCGGCTCGAAGCAACGTGCGTCGGCCATAACCATATTGGCCGGAGACGAGATGCAGATCCCGATCAAGCGAAGCATTGAGCGTGTGCCGGGCGGCATGATGGTCGTTCCGCTGTTGATTGGCGCGCTGATGGCGACCTTCGTGCCCGGCACGCCGCATTTCTTCGGCTCGTTCACCGGCGCCCTGTTCACGGGCGCGTTGAGCATCCTCGCGGTATTTTACGTCTGTATGGGCGCGACGATCGATGTGCGGACGACGCCCTACATCCTGAAGAAGGGCGGCACGCTGCTGATCACGAAGATCGGTATCGCGGCGGTCATCGGCATTATCTTTGGCCATATCCTCGGGATCGAGCCGGTCACCGGCGGCTTCTTCGCGGGGATTTCCACACTCGCGATCGTCGCCGCGATGAATGACACGAACGGCGGTCTCTACATGGCGCTCATGGGCCAATACGGCGAGCCGCGCGACGTCGGCGCCTATAGCCTGATGACCCTCGAGTCCGGACCGTTCCTGACGATGGTGACACTCGGCGTCGCCGGGCTGTCGGCATTCCCGTGGCCCGCTCTGCTGGGCGCGATCCTGCCGTTGATCTGCGGCATCATCATCGGCAACCTCGACCGCGACATGCGCGACTTCCTCGGTCGCGCGATCCCCGTGATGATCCCCTTCTTCGCCTTCGCACTCGGCAGCAGCCTGAACCTCGCACAAGTCTGGCAGTCGGGCCTGCTCGGGATCGGGCTCGGAGTCGTGGTCGTGGTCGTGACCGGCGCCGCGCTTTTCCTGGCCGACCGGCTGATCGGCGGCAACGGCGTCGCCGGCGTGGCGGCGTCCTCATCCGCCGGTAATGCGGCAGCGGTGCCGGCTATCGTCGCCTCCGCCAACCATGCCTATGCACCCGCGGCGGCCCATGCGACTGTCCTCGTGGCGGCCGCGGTCGTCGTGACGAGCGTGTTGGTGCCCTTCGTAACCGCCTTCGTGGCCCACCGTGTCGGTGCCGACAAGCCGCGCACTGATCCGGCCAGCCTCGTCGCCGAAACGGAACCGCGGCACCTGCGAAGGACCTGACGCCGATGCCGGAGCGATGGCTGATCCTGGCCGATGATCTAACGGGCGCGGCTGATTGCGCCATCGCCTTCGCGCGAAGCGGGCTGCCCGCCGCCGTAATCTGGCAGCCGGCGGGACCGGATGAGGCAGTACTCGCCATTGACGCCGACAGCCGTGCCGACGACCCCGAGGCCGCGGCCAAGCGTCACCGCCTGCTGATCGAGCAGCGTCATCGCCCGGGGGTCGGCCTGTTCAAGAAGATCGACTCCACGCTTCGGGGGCAACCCGCGGCCGAACTCGCCGAAACCATCCGCGTCTTGCGCGAACGCGGCCAGCCGGCGTTTGCGGTTGTCGCTCCCGCCTTCCCCGAAGCCGGACGGACGCTGGAGGAAGGAGCAGTCCGCGTCCACGGCAAGGCGCTGGAGGAGACCGCTCTGTGGGCGCGGGACCATAGCTATGACACCGCCAATGTCGTCACGGTGCTAACGGGTGTCGGCCTTCGGACCCGGCACCTCTCCATCGAGACCATCCGCGCCGGCGCGACAACGGTCGAGGATCGGCTCCGGGACGCACTGGCCGGCAGGGCGGACGCCGTTGTTTGCGACGCGGTGACCGCAACCGATCTCGACATCGTGGCGGAAGCAAGCCTCCATCTTGCGGAGCACGTCTTCTGGACGGGTTCCGCCGGCTTGGCCCAGGCGCTCGCCCGCAGCCGGGGGCCCGTATCCGCTACGGCTATGGAGCCGGATGAACTGACCGGCGGCATTCTGTTCGTCGTCGGTAGCGTCGCCGAAGCCTCGCGCGCCGCCGCAGCCGTTCTGGCGGCGGACGAGAGCGTCCATCAAGTGAGGATCATGCCGAGCGTCCTTCGCGACGGGCCGGGCAGCGCCGATTGGGCGCGGGCACAGCGATCCATCCTCGGCGCGCTCGATGAGGGGCGCGACCTGCTGGTGGAGATCGCAGCGGGGATAGACCCCGACCTTACACAAGGAGCGGCACTGGCGCGGCGTCTCGCCGAGTTGATCCTGCCGGCCGCGCCACGGATCGGCGCATTGTTCGTCACCGGGGGCGAGACCGCACTTGCCCTGCTCGATGCTCTCGGCATCACCGGCATCCGTCTCATCGACGAGGTGGAGCCCGGCGTGCCGCTGGGAGAAACACGCGGCGCCCTCACCGTCCCGATCGTCACCAAGGCGGGCGCCTTCGGAGACGAGCGGACGCTGCGCCGCTGTCTTCACCACTTCCGCCGCCGGCGGAAAACGGAGAACTGCTCATGAGTGCTGCACCCCGCGACGCGCGCCCGATCATCGCCATCACCATGGGGGATGCCTCCGGCGTTGGCCCCGAGATCATCATGAAGGCCCTGGCGCGCGACGAGGTGGCAGCCATGTGCCGTCCGCTTGTGATCGGCGACGCAACGCGGCTGCGCGAAGCCGGAGAGGCCGTGAAAAGCCAGCTCAAGGTGGCGGCGGTCGAGACGCCGATGCAGGCGAAATACGAACGCGGCACGGTGGACTGCATTGACCTCGGGCTCATTCCGCCGAACCACCCTTTCGGGAAGATTTCCCCGCTCTCCGGCGAAGCCGCCTACCGCTATATCGAGCGGGCAACACGGCTGGTCGAGGCCGGCGAGGCCGATGCCATCTGTACCGCGCCCCTTAGCAAGGAAGCGCTGCATGCGGCCGGGCACAAGTTCCCGGGCCATACCGAACTTATCGCCCATCTGACGGACACGCCCGAGGTCTCGATGATGCTGGTGGCCCCGAAACTACGCGTAATCCACGTGACCACGCATATCGGGTTGATGGACGCGATCCGGAGGATCGAGCCCGGGCTCGTGGAGCGTACGATCGGCCGCGGCCATGACACTCTCGTGAAAGCTGGCATCGAGAACCCGCGCATCGGCGTCTGCGGCATTAACCCCCATGCCGGGGAGAACGGGCTGTTCGGCCAGGGAGAGGAGGAGGAGAAGATCATCCCGGCGGTGCAGGCCTGCCGGGCGAAAGCGTGGGCCGTCGAGGGGCCGCTTCCCGCGGATACCCTGTTCTTCAGGGCGGCACGCGGCGATTTCGACCTCGTGGTCGCCATGTACCATGACCAGGGCCACGGTCCGGTGAAGGTCATGGGGCTCGAAGCCGGCGTGAACGTGACCGTGGGTTTGCCGGTCGTCCGCACCTCCGTCGATCACGGAACGGCCTTCGACATCGCCGGCAAGGGAATCGCGGACGATGGATCGATGGTCGAGGCGCTGCGTCAGGCCGTGGATCTGGCGCCCCAGCGGGCATGACGCCACGCTTACCGTACTGTCATTTTCGTGATTGCAGAAAAGACGAACAGCCAGGGATCCGCACTCGACTTGAGACGAATCTCTCGTAGTATTTGACACTTGGCCACGGGCGGGCGAGGGTACTTTTACAGATTGTTTCGGACAGGCAACACGCTTGGAGGGGCCGAGCGCCACCGCTTTGTGTAGTCTGAGCTCGAAGGGTGCAGTCTGGGCTCGAAGGCGTTCATCGCCTGTTCAGGTCAACATGTCAGCTTCGCCGCCTGCGAGAGAAGGATTCTGCCTTGGCTCCTGATATGGGCGACCGCGCTGAGCGGCACATCCCCGGATGGCTGAGCCGGTCCTGGCTGGTCTTGCTGACCTTTCCTCTCGCGAGTTGCGGCTCGGACGGGTATCGGCTGTTCAATCCCAAGGGACCGGTCGCCGCGGCCGAATTGAAGTTCACGCTGATCGACGCCGGCGTGATGCTCATCATTATCCTGCCTGTTTTCGTGATGATCTGCCTGTTCATCTGGCGCTACCGCCGGCACAGAAACTCGGCCTACGATCCCGATTGGGCCCATTCCATGACGGTTGAGCTTCTGATTTGGGGCGGACCGCTGGTGATCGTCGCCGTTCTGGCGCTCTTCTCGTACGAGAGCGTCATCCAGGTTAATCCATATGCACCGACGGTGCTCGATAGACCGATCGCCGATACGGCTGCGAGCCAGCCGCCGCTCGACATCGACGTGATAACCACGGACTGGCAGTGGTTCTTCATCTATCCCGAGCAGCACCTCGCGACGATCGATGAGCTCGTCGTGCCGGTCGGGCGGACCGTGCGGATGAGGCTCACCTCCACCTCCGTCACTAATGATTTCTACATCCCTCAACTCGCGCCGATGATCGACGTGATGCCCAGTATGCAGACGCAGGATGCCTTCCGCGCCGATGCGCTCGGGACCTTTACGGGCTTCTCGGCCGATTTTAGTGGTGCGGGCTTCGCCTGGATGCAGTTCGCCACCCACGTCGTGACCGCTGACCAGTTCAAGAGCTGGGCCACAGGCGTCCAGAGCGGCCAGACCAAGCCTAATGACGGGGCGCTGACCTACGCCCTGTTCCAGAAACTCGCGCATCCGACTCTGAACATCGGCGCCAAGCCGCGCTACTTCTCGGCGGTCGATCCCAACATCTTCGACGATACGAGGGCCGCGTCCATGCGGGGCGTGACCTACCCAGTTCCGGGCGACCTCACCGAGAAGATGGCGCCGAAAGCCGGACCGATCACCAGCAAAGCGGCTGGCTCCTAGAGCCAGACTTCGAAAGAAAGAGAGGTCGCATCGTGCCAGTCCATCTGCAGGGCCCATGGTCGCCGCTTCTCGGGCGCCTGTCGCTGCACGCCATCCCCTACAACAACTCCATTATTCTCTTTGCCTTCGCGCTGGCCGCCGTGGCCGCCGTGGCCGTGATCGCGCCGGTGCTCTATTTCAAGAAGATCCCCTACCTCTGGCGCGAGTGGATCACGACCGTCGATCATAAGAAGATCGGCGTCATGTACATCATCGTCGGACTGGTGATGATGTTCCGTGGCTTCTTTGACGGGCTCATGATCCGGACCCAGCAGGTGCTGGCCGATGGGCCGCACTCGCCGCATTTCCTCGACGCTCTGCACGGCTACATCCCGCCCTACCATTTCGACCAGATCTACAGCTCGCACGGGACCATCATGATCCTGTTCGCTGTGACGCCGATCCTTACCGGACTCACCAACGTCATCGTGCCGCTGCAGGTCGGCGCCCGGGATATGGCCTTCCCCTACCTCAACGCCGTCAGCCTGTGGCTGACCACGGTGGGCGCGGCCCTGGTGATGGTGTCGCTGTTCGTGGGTGACTTCTCAGCTGCCGGATGGGTCGGGCTCATCCCGCTGACGGAACTGCCGTTCAGCCCCGGCGTCGGTGTCGACTACTGGATCTGGGCCATCCAGATTTCGAGCATTGGCACGACGCTCAATGCGGTGAACATGATCGCGACGATCGTCACGATGCGGGCGCCGGGCATGACGTGGCTGCGGCTGCCGATTTTCACCTGGACGACCCTCTCGACCAACATCATCGGTCTGACGGCTTTCCCGGTCCTCGGCGTGGCGCTCGCCCTGCTATCCGCAGACCGCTACATCGGCACGCATTTCTTCACCGCCGGCCAGGGCGGCAACCTCATGCTCTACACCAACCTCTTCTGGATCTGGGGCCATCCCGAAGTTTATTTCCTCGTGCTGCCTGCCTTCGGGATCTTCTCGGAGATCATCCCCACTTTCTCCGAGCGTCCGCTTTTTGGCTACGTCACGATGGTCGCGGCGACCTTCGCCATCGGCGGCATTTCCTGGCTGGTCTGGCTACACCACTTCTTCACCATGGGCGCGGGCCCGGCAGTTAACACTTTCTTCAGCGTCGCCACGATGTTCGTCGGCGTGCCGACCGGCGTGAAGGTCTTCAACTGGGTCTTCACCATCTACCGGGGACGTTTGCGCTTCGACACGCCTATGCTCTGGTGCGTCGGCGGGTTGTTCCTGCTGCTGATCGGCGGCCTCACAGGCATGATGCTGGCGATGCCGGCGATCGACTACACCGTCCATAACAGCGTTTTCGTGGTCGCGCATTTCCACTGCATGGTTCTGCTGGTGGCCTACGCTATCTTCGGCGCCGTTACCTTCTGGTTCCCGAAGGTCTTCGGCCTGCAACTCGACGAGCGCAGCGGCAAGCTCTTTTTCTGGACCTTCTCGATCGGCACCATCCTGGTCTTTGTCGCCATGTTCGGCCTCGGCTTCATGGGCGAGACGCGGCGCTTGGATTACCTTTATGACCCGCAATGGCTGCCGCTGCTGATCATTCAGGAAATCGGGATCGGCTTTTACAGCCTTTCCGTCCTGATCTTTTGCTGGATGCTCTACGTCACCCTTCGCCACCGTCACGCGCATGTGGAGGCTGATCCATGGGGCACCTCCCGCACGCTGGAGTGGCTCACCCACACGCCCGTCCCGTTCTACAACTTCGCCGTGACGCCGCAGGTCAATGCGCGGGACGAGCTCGATTGGCGGCGGCGTGGAGGGATGGACCGAAAACTACCCGACGGCTACGCCCCGGTCCACATGCCGAGCAACACCATGGTGCCGGCCCTCATCGGACTTTTTGCCTTCGGGTTCGGCTTCGGCATGATCTGGCGCATTTGGTGGATGGCGGGCTTCTCGATCGTCGCGGTCATCGTGCTCGTCATCGCGCGGTCCTTTCAGAAGACGCCCGGCTATATCCTGTCGACGGACGAGATCACGGCGATGGAGCGGCGTGTCGAGGGTTCCAGCATCGTGGCGGAGCAGCCGTCGCGACCGCCGCTCGTGGAAGCGGAGGTACATTGATGGCCATCCCGACCCACGAGACCTCGCACGCGACGCCGGATTCCGTGCTGTGGCAGCCGGAGGTCGAGGCGCATGACGATCTCGCCGCGCGCACCCTCGGGTTCTGGCTCTACATGATGAGCGACGCGCTGCTGTTCGCCGGGTTGTTCGCGGCTTACGGCGTCCTTGATCACGCCTACAACACCGCGGGCGGCCCCGGCGCCCGGCAAATCGTCCACCCGCTCGACGGTTTTTGGCAGACCCTTGCGGTCATGACGAGCGTATTCGCCTTCAGCCTTGCGACCGTCGCCATGAAGATGCGCAGCCGCCCCGGCGTGATCCTCTACACGTCGATCGCACTGGTGTTGGGGCTCGTGTTCATCGGCCTCGAGATCGCCGACTTCCGAGCCCTGATCGCCCAGGGGGCCGGACCGGACCGCAGCGGCTTTCTGTCGGCCTTCTTCGTGCTCATCGCGACGCACGGTCTGCACATGGTCTTCGGCATCCTCTGGATGCTGGTCATGATCGTCCAGGTCGCGCGGAGCGGATTTACCGAGCACATCGTCGCCCGCCTGCTCAATCTCCGGCTTTTCTGGCAGTTCCAGGCGTCGGTCTGGGTATGCGTCTATGCATTCGTCTATCTCAGAGGAGCGTTCTGATGGCCGCCCATTCGAGAGATCCTCTGACGCATCCCGAGGTGCGGCAGGCGACAACCGGCGGATATGCGGCCGGTTACGGGGTGTCGGTCATCCTGATGCTGGGCGCGTTGCTCATCACGCAGCAGCACGTGCTGGCTTATCCCACCTTCCTGTGGCTTATCTCGTCTCTCGTGGTGCTCTCGCTATTTTCGCAGGCTGCGTTGTTCTTCGGGCTTGGGCTGTCGCCGGTGCAGGCCTGGAAGAGCGTGTCGCTGATCCTCGCCTTGCCGCTCTTCGTGTTCACGATCGGCCTGTCGGTGTGGATGTTCAATTCGCTCTACCCGCGGACGATGCCGGCAATGAACATGAATACGTCACAGCCCACGCTGCTGCAGTAGCCGTGTAGTCTGAGGGAGATGCCCGGAATGAGCTTCGCCAGCACCCTTTCCGAAGCCTTTTTCGTCGTCTTCCAGCCTGCGCGCGCGGAAACCACAGAGGAAGTGGCGGCCCAGATCGAGAGCGACCGGGACGCTGCCGCCTCACCCTGGCCGATCGAGGTCCGGCATATCGGGCTCGGCGCCCTCATGCCCGCGCTGAAGGCCGGATTCGAGGATCTTCGCGCCCTGCGCACTGACCAGATCACCATCGCGGTGATCTACTCCATCTGCGGCCTGATCGTTGCGGCCGTCATCGCCGACCGGGCGCTCGTGCCCTTCCTGTTCCCCGCCTGCGCAGGCTTCGCCCTCATAGGGCCGCTCGCCACGCTTTGGTATGCTGCGCTCAGCCGTGCGCATGAGCAGACCGGAGACGGCAAATCAGAACACGCGATGCGTGTCTTCCGCGGCCCCCGCATGAAGACGCTGCGCATCCTCGGCGGCGCCGCGATCCTGCTGTTCCTGCTTTGGAACGGCGCGGCCGCACTGATCTACGAGTGGACCTTGGGCAGTTCATCCGCGAAGCCCAATTCGTTCTTCCTGGTCCGGGTTTTCACGACCGGCGCCGGATGGGAGTTGACGATCATCGGTTGCGGCGTTGGCATGATCTTCGCCGTGATCGCAGTCGCTATCGGCTGCGTCTCGTTCCCGCTGGCTATCGACAAGCCCGTGACAGCCTGGGAGGCAATCCAGGTGTCAATGCAGGCGATGGCGCGGAACCCCCTGTTCATGGTGTGCTGGGGCATCGTGATCGTTGCGGGCCTGCTGATCGGGGCAATTCCAGGGCTCATTGGCCTCGCCGTCACGCTCCCGATCCTGGGGCATGCGACGTGGCACGTGTACCGCCGCATCGTCGTTTGACGTGGAAGCCGTAATGCCGCCGTCGGAGTCACGTCGACGCCGGCGTGACTCGGCAGCATATCCGCGTCGGAGCCGTCAACTTTGACGACAGGCACTCCCATGCGGCTCAGCTCTTGCCATCAAAGAACTCCTTCACGCGCGCAAAGAAGCCGTCCGCTTCCGGACTGCCCTTGGTATGGCGCGTCGCCTCCTCCTCGAACTCCTCCATGAGTTCGCGCTGACGGCGGGTGAGGTGCTGCGGCGTTTCGACCGCGACCTGAATGTACATGTCCCCCCGCGCCGCGCTGCGAAGCACCGAGAAGCCCTTGGAACGCAGGCGGAACTGCTCGCCGCTTTGGGTTCCCGCGGGGATCTTCACCTTGGCGCGGCTGCCGTCGATGACCGGCACTTCGATCTCGCCGCCGAGCGCCGCCTGCGAAATCCGCAGCGGGACGCGGCAGAGAATGTTGGCCCCCTCGCGCTGGAAGATCGGGTGGATGCGGATCGTGATGTGGACATAGAGGTCGCCCGGCGTGCCACCAGCACCGGCTGCCTCGCCCTCGCCCGAAAGCCGGATACGGGTGCCGTCTTCAACTCCCGCCGGGATCTGCACCTGAAGGCTCCGCTCGCGTCCAACCGTGCCGGCGCCATGGCAGACGCGGCAGGGGTTGCGGATGACACGGCCGCTGCCGCCGCAGGTCGGGCAGCTCCGCTCCACGAGGAAGAAGCCCTGCTGGGCGCGGACCTTCCCCATGCCGCCGCAGGTCGTGCAGGTGTCGCTCTGGCGGTCTTTGCCTTCCGAGCCGGTGCCCTCGCAAGCGTCGCAGTTGACGCGCGTCTGCACCTTGATCTGCGCCTTGGTGCCAAAGAAGGCTTCACTCAGATCGATGTCGATATTGGCGCGGATGTCCCCGCCGACGCGCTGAGCGCGGCCGCCACCGGCTCCAGGCCGCCGGCCCATGAAGTCACCGAACATCTGGTCGAATATGTCGCCGAGGCCGCCCGCTTGCGAGAAGTCGAAGCCGCCTGCCCCAGGTCCGCCACCGCCCTCGAACGCGGCGTGACCGAAACGATCATACGCAGCGCGCTTCTGATCGTCCTTCAGGACCTCGTAGGCTTCGTTCGCTTCCTTGAAGCGCGTCTCGGCCTGCTTGTCTCCCGGATTGCGGTCCGGGTGGAATTGCATCGCGAGCTTCCGGTAAGCCTTCTTCAGGTCCTCGGCGCTCGCGTCACGGGCGACGCCTAAAGTCGCGTAGTAGTCGTTCTTCGCCATCGAATGCTCTCAGCCCCTTTTCCGGCGCCGGCAGCACCCTCGCCTCGCACTGGCACCGCTCGTCCTCAGAGGCGCCTATGCAAGGAAAGCGCCTGCGCTTCCGGTAAAAGCACAGGCGCTCGTCATGCCAGCCCGCAGCCCGTCAGTTAACGATCAGGCGGACTTCTTCTTGTCGTCGATCTCTTCGAACTCGGCGTCCACAACGCGCTCGCCATTCGGACCTGTGCCGGCTCCGGCGCCTGCGGCGCCCGCCGCACCGTCCGCCCCCGGTGCAGCACCGGCGGCCGACTGCGCCTTGTACATCGCCTCGCCCATGCGCATCGCAACCTGGCTCAGCCGCTCGGTCGCACTCGTGAGCGCAGCGAGGTCCTTGCCATCCATCGCCGATCGGACGGCAGCGATAGCCGCCTCGGCCTCGCCCTTGTCCTGAGCGGGGATCTTGTCTCCACCCTCCGAGATCGTCTTCTCGGTCTGGTGGATCAGGCTCTCGCCCTGGTTGCGCGCTTCAACAAAAGCCCGCCGCTCCTTATCCGCCGAGGCATTCGCTTCGGCTTCCTGAACCATCCGTTTGATGTCGGCGTCGGATAGCCCGCCAGAAGCCTGGATGCGGATCTGCTGTTCCTTGTTCGTCGCCTTGTCCTTCGCGGACACGGAGACGATGCCGTTGGCGTCGATGTCAAAGGTCACCTCCACCTGCGGAACGCCACGGGGCGCGGGAGGAATTCCGACAAGATCGAAGTTGCCGAGCATCTTGTTGTCGGCCGCCATCTCGCGCTCGCCCTGGAAGACCTTGATGGTCACCGCGGTCTGGTTGTCGTCGGCGGTCGAGAACACCTGGCTTTTCTTGGTCGGGATCGTCGTGTTGCGGTCGATCAGCCGGGTGAACACGCCACCGAGCGTCTCGATGCCGAGCGACAGCGGCGTCACATCCAGAAGCAGCACGTCCTTCACGTCCCCGCGCAGCACCGCGCCCTGGACCGCGGCGCCGATCGCGACCACCTCGTCGGGGTTGACGTTGCGGGCAGGCTCACGGCCGAAGAACTGCTTCACGACCTCGATGACCTTGGGCATGCGGGTCATGCCGCCGACCAGGATCACCTCGTCGACCTCACCGGCCGTGACGCCGGCATCCTTCAGGGCCGCACGGCAGGGCTCGAGCGTGCGCTGGATCAGGTCGTCGACCAGGCTCTCGAGCTTCGCGCGGGAGACCTTCAGCACCAGATGCTTCGGGCCGGAAGCGTCCGCAGTGATGAACGGCAGGTTGATCTCGGTCTCCTTGGCCGACGAAAGCTCGATCTTCGCCTTTTCGGCGGCTTCCTTCAGCCGCTGCAGGGCAAGCTTGTCCTTCCGCAGGTCAATGCCGTTCTCCCGGCGGAACTCCTCGGCGAGGTAGTCGATCACGCGAACGTCGAAATCCTCGCCGCCCAGGAAGGTGTCGCCGTTAGTGCTCTTCACCTCGAAGACACCGTCGCCGATCTCCAGCACCGATACGTCGAAGGTGCCGCCGCCAAGGTCATAGACGGCGATAGTGCCGGCCGACTTCTTGTCGAGGCCATAGGCGAGCGCCGCAGCGGTCGGCTCGTTGATGATGCGCAGCACGTCGAGGCCGGCGATGCGTCCGGCATCCTTGGTCGCCTGGCGCTGGGCGTCGTTGAAGTAGGCCGGAACCGTGATGACCGCCTGCGTGACGGTTTCCCCGAGATAAGCCTCGGCGGTTTCCTTCATCTTGGTGAGCACGAACGCCGAAACCTGGCTCGGCGCATATTTCTCGCCGCGCGCTTCCACCCAGGCGTCGCCGTTGTCGCCCCGGACGATGCCGTATGGCACCAGCCCCTTGTCCTTCGCGACCAGCGGGTCCTCGTAGCGGCGACCGATCAGGCGCTTTACGGCGTAGAGGGTGTTGGACGGGTTGGTGACGGCCTGACGCTTGGCCGCCTGACCGACGAGACGTTCGCCGCTGTCGGTGATCGCGACCATGCTGGGCGTCGTGCGTGCGCCCTCGCTGTTCTCGATCACGCGGACATCCTTGCCCTCCATGACCGCAACGCATGAATTGGTGGTGCCGAGGTCAATTCCGATGACCTTGCTCATTCGCAGTCTCCTATTAAGCGGGAGCAACCGACCCGAAGCACCGGCGCTCCCCTTGGGAACAACTCATAGACTAGATAGCTTTGGACCCGGTCCAAGACAAGCGGCCCATGCCCAAATTTTGGGCAGAGCATCAAAAGTTACCGCCCCAACAAAAGTTATGTCAGGGTGCTTTCGTTCAATCGGCTGAGATAGCCGCGGCAGGCGCCTTGGCCACAACGACCATCGCCGGGCGAAGCAGCCGTCCGTTCAGCGTCCAGGCCTGCGTCCACGCCTGAACGATCGTTCCCGGGGGATGATCCGTCGACTCCTGCTCCGCCATCGCCTGATGCAGGTTGGGGTCGAACAGCTTGCCCGTCGGGTCTTCAGTCTTCACGCCATTGCGTTCGAGGGTAGCGACGAAACTACGTTCGATCCCCTCAAACCCCTCGCGCAACTTGCCGATGATCTCCGGCTCGTCCTCGCTCCGGGGAGGCAGGCTATCGAGCCCTCGCTTCAGATTCTCCGCCACTTCGACGACATCGCGGGCGAACTTCTGGACGGCGAATAGCCGCGCATCCTCCACCTCTCGCTTGGTCCGATGACGGAGATTAGCCATCTCCGCCTCCGACCTGATCCATCGCTCGCGCATCTCGTCGCGCTCGTTCTCAAGCTCCGCGAGACGATCGGCAACAGGGGTCTCGCCAGCCGCGTCCATCATAGGATCAGGGCCGCCGTCATGATCATGGGTCTTGTTTGATTCGGTGTCGCTCATGGGACCTGAATTAGGTTTGAGGAAGGCGCCGCGCAAGCGGTGGATACACGAAATTGCGAGGTGCCAGATGCGCTTGTGCAGAGTGGCGTCAGCCGCTTCGGCAGGCTGCCGGGCTTCCGCCGCGCGCCCGGCATCGGGTCCAGGCTCCTGTTCCGGCGGCCTTTCGGGTTCCGGCTCAGCCGCCGCCGCCTGGCCGTTCCCCGGCGGATGTTGGTTCACCGCGGCAGCCAGATGCAGAACCGCGATCCCTGGCCCTCCTCGCTGCTGATGACAAGCTGCCCGCGATGACGGTTGACGATGTGCTTGACGATTGCAAGGCCCAGACCGGTGCCGCCGATGGCGCGCGACCGCCCCTTGTCGACGCGATAGAAGCGTTCGGTCAAGCGGGGGATATGCGCACGCGGAATGCCGGCGCCGTCGTCGCCTACAGTCAGCACGACACCCGGTCGGCTCGGCCAGGGCGCGCCCGCAACCTCCATCACCGAGAGCGTGATACACCCGCCCTCGCGACCGTATTTCAACGCGTTGTCGAGGAGGTTGCTTAACACCTGCGCCATCTGGTCCGCGTCGCCCGGGATCAACGGCAGATCCGTCAGGGTCAGGTCGAGGCGGACGCCCCGGCCGGTCACGCGCGGCTCGAAACCAGCCAGGATGCGCGGCACAAGCTGGCCGAAATCAATGCGCCCCTGCGGCGGCTGATGCTCCGAAATCTCGATCCGGGAGAGGCTGAGAAGGTCGTCGATCAGCCGGTTCATCCGCGCGGCCTCCCGCGCCATGATATCGAGAAATCGCTCGCGCGCCGGGCCGTCATCGCGGGCCGGTCCCTGCAGCGTCTCGACGAAGCCGATCAGGCTGGCAAGCGGCGTGCGCAACTCATGGCTCGCATTGGCGACGAAGTCTGCCCGCATCCTCTCGACCGCACGTTCGCGGGTATGATCCACGAGGAGGATGGAGGCCTGACCCGCCTCGAACAGCCCCCCGTCCAGCGGCGTCACCGTCGCATGGATCTCACGCGGCACCGGCGCCGCGAACAGAAGATCGGCGGCCTGCGGCTCTCCCGTCGAGAGCGCCTTGTCGATGGCTCCGCGGAGCAACGGGTGGCGCAGCACGGCTGCTGCGTCGTCGCCCAGACTCTGCCGGGCCGCCTCGTTGGCGCGCTGGACGGTCCCGTCCGCGCTGACCAGAATGAGCGGCTCGGGCAGACGCTCGATGATCGCCTTCTCGGCGCGCACCATGCCCCCGAGGCGGGTCTGCTCGATCCGCGCCCCCTCGGCTGTCTGGTGCAGCAGGGTCGCCAGGCGATCCACCTCGGGCATTCGCGGCGGCGGCGTCGGCAGACCGTGCGCGACCCGCTGCAGCCGCTCCAGATCTTGGCGCCACAGCAGAGCGACACCGAGGCCGGCAGCGCTCTCGGCGATAACGAGGCCAAGCATCGCCTCGGCATGGGCGGCACCTGTCGCCACCAGCACTATGCCGCCCAGTACAGGGACGCCGAGGATAAGGAGAAGAAACCGGCCGAGGCCCGGGCTGCGTGGCGAGGCCACGCCGCCGACGGCCCGGCCGACCGGTGTCGCGCTCAGCTTCCCGGCGCCGAGAGCGAGGCCGGCGCGGGCTGGATGATCTGCGCCCCGCCGGCCTCGACCTGGAACACGGCAAGGCCACGTCGCACCGTGCCATCCGGATTGAGGACGAGCACGCCATCCGCCCCGGTGAAGCCCGAGGGGTTGGTCAGGGCAGACTGATTGATCTGACCGCCGGCGCTGGTCACGCGGGCAATGGCGCCGGCGTCAAAAGCGATCGCCGCCAGAGGCGATGGCTGGGCGCCATAGGCCGCGCTGTAGCTCCCGTTGAACTGCGTCGCAGCCGCGGGGTCCGGCGCCGCAAACAGCGCGCCGCTGAAACCGGCCGCCGCCACGCTGGCGGGGTTGGCAGCCCAGAGCCCCGGGCCCAGCACAAGGACGGGACCCCGGTTCACGTCGTAATAGGGCATGAGGGTGGCAAGTTCGCCGAGACCGCTCCCCGTCTCGGCGATCAACAGGGCGTTGAAGGGCGGTGGCGGTATCGGCTCGTGTCGCAGTTTCGCTGCCTCCTGGCGACCGGCCACGGTATGCGAGCCGCGCAGCTGCTTGATCTGGGCATCGATCGGGCCGCGCCGGCTGGCATAGCCTGAAAGCGAGCGGAGGGCGCTGTTCATCGAGCCGAAGCTGCCCGGGCTATAGGTCTGTATGGTGGCGGACGCCACCGCGGTCGTCAGCGCCCGCCCCATCGCGTCGCCGAGCGGGCTGGTGGGCAGGAAGCCTGCGATGGTTCCGTGGCCTTGCGCATTGGCGGCCCGAACGAGCGCGCGAACCTGCTCCGCCGGCGTGATCCCGAGCGTCCAGAGACCCGGCCGCGCCTCGTTCGAATCCGAGGTCAGCGAGAGGACATCGACATGCGCCGGCTGCGTCACGCTGGCGACAGCGCCCGCCTCGGTATCGGTCAGCGGGCCGACGATGAGCCCGGCACCAGCCGCGATCGCCTTCTGCGCCGCGGCAGCGGCACCCGCTGCCGTGCTGCCGGTGTCTAGTATGTCGAGCGAGGCCGCCGCGGGACCGAGGCCCAGCTTGACGGCGTTGACGATATCGGGTCCAGCCGCGGCATAAGCGCCGGTCAATGGAGCCAGCAGGGCCACCCGGCTTCCGGCAGGCGCGGGCTGGGCGGCTGCTCCGGCTTGCGGCGCGAGCGAGCCGGGGACCATGCTGCCCGGCGAGCCCGACGGCACGGCGCAGCTCGAGAGACCCAAAACAGCGACGAGGAGAGCAGATGCCCGAGCGAGATCCAAGTCGTGACCCTCCGTTGGACGCGAAGCCGTCCGTTTCGCTTCTGCCGGCCGCCGAGGCTTGGCCTCATCTGGCCGGATCGCCCGCCGGTCTTGTGCTGGTTTCCACGCCGATCGGCAACCTGGGCGATATGACATCACGCGCCATCACAGTCCTGAGATTGGCAGATATCGTACTTTGTGAAGACACTCGCGTAACGTCTCGTCTGCTCTCCGCGCTCGGTATCCGGGCGCGGCTGGAGCCGCTTCACGATCATAACGAGGATCAGCGCATTCCGCGCCTGCTGGATGCCGCAGGCGCGGGACAGAAGCTGGCGCTCGTCAGCGACGCCGGGACACCGCTGATGTCCGACCCCGGCTTCCGCCTCGTCCGGGCGATGGTCGCGGCAGGGTTGAGCGTCACCGCCCTTCCCGGACCAAATGCCGCCGTGACCGCGCTATCGCTGTCGGGACTGCCACCGCACCCCTACCTGTTCCTCGGCTTCCCACCCCCGCGCGGCGGTGCACGGCGCACGGCCTTCGCCGCGTTGCGGGCGGCGGAGGCGGCAGGGCTCTCGGCCTCGATGGTATGGTACGAGTCCCCGCATCGCATCGAGGAGATGCTGCAAGACCTGCTGACCGTCTTCGGCGACCGGCCCGCAGCCCTTGCGCGCGAACTCACCAAGCACTTCGAGGAGGTGCGGCGCGGCCTGCTTTCCGAGGTCCTGGCGGGGGTCACGGCCGATCCCCCGCGAGGCGAGATCACCGTCGTGCTGGCGCCGCCCGACGCCGCCCGGCTGGAGATTTCGCCCGATAATCTCGACGCGCGGCTTCGCTCCGAGTTGGAGCACAGTCGCCTTAAGGAGGCGGTCGCGGTTGTGGCGGCCGAAACCGGGCTGCCGCGCCGGCAGGTCTATGCCCGCGCGCTGCTGCTCTCCGCCGAACCCCAAGGATGAGGTCCGGAGCCGACCCGGCTATCGCCTCGCCGGGAGTTGCTTGGCGCTCGGCGTAATCAGCGGCAAGATAAGGCGACAAGCGCGGGAGGCTCCATGACCGGTCGGACTTCATTCACGGCGACCGGCCTCATGCGCCCCATCGGCGGGCGGGTCTTCGCGATCTACGGCTTTCTCGGCCTGTTCAACCTCTGCGCCTGGATGTGGGCCGCCTTCGCCTTCCGCGATCATGGCCTGATGCTGGGCACGGCCTTTCTCGCCTACGCCTTCGGCCTTCGCCACGCCGTCGATGCCGACCATATCGCCGCGATCGACAACGTCACCCGGAAGCTGATGCAGGAGGGGAAGCGCCCGGTCACCGTAGGGTTCTACTTCGCCATCGGGCATTCCCTGGTCGTGGTGCTCGCCGCCGCCATCGTCGCCGGGACCGCAATCACGCTCGCAAACCGCTTCGGTAGATTCGAAGCGGTCGGCGCGGTCCTCGGGACGTTGATCTCAGCCATATTCCTGTTCGCGATCGCGCTGCTCAACCTGCTCGTCCTGCGGTCGATCTGGGCGAGCTTCCGTGCCGTCCGCCGCGGCGAGCGCTACCACGAGGCGGATTTCGATCTCCTCCTCAACAACCGCGGCTTCCTCGCCAGGCTGTCCCGGCCGCTGTTTCGCATCATCACGCAAAGCTGGCACATGCTGCCGCTCGGCTTCCTTTTCGGCCTCGGTTTCGATACCGCGAGCGAGGTGGCGCTGCTCGGCGTATCTGCGACGCAGGCGGCCCAAGGCATATCGATCTGGTCGATCATGGTCTTCCCGGCACTGTTCGCGGCGGGGATGTCGCTGATCGACACCACCGACGGCATTCTCATGCTCGGCGCCTACAATTGGGCCTTCGTCAAACCGATCCGCAAGCTCTACTACAACCTCACGATCACCGCCGTGTCGGTGCTGGTGGCGGCCGCCGTGGGCGGCATCGAGGCGCTCGGCTTGATCAGCAGCCAGCTCAGCCTGAAAGGCTGGTTCTGGAGCGCGATCGACGCGCTGAACGACCATTTCGGAAAGCTCGGCTACGTGATCGTCGGGGTCTTCGTCCTGAGCTGGATCGTCTCGGCCGTCATCTACCGGCTGCGCGGCTATGACCGCATTGAGGCGTCGTCTTGAGCAGGCAGCGGTCCGTGCCGTGATCGGCACGCCGCTGTAGCACCTAGTTGCTCATTTCGATGACGGCGCGCACTTTGGGATAGATCTCGCGCGCCCAATGGCTGCCGCTGAAGACGCCGTAGTGGCCGACGCCCGTCTGCAGATGATGACTTTTCATCGTCGTCGGCAGCCCCGTGCAGAGATCGAGGGCCGACATGGTCTGGCCGATGCCGCAGATATCGTCGCGCTCGCCCTCGACCGTCAGCACCCTCGTCCGGCGGATGGCGCCGGGATCGACCCGCTCGCCACGATGGGTCAGGCGCCCAAGCGGCAGGTCGTGGTCCTGGAAAATCCGCTTCACAGTCTCGAGGAAGAACTCGGCAGGCAGATCCATCACTGCCAGATACTCGTCGTAGAAGCGCCGGTGCAGGTCTGCGCGGGGAATGTCGCCGCCGACGATGTTCCGGCATTGCGCGATCTCGGCCCGCAGATGACGGTCAAAATTCATCGCGACGAAGGCACTGAGCTGCATGAAGCCGGGATACACTCGTCGGTTGGCGCCCTTGAAGCGCCAGGGCACGACACCGATCAGCGTGTTGTCGAACCACTCGATCGGCCGCTCCTGGGCCAGCACGTTCACCTTCGTCGCCGCGACGCGCGTGTCGATCGGACCCGCCATCAGCGTCATGCTGCGGGGTGTCGCGATGTTGTCCTGCCGCGCCATGACCGAGACGGCGGCAAGCACCGGCACCGCCGGCTGGCAGACCGCCAGCACATGCCCGCCCGGCCCGATCGCCTCAAGCTGATGGATGACATGGTCGGTGTAGTCGTCAAAACCGAAGGTGCCGGCGTCGAGCGGCACATCGCGCGCGCTCTTCCAGTCGGTCAGGAAGACGTCGTGATCGGCGAGCAGGATCTGCACGGTGTTTCGCAGCAGCGTCGAGAAATGGCCGGACATGGGCGCGACCACCAGCACGCGCGGCTGGCGGATCGCGATGTCCTTTCGGAAATGCACCAGCGAACAGAAGGGCGTTTCGAGCACCACTTCTTCGATGATGTCGACGGGATGATTGGCGACGACGACCGGCTTGATGCCGAATGCGGGCCGCTCATGCGTGATGCTGGTTCGCCACATCATCTCCATCGCGGCCGCGGCCTCGCGGAAGAAGAGGTTTTGCGGCGCCGCCAGATCCATCTGGTTGAGCAGGCCGTCCGCGAAATGGGCCATGCGGCGCATCGGCGCCAGCATATCCGCCTGCGCCTGATACAGCTGATAAAGCATCGGCGTCCCCGCGGCCGCCAGCACATCCGCGAAGGGCAGTCCCGCCGCCGGACGCGCCATCTCGTAGAATAGCGACTCGCGGTTTTTTTCGTCCGCGCCCAGCCATTCGTTCCGCTCGAGCCCAAGGCTCTGATACAGTGGCCCGCCATCCTTCTTCGGGGACAGGACGCCATTCATGGCCGAGGCCACGCTTCTCATCAGCAGCAAGAACTACTCCTCCTGGTGTCTCAGGGGATGGTTGATCACCCGGCTGTCAGGCCTGCCATTCCGCGAGAAGTTCGTAGCGAGCGATGACCCGTCTGCCCGCGCCGAACTCCTGCTTCGCTCCTCATCGATCCTCGTCCCCACGTTGATCCATGATGGCGTTACCATATGGGACACGCTTGCGATCGCGGAATACCTGAACGAACTGCGGCCCGAGGCGCAGATGCTCCCGAAGGACAGGCAAGCGCGTGCGCGGTGCCGCGCTATCAGCGGCGAGATGCATTCTGGGTTCACCGCGTTGCGCTCGTCGCTGCCGATGAACCTCCACGCGTATCGCCCGGGCTTCGCGATCTGGTCGGCGGCGCGCGCCGACATCGACCGTATCCTGAGCATATGGAACGATTGCTTTACGACCTGGAACGGGCCATTCCTGTTCGGCGATAAACCCTCTGTCGCCGATGCCATGTATGCTCCTGTCGTCACGCGCTTCTTAACCTACGACGTGGCGCTGGGCGAGCGCGCGGCCCGCTACTGCAGGGATATCATGGCATGGCCGGACATGGCGGAATGGGTCGCAGCCGCGAAGGAGGAGCCGCAAGAGATCACCGAACTGGAGGTCGAATTCTAGCCGTTGAAAGGACAGGGTCCTAGCATCCTTTGCTGCGCTGCGGTAGCCGCAAGGCCATTGGCAGATGTAACTAACCTAATAGGCGACCTACGACTCGCGCCGTGTAGTCGACCACAGGGATCACGCGGCCGTAGTTGATGCGGGTCGGCCCGATCACGCCGATGGCGCCGACGATCCGGTTCTTGGCATTGCGTGCCGGAGCCACGATCATCGAGACGCCGGCCGATCCAAACAGGCCGCTCTCGGCGCCGATGAAGATGCGCACCCCGTCGGAGGTCTCGGCAAGTTCGAGCAGACGCAGCATGGTCTCCTGCGCCTCCAGCCGCTCGAACAGCGTCTGGATCGAGGCGAGCTTCTCGATCTGCGTCACATCGGCCAGAAGGCGACCCTGACCACGCACGATGAGATTGCCGCCGCGCCCTTCGCCGCCCCAGGTTGCCAGACCCGCTTCGATGATGCCCGCCGCCAGTTCATCCAGCGTGTCGCGATCGCGGGCGATTTCCTCGTCCATGTCGCGGCGGAATTCGGCGAGCGTGCGCCCCTGCAGCCGGGCGTTGAGGAAATTGCTCGCCTCCTGCAGAGCGGAGGGCGGGACGCCCACGGGGATGTCGATGACGCGATTCTCGACTTGCCCCTCGGACGAAACCAGAACGACCAGCGCCCGGCCCGAGGCCAGCGGGACGAATTCGATATGCTTGAGCGCGCCCTCGGCCTTGGGAGCAAGCACGAGGCCCGCGGCGGAGGACAGGCCGGACAGCATGGTGGACGCTTCGGCCAAGGTATCCTGCAGGCTGCGGCCGTGGCTCAGCAGCGCGGCGTCGATTGCCTCCCGCTCATCCTCGCCGAGTTCGCCGAACTGCAGGAGCCCATCCACGAAAAGCCGCAGCCCGCGTTCCGTGGGCAACCGCCCGGCTGAGGTGTGCGGCGCGTAGAGCAGTCCTGATTCGGTGAGATCGGCCATTACGTTGCGGATGGTGGCCGGCGACAGGGCGAGTGGCAGACGCCGGGACAAAGTCCGGCTGCCGACCGGACCCCCTGTTTCCACATATTGCTCGACGATTTCTCGAAGAACGGCCGCCGAGCGGCTGTCCAGCCCTTGAGGCAGAATAGCAGGCTGGTGAAGTGGATTGGCGCGGCCGCTATGATCCATTGGCACTCGATGATCCCATAAGGCAGTCGGTCCACCCGGTCAATTTCGGGAGGGAGCGACCCATGCTGCCATGCGGCAAAAATAGTCCTCCAGAACTTACCTTTGTGCAAAGCATGCGCTGGGGAGAAAGCGATGCTGCGGGTGGCGCGTCTGGCCAGCGAGTCCTTTGCCGCGTCACGATGGGGCTCGCGCCTAAGCCGCTCCTCTACCGGCACCGGCCTGCTGATGGTGGTGATCGCCTACTCCACCTTCGCGCTGCATGACGCCCTCGTGAAGGTGCTGGTCGCGCATTTCGCAGCGAGCGAAATCCTGTTCATGCGCAGCCTCACCGTGATCGTGCTGTGCCTGACGCTTGGCGGCCGCGGCGTCGTCACCCGAGGTCTCTTCTCCCCCATGCGCGGCAAGCTGCTGGGGCGCGCCGTGCTGACGTTCATCGCGTGGCTGCTCTACTACTCCTCCGGCCGCTATCTCGGCCTCGCCCAGATGATCACCATCTATTTCGCGAGCCCGCTGATGATCGCCGTCATGGCCGGCCCATTGCTGGGCGAGCGCGTGCCGCCGATCCGGTGGGCGGCGCTCGGCCTCGGCTTCGTCGGCGTGCTGTTGGCCGCGCGGCCGCATGGCACGGGGCCGCTGCTTCCGGTGATCTCTGTCGGCGCGGCCGCGATCATCTGGGCCTATGCGATGATCCTCATGCGCCAGATCTCGGGCGAGCTGCGGGGATGGGATCAGGTGTTCGTCATCGCGCTGCTGTTCCTGATCGGCTGCGGCATCAGCCTTCCCTTCGTCTGGAAGACACCGGCGCCGCTCACGCTGCTGATGATGCTGGGTCTCGGCTGCCTCTCGACGATCGCCCAGTTGCTGTTGATCGAGGGTGTAAAGCTCGCCCAGGCGAGTGTCGTGGCGCCCATGGAGTTCAGCGGACTGCTCTGGAGCTTCGTCTTCGGCTATCTCATCTTCGGCGACGTGCCCGCTATCGGCGTCTTCCTGGGTGCGGGGCTGATCCTGATGAGCGGCGCGATGGTGGTGATGAGTGAATTGCGTGGCCCAAGGCAGGGGGTCACGTGATCCGAGCGCCTTGGTTCTCCGAGGCGGAACGCTTCCGCTTCTTCCGTGTATAAGGAGGGTGCGGCGGCTCGTCCGCGCGTGATCGGCGACCGGAAGGAGCGGTGCCTTTGGTGGGGGTGAGGGTCGAAGGTGACGCGCATGACCGGCATGGCTCCGGTGCCGTGTCCGAGAGCGAACGACGTGTCACGCTACTCTCGGCGGCGGAGTGCGTCTTTCTCGCCAAGGGATATGTGGCGACGACCATGGCCGACATCGCCCAGGCGGCGGGGATGTCCAAGAAAACGATTTATCAAGTCTTCGACTCCAAGAAGGAGCTTTTCGACGCCCTCATGATGGATCGGCTCGCGGTGCTGCGCGTTCTGCCCGATGACGGCATCCGTCCGCCGGAAGCGGTGTTGCGCTCGGTCCTGCTCGACATGGCGCGCTTCGTGCTGGCCCCCAAGCAGATCGCGCTGACCCGCCTGATCCTCGCCGAGATCGCGAGCACGCCGGAAGTGGGCGATGTTCTAAAGGCCCGCTGTGTTCAGGTGGAGACCGCGATCCAGAACTGGCTCGCCCTGCAGGCGTCCCGCGGGCTGTTCGATATTGCGGACGTGCCAAGTGCCGCCGCCATGCTGCTCGGCAGCGCGTTCGGCGACTTTCAGTGGCATCTCCTGCTCGATCTCGGAGCGGTTCCGACCGAAGCGGAGGTCGCAGCACGGATTGAGCGGTCCGTCGCCATCTTCATCCGGGCCTTCGCCCGCCATCCCGCCGCCATCCCATCACCGTCGTCGCATTGACGGGTCGCCGCGAACCGGCTTCCAAGGGAACCTCAATCGCGAGGGCGTGATGACGTGAAGACCATTCCCTGGTGGAGCTGGACCTTTCCGCTGCTGGCTTTGGCGCTATTCGCGGCGAAGGCCGTCGTACCGACGGGGGGCCCGTTCCTGGCCGTTCTCGCCCTGGTCCTGGGCGGCGCTGTCTTCTCGGCGGTCCATCATGCGGAGGTGGTCGCCCACCGCGTCGGCGAGCCCTTCGGCACCCTCGTTCTAGCCGTGGCCGTGACCGTCATCGAGGTCGCGCTGATCATCGCGGTCATGCTGACGGGTGGCCCGGAAAAGGCGGCGCTCGCACGGGACACGGTGTTCTCGGCGGTGATGATCGTCTGCACCGGCGTCGTTGGTCTGTGTGTGCTCGTGGGCGCCAGCCGCCATCGGGAGCAGGAGTTTCGGGTGCAGGGGGCGACGGGAGCGCTCGCCGTGCTGGCGGCGCTATCCGTCCTCACGATGGTACTGCCCAACTACACGCAGAACCCGGGGCCCGCCTTCACGGCCGCACAGCTCGAATTCGTTGGTGTCGTGTCCCTCATGCTCTATGCCGTCTTCGTCTTCGTCCAGACGGTGCGGCACCGGGACTACTTCCTGGCCGAAACCGCGCATGACGACGACAACCACCTGCCGCCGCCTTCGGGGCAAGCGGCACTGGTCGCGGCGGGGCTCCTGGTCGTGTCGCTGGTCGCGGTCGTCGCCTTGGCGAAGGCCCTGTCTCCGGCGGTGGAGGCAGGGGTCGCGTGGTCGGGCGCGCCGAAGTCGCTCGTCGGCGTCATCATCGCGGCGGTCGTGCTGCTGCCGGAGAGCGTCGCGGCCGTCCGGGCGGCGCGGCTCGACCGGCTGCAGACCAGCCTCAACCTCGCCTTCGGCTCGGCCATCGCCAGCATCGGGTTGACCATTCCGGTCGTCGCGGTGGTGTCGCTGCTGCTCGGACAACCCCTTACGCTCGGGCTCGACCCCAAGGAGACGGTGCTGCTGGCCCTGACGCTGGTTCTGAGCATGCTGACCGTGGCCACCGGACGCACCTCCGTCCTGCAGGGAGCCATTCACCTCACCGTCTTCGCCGTATTCCTGTTCCTCGCCGTGGTACCCTGAATGCTGGGCTACCGAACGAGGGCGCCGAGGAGCGCATCGAGGCGGAGCCGGCCCTCCGCAGTGGCGATCAGCCGGTCATCGGTGATTACAAGGTAGCCGGCTTCGATTGCCATCGCGAGGGTGCGGGGATCGACCGCGTCGGCGAGAGCGAGGCCGGTGCGGGTCTCGAAGCGCCTCGCCGGGATGCCTGCGGTCAGCCGCAGCCCCATGAGCAGCATCTCGCGCGCCCGCTCCTCGGTCGTGACCTCGACATCCGCGCCCGAACCATGGCCTGACGCCTCCACCCGCTCCGCCCAGATTTCAGGCGCGCGGTGCCGGCGGGTGGCGACGAGGCGGTCGCCCGATGCTGCCGGGAAACTCAGCCGCCCATGCGCTCCGGGCCCGATGCCGGCGTAGTCGCCGTATTGCCAATAGGCGAGGTTGTGGCGGCTCTCGCTGCCCGGCTTGGCGTAGTTGGAGATTTCGTAGGGTGCGAGGCCGAAGCGCCCGGCCTCCTCGGCCGTCGCCTCGTAGAGGATGGCCGCGGTGTCCTCGTCCGGCAGCACGATGTCGCCGCGGCGATGCAGTGCCTCGAAGGCGGTACCGGGCTCGATCGTCAGCTGGTAGAGCGAGAGATGATCCGCGGCCAGGTCGAGCGCCCGGCGAAGCTCGGCGCGCCAGGCGGCCTCCGTCTGTCCGGGCCGGGCATAGATCAGGTCGAAGGACAGGCGCGGGAAAATCCGGCGACCAATTTCCAGCGCGGCGATCGCCTGCGGCGCCGAATGCTGCCGGCCGAGCATCCGCAGAGCCTCTTCGTCCAGGCTCTGCACGCCAATCGAGACGCGGTTCACGCCGGCATCGCGGTAGCCGCCGAATCGCCCGGCCTCGATGCTCGTCGGATTGGCCTCGAGCGTGATCTCCAGATCGTCGGCGGGCACGAACAGCCGGCGCGCCTCTGCGATGAGCGCGCCAACCGTCTCCGGCTCCATCAGACTAGGCGTGCCGCCCCCGAAGAAGATCGAGCGCAACGATCGTCGCCCGAGCCGCGCCGCCTCCCACTCGAGTTCGCGGATCAGCGCCGCCCGGAACCGCGCTTGCGGGACCTCCGCCCGGACATGGCTGTTGAAGTCGCAGTAGGGGCATTTGGCGAGGCAGAAGGGCCAGTGGATGTAAAGGGCGAGCGGTTCCATCTCAGAGGCGGTCGAGCAGAGCGCGGACCTCCTCCGCGGATGGTCGGCGGCGGCGATCCCAGGTCACGCCCTGGCGCAGCGTTCGCGCCGGCACGCCGCCGGCGAGCACGGTATCCGGCACATCCTCGGTCACGATCGCGCCGGGAGCAATAATGCTGCCTGCCCCGATCTTGGCCGGGCCGGCGATCCGCGCGCCGTCACCGAGGCGGCAGTGGGGACCGAGAACGACATCGCCCGGGCCGTGGACGACCGTGAGGGTCGAAATGTCGATCATGGCGTGGCCCTCGGAATTGGTGCAGGCGACTGCCCTGCCAACCATGGCATCATCGCCCAGCATGACCGCGCGCGGCGCCGCAGCGTCGCCCTCGACCTGCCAAAAGCTGTCTGTCGCGGTGACGCCCGACCCGAAAAAGACGGCGCAGGCGGTGTCGAGGATCACGGCCAACCGCGTTCCGGACGCCGACGCGCCGAAGCCCGCCGAGACGAACAGCCCGTGCGGCCCGTTGAATTCAAGGCGTCCCGCGAAGCTATCGCCGATGCCGAGGATCACGGCGCAGTCGTCATGCCCATGGAAGCGGAGCGTGAGGTCGAGCCTCGGCATCGCCTCGTCCATGACGATGAGGCACGCGTCGCCTGCAGCTCCCTCGATCGCGATGCCACGCTCCCGGAGGAGCTGCAGGTTTTGTGGCTCCGCCGGCACGATCAACGGCCGGTCAATCCGCGGCATCGCGTAGCCAGGGCTACCGATGGCCGGGACTGCGGCAAACGCGGGGTGGCACCTGATGCGCATGAGAGCCTGAAGGACGAGGACGGTCATGCTTGCGCCTGTGGGTGGATGCGGTCCGGTGGTCACCTCACCGCTTCGGCCCAGGCAAGATCGAGTCCACCCAGAAACCACGTGCAGAATAGCCTGGCACATTGCGGGATCGCAAGATTGGCGATCACCCCCATCTGTTGCCGTTTCAGCGGCTTCCAGGCTTCCTGGCTTACAGAAGGACGACAGAATGTTCGGGACGACCGAAAAACTAGCAGCATCCGGCTGGTCAATTCGCGACGCCATCGCCTGGATTGCCGGCATTGCTGCCGCCGGCCTCGTGGTCTGGCTCTTCCACAACGAGCTGCTGCTCGTCTTTCTCGCCATATTGCTGGCGGTGTCGCTGCGCGGCGCGGCCGACCGCGTGGCCGCCCACGCGCCGGTGTCGCCGCGCTGGGCGATGGCTCTGATCATGATCCTGGTCGTGCTGGCGATCATCGGGTTCAGTATGTGGGTCGGACCCCAACTCATCCAGCAGGGCCATGATCTCGTCAAAACGCTCAGCGGCGACGTGACCCAGCTGACCAAGCGCTACGGCCAGACGAAATGGGGCCAGACGCTGCTCGCGAAGGCGACTTCATCCGAAAGCTCGGCCGCCCGCAGCCTGGCGGCGCCCGCGATGACGATTGCAAGCTCCACGGTAGGCGCGGTGGCGGGCTTCTTCGTGCTGGTCGTCACGATGCTTTATTTCGCGTCGAGCCCGGAGCTTTACGTAAAGGGCATCGTGACGCTGGTTCCCAAGGAGCGGCGCGCCCGGACCCATGAGGTGCTGAACAAGGTCGCGCATGTGTTGCGCTGGTGGTTCCTCGGGCAGCTCATCGACATGGCGGTCGTGGGCGTGCTCACGGTCGTCGGCCTGAGCCTGATCGGCCTGCCCATGGCCCTGGCGCTCGGCGTGCTTGCCGGTCTCTTGACCTTCGTGCCGTATTTCGGGGCGATCCTGGCAGCCATCCCGGCGCTCGCCATCGCTCTCGGCCAGGGGACGCATATGGCCATCTGGACCGCAGTTATCTTCGCGATCGTTCATGTCGTTGAAGGCTACATCGTCTCGCCGCTTGTCCAGGATCGCATGGTCCGTCTCCCGCCCGCGTTGCTCATCCTCTCCATGACCTTCATCGGCTCCCTGTTCGGCGCGATGGGGGTGATCCTTGCCACACCCATGGCCGCGGCGGGGCTCGTGCTGGTGTCCGAGTTCTATGTCGTCGACGTGCTCGACGATGAGAGCGGGCGGGACGTGACGTCCCACAAGTAGGTCGGGACTTCCGGGCGGGCGCAGCGCCCGAGGCGGCACTCCGCCTCGTGCGCCGCGCTCTGCCGTCAGGCGAG
>JABBOH010000062.1 GCA_019351895.1 Pseudomonadota bacterium
ATTGCCCGCTTGAGGGTGGATGCGGGCGCGGCCAGTGATGCTCGTAACCATTATCGGACGATTTTCGAGAGCGCAGTCGATTTTGCCATCATCGCCACCAACTCGGACGGCCGGGTGATCGAGTGGAACGCGGGCGCCGAGCACATCCTTGGCTGGTCGGCCACGGAGATGCGGGGCGAGCATATAGACCGCATTTTCACGGCTGAGGACCGGGCGGAAGGCCGATCTGGCCTCGAGATGCGTCGCGCTGTGGCGGAGGGCCGCGCCAACGATGAACGGTGGCACGTAAGGAAGAGTGGTGTGCGCTTCTGGGCTAGGGGCGAGATGATGCCGCTGCAGAGCGAGAATGACGCACATATCGGGTTTATCAAGATCCTGCGTGACCGCACGGCCGAGCATGAGGCGGCTACCGCTCTGCGCGAGAGTGAGGCTTATCTGCGCCTCGTCCTCGATAGTGCCGTAGAAGGTCTCTATGGCGTCGACTGCGATGGCGTTACGACCTTCTGCAACGTGGCCTTCCTGCGCATGTTGGGCTTTGCCCGCGAGGAAGACGCCATCGGCCGCAAGCTTCACGACGTCATCCACTACTCGCACACTGATGGTTCGCATTACGACAAGGCAGATTGCCCGATTTACCAGGCGGCGCAGTCGGGCCAAGAGCAACACGTCGAGGGTGAGTTATTCTTCCGCCTCGACGGGACGAGCTTCCCGGTCGAATACTGGGTGCGCCCGATCGTCTACGAGGGCGCGCTGCAAGGCGCGGCCTGCACCTTCGTGGATCTCACGGAGCGCAATCGAACTGAGGCCTCGATCGCGGAGGCACACGCCGCGGCTGAGAAGCTCGCCGCTGAGCGATCCGCGATCCTCGGCCAACTCGTCGAGGGCGTCATCGTCGCCGACTCAGCTGGCCGGATTGTCTTCATCAACGATGCCGCCGCCGAGCTGCACGGCGTACGCGAGCTCGGCATCGAGCCTGACCGCTACAGCGACACCTACCATCTCCTGACGGAAGCTGGGACGCCATACCCGCCGCACGACCTCCCGCTCGCGCGCGCCTTGCGCGGGGAGACCGTGATCGATGCCCGCTGGCGGATTCGCCGGTCAGATGGCGCGGAGGTGCTGGCCATCGGCAGCGCGCGGCCGATCGAGCAGCCGGACGGCACGCGCGGCGGAGCCGTGCTGACACTACGCGACGACACCGCCCGCAAGGCCGCCGAGACCGAGCGCTCACGCCTGGCGGCCATCGTCGAGCAGTCACGCGACTTCATCGGCGTCGCAGATTCCGAAGGCCGCACGATCTTCCTCAACGAAGCCGGCCGCGCGCTGGTGGGCCTCAAGCACCTTGAGGCCGCGCTTGACGCCCACGTCGAGAGCTATTTCCAGCCCGAAGACCAGTCGACTCTCCGCAATATTGCTTTGCCGGCAGTCGAACGTGACGGGTATTGGGAGGGAGAACTGCACTTTCGAAATTTTGCGACCGGCGCAAGCATCCCAGTCCTCTACAACATTTTCCCTGTCCGGGACGCGGACGGCGACATCGTCGGCTACGGGACAGTCACTCGTGACCTGACCGAGCGAGAGCGGGCGGAGGACGCACTTCGCGAGGAAACACGCAGGCTCGAGACGCTGAATCGAACGGGCGCTGCGATCGCCGCCGAGCTCGATCTTGAACGCGTCGTGCAGGGAGTTACCGATGCAGGGGTGGATCTAACCGGCGCTCAGGTCGGGGCATTCTTCTACAACGTGCTGAACGAGGCCGGCGAAAGCTACATGCTCTACACGCTTTCTGGGGTGCACCGGTCCGCGTTCGAAAGCTTCCCGATGCCGCGTGCGACCGCAGTGTTCCGGCCAACCTTTCACGGTGAGCGCGTCGTGCGCTCGGACGATATTCTTGCCGACCCTCGATACGGACACAGCGCTCCTCACTACGGAATGCCAAAGGGCCACCTGCCAGTCCGGAGCTATCTCTCCGTACCGGTTATCTCGAGGTCGGGCGAGGTGATCGGCGGCCTGTTCTTCGGCCATCCCGAGCCGGGCCGGTTCAGCGAGCAGCATGAGCGTTTGATGCTGGGCATCGCCGCGCAAGCCGCGGTCGCCATCGACAATGCTCGGCTCTACCAAACCGCACAGCGGGAGATCGAGGAGCGGCGGCGCGCAGAAGGAGGCCTAGTGGAGCTTACCCAAACCCTGGAAGCGCGGGTGGCGGAACGCACGGCCGAGCGTGACCGGACCTGGCGGCTGTCTCAGGACCTGCTCGCCGTCGTCGAGACGGATGGAGTGATAGCGTCCGTGAACCGCGCCTTCACGGAGCTGCTGGGATGGGACGTGGGGGAGCTGATCGGGATCCGGTTTCTTGAAATTACCCACCCTGACGAGATCGACGTCACATTCGCTGTCTTCCAAGGCATCTTCGAGGCCCCCCTCGTTAACCCTTATCAGTTCCGGCTGCGCCACAAGGACGGGACGTATCGCTGGTTCGCGTGGACCGGTGCGTTTGAGGACGGGCGAGTTTACGCGAACGGACGTCACACCACCTTCGAGCATGAACAGGCAGAAGCCCTCGCGCGCGCCGAGGAGCACCTGCGCCAAAGTCAGAAGATGGAGGCGGTCGGGCAGCTTGCGGCCGGCATCGCACACGACTTCAACAACCTGCTCGCTGGAATCAGCGGCAGCCTGGAACTGCTGCAGACCCGTATGAGCCAGGGGCGGTTGACCGAACTCGATCGCTATATCGCCGCGGCTCAAGGGGCGGCCAAGCGGGCGGCCGCGCTGACGCATCGGCTGCTTGCCTTTTCGCGGCGCCAGACGCTCGATCCCAAGCCGACTAACGTCAACCGCTTGGTCACGAGCATGGAGGAGCTGATCCGCCGCACGATGGGCCCCCCAGTCGAGATCGAGGTGGTCGGCGCCGCGGGGCTGTGGACAACGTTGATCGACCCGAGCCAGCTTGAGAACGCGCTGCTGAACCTGTGCATCAACGCCCGCGACGCCATGCCTGACGGGGGGCGCCTGACCATTGAAACCGCCAACAAGTGGCTGGACGAACGCGCCGCGCGTGAGCGCGAGCTGCCGCCTGGCCAGTATATCTCCCTCTGCGTGACCGATACCGGCACCGGCATGACGCCGGGGGTCATCGCCCGCGTCTTCGATCCGTTCTTCACGACGAAGCCCATCGGCATGGGCACAGGCTTGGGCCTAAGCATGGTCTACGGCTTCGCCCGGCAGTCGGGTGGGCAGGTGCGGATCTATTCCGAGATCGGCCGGGGCACGACGATGTGCATCTACCTGCCTCGCCATTATGGTCAGGAGGACGAAGCTGAGTGCGGGGCCGATCCGACCGAGGCTCCGCGACTTGAGCCGGATAAGACGGTGCTGGTGGTGGACGACGAGCCGACCGTGCGCATGTTGGTCACTGAGATCGTGGAGGACCTCGGCTACACCGCGATCGAGACGGCGGATGGGGCGTCCGGGTTGCGCGTGCTTCAGTCAGCCGTCCGCATCGACCTGCTGATTACCGACGTGGGCCTGCCCGGCGGCATGAACGGGCGCCAGGTGGCCGATGCCGGACGCACAATGCGGCCCGGACTCAAGGTGCTGTTCATCACGGGTTATGCGGAGAACGCGGTCGTCGGCAACGGCCACCTCGAGCCCAGCATGCAGGTGCTGACCAAGCCCTTTACAATGGAAGCGCTCGCCAGCCGGATTAAGGAACTCACCGCCGCAGCGTAATGCTTCAGCCGTATGGTCAGGGCGCATCGGTGAAGCCGTCTTCGGCATATCGCTGAAGGCGAGTTTGAAAAGTGACACCGAGGAATGACTGTGGTCGCCCAACCCGTGCAAGTAGCTCCGTCAATGGCAAGCTGTCTTCGGCGCGCTTGCTCTAATCTTGCGGACGAATCTACTAAATAAGCCTTGTTTTTCTGATAGTTGAGGGCTACTCATCGCATACAGCACAAGCCCGCGACCACTTTCAGGCGCCGCGGGCGGACCGTGCCGCGCGCGAGGTGAAGGAGGACGGACTTGGATCAACGAGCGCTGTGCCGACGAAGCCTCCTCGGCATGACGCTCGGCCTAGGACTTTTGGGCGAGGGGAGCCCGCGAGCCGCCGCCACGCCCGATCGCGCAATTGGCGACCAAGGACGGGCGATCGTGATGAACTCCGCCTCCGCCTCCTTCAGCGTCATCGACGTAGCGAGCCGCAAGGTGATTCGGACTACGCCGGTTCTGCGTGAGCCGCATCATTGGGCGCTACTGCCCGACCGCTCCGCGCTGCTGATCGGGGATACCAGCGGCAATGCGCTGTTCTTCCTTGACCCACAGACGGGCGAGCTACTGCAACATAGGCCTTTCAGCGATCCCTACCAGCTTTGGTTCAGCCCTAATGGCCAGCATCTTGTTGTCGCCGCCCTCGCCGTTAACCATGTCGATCTCTACGATGGACGCACGCTTCGGCTCGTGAAGCGATTTCGGCTGCCGACCATGCCGAGCCACATCAGCTACTCACCGGATAGCAGCATGGTGTTCGTCACGCTGCAGACCAACAATCGATTGGTGGCGATCGATCTGGGCGCGCAGAAGGTCATGTGGCAGTCGGAGATCGGCAAAACGCCGGCGGGCGTGTTCTGGCATGGAGGTAAGGTGCTGGTCGGCGTGATGGGCAGCGATTACGTCGCGGTCGCCGACCCGGTCGATGGTCGTGTCGTGCGTCGCCTCCGAACGGGTCGTGGTGCCCACAACCTGTTCTATTCTCCCGACGGTAAGCAGATCTACGTGACGAACCGGGTTGAGGGCACCGTGTCCTTACTCGATTCAAGCTCTCTCGAAACGCTGCGGACCTATATCGTGCCCAACGGACCCGATTGCATCGCCTTCGCGCCAGACGGGAAGCTCTGGATCAGCATGCGCTGGGCGAGCCACGTGGCCGTGCTCGATCCGCAATCGGGCACGCATGAGGCCATCGCGGTCGGCCGCTCACCGCATGGCGTGTTCCTGACCGCCTCGCCGACACTGCCGGGCCCGAACCGCTCCAGTTCGCTGACCTTGTCGACTGCCTGATGGACCCGTTCAGCTTCATTGCCGACCTCGTGCAGCAACACTTGCTGGTGCCGCTGCTGTACCAGCTCGGCTGGATGCAGTGGCAGGAGCTCTCTTATGGCTGGGCGTTGTTCGCGGTCTATGGCTTCGCACAGGTCGTGCTGACGCTGGCCATCTGCCTGCCGCTCGAATACTGGGTACCGGTCGAGCGCTGGCCCGACCGTCGAGCCGTGCTCACCGACATCCTCTACACGTTGATCGCGCGGGTGGGAGTGCTGCCGCTGGTCACCTTCGTCGCCTTCTACAACATGCAGGCCTGGTTCAACGGCATGATCGTCGATGCCGGCTGGCTGCCGCCCACGCTGGAAGGCGTGGTGCCGGGCCTGCTGGGGCACCCGGTTCTCACATTCATTCTCTACGCCATCATCCTCGATTTTGCAGATTACTGGCGGCATCGCATCTCGCACCGGATCGGCTGGTGGTATGCGCTACATTCCGTCCACCACGCCCAGCGGCAGATGACCTTCTGGTCGGATGATCGCAATCACGCGCTCGACGACCTGATTTCGGCACTCTGGTTCGGAGTGATCGCGCTGCTGATCGGCATTTCGCCGTTCCAGTTCCCGCTGCTGGTCCTGCTGCTGCGTTTCCTCGAAAGCCTCTCGCACGTCAACGCGCGCATCTCCTTCGGTAGGCTCGGTGAGCGGCTGCTGATCTCCCCCCGATTTCACCGCGCGCATCACGGGGTGCTTGCCGCCGGAAAGCGCAGCCGGAATTATGGCGCAGTTCTGCCCTGGTGGGACATGATCTTCGGCACGGCGGACTTCGCGGCGGAGTTCGTGCCAACGGGGGATCCGTCCGGCGAGGAAGCGCTTGCAACCGGTACCTATTTCGCCCAACAGCGCGCCGGACTAAAAAGAATGGTCTGGATGCTCCGCAAGCGCCGGCCCGGGCCCAGGCGCGCCTGACCTTCTGGGCGTGGACAAGGAGCCGGGCGGCAGCTTCGCGCCGCCGCCGGCCCCTTCTGCGAGTTTGGAGAGGAAGGAGCGCTGAGCACCGATCGCGGGCTACTTGACCGGGTGCTTTGCCTGCCAGCTTTTCATCTCCCGGATCTCTTTCTCCTGCGAGGTGATAATGCTGTTCGCCATCCGGCGGAGGGTGGGGTCTTTGCCGTACTGCAGCTCCACGCGGGCCATGTCGATCGCGCCCTGATGATGCGGCATCATCATCGCCACGAATTGCTGGTCCGTGGTCCCCGCAGCGGGGTGGCTCATCATGTCCTGCTGCATCTTCTGCATGCTCTGCATGAAGGCTGCCGACGCCGGGCTTGCGCTGTTTGTCATCGACTGCCCGGACATCTGCCCAGCCGGACTGCCTGCAGGTGCCGTGCTCTGCGGCTGCTGCGCAACGGCGGGCAGGCCCGCAGACAAGAGCACCAGCACGGCGAGTCCCGAGGCGCCCAGCAATCCTGTTCTGTCGTTCAATTTACTCTCCTGTTATGGTGAAGGCATGTCGTCCACCTGACGAACGGGCAGCGATGGACCGGCGGTTCAGTCGAACATGGATCATAGTTGCGCCATGTACCGCAGAAAGACTTCTGCCTGCGACGAGTTCCATTGCGCGGGACCCGGGACGTAGCCTCGGATGGCTCCGGCCCGATCGACGACGTAGGTGATCGGCAAGGCAAGGACCGGAAGAAAGCCCCTGCCCGGATTGGCGGTCTCCAAGTAGCCGATCTGCCGATCCGGATCGGCGAAGATCCCGAGATGCGTCAGATGGAATCGCTCGTAGAACGCCCGAATCGCCGGCTTGCCTTCGGGGTCGATGGCGATGGGCAGGATTGCCAACTCGCTGCCATGAGACAATTGCAGCTGATCGAGTGACGGCATTTCGTAAATGCAGGGGGCGCACCAAGTCGCCCAGAAATTCACCAGGACGAGCTTTCCGCGTAAAGCCGCGAAATCAATGACGCTGCCGCCAGAGGTGAGGATCGGCGTGCGCGGGGTAGCCATGGGTGGGCGTAGCGTCGTATATTGACCGCCACGGCTGTAGAATGGCGGCGGATTGCCGGCCGCCTCAGCTTTTCGCGCTGCTGCGGAGCCACACGGAACTGCGGCGAATGTCGCGACTAAGCTGCGGCGGCGTAGCCTGCTGATCATCGGCTAACGGTCGGTGCATTTTGCTCCAGAGCAATGGCTCCAAGCCAACCTGCTCTGGCTTCCGTGGCCACTGCAAGCACCGCCAGGCGCAGACCGCCCAGCCCCGCGTAGAAGCGCACTGGCTCGAAATAGGTCAGGAGCGTGGTCCCTCCGAAAATGAGCAGCAACACCTTGTTGCAGATGGGACAGGCCACGCCGAGGAAGTTTACCACTGAGGACATGCTCATCCCATGTATGCCGCAATACGGGCGGCGGATGGCGACGTAGAGCCCGAGTAGGGTAGATTGTGCTGCGAGCAGCGGTATTTCGTATCCCTTTGCAGGCACCATGCGAATGAAGAAAGGGTTCGGCCACAGAGCTGCCACGGTGCTGAGGACAACAAACGAGAGGAGTGCGGCGGCAATGCCGAAGACGGCCTTGCCGAACGTCCAGCTATTGCGAACCGTCACCGACATCACTGCCCTGTCCCTTTCCGCGCTTCCTGGACAAGTTTCTCAAGAATGTCGAGGGACACTGCGCCAGTTACCATCTCCTGGTTTACCAGAAAGGTCGGCGTTCCCCTCACGCCAATCAGGTTGCCGAGCACCAGGTTGCGGCGAAGCTCAGCAAGGACTTCTGGGCCGTCCTTCTCCTGACGGACCATAGCCGGGTCCAGCCCGACCGACTGCGCTGTTTGGAAAATCCGGGCTTCGTCGATTGGGCCTTGCAGCGCGAACATCGCCGCATGGAAAGAGGCGTAGGCACCGTGCCTGGCAGCAACCAGAGCCACCTTCGAGGCAATGATCGATTCCCGGCTGAGGATCGGGTATTCCTTCATGACCAGCCTGATCCGCGGGTCCCTGCCGATCAGCTCAACGAGCTTCGGCGCCATCACCTTGCAATAAGGACAGCGGTAATCGAAGAACTCGACGATGCTGATGTCGCCCTGGGCGTCGCCCAACACCGGCGATGCTGTATCCTCCAGCAGGTCGGCCGAGATCAGGTCAGCAAGCGCCGCGCGTTCCGACGCGGTTGGCGCAGAAAGCATTTTCGGAGCGGATTGCTGCTGAGCATTTGCCTCAGAGGATCCCAGCACCGCAAGGGCGGCGGCAACCCAAAGCAGGTTGCGACGTCCGACGCCGCTCGCGTCGTCGCGGGCGAGCGTGGCGAGATCTAATCCCTTCAACATTGGCTGCCTTCGACGTTGATGGATTCCGTAAGTGGTGATCGCGGCGTACCCAGCACAGGCGCTTTGGATACTCGCTCGTCCGACGGTTGCCGTACGGGCGCTGAGCGCTCCGACGTTTGACGTCTGCCCGATGCGCCGACCACAACCGCGCAGGAAGGAGCGATCACGAACAGGAGGGGATGCAGGCCGGGCTGCGGCTGAGTCGGGAGCCCGCGCGACCGCACCGCCCACGACTGGCTGAGTCAGGCGATGGCCTAGTTCTCGCAACCTTCCAGTCCAGTTCGGGCTTAACGCTCACTTCGCCAGCCTGCAGGTCGGCCGAGACATCCTGTACGGTCGCACTTTCTTAACGGCTTCGTGACCGCGGCAGCGCATGGCCGTACGTCATCCCCAACACTTTGAGCTTCAATGCCAGTGGTCCTCCTCGCACGGAAGCTAAGCTGCGGCCTTCCCATATTGGAAGGTCAACCCGCTCCGCGCCGACCACCCGCTACCTGCGGCACCGCGCGTGTCTGCGAGCGGCGGTCGCGGCACGGCGCTTTGGATGGCCGCTCTTCCGGCGATTGCCCTGCCGGCGCTGGCGCTCCGACAGTTGGCGTCTGCCCGACGCCCCGGCCGCGGTCGAGCGGGAACGAGCGATCGCGAATAGAATAGGCGGCTCATGTCCTCGCTCTGGAAAATCGATGTTGGCGAATCAATCGCGCTAACAACGGCTAGTGTATGCGATGCTTGTGCCGAAAGTGAGCCGGTCCTAGTTGTCGCCCATGCTCAGGTGATGGGACCTTATGATGATTGTAATCACTGCCGGCTTGTCGGCATTCCGCCGCGGCGGAATCTCGGGTTGAGAGTGTGCGCGCGGAGGTCTCGTTCAATCGTGACCGGGCTGCTGCTTCTACTCGGGGTTATCCTGCTGGACGGTCGGGCATGGGCCGCCGCGAGCGCCTGGGACAGTCACGAGCACGGGGCGGCCCGGCTGATCACGGCAACCGAGGCCACCGGGTCAGACCGCCGGCTCGATGTCGGACTGCAGCTCCGGCTGACGCCGGGTTGGCACACCTATTGGCGCTCTCCCGGCGATGCCGGGATTGCGCCGACGATCGACTGGAAGGGCTCGCGGCACTTGGCGAGTGCCACGATTGCCTGGCCGGCACCGCAGCGCCTGCCGCCGCTCGGCGGCCTGGAGACGCTGGGCTACGTGGGCGGCGTGGTGCTGCCGATCACGATAACGCTCACCCATCCGGGTGAGGCACTGCATCTGCATGCCGAGGTGGACTATGCCTCCTGCAAGCAGGTGTGCATCCCATATCATGCTAGCCTCGATCTGGCGCTCCCGCCGGGCTTGGCCCGGCCCGGCCCGCAGGCGCCATTGATCGCCGCCGCCCAAGCGCGTGTTCCGGGCGATGCGCGTGCGGCGGCGCTGAGCCTGACCAGAGTAACCATCTCGCCGGATGAGGCGGGCGCGCTCCTCTCAGTGCGGCTCGCAAGCATAGGCAAGCCCTTCCGCGCTCTCGACCTGTTCGTCGAGGGTGCCGGCGACGCCTCGCCACGCCGGCCGGTGGTGACGCTGGCGGAGGATGGCCGGCTGGCCATGCTGCGGGTGCCGATCCACGGCGCCACCGCCGCCAAGCTCGCGGGCACGCCGCTGCGCCTGACCATCGTGGACGGGACGCGCGCGGCGGAGATGATGGCGAAACCGATCGCAGGGACGCTGCCGCGGCTGCCCGATACGTCCAGTTCGCGCTTGGCGATCCTTGGGATGGCGCTGCTGGGCGGGCTGATCCTGAACCTGATGCCCTGCGTGCTGCCCGTGCTCTCGCTCAAGCTGCTGGCGCTCGCCGGCTACGGCGGCATGGAACGGCGGGCCGCGCGATCGGGGCTGCTGGCGACCGCTGCCGGTATCCTCGTCTCATTCGCCGTGATTGCAGCAGCACTCATCGGGCTTAAGGAAGCGGGTGGCGCGATCGGCTGGGGCATCCAGTTCCAGTCCCCCTGGTTCCTCGCCGCGATGGCGCTCGCGACCACGCTGTTCGCCGCGAGCCTCTGGGAGTGGCTGCCGATCACGCTGCCGGGCGGCACGGGGCAGGCGCTCGGGGCGGCGCGCGGACAAGGGCCACTCTCCGACGCTTTCCTCATCGGCGCCTTCGCGACCTTGTTGGCGACCTCCTGTTCGGCGCCGTTCCTCGGCACCGCCATCGGCTTCGCGCTGGCGCGTGGGCCGGGAGATATCGCGCTCGTCTTCGCCGGCCTGGGCGTCGGCATGGCGGCGCCGTTTCTGGCCGTCGCAGCGGCGCCAGGGCTGGTCGCCTGGCTGCCGCGCCCAGGGCCTTGGATGGTCTGGCTGCGGCGCGTGCTCGGCGTCATCTTGCTGGCCACCGCCGCGTGGCTACTCTCGGTGCTGGCGACCGAGGCTGGTTTGGCCGCAGCACTGCTGGCCGGCGGGGCTCTGGTGCTGCTGCTCTGCGTGCTTGCGTGGCGTCATCATCGGGCTGCTCGCCGCTTGGCCGCGACGGGTGCCGCCATCACGCTCGCGGCCATCGCAATCCTAGTGCCGGGGCTGCAAGCCGCGCTGAACCCGCAGGAGACGCTGGAGGCGGCCGCGCGGGCGGGCCCGTGGCAACCTTTCCGGCAAGCCGCCCTGCACGACCTTGTCGTGAGCGGCCACGTCGTGCTCGTGGACGTAACGGCGGCCTGGTGCCTGACCTGCAAGGTGAACGAGCTGACGGTGCTCGACCGCCCGCCGGTGGCGGGCCGGCTGCGTGCCCCCGGCGTTGTCGCCATGCGCGCCGACTGGACCCGACCCGACCCCGCAATTACGGCGTACTTGCAAAGTTTCGGCCGCTACGGCGTGCCGCTCGACGTGGTGTACGGCCCGGGAGCACCGGACGGCATCGCATTGCCGGAGTTGCTGAGCGCGCAAGCCGTGATGGAGGCCTTCCGCCGTGCCGGGCCGCCGGCGAAGGAAGCCGAGCGATGAGCTTCTATCAGCGGCACGCCTTGCCAAGACTACTGCACCTGGCAATGCGTCAGGAGACGCTGTACTGGTTCCGTACCCGGTGTGATTGGCGCTGCTGAAGGTCGCGTGCTGGAGATCGGTTTGGGCCTCGAACTGCCGCCTGACGCGCGCACTGGTTTGACCGTCATGGCGAGGAAATTGTCGCGCCCATGTCAGCAACCTTTATGGCAAGGACACTAGCAGTTAATTTCCCGACATAGATCGATCGAATGATTCCCTTACGATCAACAAATATGGTGGTGGGCACTGCAAAGCCGCCCGTCCTCGCAAATAATGTGGTGGATGGCGATCGCGCCCTATGACTTGGTATCGTCGGGGGATCGACCCACACCGAATAATGCACCGGCGCTGAAGTCAAAAATTGCTGAACCCGTTGTGCCGGCTCGGCTAAATCAACTCCAACCATTGCAAGGCCGCCCTTCTGCCGCTTTGCAAAAGTGCGGTTCAGCAGCGGCATCTCTTCTCGGCACGGCAGACACCAGGTCGCCCAGATGTTGACTATGGCAGGCCGCCCTCGTAATCCTGCCAAATCCACCGGCTGCCCATTCAACGTCATCAATCCGATACTCGGTAACCGACTGCCTGGCTGCAGCCGGTCGACCGGCGCGAATTGTCCGACCGTCGCTAGTGAGACCCAGTACAGCGCCGTCAAAGGGATTCCGACAAGCGCGATTAGGCGGAGTTGCAGTAACGAAATTTGCTGGCGCCAGACCATCCAGCCAAGATAGGCGAGCGCCAAAGCGAAACCGGCCCACGGCGTGTAGCCTGGCTGCCAGACAAAGAATGCACTTAGAATATGCGGTTGATACGCGGAAAAATGTCTTATGACATAGGCAAAGCGCGCGCCGAGGACGCCAATCACAAACATGCGCTCCACATAACCGCCGAGCGCACCATCGCTTACGTGCCAACGCTTGCTGAGCTGAGTGGTCAGCCAGATCGCCATGGCGGCAAAAACGAACAGCGCGAGCCGCGGCGTCGGGATCAGAAGGCCGCCGAGGCCGATGACGATGGGCATCCTTAGCGACCGGCAGCGTCGATCGGCTTTACGAATTTCAACGTCATGTCATCCGCGGGACCGATCGCCTGGTATTTGGCGCGGTCTGATGCGCCCAGCATCAACATCGGCGGCAGATCGAAAACAGGAATATCCTTAGGATCTTTCGGATTGTTGACGATTTCGGACGTGCCGGCGAGCTGGAAGCCCGCGCGTTCGGCCTGTTCGATTACAAAGGGCTGCGGCAGGCGAGCCAGTTTGAAGCTCTCCGAGATAGGCATCGTCGCGGGCGCGCGATGCGCGACGACGCCAAGAATGCCACCGCGTTTGAGGGTACGATACGCGCTTTCGAAAAATTTCTGAACGAACACGTCGGTGACGCCGCCATGGATATTTGCATACATAAGATCGTGCATGTTTAGAAACGTCAGAACCATGTCCGCCGAATCCGGCGCGCCCAGCGGCATGTAAGCCGGCAGCTCGAACGGTTCGAGCGTCACGCGGCCATACGCGGCAGGCTTTGCCGCCAGCTTCTGCTGATACTCCAGCGCTCCACGACGTTCGAATGGATTGGGGCTGCTTACAGCGGGCGTTGCTTCAACGAGCATGCCATGATCGTGCAGGAACGGCGCTAGAATTTCGGTGTACCATCCGCCGCCGGGGAGAACTTCGACCACGGTCATGTCTGGTCGTATCCCAAAGAACTCCAAAGTTCTCAGCGGATGACGAAACGGATCCCGCTTGACATAGGCCGGGGTTCGCTGCGGCCCATTGATTGCTTTCTGTAGAGCGTCCTGAACCGAGAGCGATGGCCCAGCAAAAGCCGTCGCTGCGGCAGTGATGAACGAAAGTAGCACAGCAAGTCCAATGAACCGTAGCTTCATGATTAGCTCCAATAGCTGGATGAATAGACTAAAGATGCGCAGCAACGGTCGATCGCAGTTGCGCGGGTGGCAGGCAGATGCCTT
The DNA here is from genome assembly GCA_019351895.1 of Pseudomonadota bacterium. Classification (GTDB taxonomy): domain Bacteria; phylum Pseudomonadota; class Alphaproteobacteria; order Acetobacterales; family Acetobacteraceae; genus Acidisoma. The sequence goes on from JABBOH010000062.1 coordinate 13,340, forward strand.
TGTTGCTGCACGATTGCACCGTCACGACCAGCCCTATTGAGGCACCGGATTGGGTCATGGCAAGAGTCGAGGATGGCATGCCCGCCTGCAAGATCGAGTGGTCGTCGTACACAAGGACCGATTTGCCATCCAGTTTGATGTGGCTGTCGCGCCCCGGGGGGTAGGTGATATCAAGTTTCACGTCCTTATGATCTATTCTGGCTTTCACGGTAGTAGGTATAAGAAATGGCAACGATGCCGGGGTTGCATTGACGTGCCACCCTTTCTTGATGTTCAGGCGCACCATGATGGCGGGCTGCTTCAAAGGAGCCGCTTTCAAATCAATCCACGCCGCGATGCTGACCTTGTCACCGCTGCTCGGAAAGTGAAACTGACCGGCGACTTTGCTTTGGGCATAAGCCCTCGCAGAACCACGCACGTCACCATTGTTAGCGCCGCGCGACACGTCTCGGGGGTATTCGCCGGCGATTATCCCAGCGCCGGCCGTAATGGTCACGGCAACGGCGTACCAAAATCTGCTTGTCATCCTGTCAGGTCCGTGTGGCGATCATTTGGAGGAGTGTCCGGATCAGGCTTGTAGGAGCGTCGAAGGCACGCGCGCACGTTCGACAGCCAGACTGGACGGACTTCGGACGCGGGCGGCAGCGTCACGTCCATGCGCTCGCCAGCGAGCCCCGCGGAGAGCGCCGCCCGGTCCAGCACCTGCTGCCGGCCAACGAACACGGCCTCCACCGTCTCGCGCAGCGCGTTGACGGCGGCTGTCAACGACCTCAGGCAGCCGTGCCAGCACCTTCTCGACCCAGCCTACACAAGACGAATGAGTCATTCCGAGAAACCAATGTCAAAAGCCGCCGCGTTATCGGATGGGCGGCATCCGCCTCAAGATGCGACTGCGAGATCCAAATGCCTTCATCCGTGGTGATCAGAGACATGGAGCTTACCAATTGGTAAGGTCAAGCTGGGGCGTCACGGCTGCAAACTCCGCGAAAAAAAGAATTGTCGGTTCATCCTGACCTTCCAATTATGGAAGCCCCACTTCGAATGTCAGCATTCATTGAAGGAGACCGTGATGCTCGCGTCGAAAGTTTCCGGCATGACTTGCGGCCATTGCGTCACGGCGGTGACCAAGGCGGTAAATACGGTTCCCCTGGTCGAAAGCGTCAAGGTCGATCTTCTAGCATGGCGAAGTCATGGTCGGCGGTCATCCAGATGCCGCTGCGGTCCGGCAAGCCATTGTTGACAACGAACGGGCGGTGAAGATGGGTCGCGCATCCTGTCGTCCTTCGCCATCGACCCACGAAGCCGAGCAAGGAGTTCGGCGACAGATGCACAGCCCCCCTCAGGCTCGAAGCGATCCCGCCCAAATCCCTTCCTCTCGGCCCGCAGCTACCCGGACCCTTATCGATGAGACTTGCATCGATTTAGAGGCCGCGGCTTAGGAAGCCTAGCACGCGAATAATAC
>JABBOH010000063.1 GCA_019351895.1 Pseudomonadota bacterium
GTCCGGCGGCGGCGCATAGGCGGTCGAGGCTTTCACGGCGGGCGGGTCGAGTGCGACCGATGGCCCGCCCGTCTGCTGTGGCGGCACGGTGCGCAGATACGCGACCATGGAGCGGATGTCGCCATGGGTCAGGTAGCGCAGGCTGTCCTCCACCGCCTCCGCCATGCTCCCCGAGGCGGCGCCCCGCCCCTCGGCATAGCCCTGCGAGAGGTAGCTCGCGATCTGGTCATCGGACCACGCGCCGATCCCGAAGGCCTTGTCGGAGGTGATGTTGTAGGCCTTCCAACCTTGCGTGATGGCGCCTGCGAACTTGCGGTTGTTGTCGAGACCGTAGAGGGCGTTCCGCGGCGTATGGCACTCCCCGCAATGGCCCATGGCCTCCACCAGATAAGCGCCGCGGTTCCAGTCCGCGGGCTTGGCCGCGTCGGGCCGGAAACGGTGGCCGGGGACGAAGAGCAGGCGCCATGCGCGGATGAGGTAGCGCTGGTTGTATGGAAAATGGAGCTTCGCCACCGGCACGGCGGCGTGCACGGGCGGCAGGCTGAACAGATAGGCCTTGATGGCCAAAGCGTCGTCCGTGCTCATCAGCGCATAGGACGCGTATGGGAAGGCCGGATAGAGCATCTCGCCGTTGCGGGCGACGCCGCGATGGAGCGCGCGGACGAAGTCGGCGTCGGTCCAGGTGCCGATGCCGGTCTCCCTGTCCGGCGTGATGTTGGACGCGTAGATCGTGCCGAAGGGCAGCTTGAAGGGCACGCCGCCGGCATAGGCCTTGCCGCCCGGTGCCGTGTGGCAGGCGAAGCAATCGGCGGCGCGCGCGAGGTAGGCGCCGCGCTGGATCAATGCCGCCCCCTGCGGAAGGCTCGCGGAGGCCGTCACCGCCGGCTCGGGCTCCGGCCAGAAGAAGAACGCCGCTGCCGCGAGGATCGCGACAAGCACGACAACCAGAAGACCAGCAAGAACGCGACGCATCTTGATCAGTCCACCCGTGTCTTCTGCGCCGCGTCCCGTGACGACACAACAACGCCTTCGGCGTGCGCCCCGTGCAACTGCGTGCGGTCGAAGGGATAGCGGCGCAGGCGCTGCCCGGTCGCGGCGAAGATCGCGTTGCCGAGCGCGGGTGCTGCGGAGACGGTTCCGGTCTCTCCCACCCCGCCCGGGCTTTCGCTGCTGGGCACGACATAGGCTTCGATCGGCGGCGTCTCGTTCATGCGCAGCATCCGGTAGTTGTTGAAGTTGCTCTGCATGACGCGGCCGTTCTGAAACGTGATCTCACCATAGAGCGCCGCGGTGAGGCCGAAGACGATGCCGCCTTCCAACTGGGCGCGAACCGAATCGGGGTTGATGGCGAGGCCGCAGTCGATCGCGGCGACGATGCGCTTCATCTTGATCTCGCCCGTCTCCGTCACCGCGATTTCGATCACCATGGCGACGTGGCTGCCGAAGGAGTCGTGCAGCGACACGCCGCGCCCGGAACCGGCCGGGAGCGCGCCGCCCCAACCGGATTTCTCGGCCGCCATCTTCAACGCGCCGGCGGCGCGGGGATTGTTGCGGAGCAAATCGAGCCGGTAGGCGACGGGGTCTTTTGCCGCCGCATGGGCGAGCTCGTCGATGAAGCTCTCGACGACGAACACGTTGTGCGTCGGCCCGACGCCGCGCCACCACAGCACGGGCACCGGCGGGTCGGCGCGCACCCAATCGACATGGATGTTGGCGAAGTCGTAGGGCGGCTTGGCCGCGCCTTCGACAGCGTCCGGATCGAGCTTGCCTTCCGGCCAGCCGGTGGGAACGTAGGTCGCGAGTACCGAGGCGCCGCCGACATGATCGACCCAGGCCGTCGGCATGCCGTTGGCATCGAGCCCGGCCGAGATGCGGTCGTAATAGGCCGGGCGATACTGGTCGTGCTGGATATCCTCCTCGCGCGTCCAGATGATTTTGACCGGATAGCTGACCTGCTTGGCGATGGCGACCGCCTGGGCGATCGAATCCGCTGAGAGCCGCCGCCCGAAACCGCCGCCGAGCAGCTGGTTGTGGATGACGACCTTGTCGAGCGGCAGGCCGGTGCCGTCCGCCGCGAGCTTCTGCGCCATTGTCGGCACCTGCGTTCCGACCCAGATCTCGCAAGCGTCGGCGCGCACATGCACCGTCGTGTTGATCGGCTCCATCGTGGCATGCGCCAAAAACGGCAGCTCGTAGTCGGCGCCGATTTTCTTGGCGGCCTTGCCGAGTGCAGTGTCAACGTCGCCGGTCTGGCGCGCCATCACCGGTTGGACCGTCCCATGTGCGTCACGCAGGTTCCGGATGATCTCGGCGCTGTCGAGCATCGCGTTCGGCCCGTGGTCCCAGGTGATGTCGAGCGCGGCGAGACCCTGCTTCGCCGCCCAGAAATGGTCGCCGACCACCGCGACGGCGTTGGGGAGCCGCACCACGTCCCTCACGCCCGGCACCCGGCGCGTTGCGCGGTCATCGACGTGCGCCACCTTGCCGCCGAACGTCGGGCAGGCGGCGACCGTCGCCACCTTCATGCCCGGCACGCGAATGTCGATGCCGAAGATCGCGCTGCCGTCGACCTTGCCCGGCGTGTCGACGCGCGGGAGAGGCTTGCCGATCATGGTGAAGTCTTTGGGGTCCTTGAGCTGCACGTCCTTCGGCACAGGCTGATGGGACGCCGCGAGCGCGAGCGCGCTATAGGTCAGCGTGCGGCCGCTCGGCCGATGAGTGACGACCGCGCGCTTGGCGGTGCATTCGCGGGCCGGCACCTTCCACTGCTGCGCGGCAGCGCCGATCAGCATGGTGCGTGCGGCGGCGCCGGCTTGGCGCAGCGGCGTCCAGGCGCCGCGGATGGAGGTCGAGCCGCCGGTCGCCTGCGACTTCAGGATCGGCTGCTTGTAGAGCGCCTCGTCGGGCGGCGCGGCCACGACGTGGATCTGGTCGAGCCCGGCTTCGAGTTCCTCGCAGATCAGCATCGCCTCGCCCGTGTAGATGCCTTGTCCCATCTCGACGTTCGGCGCGATGATGGTGATCGGCCCCTCGGGCGGAATGCGGATGAAGCCACCCGGAGCGAAGCCGTCGAAGCCGCCATGCGGGCTCGCTCCGGTCGCGCCCTGGATGGCGCGCAGGCTCGGCTCCTCGCCCGCGGCATGCGCCTTGCGCGACGCGCCGACGACCGCGAAGGCGAGCAGCAGGCCGCCGCCGAGAAAGCGCCGGCGCGCAAGCTCGGGAACGCCATAGGCGGGATTGTCGACCACTGCTGCTACCCTTTCGCGGCCTGCTTGATGGCGGCGCGGATGCGGGTATAGGTGCCGCATCTGCAGATGTTTCCCGACATCGCGGCGTCGATGTCCTCGTCCTGCGGCTCGGGCGTGCGGGTGAGGAGCGCAGCCGCGGACATGATCTGGCCCGACTGGCAGTACCCGCATTGCGGCACCTCGAGCGCGACCCACGCCGCCTGCACCTTTTTGCCGACCGCCGTCTCTCCGACCGCCTCGATGGTGGTCACGTCGCGATTGCCGACCGCGGCCATCGGCAACACGCAGGAGCGCACGGGATTGCCGTCGAGATGCACGGTGCAGGCGCCGCATTGGGCGATACCGCAACCGAACTTCGTACCGGTCAGCCCGAGAAGATCGCGCAGCGCCCAAAGCAGCGGCATGTCGGGCGTGGCGTCGATGACGTGGCTTTGTCCATTGATCCTGAGTGTCATCATCGACGAATTTTCCAGTGGCTGCGCCCGATGAGGCCGATCAAGCAAACGTGTACAACGGCCGTGTGTTGCTGAGTGAACCGTCGCATGCGTAACCATAGCCGCATCACGCCGATCATGTCGAGATCGTGGCCGTGGCCCGCTTCGATGCCGCCGATGTCGGAGATCGGGGTCAGCGCGGAGCATCAGGCGGGCACGGCGCGCCCGGTGCCCGGTGCCTGGTGCCCGGTGCCCGTGGGCGCCCTGCGTCGCGGCTGGGTGCGCGGCCATGCCCACCGACGGAGAGGCGCCGCCCCATCGCGATTGCGATGATCCGTCAACCGAATGTGGTTGCCCGACGCGCGGACGGCCGGACGGCCGGGCCCCTCATCGGCCGGGCTTCCCTCGGTCGCTACCCCACGGCCGGTAAACCGGCCCGGTCGCCATGCCCCGCGCGCCGCGATGGTCGCCGTGGAACCGTGGCCCGGCTCATGCTATGAGGTGAGCCATGTCGGACCTCGTTCAGGATACCCGCGAGACCCTCGAACGCCACGAGCATCTCGCTCATGGCGAGCCCGATCCCCATGGCCGGCGCATCGCCCTGCTGATCGGCATCCTGGCCGCGATCCTGGCCATCTGCGACATGAGCGAGCGGAGTTCCCAGAACGCCTATCTGGCGCACCACATCGCCGTAAGCGATCAGTACGCATTCCTCCAAGCGCGGGAGACACGCGCGCTCGTGCTCAATCAGAGCGCGACGCTGCTCGATGCGCTGCCCTCGACGCCGCAGACCGCCAAAGCCGCGGTGGCCGCCCGGGCGGAAGCCTTGCGGCTGACGGCGGATAGCGACCACGGCAACGGGGTGCATCAGATCCAGACGCGCGCCGCCGCGGAGACCAAGGCGCGCGACGCCGCGCTCGCCCGCTATGAATGGTTCGAGATCATCACCAGCGCGCTGCAGATCGCCATCGTCCTTGCCAGCGTCTCGGTCGTCACGCGCATCCACTCCATTGCCTTCCTCGGCGGCGCGCTCGGCATCGCCGCGGCCGGGCTGGCGGTGCTCGTGGTCAGCGGCGTCGTCTAGCGGTCTTCACGATCGCCCCAGAGGGCGGCCCGAACCCTGGCCCGGGCTTACATATCGGAAGGCGGCACCGATATCAGCGGCTACACGAGCCACGGAGTAGCAGCATGAAGATCGGCATCATCGGCGCGGGCCAGATAGGGGGAGCGCTTGCTCGCCGCCTCACCGCGCTGAACCATCAGGTTCTCATCGCGAATTCCAGGGGCCCTGAAACTCTTCGCGACCTCGCGGACGAGACGGGCGCCAAAGCCGTCCATCCCCGCGACGCGGCCCATGACGTGGACCTCATCGTGCTGACGATCCCGATGCGGAAGGTCGAGACCCTGCCTGCGGGGATGTTCGCGCAGGTGCCGGCCTCCGTGCCCGTCATCGACACCAACAACTACTATCCGCGCGAGCGGGACGGCCGCATCGAGGATATCGAGGCGGGTCTGGTCGAGAGCCGGTGGGTCGAGCGGCAGATCGGCCACCCGGTCATCAAGACCTTCAACAACATCTACGCCCGCCACCTGCAGGAGCTTGGCAAGCCCAAGGGTGCGGCGGGCCGCATCGCGCTGCCGGTCTCGGGTGACGACGCGGCCGCCAAGGCGAAGGTCCTGGCCTTGGTCGATGAGCTGGGCTTCGACCCCGTCGATGTCGGAGGGCTGGACGAATCCTGGCGGCAGCAGCCGGGCACGCCGGCCTACGGCAAGGACTTCGACGCTGCCGGGGTGCGCGACGCCTTGAACAAGGCATCGAAGGCGCGGACGCCGCAGTGGAGCGGCACCGCCTCCAGCCCGGGGAGCTTCGAGCAGCCGGCCTAGCGGCGGGCGGACATGGCGGCCTGCCTGCCATCACGCGATCGTGTCGCGGGCGCTGTTCCTGGTCTTTCCCGGATGAGGCTAGGCTGACCGTCCCGATGCGAGCTTCTTCCGACAAGCTATGTTGATGCGCCGGCGATGGCTCGCCGGTCTCGGCATCGTCTTGCTCGTCGCCGTGCTCGCGGTCCTGAGCTTCGGGTTGTGGGCACGCCGACCGGCCATCGCTCAGACTGCGGTTCCCGCGCCGGCGAGCTTCGACCACGCGACAATACGGCAGGGTGCGCGGCTCGTGGCCGCGGGCTACTGCATCGAATGCCACACGGCGGCGGGCGGTCAATCCTATGCGGGCGGCTACCCGGTGCCGACGCCATTCGGCACAATCTACGGCAGCAACATCACGCCCGACCCCACGACCGGCATCGGACATTGGTCCGAGCCAGCCTTCGTGCGGGCCATGCGGCAGGGCATCGCGCGGGACGGCAGCCACCTTTACCCGGCCTTCCCCTATACGCACTTCACCCGCATCAGCAATGGAGATGCCCGCGCAATCTACGCCTACCTCATGACGCTTCCGCCGGTCCGCGATCGGGTCCCGCCACCACAGCTGCCTTTCCCACTCAACGTCCGTCCGGTGATGGCCGGCTGGAACCTGCTGTTCTTCCATGAGGGTCGCTTCAAGCCGAAGCCCGACCGGAGCGCCCAATGGAACCGGGGCGCGTATCTCGCCGGGGGGCTCGGCCATTGTGCCGCCTGCCACTCGCCGCGCAACATCTTCGGCGCCGAGAACCGCCGCGAGGCCTATGACGGCGGGCAGAGCGAGGGCTGGTCGGCCCCCGCGCTCGGCCGCCACTCCCCGGCGCCGCTGCCGTGGACCAAGGATGAGCTGGCGACCTATCTCTCCAACGGCTTCGTGCCGACGCATGGGCTCGCGATGGGACCGATGGCGGGGGTAACCCGGCAACTGGCGAAGCTGCCGCCCGCCGACGTTCGGGCGATCGCGACCTTCGTCGCTTCGCTCGCACCCGCGCCTTCCGCGGACGCCGCAGTGGCGGCGGCGGCGGCGGCGCGCGCGGCGTATCACGTCACGACGGCGACAGCGGTCGCCGGCCGAGGACCGGCCAAGACGGGCGCGGCCATCTTCGCAGGCGCCTGCGCCTCCTGCCACTTCGAGGGCGGCGACCAGCCCTTTTACCGTCCTGTGCGTCTCGGCCTCAGCAGCGTGGTGAACGAACCGGACGCCCGGGACTTCGTGCATATCGTGATGGCGGGCATTCAGCCGCCGTCCGGCGCCGCGGGCCGGTGGATGCCGCCTTTCGGAGTGGCTTTGACGGATCGGCAGATCACGCTCCTCGCCCAGTACGTGCGGAGCCACTTCAGCGGGAAGCCTGGCTGGACCGGCATCGCGCGCGCCGTCTCCGACGCCCGGAAGGAGCCAGGCTCATGATCACCCTCCACGTGAACGGCCAGGACCACGCCGTCGAGGGCGATCCCGCGACGCCGCTGCTTTATGTGCTGCGCAACGATCTTCGGTTGAACGGCGCCAAGTTCGGTTGCGGGCTCGGGCAATGCGGCGCGTGCACCGTCGTCGTCGACGATGAGCCGATCTTCTCCTGTCAGGTGCCGATCTCGGTGCTCGCGGGCAGGCGCGTCACGACCCTCGAGGGCCTGGGGACCGAGAAGGAGCCGGGACCGCTTCAGAAGGCGTTCATCGCGGCGCAGGCGGCCCAGTGCGGCTACTGCATCCCCGGCATGATCATGCGCGCCCACGCCTTGCTGAAGCGCAATGCGACGCCGAGCGACGACGACATCCGGCGCTGGATGCAGCCGAACCTCTGCCGCTGCGGCACGCATCCACGGATTCTGGATGCGATCCGCACAGCCGCCGGACGGGTATCTTGAGCGCGCAACGCCCGGCGGCGGCGGCACTTTCCCGGCGGACGTTCATGCTGGGCGGCGCCGTGGTGGTGAGCTTTGCGATGGCACCGCGTGCCTTCGCGCAAGGCCAGAACAAGGCAGCGGGCAGCACCACCCCTGCCGCCGCGCCGGTCGGCGACCTCAAGGCATTCCCTTATCTCGATTCCTGGCTCGGCATCGACGCCACGGGCCGCGTGACGGTATTCAGCGGCAAGGCCGAACTCGGCCAGGGCATCATGACGGCGCTGATGCAATGCGCGGCCGAGCAACTGGCCGTGGAGCCTGCAACGATCACCATGGTCATGGCCTCGACGGCCCGGACGGTGAACGAGGGCTACACCGCCGGCAGCGATTCCATGAACGCCTCCGGCAACGCGATCTTGCAGGCGGCGGCACAGCTTCGCGCGGTGCTCGTCGGCTGGGCGGCGGCCGATCTCAGCACCGATCCGTCCCGACTGACGGTGGCGGACGGCGTTGTCACCGCACCGGGCGGCAGGCGGCGGAGCTATGGCGATCTGGTGCAAGGGCGGTCGCTGCACATGAAGGCTGATGGCGCCGCCGATCTCATCCCGCCGCCGCAGTACAAGATCATGGGCCGGGACTACCCGCGCCTCGACATCCCGCCGAAGCTGACGGGCGCGCCGGTATTCGTCCAGGACATGCGGCCCGAGGGCATGGTCCATGCCCGCGTCGTCCGGCCGCCCAACTACGGTGCGACGCTGACCAGCTTGGACCTATCGGGGGTGGCGGCCCTCCCTGGCGTCCTCAAGGTCGTGCATCAAGGGGACTACCTCGCCGTGGCGGCGGAGGGCGAGTATCAGGCGATCATCGCGATGCGCGCCCTGCAGCAGGCGGCGCGGTGGCAGGTGTCCAAGACGCTGCCGGACAGGACCGACATCTACGCGTCGCTGAAGGCCATGCCCGCGACCAGTCAGGTGATCGCGCATCGCGGCAGCGGGGGCACGCAGCCGGGCAGCCGGGTGCTGCAGGCCGCGTACCGGCGGCCTTACGTGATGCACGGCGCGATCGGCCCCTCCTGCGCCGTCGCCCTGTTCGAGGCCGGCCACACGACGGTCTGGACCCATAGCCAGGGCGTCTATCCGCTGCGCGCCGCGATCGCCGACATGCTGTCCGTTCCGGAAGACGCGGTCGACTGCATCCAGGTCCAGGGCTCCGGCTGTTACGGCCACAACGGCGCGGACGATGCCGCCGCCGATGCCGCGTTGATCGCGCAAAGCCTGCCGGGCCGCCCCGTTCGCGTGCAGTGGATGCGTGAGGACGAGCATGGCTGGGAACCTTACGGCTCGCCGATGGTCGCGGAGGTGCAGGCGAGCCTCGGCCGCGACGGCATGATCGACGGCTGGAACTACGAGCTGTGGAGCATGACCTTCATGACCCGGCCCGCGAAGAGCGCGAACAACCTGATGCCGGCCTGGTATATCCCGGCCCGTTTCGGCCCTCCGGAAGGGGCGGAAATTCCGCTGCCGAGCGGCGGCGGCGACCGCAATGCCGTGCCCAGCTACACGCTGGCGAACGAACAGGTGACGTATCATTACGTCAAGCCGATGCCGCTCCGCGTCTCCGCGCTGCGCTCGCTCGGCGGCTACTTCAACGTCTTCGCCATCGAGAGCTTCATGGATGAGTTGGCGAAGGCCGCCCATGCCGATCCGGTCGCCTTCCGGCTGAAACACCTGACAGACCCGCGCGCCAAGGCCGTCGTCGAGCTTGCGGCCCAGAAGTTCGGCTGGGATGCGGCACAGCGGCTGCCGAGCGGTCATGGCCGCGGCTTCGCCTATGTCCGCTACGAGACCATCAAGGCCTACTGCGCCCTCGCCGTGGAAGTCTCGGTCGATGCGGCCACGGGGCAGATCCGCCTGCGGCGGGCGGTCGCCGCCGTCGACAGCGGCAATGCCGTGAACCCCACGGGGATCAAGACCCAGATCCAGGGCTGCATCGTCCAGGCCGCGAGTTGGACGCTGTACGAGAGCGTCGACTACAGCGAAACCGAGATCACCAGCCGCGACTGGAGCAGCTATCCCATCCTGCGCTTCGACGCCGTGCCGGAGAGCGTGGAGGTGCATGTCATCAACCGGCCGGCCAGCCCTTCCTCGGCACCGGAGAGGCGGGCATGGGGCCGACGCCCGCGGCGATCGCCAATGCGGTGGCGGATGCCACAGGGTTGCGCTTGCGCGACCTGCCGCTCTCGCCCGCAGAGGTGACGCGCAGCCTGCTGGGATAAGGCTGAGGCGCTGCGGGCCCGGGCAGCCCGGGCAGGACAGAGAACGAGCCCCCTCCCCTTCCCTTTCCCCCCTCCCCTTCCGGGTCCCGTCTATCGTGCGCTTGGAGCCGGCCTCCGGCGCCCATCTAGAAATCCCTATCCGACCCGAGCGCCATCTCGGTTGACGGCTGTCAACACGCTGTCATATCATTACGTTATCATATCTAATAATGAGGGCCGACGGACATGGCGCAGCGCAGGACCATGCCGGTCGCGGCCGAACGGCCCGCGGACGACGAGACGCCGGTCATCCTCGACCTGGACCCCGGCATCGTCGCCCCGTCCTTCATTGCCGACCGGATGGAGCCGATCGATGAAAGCTACCGCGCCCTGGTCGCCAGCATAGCGGCGGAGGGGCAGATTGCGCCCATCCTGGTGCGTCCGGACCCCGGCCGGCCGGGCGGCTATCAGGTAGCCTGCGGACATCGGCGATTGGCCGCCGCCGCCGAACTCGGCTGCCTCGTTCGGTGTATCGTGAGGCCGCTCTCCGACCAAGGCCTCGTCATCGCGCAGGGTCAGGAAAACAGCGCGCGCGCGAACCTCTCCTTCATCGAACGCGCCCGCTTCGCCCAGGCGCTGGAACAACGCCGCTACGGTCGAGATGTCATCATGCAGGCGCTCAGCCTCGACAAGGCGACGGTATCGCGCCTGCTTGTGGTCTGCAGACGCCTGCCCCCGGATGTGATCGAGGCTGTAGGCCCTGCCCCGGCCGCGGGGCGGGAGCGTTGGGCGAAGCTCGCCAGCGCCTTCCGCCGTGTCGCGGCCGAGCGGCCCATCAACCCGCTGATCGAGACCGCCGCCTTTATGGACGCGCCCACGGATCAGCGGTTCGCGATGCTCTACAAGCATCTTTTCGCCGCGACCCCCCGCCCCCATTCCGCGCATGAGCGGCACCGGCACGAGTTTCGTTTCGGCCTCTCCTATGCCACCGCGACCGTGACCGACCGGGCCTTCATGCTGCGTCTCGACCGCGCGCTCGGAAGCGGTTTCGGCGCCTTTCTGGTGACACGCCTGGACGGGCTCTTCGAGGACTACTCGCAAAGTGTCAGGCTACGGAGCAAGAGCGAAGGCCCTCGCGTCCTCCATTCCCTCGGTCGCTGAAAATGAGGAAAAACGCTTCGATATCAGACGCTAGCCGCGGATTTGCAGACCTGCAAGATTGGCCTTCCGGCGAAGGACCAATCCTCTGGCCACCACCGATGCTATCGGTACGGACCGATGATACCGGTACGCGCGACGATGATGATGGTGCGGCGACTCGGGCTGAGCCGATGAGCTGGGTACGATTTTCCATGCGCCACCGATGAGTTAGGTACCATACCTAAGATCCTTCCTAAGATATCACCTGAGACTCGCCGTACCAGGATCATCGGTCGATTTGCGATTTTCTTTGAAAATAAGGTTTGCTTGCGCAAGAGGATGAAGCTGACCTAGGTTTCCTCCACCAAAAAAAGACTCGGCGTTGCGAGTCCCTCCCCGGAGACGACCATGCCCGCTCCCCGCTCGCCTCTCGGACAGCAAGTGCATCAGGAACTGGTTCGCCGCGGACCCGATGCCGCGAGCCAGATGGCGGTGTCCCTCGGCCAGCCCGATCTGTTCGAGCGTGTGCTCGCGATCCAGCACGAGGCGCCCAACCCCAACTTCCTCCACTCCGCGCTCTGCGCCATGTCGCTGCCCGTGCGCCGCCCCGCCGACGAGTTCGCGCCGATCATGCGACAGGACGGCCAGTACACGCTCGTCATCAACCCCAAGCCGCGGCTGGAGATGGTGAACGGCCAGCAGCAGTTCCAGTCGCTCGGCATGCCGTTCGGCTCCCTGCCCCGGCTCATCCTCATCCATGTCATGACCGAAGCGGTGCGGTCGAGTTCCCGCGAAATCCACCTCGGGCATAACTTCACCGACTGGATGCGGCGCATGGGCTTCAAGACGATCAGCTACGGGCCGCGCGGCTCCGCCACCCTGATCCGGGACCAGATGGACCGCTTGCTGTCCTGCGAGTGGATGATCCGATGGGACAATACCGCCGAAAGCGGCGAGCATGAGTTCGGGATCAGGGAGATCAAGCTGACCAACGACTACCGAGGCCAGGACGGCCCGAAATCGGGGTTCCAGCGCGATATCCTGATGACCGAGGGCTTTTTCACGCACCTCAGGGAGCATGCGGTGCCGCTGAACGAGGTCGCCATCCGGCAGTTGCGCGACTCCGCGACCGCGCTCGATCTCTATACGTGGCTTGCCTACCGGCTGCCGAGGATCAACCCCAAGCGCCCGGCGCTGCTGAGCTGGGATCAACTCGCCGTCCATTTCGGCAATGACGGCCGGAACATCCGGAAGTTCCGCCAGACCATCCGTGACGCCTGGGAGAAGCATGTCTCGGCGGTCTATCCCGAGGCGCGCGCCGAGTTCGAAACGGGCGTCGTGCGGCTGCACGGCTCGCCCGCGCCGCTGCAACAGAAGCTGGTGCCGGGCGCACATCTGAGCGTGGTCCCGACCGATGACAAAGGTACGGACCATCTCCCGGCGGGGCCGGCGGCGGACGGCGCGGTATTCCTCGCCAAGCTCCGCGATATCCTCGGCGAGGCCGAGTTCAACCCCTGGTTCAAGCGCGCGACCGTCGAACCTGGCGACGGGGAATGGCGCCTGCTGGTGGAGCGGCGCTTCCACGCGGATTACATCAAGGCGCAGTTCCGGCTGCAGCTTGACAAGGCAGCGCGCGCGGTCGGGGTCGACACCATCCGGGTCGAGGTGAAGACGCTGCCCAATGTCGTGACATCCCGATGAGCGAGAGCCGAATGGATAAGCCCGCGCAGAAAGCCCCGAGGCTGCCGAGCCCGACGCTGCAGTCTGTGGGCGAGATCTACGCCAAGTGCCTGAACGTTCTCGAAGGGCTGCGCAATCAGGCCATCCAGGATGGCGGCGTCCGGCAGTCGCCGCGCTTCCCGATCACGCGCGTGGCCGACCTCGTGGGCCGGACGACCGCCGCTATCCGGGAAGCCGAGAAGGATGGGCGCATCGCGGCCGTGGAACGCACGAGCACCGGCCGGCGCGTGGGCTACACCCTGGCCGAGGTCAATCAGATGCGGGAGGCCTTCGGCACGCGGCCGTGGCGCGACGCCGACGACCCGGTGTCGATCATCGCGGTGCAGAACTTCAAGGGCGGGGTAGGGAAGTCCACGGTCTCCGCCCATCTGGCGCAGTATCTCGCGATCCGCGGCTACCGCGTGTGCCTTGTGGATTGCGACAGTCAGGGGTCGTCGACGGCGCTGTTCGGTTATGTGCCCGACCTCGACATCCATGAGGACGAGACGCTCTATCCCTTCTTCCGCAACATGGAGATGACCAGCCTCGCCTATGCGGTGCGGGAGACGCATTGGGACAACCTCTACCTCGTGCCGGCCAATCTGAAGCTCTATTCGGCGGAGTACGAACTCGCGGCGCGGATTTCCCGGTCGGAACCCCGGCTGCTGAACCGGCTGGCGGAAGGGCTGGCCTCCATCTCCGACCATTTCGACGTGATCGTGCTCGATCCGCCGCCGGCCCTGGGGACGATCTCGCTCTCGGTGATGCGGGCCGCCAACGCGCTGCTGGTGCCGATGCCGCCGACGGTGATCGATTTCTCCTCGACGACGACCTTTCTCGCCATGCTCTACGAGACGCTGCAGCTTCTGGAGGAGCGGCATTTTCCCGTGGATTTCTCCTGGATCCGCTTCGTCGCCACCCGCGCCGACGAACAGAAGTCGATGCAGCGGGAGTTGCTGGGGCTGATGCGGAACCTGTTCGGGGACAAGATGCTGCGGACGGTGCTGCGGGACAGTGCCGAGATCGACAACGCGTCCGCGCGGCTGATGACGATCTATGAGCTGCCGAGCCCGGTGACCTCCCGCGAGACCTACGTCCGGGGTCTGACCTACCTCAACGGCGTCAACGACGAAATCGAGACCCAGATCCGCATGGGCTGGCCCAGCCATGCCGAGAGGCTGCGGGCGGAGGGCAAGCTTTAGCCTCTTGCAGACCTGCAAGATCGCTTCAACCCACTGATTTGGAATTGTTTTATGGCTTTGGGAAACAAAGGCTTCGCGGCGGCTCTGGCGGGTGAGGCGCAGCCTCAGGGGAGCAAGCTGCCGCCGCGCACCGGGGTGCTGCAGAGCCGTGGCAACCGGCTCGCGGAACTTGCGGCGGGGCAGACGACGACGCGGGAGCACGAGTTGGTGGACCCGGCCGTCTGCCGCATCTGGGAGTTTCATAACCGAGACTACGCGGCCTTGAGCGAGGAAAGCTGCGCGGACCTCATCGAGAGTTTCCGTGCGCAGGGGCGGCAGGAAGTGCCTGCGATCGTGCGCCGCGTCCTGGGAGACCCCGCCTGTCAGTTCGAGGTCATCTGCGGCGCGCGCCGCCATTGGACCGCGAGCTGGCTGCGCCAGCACGGCACGCCGAACTTCAAGTTTCTGGTGGAGCCGCGGGAGCTGTCCGACGAGGAAGCCTTCCGCATCGCGGACCTCGAAAACCGCAGCCGGCAGGATCTCTCGGATGTGGAGCGGGCGCGGGACTATGCCGGGGCGCTGACGCGCTATTACGCCGGCAATCAGGCGCGCATGGCCGAGAGGTTGTCCGTCAGCCAGAGCTGGCTGAGCCGCTACCTCGATCTGGCAAGCTTCCCGGCGGTCGTCATCGAGGCCTTCGGGAGCCTGCATGCGGTCCGGATCAGCCACGCGGCAACCCTGGCGCCGCTGTTGCGGCATCCTTTGTCGCAGCAGGCCGTTATTGCCGAGGCACAGTCCCTGGCCGCGGAACAGCGCGAGCGTGGAGAGACGAAACAGGCGGTGCTGCCCGCTGCCGCCGTCGTGA
>JABBOH010000064.1 GCA_019351895.1 Pseudomonadota bacterium
CTATCTGCCGCGCCCGCGGCGCTTTCATTTCATTGAACCGAGGACGCGCTTTATGGATATCGCCCGCAATGCCCCGAGCACGCGAGACGTCTTGAGCATGCGAGACGTCGTGAGCAAGGTGCCCGCCATCACGCTGGGCTTCTGGATCATCAAGGTCTTCGCGACCACCCTGGGCGAGACCGGCGGCGACGCCGTGACCATGACGCTCGGCCTCGGCTACCTGATCGGCACCGCCATTTTCGCCGCCGTCCTGATCGCCGCGGTCGGCGCACAGATCTTCGCCAAACGGTTCCATCCGATCATCTACTGGGTGGCGATCGTCGCCACGACGACAGTCGGCACGACCATGGCCGATTTCTGCGACCGGTCGCTCGGCATCGGTTACGCCGGCGGTTCGACGATCCTGTTCACCTTGCTCATGGCGACCCTCGGCCTTTGGTATTGGGCGCTCGGCTCGGTCTCCGTCGCGACCGTCACCACACTCAAGGTCGAACTCTTCTACTGGGCGACGATCATGTTTTCCCAGACGCTCGGCACCGCGCTGGGCGACTGGATGGCCGACGACACCGGCCTTGGCTATGGCGGCGGCGCGCTCGTGTTCGGCGCGGCCCTCGCGGTCGTGGCCGCGCTCTATTTCTGGACGAGCGTGTCGCGCGTGCTGCTGTTCTGGACGGCATTCATCCTGACCCGTCCGCTCGGCGCCACGGTGGGCGACTTCCTCGACAAGCCCGTCGCAAATGGCGGCCTGGCTTTGGGCCGCTTCGAGGCGTCGGCCGTGCTCGTGGGGCTGATCGCCGTCTTCATCCTGCTCATCCCGCAGCGGCCGGGGCGGCATCCGGGCGAGCGGAAAGTCGAGGCCTAGCCGCCCGGCATCGCCCGATACGGCGCGGCCCGTTGACGCTGTCGCCGCACGCGCGATAGAATACTGGTAAGCTGGTTGAACCAGTTGCCAAGTAAGCCCGCACAGGGTCCGGGGGACGGAAGATCGGTCATGCGGGATGACGTCTCGGTACTGGATCACCTTCCGGCCCTGCGCGATGTCGTTTCGCGCCGCACGGCACGAGACGTTGTCGCCGACAAGATCGCGCGGCTGATCGTTTCGGGTGTTCTCCAGGTCGGCGACCAGCTGCCGAGCGAGCGCGACCTTGCCGCGGCCCTGCATGTCAGCCGCGAGACGGTGCGCGGCGGCATCCAGAGCCTCGCCGCCCGCGGCGTCATAGAAGTCTCCCAGGGGACGCGAACGCGCGTCGCCGCCGCGGATCTCGGTTCGTCCAAAGCCGGTCTCTACGAGACGCGCAAGATCAACAGCTACGACATCGAGACGATCCACGCGGCGCGCAAGACCGTCGAGCGTCCCGTCGTCTCGGCCGCCGCCGAGCACATCACCGGCCAGGAGATGGCCCTGCTGCGGGATCTGCTGGCGGCGCAGCGCGCGGCCGGCGACGATCCCGTCAGATTCCTCATCTCGGATCGCGAGTTTCACCTGACGATCTACCGGGCATCCCGCAACCCCGCGCTCGCCGACTTCGTGAGCGACCTCTACACATACATGATGGCCTATCGGCGGAAGGCCGTCGCGAGACCCGGTGCGATCGCGGCGAGCTGCCGGGATCATGAGGCGATCGTCGCCGGCCTCGCGGCGCATGACGCCCCGTCCGTCGTCGCCGCCTTCGATATCCATCTCGACCGGATCTACGCCACCACGCGCGGCATCATCGATGCGGACAGGACGCCGCCCATAAGAGCCGGCTGAACCCCGGCCGGCTCAACCCCCCAGGAGGAAACAATGAGCAAATCTGACGATAAACCGGAAACCGGCCAGCGCCTGATCACGCGGCGCTCGCTCGGCCTCATGACGGTGCCCGCCGCCGCCGCCGCGCTCACCCTGCGACCGGGCGCCGCCTGGGCGCAGGGCAAGCGGCTCGCCTATCTGACGCCGGGCCTCGATCTGCCGTATTGGCGCACCCTGGCCAACGGCGTGCGCGACGAGGCGGCCAAGCACGGCGCGACCTCGACCACCTACGACAGCCACAACTCGGCGCAGACCCAATTGCAGAACGCGCAGGATGCGATCGTCAAGCAGGTCGACGGCATCGTCCTGTCGCCGACCGACACATCGACCGCGCCCTCGGTGCTGGCCGTCGCGGCGCAGGCGCGCATTCCCGTCGTCATCGCCGATATCGGCACCAGCAGCGGCGAATACCTCTCCTTCGTCATTTCCGACAATACGAAGGGCGCCTACGGGATCGGCAAGGTTCTGGCGCAGAAGCTGGCCGCCTCCGGCCACAAGAACAACACGGTCGGTCTGGTGACCATTTCTCTCGCGCGGCAGAACGGCAAGGACCGCACGGCGGGTTTCATGAAGGCGATGGACGAGGCCGGCATCAAGCAGGTCGCGCTCTCGCAGATGGTGACCTACACCGCCGACGAGACCTTCAAGTTCGTCCAGGACATGATCACCGCGCATCCTGAAATGGACGGCCTGTTCATCGAGACCGACGAGCCGACCATCGGCGCGCTGCGCGCCTTGAAGGCGGGGCGGGACACGCCGGGCAAGGATGTCTATGTCGCGGCGTTCGACGGCATTCCGGAGTTCATTCCGATGATCGAAAGCGGCGAGATCGTCGGCTCGGGCATGCAGCAGCCCTATCTGTTCGGCCAGCAATCGGCGCGCGCGCTGTTCGACCATTTCGCCGGCAAGACGCCCGCCAAGCGGATCGATGTCCCGATCATCGTGGTCGACCAGTCGAACGTCAAAGAGATGGCGCCGATCGTGCGGAAGACGACCTTCGGCCTGAGCTGAGCCGCCCGGTCCATGACTTCGCTGGAACTCAGCGACATCTGGAAAGCGTTTGGGGCAACCCAGGCGCTTGCCGGTGCCGCGATCGTGGTGAAGCCCGGCGAAGTTCATGCCCTGGTCGGCGCGAACGGGGCGGGCAAATCCACGCTGTCGCGGATCATCTCCGGGCAGGTCCGGCCCGACCGCGGCAGCATCACGCTCGACGGCAATCCGATCCGGTTCGGCCGCGCGCGCGACGCCATCCTGCACGGCATTTGCATCGTCACCCAGGAGACCTCGCTCGCGCCCGACCTCTCGGTCCTGGAAAACATCATGCTGCCCCATCTGGCGCTGCCGGGGCGGCTTCGCTGGCGGCGGCTGCGGGAGAAAGGCCAAGCGCTCGTCGGCGAACTCGGCAAGGAGGCGGGGCTCGACCTCGACGCGCCCGTCAGCAATCTCAGCATCGGCCAGCGGCAGCTCGTGGAGATTCTGAAGGCGCTGGCACTCGACAGCCGGTTCATCATTTTCGACGAACCGACGGCGCCGCTCTCGCCGCATGAGGCCGAGCGTCTGTTCGCGATCATGCGGCGGCTGGCGGCGCGCGGTCGCGGACTGATTTTCGTGTCGCACCGTCTGGAGGAGATCTTCACCATCGCCGACCGGGTCACGGTGTTGCGCGAGGGCAAGCTCGTCGAGGGCAATCTGGCGATCGGCAGCCTGAGCCAGGGCGAGCTGGTTCGCCTGATGGTGGGGCGCGACCTGCAGGACATCTATGGCCGGAACGCCGGGCGGCGGGCGATCCCGGACAGTCATCCGGTGGTGCTTCGCGTGCGCAATCTGGCGAGCCCCCCCATGGTGCGGGATGTCTCGTTCGAGGTGCGGGCCGGCGAGGTTCTGGGACTTGCCGGACTGGTCGGCGCGGGACGGTCGGAGACGATCGAGACCATCTTCGGATTGCGCCGCGCGACCGCGGGCTCGGTCGAACTGGACGGCAAGGCGTTCGCAGCGCGATCGAGCCGAGAGGCGATCCGCGCCGGGATCGGTCTCATCCCCGAGGATCGGCGCGGCCAGGCCATCGTTCCCGATTTCTCGGTCCGGGAAAACCTGCTTCTGGCCCATCTCGGCGCGCGCTCCGGTGTCGGCCTCGGCTACGCCTCGCGCACGGCCGCCATCCGCGATCTGCTCGCCCTCCTCGATCTGCCGGAACGCCGGCTGCTCGACGCCAATATGCTGACCTTCAGCGGCGGCATGCAGCAGAAGGTCATCATGGCGCGCGGCCTCCTCCTGTCGCCGCGCCTGCTCCTGCTCGACGAGCCGACGCGCGGGGTCGATATCGCGACCCGCAGCAGCATCTACGCCCTGCTGCGCCGCATCGCGGGGGAGGGCGTCGCCTGCGTCGTCGTCTCGTCGGACTTCGAGGAGATCCTCGGAATTTCCGATCGCATCACCGTGCTGAGCGACGGCGTCAGCGTGACGACGCTGCCGAGCCATCTGGTCGATGTCGAGAAGCTGGCCATGTTTGCCGCACCCCGCACCTCGGCCGAGAAGACGCACACGGTGCTCTCCGATCTCGTCGCGCGCCAGGGCGGCATGGCCTATTGGGTCATCGTCGATGCCGGCCGCGTCTTCTGCTTCGACCGTGTCGGCACGGATGCGGCGGCCGATCCCGGCTTCGCGGCCGGCGGCTTCCCGCTCCTCGCCGAGACCTCCATCGCCGCCGCTCTGGCGAACCCGTCGGCCGGTTTCGTCCCGAGCGCCGACGGCGCGCGCTGGACGCTTCTGGTGCCGGTATCGGGCCAGCGCGGCCACAGCTTCGGCACCGTCGGGCTGACCTTGGCGCGCCCGCCGGACGGGATCGACGCGGCGGCGCTGTCCGGCTCGATCGCCGGCAGCCTGAACGAGGCCATCGACCACGGAATGACCGGAGCCGGATACGCTGCATGAACGCCGAGAACGCGCCTGCCCCATCACCGTCCGCGCCGGCCGCCAAGCCTCGCCGCACCGTGCTGAGCCTGCTCGCCACCAACATCGAATTCAGGATGGTGGTCGTCATCCTGTTCGTGATGCTGGTGCTGTCGCTGGCCTCGCCGTATTTTCTCACGGTCAAGAACATGCTGAACGTGGCCGATCAGTCGGTCATCGTCGGCATGGTGTCCCTCGGCGAAACCCTGGTCATTCTGATCGGCGGCATCGATCTCTCGGTGGGCTCGCTCGTGGGGCTGAGCGGCATCGTCCTCGGCCTCACGATGCGTCACCTCGGGCTCGCGGAAAGCTTCGCGGTGTGCCTCGGCGCGGGGGCGCTGGCCGGTCTCGCCAACGGGCTGATCATCACCTATGGGCGCATCGCGCCCTTCGTCGTGACCCTCGGCATGATGTCGATCGGCGCCAGCCTCGCCTATGTGCTCAGCGGGGCGAACTCGATCAGCGGGCTGCCCCCGGGCCTCGGCACGCTGTCGGCGGACACCATCATCGGCATCCCCTTGGATTTCTGGTGCCTGCTCGTGGTCTATGCCGTCTGCTACTGGTTTCTCACCTCGACCAAGGGCGGCCGGACGCTCTATGCGCTCGGATCGAACCCGGAGGCCGCGCGGGTGGTGGGCCTTCGCGTCGCGGCGTGGAGCGTGATCGCCTACGTCGTGTCCGGCGTGATGAGTTCGGTCGCGGCCATCTTCCTGGCCTCGCGCATATTGTCGATCGACCCGATCGGCGGCCAGGGCCTCGAACTCGACGCGATCGCCGCCGTGGTGATCGGCGGGGCGAGCCTTTTCGGTGGCCGCGGATCGATCATCGGCACCCTGCTCGGGGTGTTCGTCATGGTGTTCATCCGCAACGGGCTGAACCTGCTGAACGTGTCGCCCTATTGGCAGGGCACCGCGATCGGCTCGATCATCATCATCGCAGTCCTGGTCGAACGGGTCCTCAGCGGGGCGCGCAGACGGGCCTGACCGCGCAGACGGGCCTGACCGCGCGCGGCGCAAGCCGCCTCGCAGGTCGCGCAGGTCAGAACGCCTGCCGGCGCAACCACGCGAGGGCGCGGACGCAGAGGTGTGACGCGCGGCCGAACAGGATCGGCTCATAGGCCGCGAAGGCGACCGCCTTCGAAAGCTCGGATCGCGTCGGATAGGGCACCACCGTTCCCGACAATCCCCAGAGCGAGGCCTGGCCCATGATCAGGCTCCAGGGCAGCACCAGCTCGCCCGCACCCACGCCCACCAAGGTGACGCCCACGACCCGGCGCCGGACCCGGATCAGCTTGATGAAGCCTTCCGTCGCGCCGTCCGCGACCGCGCGGTCGTTCTCCCGGAACGGCTCCGTCAGCACCTGCACGTGGCGGAGCCGGGCGCGGGCTTCCGCCTCCGTCAGCCCGATCTGCGCCAGTTCCGGCTCGGTATAGGTGACGGACGGCAGCGTCTCGTCCCGGGCGCGGGCACGCACGCCGAAGGCGATGGCGCGCACGGCCAGCGCGCCGTCACGGGCCGCCGCATGCGTCAGCCGCGGCCCCGCGCGACAATCGCCGATGGCGTAGATGTGCTTGCGGCTGGTGCGGCGACAGGCGTCCACCCGGATCCCGTCCGGCACGGCCGCGACCCCGGCAAGGTCGAGCCGCAACCCGTCGAGAGCAGGCCGCCGCCCCGCGGCGATCAGCAGGTGGCTGCCGTCCACGCGCTCCCCGGTTGAGAGATCGACGGCGACACCATCGGGCGCCGGGCAGGCGCGGACGACCTGCGTCCCGGGCCGCAGGATCACGCCCTCATCGGCAAGCCGCCGCAGCACGAGATCCGCGGCCTGCCGGTCAGCCCGGCCCAGCATCCGGCCCGCTTCGATGACGGTGACGGCGGCGCCGAGCCGCCGGAAGGCCTGCGCCATCTCCACCCCGATCGCGCCGCCGCCGAGCACGAGGAGATGGCGCGGCAGGGTGTTCAGGCCGAAGACCGTCTCGTTGGTGAGATAAGGCGTCTCGTCGAGGCCCGGGATCGGTGGCACCGCAGGCCGCGAGCCCACCGCGAGCACGATCCGCGGCGCCGAAAGCTCGCGTCCCGCGACCGTGATCCGGTGCGGGTCAGAGAACCGCGCGTCGCCCCGAATGACCTCCACGCCCCAGGCCGCGAACCGGGCCTCGGAATCATGCGGCGCGATGGCCGCGATCGCCGCCGCCACATGGGCGCGCACGCCGCCGAAGTCGACGGCAGGCCCGGTGCCCGTCACGCCCATCGCGGTGCCGCGCATCGCCTGCGCCCGCCGGGCCGCGGCCAGAAGCGCCTTGGAGGGCACGCAGCCGGTATGCAGGCATTCGCCGCCCATCCGGTCGCGTTCGACGAGGGCGACCCGCAGGCCGAGACGCGCGCAGCCCCCGGCCGCGGTCAGTCCTGCCGCTCCGGCGCCAATGACGATCACATCATGCGTCGGTCTCATCGGTGATGGCTCACCGGATATCCGGATAGTGCCGTTCGAGCCGCCGCTTGAAACCGAGGCCCCAGGCGATGCCGCATTTCAGATAGATCCAGTTGGCGCGCAGCGGCCCCCAGGTCGCGATCCGCCGGTCGGAGGTTATCACGACGCGGTTCACCAGCCGCGTCCGGCCGAGCCTGTGCATGCGCAGACAGAGATCGGCATCCTCCATCACCATCAGCGAGGCGTCGCAGCCGCCGACGGAGAGGAAATCCGCGCGCCGGAAGAACATGGCGTGGTCGCCAAACAGCAAGCGGGCGCCACGGAAAAACATGACCGGACGGAACAGCAGCGGGGCGTACCAGGTCTTGATCCAGTTATGCAGGCTGGTCCCCCAACGCACCGTTTCGGGGCCGCTCAGCAAGGCGGTGAACCCCGCCAGCACGACGCGCGGGTCGGCGAGGGTCGCCCGGATCACCGCGATGGCGTCGTCGGGCAGCAGCGTGTCGGCGTGCAGCACGCAGACGAGCGGCCCCGTTGCGGCCTCCACCCCGTGATTGATCTGCGCGGCCCGGCCCCGCCGCGGCGCCTGCAGCACGCGCAGGCCCGCCGCCGCCGCGATGGCCGCCGAGCCGTCGGTGCTGCCGGCATCGACGGCGATGATCTCCGCCGGCCGCGGTTCCAGCGCCGCGAGGGACCGCAACAGCCGTGGCAGCGCCGCCGCCTCGTTCAGCATCGGGATGACGATGGCGACACCGGTCATGGGACGAGGTTCGGCCAGCGCGCGAGATCCTCGGGCCGGTCGAGGTCGGAAAGCCGGTCGAGCAGCACGGGCCGGATGCCGCGCGCCGCCAGCCGGTCGAGCGTGGCGGCGAACAGGGCCTCGGTGCTCCAGGGCATGGCGTCGAAGAGGAAGGCCGCGGGGCCAGGGAGGCCGAGCAGCCAGTAGCCGCCATCCTCGGCCGGCCCGATCGTGACCTGTCCCTGCCGGACCGCCGCGGCCGCCGCCAGAAGATGGTCCGGGGAGAGATCCGGCGCGTCGGCGCCGAGCAGGATCACCGGCGGCGCTTCCGCCGCGCGCGACAGCCGGTCTCCGAGATCGCCCTCGCCCTGCGCCGCGATGGCGATATCCGGGCCGAGCCAGTCGCGGAATGCCTCGGGCGCGGCGCCGGTCACGCGGAGTTCGACCGGAAGCCCGGTCGCGCGCATCGTGGCGAGCGTGCGCTCCGTCAGATGACGGTGCAACGTGGCGGCGCCCGCAGCACCGAGGGCCGGTATCAGCCGGGTCTTGGCCTGTCCGGGCGTCGGGAAGCGCGTGAACAGCACCAGCCGGGGGTCGGCGACACCGGTCGCTGTCGGGTATGGATCGGGGTTCCTGTCCGCCGGCAACCGAGGATCATCTCCCACCCATGGCTCCTTCCATCGCATCAACGGCCCAGGCGCGCAGCGCTTCCTGGCGGGGCCGGCCTCCCTGGCGGGATCGTGCGCTGCCGCTTCTGCTGGCGGCGGGCGTCGTCGGCCTCGTGATCGCCGAACGATCGAAGCCGCGGCGCATCCAGACCCAAAGCGAGCCGGGGCGCAGCCTGCGCAATCTCGCGATGGGCGCGATGAGCATGGCCGTGGTCGCGGCGTTGGAGGCGCCTGTCGCACAGCGGCTCGCCACCCGGTCCGAGACCGGGCGCCGGGGTCTGGTGCAGCACCTGCCCGTGCCGGACTGGATGGCGGACGCGCTGGCCGTGCTGGCCATGGATTACACGATCTACGTCTGGCATGTGCTGACGCATAAGGTGCCCGTGCTGTGGCGCTTCCATCTGGTGCATCACATCGATCTCGACCTCGACGCCAGCACGGCACTTCGCTTTCACGCCGCGGATATGCTGATCTCGCTGCCCTACCGGGCCGCGCAGATCGCGCTGATCGGCACCTCGCGCCGCGCGTGGCGGCTGTGGCAGGGCTTCTTCTTCGCCTCGATCCTGTTTCACCACGCCAATCTGCGCCTGCCCGCCGGGTTCGAACGCAGGCTGGCCTGGGTGCTGACCACGCCGCGCATGCACGGCATCCACCATACCGCGCGGCGCGTGGATACGGATGCGAACTGGTCGAGCGGGCTCAGCTTTTGGGACCGCCTGCACGGCACCTTCCGGTGGGAGGCTTCCGGCACGGCCATCGGGGTGGCGGCGTATCGCGATCCCTCGGAGACGAGGCTCCGCCCGTCCTTGATCCTGCCCTTTCGCCGGCGGCTGCGCGATGCCTGGACGACCGCGGATGGCGGCGGACCTCAAGCGCCAGCGGCGCATGTCGCGCCCCCGAAGACGCAGAACCGCGAACAATAGGGATGATCGAGCGTCACCGGGGCGGCCGCTTCGGCGAGGCTGCTGCCGAGATCGAAGGCCGCCGCGTAGGGCAGCAGCGTGCAGGCCGCGACGCGCGCCGCGGGTTCGCCCTTGCGACGGACGACCATGCGCGAGGACTGGCACATGACCCTCCGGCCGCGACTGCCGAGCGCCTGCCAGCAGGTCTCGCTCACCGCGGGCGGCGGCTCCTGGTCCGCGAGTTCCGGAAACAGCACAAGCTGGTCGGGGTTCCCGGCGTCGAGCGCGAGGCCCTGGTCGCGAAACAGCCCGGCGAAGCCTGCGCGGAAGGCGGCCTCCGTCTCCTCGGCGCCGAAGCGTGCCGCGATGGCGAGCGGAAAGCCCCGGCTCGACAGCCAGGACAGCCCCGCCATGGCGGGCGCGAAGCTGCCCTCTCCGCGCACCCGCTCGTGCCCGTCCAGGGTGTAGTGATCGAGAGAAATCCGCAGCGCGAGCCGCGCGCCGTGGCGGGACCGCAGCCGTTCCAGCAGCGGCAGATGACGCTGCATCGGGCGCATGGCGTTGGTCAGCACCAGAACCCGGTAGCCGCGCTCCAGGGCGCTTTCGATCATGCCCGGCGCATCCGGGTTCATGAAGGGCTCGCCGCCGGTCAGGCCGATCTCGCGCAACTCGGGATGCCGGTCCGCCGCCTCGTCCATGAAGCGGTCGAACTCCGCGCGCGCGAGGTAGATCAGCCGGTCGTTGCGCGGCGTGCTCTCGATGTAGCAGCCGGCGCAGGCGATGTTGCAGAGGGTGCCGGTGTTGAACCACAGCGTTTCGAGGCCATCCAGCGCCACGCGCGCAGGCGGCGCGGAGAGGACGGGGGGCGTGGGCTCGGGTTGCGGCGGCGCGTGCGGGCGCCAGCGCTGCGTCGGCGGCGTCAGGGGCCGGGCCGTCTCCGCCTGTTCCCGCATCGGCAGGACGTCGAAGCTGGGCCAGATGCCGCGCTCCAAGGTCTCGGCGTAATCGCGCGGCAGCCGGGCGGCCTGCATCGCCCGCGCCGCGGCGCGATGATCGTAATCGAGCGGCAGGTGGCGGATCTCGATGCCGTCGCCGCGGGGCGTCAGAAGGCTGAACCAGCCGCGCGGCGTGCCATCATTGGCGGGCAGGCCGATCGCGCCGCTATTGTGCCAGAGCCCCGTGCCGAGAGGACGCGTGAACGGCACGCCGCAATGGCCGCCGATGACAGCCTCGGCCCCCGTGAGCGCCAGCTCGCCCGCGACATCCGCCTCGGGCGTGGAGGCGAAGATGAAGCGGTTGATCCGGCTGGCCGCGCCATGCAGCACCGCGATGCGGCGTCCGGCCAGCGTGAGGTCGATCTGCCGGGGCAGGGCCGCCATCCACCGCCGGTCATCCGGATCGACCTGCTGCGTCGCATAGGCGAACCATGCGGCGGAGAGCCGGTCGCAGACCGACCCCTGCGCAAATCCGCAGCCGCAATCGCTGTCATTCCGCGCCAGCGATTCCTCGCAATTGCCCATCACCGTGGCGATGCCCGCAGCGCGTATCAGGGCCAGCGTCTCCCGCGGGTTGGCCCCATAGGCGATGATGTCGCCCGTGCAGATCATGCGCCCCGGCGGCACGCCCAGCCGCCGCGCCTCGGCCAGCAGCGCCTCTGTCGCCTGCAGATTGCTGTAGCAGCCACCGAACACCAGAACGGGCGCGTCGGCGACGATCCGGTGGGCCGCGCCCGCATCGCGCGAAGTTTCGTCAAACACCGGAAGCGGCCTCCTCGGATGCGATCCGCTCCAGCGCCAGTCCGTTCGCCTCGATCCCGCCCGTCCAGCGCCACAGCTGCATCGTGGCCGCGCCGAGCAGCCAGAAGCCCGCCAGCAGCAGCAGGGCCGCCGGCATGCTGCGGGCGCCGATCATGCCCACCAGGAAGGGGGAGATGATGGCCCCGATGCGTCCCACCGCCACGCTCGCGCCGATGCCGCTGGCGCGCAGCGACGTGGGGAACAGTTCCGAAAAGGTCGGATAGGCGGCGATCCAGCTTCCCGTCGCCAGAAGATT
This sequence comes from Pseudomonadota bacterium, assembly GCA_019351895.1. GTDB lineage: Bacteria > Pseudomonadota > Alphaproteobacteria > Acetobacterales > Acetobacteraceae > Acidisoma. Next base: position 11,533 of record JABBOH010000064.1, read on the forward strand.
GACCAAAGCGAAGCCGAGCATCAGCACGCCGGCGCCGAATTGCGTCGCGCAGGCGAGAGCCACGGTCGCCAGGGCGGTCGCCAGATAGAACAGCGTCACCGTCGCATAGCGCCCCCACCGATCGAGCAGCATGGCGGCCGCGGCACCGCCCAGCAAGGCGCCGGCGCTGCCGGCGAGGTAGAAGAGCGGCAACCGCGCCGGCGCGAGATGCAGCGCCGGCAGGACCACGAGCGGCAGAAACGCGAAGAGCCCGTAATAGCCCGAGGCTTCCGCGAAATCGAGGAGCGCGCCGAGCGCCAGCCGCCCGGGATAGCGGCGCAGCAGCGTCATCGTCGCGCTGCCCTCGCGCCTGATGCGGCGGCGCGCGGGCGAGCGCGTGCGCGGGCGGGTGCGCAGGTGGGCGGGCATCGGCGGTTGGGTGATCCCGGCCTCGATGCCGAGGAGGATGGCCCGCGCCTCGGCATCGCGCCCGACGGATTCCAGCCAGCGCGGGCTTTCCGGCAGATGGCGGCGCAGCCAGGCCGAGGACAGGGCGATGACGCCGCCGAAGCCGAAGACCACGCGCCAGCCAAGATCGGGCGGCAGGTTGGAGAGCACGAGCCAGGAGAGGAGGGCCGCGACGAGGCTGCCGATCGGCCAGAAGTTCAGCACCAGGGCCGCGGCGCGACCGCGGGAGCGGCTCGGCACGAGTTCCGCGATGGCGGCGTTGATCGCGGCATATTCCGCGCCGACGCCGATGCCGGCGACGAGCCGCAGGAGCAGGAGCACGGCCAGATTGGGCGCGAGGGCGGCACCGAGCGTCGCCACCCCATAGAGCACCAGGCTCGCGAGGAAGACGCGCCGCCGCCCGTAGCGGTCAGCCAGATGACCGAAGACCGCCGCGCCCAGCATCAGCCCCGCGAACCACGCGCCGAGGATCAGGGACATGCCGTTGGCGCCCAGATGGAACCGTGCCCGCAGGGCACCGAGCACATTGCCGATCAGGGTGACTTCGAAGGCGTCCATCGCCCAGCCCATGCCGAACAGCAGCACCATGACCGTGTGGAAGCGGTTCCAGCGCAGGGCGGAGAGGCGCCCGGCCATCGGGCTCGTGCGGTCTGGCCGAACCAGCGGCGGCACCTCGAAGCTGTCGGCGGACATGGAGAGCGTTGTATCCCAATGGCTGCGGGCGGTGGCGGCAACCGGCGTGGTTGCCGCTCTTACGGGCCCCACTTTACGGGCTTCACACTTACGGGCCCCAATCTTACGGACCCCACTCTTACGGACGGGGACGAATTCAGACGCATGAGGCTGTCGAGAACTCGGGCGGGAGGATGACGGCGGCGTCCCCAGGATGCGGCGCATGGCGAAATGGAAGCCGATCTTGTTGAGGAAACGCAGGCGCGCTACAGTTTTGTAGTGAGCTAATCAGCTACGCAGGGCTGTCATGGGCGTTCCGATCTCCATCCGACTGGACGACGACGTGCGCGACGAGTTGGAGGCGCAGGCCCGGTCGCGCGGTATCGGACTGGCGACGCTGTTGCGCGACCTCGCCACGGAAGCCGCGCGCGGGGCGCGACGGACCCGCATCCGCGACGCGAGCGCCGCGGTCGGTGCCCTTGTCGCGACCTCGGCAGAGGGGCAGGCATTCTACGATGAGTGGGGGACGCCGCGCACCGATGCCGGCTGAGACCGGCCCGCTCGTGTTGCGCGCCGGGCAGATCGTGCTGGCCGACTGGCGCGGCGATGCCTTGCCCAAGGAGCCGAACAAGCGCCGCCCGGCCGTGGTTGTGGAGGATGACGGGCTGTTCGCGCCGTCCTACCCGAACGCCATCCTGGTGCCGCTGACCGAGGATGCCGGGCTCGCAATTCCCGACTTGTCGGTCGCGATCGCGCCGACGGCAGAAAATGGCTGCGGCAAACTCTGCTGGGCCGTGTCGCATCTGGTGACGACGACCTCCAAGGCACGGCTGCGCTCGACGCCGTCCTGCGTCACCCCGGAGCAGCTTGCCGCCATCCGCCGCCAGATCGCCTTCGCCGTGGGCATGGAGGGATGGCCGAGTTGATGCGACATTGGTGAAGCGGATCCGGCGCTCCATCCGGCTCCGAGGTTGTAACCCATGAGGCCCCCATGAGCTTTGCCCTCAACCCGCTGCCGAACCCGGAACTCGACCTCGATCCGGTGGCGGCCGTGACCTATAGCGCGGTCTTCGCCGATATCTGCGACAGCATCGGCCTGCGCCAGCAGACCGCCTCGCCGGGCATCCTGCCGCTCGGCGCCGGCGGCACACTGATCGGCTGGGCACGAACCGCGCTGAGCATGCCCGTCGATGCGCCGCCCGCGCGGCACTACGGAAACGAGATCGACTTCATCGACAGTCTGCGTCCGAACGACGTGGCCGTCATCGATTGCGCGCGCACGCCCGCAGCGGCGTGGGGGGAGCTGTTCTCCACCGCCGCCAAGGGGCGCGGCGCGCGCGGCGCCGTTATCGACGGGCTGATCCGCGACCAGGTGAAGATCAGGGCGCTCGGCTTTCCCGTCTTCGCGCGCGGCCACCGCCCGACCGACAGCCTGGGCCGGGTGTCCACCCAGGCGGCGGACATAGAGATCGAACTCGGCGGCGTCGTTGTCCGTAGCGGCGATCTCATCGTCGCCGACGAGGACGGCGTCACCGTCGTGCCGCGCGAGCGGGCGACGGAGGTGATCGCGCTCGCGGTCGCCAAGGCGACGACCGAGAACCAGGCGCGGGACCTGCTGCTCGCGGGCGGCACGCTGGCCGACGTATGGGAGAAGTTCCGCGTGCTCTGACGCG
>JABBOH010000065.1 GCA_019351895.1 Pseudomonadota bacterium
CCGCACGGTGTTGATCGCGGTGTTGAACGCGTCCAGCAATGCAGTGTCACCTTTGCGAACCGCGATTGCCGTGTTGCCTGCGCCCAAGATCATCGGATCATTGAGCGGTCTCCCGAGCAACGTGAACCCCGACTTCCCGCCCTCCCGGAGAAACTCGTAGGCTCCCGGCTGGTCCGTGATGACGGCATCGAGCTTGTGGTGCCAAAGATCCTGTAATTCCTGCTCGCCATCATCATAGCTGCGGACGGTCGCGATGCCCTTCAGGTGCTTGGCGGCCCAGGCGGCTTCGACCGAATCCGTGCCGACGCCGATGGTCTTGCCGCGCATCGACGCCGGATCATCCGTGATAGACGAACCCTTCGGCCCCAGGATGACGACCGAGTTATACGTGACGGGCTTGGTGAAGCTGACCTCCTTCTCGCGCGCGGCGGTCACGCTCAGCTGCGCGAGCACCGCGTCGATCTTGTGGTCGAGCAGATCCGGGATGAGGTCCTTGAAGGGCAGCGTTATCCACTGGCAGTGGAGCTTGGCGATCGAACAGTATTTCTGGCCGAGTTCGACCTCCATGCCTTTCGGGGTGCCGCTGGAGGAGGCGTATTCGAACGGGGGATCATTGGCCAAGGTGCCGATGCGGACCACGTCGGGCGTCCCCTGAGCGGCAGCCGGATGCGCCGCCGCCGCCGCGAGGGTGACGAGAAGTCCAGCCCAGAGCCATGATTTCATAACGACCTCGTCCGGTAGGGCTGCGGACGTCGTGGAAGCGGCTTAGTTTGTCAAGGGAAGCGCGCACGAGCCGCGCTCGCCGGTTCCGACATCAGGCGGATGCAGGCCCGCCCGCCGATCGGCCCGCTAGGACTCGAGGTCGCGCGCGACCTCGGGCCGATGCAGGAGCGTGCTCACCTGCATGGCATAGCCGATGGAGGTATCGGCGACGAAGGTCAGCTCGGGCGCCACACGCAGCCTGATCGCGCGTGCCACCTGCCCGCGAAGGAAGGGCGCGGCACGCCGCAGCGCGGGCAGGAGCTTGTCCACGTCGTCCCGGCCGAGCCGCGTCACATAGACCGTGGCCTTTCGCAGATCAGGGCTGATCCGCACCTCGGTCACGGTGATGGCGATGCCGCTGAGTTCGTGGTCGCGGACCATGTCCCGACCGAAGACATCCGCCAGGACATGGCGGATTTCCTCGGCCACCCGCAGTTGCCGCTGAGAGGGACCCGACGCCTTCACGCCGGAACAAGCTCCCGCTCGTAGCACTCGACCATGTCGCCCTCGCGCAGATCCTGGAATCCGGCGAAGGAGAGGCCGCACTCGTAGCCGCGCGCCACTTCGCGCACGTCGTCCTTGAAGCGCTTGAGCTGCGACAGATCACCTTCGTGGATGACGATGTTGTCGCGCAGCAACCGCACGCCGGCGCCCCGCCGCACTAGACCTTCGGTGACCATGCAACCGGCGACCTTGCCCGACTTGGTGATCTCGAAGACCTTGCGGATCTGAGCGTAGCCGAGGAAGTTTTCGCGTACTTTCGGCGCCATCCGGCCACGCACCAACTTCTCGATATCGTCGGCGACATCGTAGATAATGCTATAGTAACGAATGTCGACACTTTCCCGCGTTGCCAGCTCCCGCGCCTGAGCTGTGGCCCGGACGTTGAACGCGACGATCACGGCGCTCGATGCCCGGGCGAGCTGGATGTCGCTCTCCGAAATCTGCCCGACGCCCGCGAGCAGGATGCGGACCTTCACCTCCTCGTTGGCGAGCTTCAGCACCGTCGCCTGGATCGCCTCGGCGCTGCCCTGCATATCAGCCTTGATGAGGACGCCGACTTCCTTCTGCACGCCCGCCTGGATGCGCGCGAGCATCTGGTCGAGCGTCCCGCGACCGGCCAACTGGCCAGCCGCCGCCTTGTCGCGAAGCTTGCGCTGCCGGAACTCGGCCACTTCGCGCGCCCGCGCCTCGTCCTCGACGACCACGAAGGGCTCGCCGGCCGATGGTACCGCCGACAGGCCAAGCACTTCGACGGGCACCGAGGGGCCGGCCGTTTTCACGTTCTGGCCGTTCCAGTCGATCAGCGCGCGCACGCGGCCATACTCGGCGCCGGCGACGAGGATATCGCCGGTCCAGAGCGTGCCCTTCTGCACGAGCACGGTCGCGACCGGGCCGCGGCCGCGATCGAGCCGGCTCTCGATGACCGAGCCCTCGGCGTCGCGGGACGGATTGGCCCGCAGGTCGAGAATTTCGGCCAAAGCGAGGATCGCGTCCTCGAGCTTGTCGAGGCCGGTCTTCTTCAGCGCCGAGACATGGACCTCCTGCGTGTCGCCGCCGAGGCTCTCCACCACGATGTCGTGCTGCAGCAACTCGTTGCGCACGCGCTCGGGGTTGGCGCCGGGCTTGTCCATCTTGTTGATGGCCACGATGATAGGCACGTTCGCCGCCTTGGCGTGGCTGATCGCCTCGATGGTCTGCGGCATGACGCCGTCATCGGCGGCCACGACCAGCACCACGATATCGGTCACGCTCGCGCCGCGCGACCGCATGGCGGTGAAGGCCGCATGGCCGGGCGTGTCGATGAAGGTGATCTGCTCGCCGCCTTCAGTCGTGATCTGATAGGCGCCGATATGCTGGGTGATGCCACCCGCCTCGCCCCCGGCCACGTCCGTGCGCCGCAGCGCATCGAGCAGGCTGGTCTTGCCGTGATCGACATGACCCATGATCGTGACGACGGGCGGCCGCTTGATGAGGTCGTCGTCCTCGTCGACCGCGCCTTCCAGCCCGATCTCGACATCGCTCTCGGACACGCGCTTCACGCGATGGCCGAATTCCTGGACGATCAGCTCCGCCGTGTCGGCGTCGATGCTCTGGGTGATGGTCGCCATCACGCCCATCTTCATGAGCGACTTGACCACGTCGCCGGCCCGCGCGGCCATGCGGTTGGCGAGTTCCTGAACCGAGATGGACTCGGGAAGCACAACATCACGCACAACTTTTACCTGATCTGCGCGCAGCCGCTCGAGTTCCGCCTGGCGGCGCTCACGGTCACGCTGGCGGCGCATCGAGGCGATGCTGCGAACGCGCTCGTCATCACCCTCGATTGCGGCCTGGACATTGATCTTGCCGGTACGGCGACGGTCGTCGGTGCCCTTCTTCGGCGCGACGACGGCGGGCTTGCGCGGCGGCAGCGTCATGCTGCCGAGGCGGCGCACCGGCCGCTGGTCCTCGTCCTCCTCGCCCGGACGGGCGGTTTTCAGCCGCAGCGTCTCGCCCGCGGTCGGACGCGGCGCGGGCGGAGACGGAGGCTGCGCCGGACCTGTGTTGGCAGCCGCCGCAGGCGGAGCCTCGGCCGCGCGCTTGGCCGCCTCCTCGGCGGAGCGGCGATCGGCCTCCTCGTCGGCCTTGCGGACCGCTTCCTCACGTTCCAGACGGGCCGCATCCTCGGCGGCGCGGCGCGCCTCTTCCTCGCGGCGGCGCGCTTCCTCGGCGGCCGAGAGGATCGAGATCTTCTCCTGCTCGCGAGCTTCGGCCTCACGCCGCGCGGCGTCGCGCTGCTGATCCGCCAGCACGCGCTGACGAGTGGCAAGTTCGCTCGCGGTCAGGCCGCGCGATGGGCTGCCCCCGCGCCCGCCGCCACCGCCGGGCCCTTGCGGGCGCTGGCTGCCGGATGGCGATCCGGGGGTCGGGGTCACGGGCGGCGGCGTGCCAGGGGCGCGTTTCTTCCGCACCTCGACCTGCACCACCTTGGAGCGGCCATGGCTGAAGCTCTGCCGCACGGACCCTGCATCCACGGTCCGGCCGAGCTCCAATCGCCCTGCGGGTCGCAGGGACAGTCTCGCCTTGCCGTCTTGGTCTTTCGTATCGCTCAATGTCATCCGCCCGGTTGATCAGCCTCGGTCCTGGTGCGGCAAATACCGGCCAGGCGCTCATTTTCAGTCCGCAGCATCGTCGCCAGCCGTCCGGCTGATACCGCCACATGCACGGCGTGGTCACGTCCGAAGATCCGCCCCAGCATCTGGGCCGGCAACGGCGCGATCACGGGCACGGCACGTCCGTTCAATAATCTGGTGCGTTCGTCGGCGCTCCCGTCCGTCGCCTGGACAATGAGCACGGCACGGTCCGCGACCAGCCACTCGCGCGCTTTTGCGAAGCCGCTGACGGCATGGCCCGCGCGCCGGGTCAGGCCCAATAGCTCGATCACTCTCCGCGTAAGCGCTGCCTCGATGACAGCCGGCAGGTCAGCCGGAACCAGCACCTCCGCACGCGCAGCCCGTGCGAATGCTTTTCGAGCAAGGGCGGTTTCTAGCACATCCCTCTCCGCGCTCAACCACATTCCCCGTCCGGGCAGGCTTGCCGTGAGGTCAGGCACCAGCAGCCGATCCGGTCCCACGACGAAACGGATCATCGTCTCCGGGGCGCGGCGCGCGCGCGTCACGATGCAGCGGCGCAGCGGACCCCGTTCCTCGTCAGCTGCGTCACCATCGGATGCCGCGTCATCGGGGTCATCGGGGAGGGCATCGTGCTCATGGGGCGAGGGCGCGGCAGCACTCACCGTCGCCGCCACGTCATGCGCGGCGGCGGCAGGCGGCAAGGCGCCCCCGGCTAGGACGAAAGCGCGCTCATTCTGTTGCGGGCTCAGCGTCATTTTCCTCGGCGAACCAATGCGCCCGCGCGCGCATGATGATGTCGTTGGCCAATTCCTCGTCGAGGCTCGGGCCGACGATCTCGATCAACTCGTCGGATGCGAGATCCGCCAGATCATCCAGCGTCTTCACGCCCTTCTCACCAAGCGCCACCAGCGTCGTGGGGCTGAACACCTCGAAGGAGGCGACATCGTCCGTGACGCCGAGCGCGATCCGCTTCTCGTCAAGCTCGCCGTCCCGCCGCTGCATGAACTCCTCCGCGCGGCGTATCAGCTCGCCCGCGATGTTTTCGTCGAAACCTTCGATCTCGGCGAGTTCCTCAAGCGGCGTATAAGCAAGCTCCTCCAAAGTCGTGAACCCTTCGGTCACCAGCAACCCCGCGATCACGTCATCGACATCGAGCGCCTCGACGAACAGGCTGGAACGGCGCCGGAACTCCTCCTGCCGGCGCTCGCTCTCCTCGGCCTCGGTCAGAATGTCGATGTCCCAGCGGGTCAGCTGGCTCGCCAGCCGGACATTCTGGCCACGCCTGCCGATGGCGAGCGAAAGCTGGGTATCCGGCACGACGACCTCGACGCGCCCGGTCTCCTCCTCCATCACCACCTTGGTGACTTCGGCGGGGGCAAGCGCGTTCACGACGAAGGTGGCCGCCTGCGCGCTCCAGGGAATGATGTCGATCTTCTCGCCCTGCAGTTCCTGCACCACGGCCTGCACGCGGCTGCCGCGCATGCCGACGCAGGCACCGACCGGGTCGATCGAGCTGTCGCGGCTGATCACCGCCATCTTGGCGCGGCTACCCGGGTCGCGCGCCACCGCCTTGATTTCGATGATGCCGTCGTAGATTTCCGGCACCTCCTGCGCGAACAGCTTGGCGAGGAAGCCGGGATGCGTGCGCGACAGGAAAATCTGGGGGCCGCGCGGCTCCTCCCGCACGTCGTAGATATAGGCGCGGACGCGGTCGCCGTTGCGGAAGCTCTCGCGCGCGATCAACTCGTCGCGGCGGAGCAGCGCCTCGGCGCGGCCGAGATCGACCATGAGGTTGCCGTATTCCGTGCGCTTCACCACGCCGTTGATGATCTCGCCGACACGGTCCTTGAACTCGGCGAACTGGCGGCGGCGCTCGTATTCACGCACGCGCTGGACGATGACCTGCTTCGCCGTCTGTGCCGCGATGCGTCCAAAATCGATCGGCGGCAGCGGGTCGACGATGAATTCGCCGAGCTTGATCTCGGGCTTGAACTTGAGCGCGATGTGCAACGGGATCTGCGTGTCCTCGTTCTCCGCCGCTTCCACGACCTCTGTCCAGCGGGAGAGGCGGACATCGCCGGTCTTGCGGTCGATGGTCGCGCGGATGTCCTTCTCATGCCCGTACTTGGCGCGGCCGGCCTTCTGGATCGCCTGTTCCATGGCTTCCAGAACCTCGTCACGGTCGATCGACTTCTCGCGCGCGACTGCGTCGGCAACAAGCAGAAGCTCGGGTCGGGCGATTGCGGTGTCCATGGTCGGGGCCTCTCAGTGGCGTCTTGCGCGCGGAGCGGGATGGGGGTCGCACAAAGTCTCGGGCAAGGCTTGGTTCATTGGCTGTCGGGCGGCGCGGCCGTCGCCTCGATCAGCGCGTCGGTGAGAATGAGACGAGCGGATTTCACCTCCGTCAGGGTCAATCGGACTTCCGATCCGTCATCGAGGCGCAACGTTCCCTCGCCGCCTTCCGCACCGAGCACGATGCCCGAGAAGCGCTTGCGGCCATCGAGCGTCGGCGTCGCCATCTCGACCTTGGCGGCATGGCCGGAAAACCGGTTCCAGTCGCGGGGCCGCGTCAACGGCCGGTCGATCCCGGCGGAACTTACCTCCAGCGTCCAGGCGCCAGGCACGATATCTTCAACATCCAGAACGGCGCCGATCTGATGGCTGATGGCCTCGCAATCCTCGATGGCGATCTGCGTGCCGTCGGCGCGGTCCGCCATGATCTGCACGGTCGGGCGCTCGCGGCCCAGCATGCGCACCCGGACCAGTTCATAGCCCATCGCGGCGATGCGGGGCATGATGATCTCGGCCAGTCGCGCCTCGAAACCGGTGTGGTGGGGTGTGTTGTCGTCGTTCAAAACAAAAAAGGCGGCCTTTTGGGCCACCCCCGTCGGCTCCGCGATGAAGTGAGGACCCCGATATAGAAGCGCCGTGCGCCAGGTGCAAGCGCGAAGGTTAACGGGGCTGATCCCCGGGCGTGCCCCGGGCCCCCGGCGCGCCTGTGCGGGCGGGACCCGCCCTTGCCAAGCGCCGCCAGCCCTCGCTACACCCCAGGCCATAAGCAATAAAAAAGGCGGCCACTGGGCCACCCTTTCAGTCTCTTGGAGTTCGCCCCACTGTCCGCGGGAGTTATCGTTGCGTGACCTATAGCCCGCAACCATCGGTCATGCCAACTCCTTTGCGAGGGAAGCGGGGGCGTTCGGGGTCCTTGCGCCATGCGTCCCGCGCGATCCTGCATATCGCGGCCGTGGCGGCATTGCTCGGCGGGGCCACGGGCACCGCGCAGGCGGTTCAAAAGTTCACCCTCGTCAGTCCGACGGTCCACACCGGCGCGCGGATGCCCGACCTCAACGTCGGCGCGCGCGGCGCGTGCAAAGGCAGCAACCAGTCGCCGCCGCTGATCTGGATGCACGCGCCCCAGGGCACGGCGAGCTATGCCGTCAGCATGGCCGATCTCGACGCGAAGCTCGGCGTCGTCTGGCTCTGGCTCATGTTCAATATCCCGGCGAGCGTCACGAGCCTGCCGCAGAACGCGGCGGGCGATGCCAAGCTGCGGCCGCCGGGGGCGGCGCAGGCCCGCAACGGCTTCGATGTCGTCGGCTATCTCGGGCCCTGCCCCAAGAAGGGCAACATCGCCCACCACTACCTCATCACCGTCTGGGCGCTGAACCAGCCGCAGCTGCCGTTCAAGGACGGCACCGCCTCGACCGCCGTCGCGATCTACCTCCGTGGCCACGCGCTCGGCCATGCGAGCCTGACGCCCCATTACGGCGGTCACTGACCCCGCCCCTCCGGGCCGCCCGGACCTGCCCCACCGATAAGCCTCGCAAAATCCTCGATCACAGGCATATTGTTCCGCTTTCGTATCGGAAAGCCCTGGATGACGCGGCAGGTGATGGCGAGGCAGACCATGGCGAAGTCGATGATGGCGAGGCCGATGGTGGCGAAGCGGGGCGGGAGGCTGCGCGCGCTCGACGGGCTGCGCGGCCTGCTCGCCGCCTATATCCTCGCGGGCCATGCCCTGCCGTTCCTGCAGCTGCCGCCCGCCATCGGCTGGATCGGCGGCCTCCTCTCGCACGGGCGCGGCGCGGTCGAGCTGTTCTTCGTCCTCAGCGGCATGGTCATCATGCGGTCGATCGGCGCGGGGGACGGCACAGCGGCCGGAGGCGCGGGGCTTGCCGAACCCGCCGCTTTCATCGCCGCGCGCGCGGGTCGGCTGTTGCCCGTCTATCTCATCGCCTTGGCGGCGGCGGCGCTCGCCCTCTCGCTCGGCGATCCCTTCGCTGTCATGCCGTGGCTGCCCGCCGGGAGCAGCGCGCGCGAGATCGTCGAGGCCGCGTGGCCGCAGCCCTGGCTCGGCCATATAGCGGCGCATCTGACGCTGACGCAGGGCATCCTGCCCCCGGCGCTGCTGCCCTATGCCGAGTTCTCCATCCTGGGGCCCGCCTGGAGTCTCAGCACCGAATGGCAATTCTATATGCTCGTCGCTGTCATGCTGGTGCTGGGGCGGGTCCGCGCCCGGGCCTTTCGCTCGTGGGCGCCCTTCCTCCAGGCGGTGGCGCTCGCAGGCGTCGCGGGCGTGGCGAGCGGAGGCCTGCCGCCGGAGTGGCAGCCCGGCCGCGCCTTCCTGCCGCACGAGGCTTGGTATTTCGCCCTCGGCATCGCGAGCCACGGGCTTCTCGCCGCGCGTGGCGGCCGGGCGGCCGCGGTTTGCTGGGCGCTCGCCTGTCTCGCCGCCATCGCCCTGCCGTGGCAGCAAAGCGGTCTCTCGACGGCCGCGGTGCCGCTGATCTGGACCGCCTGCCTGCTGTGCGAGGCGCCGCGCCCGCCCGGCATCGCGCGGCCTCTCGCCTGGCTGCTGAACGCGGCCCCGCTGCAATGGCTGGGGTCGATCTCCTACCCGCTCTATCTCATCCACATGCCGATCCAGCGCGCGGCGATGCTGGCGCTGGCGCCGGTCGCAAGCGAGAGTTGGGAGCGCTTCACCCTGTTTTGGGGGCCCCCGGCCATCATCCTGCCGCTGGTCGCGGCCTACGCGCTACACTGCTGGGTGGAGGTGCCGTGCTGGCGATGGAGCCGGGCGATGGCCCGCCGGATGGCGCAAGCGCCACGGAGCACGGGGCCCTTTGTCACGCCCAAACCCATCAGGCGCGGCGCGTCAGGCTCCAGTACATCGGCGGCCGGCCGGCCTTGATGGCCTTCGCCTCGTAGCGTGTCGGGGGCCAGCCCTCGGGCCGCTCGGTCGCGGGCGGCGGCGCCTCGAACGCCTCCTGCCGCGCCAGGATCTCGGCGGTCCAGGCCTGATAGGTCGGGTCGTCCGTTGCGATCCGCCAGATGCCGCCGGGGCGGACCGCCCGCGCGGCGAGCGCGATGTTCTCGGGATGCATGAAGCGCCGCTTGACGTGCCGGCTTTTCGGCCAGGGGTCGGGGAACATCAGATACAGGCGGGAAAGCGAGGCTGGCGGCAGCTTCGCCAGCAGGCCGCGCGCATCCTCCGGCCAGAGGCGCAGGTTGGCCGGCAGCGGCGGGATCGCCTCGGTGCCGTCGTCGGGCACGAGCGCCGACAGCATCGAGCAGATGCCGTTCTCGAACACCTCGCAGGCGATCAGCCCGGCGCCCGGATTGGCGACCGCGAGGGCGCGCGCATGTTCGCCCCCGCCGAAACCGACCTCCAGCCAGACCTCGGCCGGGCTGTTCCCGAAATCGCTTGCGGGGTCGGTCGCCGCATCCTCAGGGAAGCGCAGCCGGGGCAGCACGGCCTGCAGGAGCCAGGACTGCCGCGCGCGCAGCGGGTGGCTGCGCTGCCGGCCGTAGAGGCGGGCCGGCTGCGGCTTGAGTTGGGGCTTCGGCTGGATCAGCGGTTGAACGCGGATCGCAGCGCCGGCACCAGATCCGTCCGCTCCCAGGTGAAGGTGCCGCGCTCCTCGTCCGGCGTGCGGCCGAAATGGCCGTATGCCGAGGTCGGGGCATAGATCGGGCGGTTGAGGTGCAGATGCTCGCGGATGCCGCGCGGCGAGAGATTCACGAGTTCCCGCAGGACCTTCTCCAGCTTCTGCTCGTTCACGTCCCGCCCGGTGCCATGCAGGTCCACATAGACCGACAGCGGATGGGAGACGCCGATGGCGTAGCTGATCTGGAGCGTGCACTTCTCGGCAAGCCCGGAGGCCACGACGTTCTTCGCGAGGTAGCGGCACACATAGGCGGCGGAGCGGTCGACCTTGGTCGGGTCCTTGCCCGAGAAGGCGCCGCCGCCATGCGGGGCCGCGCCGCCGTAGGTGTCGACGATGATCTTGCGCCCGGTCAGGCCGCAATCGCCGTCGGGGCCGCCGATGACGAACTTGCCGGTCGGGTTGATGTAGATCTCGGATTCCGGCGGCATCCAGCCTTCCGGCAGGCTGGTGCGGATGATCGGGAGCAGCATGCCCTTGACCTTGTCGAGGCTGACGTCCTCGTCATGCTGGGTCGAGACGACGATGCTGGTGGCGCCCACCGGCTTGCCGTCGACGTAGCGGAGCGTGACCTGGCTCTTGGCGTCCGGCTGCAGGCCCTGGACGCTGAGATCCTTGCTGCGGCGCAGTTCCCTGACGCGGCGAAGGATGAGATGCGCGTAATACAGCGGCGCCGGCATCAGCTCCTCGGTCTCGCGGCAGGCGTAGCCGAACATGATGCCCTGGTCGCCGGCGCCCTCGTCCTTGTTGCCGGCCGCGTCGACGCCGACCGCGATGTCGGCCGACTGGGCATGCAGATGCACGTCGACCTGGGCGGTCCGCCAGGAGAATCCGGCCTGATCGTAGCCGATGTCATGCACCGCCATCCGCGCCAAATGAGCGAGGTATTCCGGCGTGATGGTGTCGGGGCCGCGGGTTTCGCCCGCCAGCACGATGCGGTTCGTCGTCACCAGCGTCTCGCAGGCGACACGCGCGTAGGGGTCGGCCGTCAGATAGGCGTCCAGCACCGTATCGCTGATCCGGTCGGCGACCTTGTCGGGATGGCCTTCGGAGACCGATTCGGACGTAAAGAGATACTCGCCGGTTTCGCGCATAGGGGGTTCCGTACTCGCAGGATCATGGGCTTGCCGATCGGCAAGGGCACGGCGGTTTGGCGGAAACCTGAAAAGCGGTCAACCCTCGGGCGTCAGCCGAGCCCGAGTACGTCCCGCATACCGTACAGTCCAGGCGGCTTTCCCGCGGCCCAAACGGCCGCGCGTACCGCGCCCGAAGCGAATGTTCGCCGGTCGAAGGCCCGATGGGTGAGAACGATTTGCTCATCCGCGCCCGCGAATAGCAGGCTGTGCTCGCCCACCACCTGACCGCCGCGCAAGGTCGCAAAGCCGATGGCGCCCGTCTCGCGCGGGCCGGTATGTCCGTCCCGCCCGCTCTGCATGACCGTCGCAAGATCGACCGCGCGACCGGCGGCGACCGCCCGGCCGAGCGCCAGCGCCGTGCCGGAAGGCGCGTCGACCTTCTGGCGGTGATGCATCTCGAGGATTTCAGCGTCGTACTGTGCCGCCGGGAGCGCCGCCGCCATGCGCTCGGCGAGCGCCAGCACGAGCGTCACGCCCGCCGAGAAGTTCGCGGCATAGACGACTGGGATGCGCTGGGCCGCCTCGGCCACGGCTGCTTCGTCCGAGGCCGAGAGACCCGAGGTGCCCAGCACCCAGGCGGTGCCGCTCGCGGCCAATGCCGCCCCATGGGTGGAAACGGCGCTCGCCCGCGTGAAGTCGATCACGACATCGCTCGCCGCCGCGAGGTCGGCCACCTCCGCTGGCAGCGCCCGGCCGACGCCGCCCGAAAGATGAGCGCCCGCCGCGGCGATCTCCTCCACCAGCAGGCGGCCCATCCGGCCGGACATGCCGGCCACTCCCATCCGCAAAGACATAAGGATATATTTATCTCACGCCCATTAATACATGTGCTGGCCGCCGTTGATCGACACGGTCGACCCGGTGATGAAGCCGGCATCGTCGGCCGTCAGGAAGGCCACGCCGCGGGCGATGTCTTCGGCGTGCCCGAGGCGGCCGACAGGGATGCGGGCGACGATCTTCGCCAGCACATCCTCCGGCACGGCACGGACCATATCCGTGTCGACATAGCCCGGCGCGATCGCGTTGACCGTGATGCCGAAGCGCGCGCCTTCCTGCGCCAGCGCCTTGGTGAAACCATGAATGCCGGACTTGGCGGCGGCGTAGTTGACCTGCCCGTACTGCCCGGCCTGCCCGTTGATGCTGCCGATATTGACGACGCGCCCGAATTTCTTCGCCTTCATTCCGTCGAAGGTGAGTTTGCACAGGTTGAAGCAGGAGCCGAGGTTGGTGTCGATCACCGCGTCCCACATGTCCCGCGTCATGCGCGCCATGGTGCCATCCCGCGTGATGCCGGCGTTGTTGACCAGGATCTCGATCGGGCCGTGCCGGGCCGTGATCTCGGCGACCGCCGCCTCGCAGGCACCGTAATCCGACGCGTCGAATTTCATCGTGACGATACCGGTCGAGGCGCCGAAGGCCTCCGCCGCCCCGACATTGCCCGCGTAGCTCGCGACGACGGTGCGGCCCGCCTCCTTCAAGGCAATGCTGATGGCGGCGCCGATGCCGCGCGTGCCGCCGGTGACTAAAGCCACTTTTGTCATTGTGTTCCCCCTCGCCTTTTGTGCTCGCCGAGCCCGGCGGTTTGCCCCCGCAGCCCAGTGGAACGCCAGACTTTAAGCGGAAATTCCGGTGACGCCAGCAACTCTTTGCGGAGCCACGCTGCCACCGGAAGCGGGTTCAGTGTGACCAGCGACCGACCTGCATGACGCGCGCCCGATGGATGACGTAGCCGGTCCAGATCACGGGCGGGATGAGCGGCACCAGCACGACCATCGGCTTGTAGAGCGACGGCACGGCGAGGAAGCACCAGGCCGAAGCCGCGCCGAAGAGGGTGAAGCCCCAGTAGATCAGGGTGATCAGCCGGGGATCGAGCCCGGCCCGATGAGCCACCTGGAACAGGTGCCCGCGATGCGCCTGGGTGATGTTCTCGCCCCGCAACAGCCGCCGCGCCAGGGTGAAGGCCACGTCATAGAGCGCCCCCGCGAGCATCATGGGCACCAGCACGAAGGAGAGTTCGGCGCTCTCGAACCGGGATGAGGCGACAGCGAGCATGGCGAGGACGAAGCCGCAGAATTGGCTTCCCACGTCACCCATGAAGATGCGGGCGCGGGGGAAGTTGAACGGCAGGAAGCCGAGAATGCCAGCCGCCAGCAGGGCCGCCGCGAAATAGGTGAACCAGCCGTGCGCATGGGCCGAAAACAGGCTGAGGAAGACGCAGGTGATCAAGGTGATGCCCGAGGACAGGCCGTTCAGCCCGTCGATGAAGTTCATCGCGTTGGTCGCGAACAGGATCCAGCAGAGCGTGAAGGGTATCGCGAGGGGGCCGACATCCACGCCTCCTATATAAGGCAGGTGGTAGAGCGTGACGTAGAGGCCGCTCTCGACCGCGACCAGCGCCGCCACCACCTGGGTCGCGAGCTTGACCACGAAGGGGTAGTCGTAGAGGTCGTCCAGCATGGCCACGAGCGCGATCGCGCAGGACGACATGATCATGCCGCGGAAATAGGGGTCGGCCAGCCGCGCGAAGTCCGCAAAGCGGAACAGGATGGCGATCCCCAGCAGATAGGAGACCACGATGCCGACGCCGCCCATCTTGGGCATCGGCGCCTCATGGGCCTTGCGCGCCTCGGGATGATCGAGGACGCCGACAGAGATCATGACGCGCACGAGGCCGGCCGAAAGGCAGGCGAGGGCCGCGAGAAAGACGAGGTGGATCAGCGAGGCGTGGAGTGTCATGCGGCCCGGCGTTTCGAGGCGGCGGACCATGGCGGAACTGCCCGCGCCGGGCAAGACGGGGCGCATGCAGACCGGGCGCATCCAAGGCGGGGCGCATCCAAGGCGGGGCGCATCCAAGGCGGGGCGCATGCAGGACGGGCGCATCCAAGGCGGG
>JABBOH010000022.1:0-67416 GCA_019351895.1 Pseudomonadota bacterium
GGTCGGTCTGGCCGAACAGGAACAGGCATTCGTGGCGCAGATTGATCATGATGGACGCGGGCGCATAGCTCTCCAGCAGCGCGCGACGTACGAGTTCGCCAGGATCCAGCTTCGGCGCCAGAACACGTGCAGCGCCTGGAGGTACCCGGCCGCGAGCGCCATCGCCAGAGGAGCCGATCAGCCCGAATTCGCCCGGCTTGCTCTGGCCGATCCTCCGGTAGATGCGAGCTGCCTTGGAGAGAACTTCGAAGCGACCTTCAATCGCGCCTGCGGTTTCGGCTGTGCCCAGCAGAAGGATGCCTCCGGGCCGCAAGGCAAAACGAAACAGGGATACGACTTTACCCTGGGCCTCGGGGCCTAGATAAATCAGCAGGTTCCTGCAGGAAACCATATCCACGCGGGAAAAAGGTGGGTCGAGCAACACGTCTTGGACGGCGAACACCACGGAGGCGCGCAGCTCCTGTAGAATACGGTAGCCATGATCCTCCTTAATGAAGAAGCGGGCCAGACGATCGGCCGATACGTCCCCAGTGATGGCGCTTTGGTAG
Source organism: Pseudomonadota bacterium (assembly GCA_019351895.1). Lineage (GTDB taxonomy): Bacteria > Pseudomonadota > Alphaproteobacteria > Acetobacterales > Acetobacteraceae > Acidisoma. Next base: position 549 of record JABBOH010000022.1, read on the forward strand.
AGGCCTTCGCGGGCGACAACGATGGCTTCCGAATCCACATCCGAGGCGAAAAACTGAAGCTTGACCTCAGCCCCTTGCTTGGCGATCTCCTCGTGGAACAGCATCAGCAGCGAATACGTCTCCTCGCCCGTGCTACAGCCGGCTACCCAGACCCGTAGAGGGTGGTCCGGTTTACTCGCGCGGATGAGATCGGGGATGACGCTCTTTGCGAGGAACTCGAAAACCTCAGCGTCACGGAAGAACTGCGTAACGTTGATCAAAAGATCCCTGACAAGACGATCGAGTTCACCGTTGTCTTGCTGCAGTATCTCCAGATAGGCGGCGCTATCATCGAGACTGATGGAAGCCATGGCGATGCGCCGCTCGATCCGCCGCTGAAGGGTTCCGCTTTTATATAGGCGGAAATCATGGTGGGTCCGACTACGGAGGAGTTCGATGATGCTGGAGAGCCAGTCGGATGAGCGCGGAGCGCGGCAGTCAGCTGAAGGTTCGAGCACATCCAGCTGATGACGGAAGCGATCGAGCCCATGAGGGATTTCCGAGAGAAGAAGAACCAAGTCAACGCTTCCGGTTTCAATCGCGCTTCTCGGCATCCCGGCGTATCCGGCTTCCTCGGGATTTTGCGCGATGACGAGGCCACCTTTGGCTCTCACAGCACGGAGTCCTACATTGCCATCCGTACCGCTACCGGACAGAATAATACAGGCAACCCGAGCGTTGTGCTCTTCGGCGACCGAACAAAGGAGGATGTCGAAGGGAAGCCGGGTGCCATGACGGGCGCGCGGGCTTGACAACTGCAGCAAGCCCTTCGCGACAGTGAGGTCATTTGCCGGTGGGATGACATAGAGATGATTGGGCTCTATCGGCATGCCATGAGTAGCTTCCAGCACCTTCATCTGCGTATGCGCGGTGAGAAGGTCGACCATCATGCTGTCATGGGTAGGGTCGAGATGCTGGACAAGGATGAAGGCCATGCCCGTGTCGGGCCGCAGTGCATCCATCAGCTTGCTGCACGCGTCCAGACCGCCAGCCGAGGCGCCAATACAAACAATGAGGCCCGGGGACGCATCCGCCGCATGCTCAACCGAGGCAACCGACTGTTCCGTTTGTTCCGGTGTAGCGACCGCCGCAGGCGCAGGCCTCAATGACATGGACGTCTCCTTGGGATGCACCTAGGCTCCCCGCGTCGATAGGCACGTGCAGCCTGATGTCATTCTCGCGGCGAACCGGTCGACTGCTGCGATCTGTCGACCGAGTTCACTCTGAGTGTGGGGGCCCAGTTGAGAATCCCGCAGCAGGGCGCGTTAGACCAGATGAACCCAGAATATAGCAGACTGTTATCACGGTCTCGCGATGGTTCATAGCATTGGGGGTCAATCCTGGTGCCGTGACGGGAAACAGTCGGTTATCTCCGTGTTTTCCGAACCTGTTTAATGACTTGCTTATCCAACTATATCCAATGGCCGTTCGGCGTTCTTCGTCGGCGGGTAGGCATCTGCTTCGTGTGTCGCGTTCAGCGGGATATGACCGGGGCAGAACGGTGCAGCACAGAATGGCAGTTGACAGTCGGTCCCGCTCAAGTGGTCCGCGACAGGAAGCTCAGAATGGAACGTCTTCGCGTGCTCGTAGTGGAAGACAACGCCATCATCGGAATGCTGCTGGCTGATATGCTGATTGCAATGGGCCATCGAGTATGCGGCGTGGAGGTGACCGAGGCAGGCGCAATCGAAGCGGCTAGTCGCTGGCGCCCAGACCTCATGATCGTGGATGCTGAGTTGGAGGAGGGAGATGGATTTGAGGCGATCAGGTCCATTCTCATCTTCGGTCCGATGCCACATGTCTTCATGAGTGGGACGGTGGGCGGTATCGGAAGCAGGGATAGTCCGGTGCTACAGAAACCGTTTGGTGAGAAGGAGCTTGTCCGGGCAATCGAGCAGGCGATCGAGATGCGTCGGTCGCCATCGGGCGGCACATAGCGGGATCAGCGCCGTGCCCCAACCGCACTCGAATTTGCTTTCAACCGCCGGGCTTCAACACGGACGGAAGCGCATTCCACAACGCGATGACCCGAACATTGGGATGGCTTGGACTGTAGGCTAAAATACTGAGGGATGCCGTGCCGAGCATGAAATGCTCGGCAGTGACTACAGGAAGCCCAATCCAGCGCACGGCAAGTGCTGCCGCGAACTGTCCGTGGGTAAAGACGGCTACGTTTCCGTGCGACGTGTTGAGGGACAGGATCAGGTGGTCGGCACGGTCAGAGACTTCGTCGGGAGTTTCCCCACCCGGAGCGCCATCTCGATAGATAGACCAAGCTCGCCGGTCCCGGTAAATCTCCGCCGAGGTCCAGCCCTCGGATTTCCATAGTTCCATTCATCCAGATCGGCGTCTACCTCGACTGATCGGCCGAGGCCGGCAAGCTCGCAGGTGCGCCGAGCGCGGCGCAGGGGGCTTGTGAGAACCCGTCCAAAATGTATCCCTCGGAGCCAGGGCGCAAGAGCTTTCGCCTCTGCCTCGCCGGCATCACTCAGCGTGAGATCGGTGCGCCCCGTATGCTGGCCGGTTCGCGACCGGGCGGTTTCGCCGTGACGCACGACATAGACGCGAAGATCTTGCTGTTCGATGCTTGAGCGGCCGCGTATTCGGCAACAGCAGCCGCGTTTGCGCTGATGCGGGCCCGTCTCGGGAGGCCAGTATCCAGCGCGATAATCGCCCGCTATCTGGCGAAGCGCGCGCCCATTCTCCAAGGATCGGCTAAGCGCTGCCGCAAGCCGTCGAGCCCGTGAGTGACGGTTTTACCCTCATGCCCCGCGATATTCTTGGGCCCGATATCGCCCCCGATGCCGCGGCTGATGCCCGCATCCATCAAGACGGTCACGACAGAAACCCGGCATGGGTTGTTTGGGGGATCGTCTCATCATCGAGGATCGCGCCGATTATGCAGGTGGATCGCAAAGCCGCGGTCTGCGCAATTCCCTCAGCGGCAAAGCGCCTGTTGCAGGTGCCGTTGCTCTCATCCATCGCCGGCGGGCCCTTGCCGCAGCCCATAAGAGCCTGTGCCGCATCGGTGAGCCGACGCCTGTTCACGACGGCTGGACCCATTTCCAGTTCCGAATCTCGGGCAGGTCCTCACCGTGCTTGTCGATGTAGACTTTGTGCTCGATCAACTTGTCCCGGATGATCTGCTTGAGATAGGCGCCCTTCGTTCCAAGCTGCGGGAGACGGTCGACAACGTCCTGCACGAGATGGAAGCGATCGAGGCAGTTCTGAACCCTCATGTCGAAGGAGGTCGTGATCGTGCCCTCCTCCATATAGCCCCTCACGAGCATGTTGCGGTTCGTGCGGCGGTATGTCAGCCCGTGGATCAGAGAAGGGTAGCCATGGAAGCCGAAGATGATCGGCTTGTCCCGGGTAAAGAGGGCGTCGTATTCAGTCTCGTCAAGGCCATGGGGATGCACGCTCGCCGACTGCATCTTCATCAGATCGACCACGTTGATCACGCGGATCCTCAGCTCGGGCAGATGCTCCCGCATGATGGAGACGGCTGCGAGAACTTCAAGTGTGGGGGTATCTCCGCAGCAGGCCATCACGACGTCCGGTTCGCGGTCCTGGTCGTTGCTGGCCCATTGCCAGATGCCGATACCCTCAGTGCAATGCACGATGGCAGCCTCCATCGTCAGCCATTGCGGCAGCGCATGCTTTCCGGCGACCACGACGTTCACGTAATGCCGGCTGCGCAGGCAATGGTCGAAGGTGGACAGCAGGCAATTTGCATCAGGCGGCAGATAGCAGCGGACGATATCAGCTTTTTTGTTGATCACGTGATCGAGGAAGCCGGGGTCTTGATGGGTGAACCCGTTGTGATCCTGCTGCCACACATGCGAGGCGAGCAGATAGTTCAGCGAGGCGATGTTTCGGCGCCAGGGCAGTTCTCGCGTCACCTTCAGCCATTTCGCATGTTGGCTGAACATCGAATCGACAATTCGGATGAACGCCTCGTAGCTGTTGAAGAGGCCATGGCGCCCTGTGAGAAGATAGCCTTCGAGCCAGCCCTCGCATTGATGTTCGCTCAGCATGGAGTCCAGAACGCGGCCCTCAGGCGCGATAAATTCGTCGTTCTGTACTTCGCTTGCTTCCCACTGGCGGTTGGTGACCTCGAACACCGCCCCGAGTAGGTTGGAGAGCGTCTCGTCGGGCCCGAAAACGCGGAAGTTATGGGGATTGAGCGCGACGATGTCGCGGAGGAAGCCGCCAAGAACGAGGGTATCCTGCGCGAAGACAGCTCCTGGCGAGGGGACTTTGACTGCGTGGCGGCGGAAGTCTGGCATGTGCAGATCACGCAGCAGGATGCCGCCATTGGCGTGCGGATTGGCCCCCATCCGGCGGTCGCCGCGTGGGGCAAGGTCCGAGAGTTCGCGCACCAAGCTACCATCCGTGTCGAAGAGTTCCTCCGGCTTGTAGCTTCTCATCCAGGCTTCGAGGAGTGCGACATGACCGGGATGGGCTTCGTCCACCAAGACTGGAACCTGATGCGCACGGAACGTCCCTTCGATCTGCAGGCCATCGACCTCCACTGGTCCTGTCCAGCCTTTCGGGGAGCGTAGGACGATCATCGGCCAGCGCGGCCGCACCTGCTGGCTCCCGGTCCGCGCGTCCGACTGGATCTGCTTGATCTGAGCAATAGCCGTGTCCAGAGCCTTGGCCATGAGTTCATGCATCGTCGTCGGGTCATCGCCCTCGACGAAGTGGGGGGTCCAGCCACAACCCAGGAAGAAGTGTTCCAGTTCATCATGCTCGATCCGCGCCAGGATCGTGGGGTTGCTGATTTTGAAACCGTTGAGGTGAAGGATAGGAAGAACTGCACCATCGCGGATCGGGTTGAGGAACTTGTTCGATTGCCATGCGGTCGCCAACGGCCCGGTTTCAGCCTCACCGTCTCCCACGACACAGGCAACGATCAGGTCGGGATTGTCGAAAGCCGCCCCGAACGCATGGCTCAGCGAGTAGCCGAGTTCTCCGCCTTCATGGATGGATCCTGGCGTCGTCGGCGCAACATGGCTGGAGATGCCGCCGGGAAACGAGAACTGCGTGAACAGAGCTTTCAACCCGCCTTCGTCTTGGCTGATGTCCGGGTAGATCTCGCTATAGCTTCCCTCGAGATACGTGTTGGCGACCAGCGCGGGGCCACCGTGCCCGGGCCCGGCGATGTATATCATGTCGAGGTCGCCAGCCTTGATGACCCGATTGAGGTGAACGTAGATGAAGTTCTGGCCGGGCGTTGTTCCCCAGTGTCCGACGACGAGTGGTTTGACATGGGCCAACGTCAGCGGCTTACGCAGCAAGGCATTGTCATAGAGGTAGATCTGACCGACGGAGAGATAGTTGGCTGCGCGCCAATAAGCGTTCATCAACATCAGTTCGCCATGAGGCAGCGTCACCCGACTGTCGCCGGCTTCCCGGCCTTGGATATCGCTCGCCAAGGGTAGCGTCGGCACAGGGTGATCCATGGGCTTTGGTCCCTTAGGTCGTTGTGGCTTTAGAGGCTGCATATAGCCACGCGCGGATGCGGGCTCACATTCTCGTGAGTTGAAGGTGATTGGGACCATAGTCCCGCAGAGCTCAAACTGAGCAGGGTCGGAAAGTACCGAGTATCCTGAACTGGCGTTGGACAGCATTGGGGTATAGAGCGCCGCAGTTGTCGGCCTACGTCTTGCCGGCCGCGATACTCCGCGTGTTCAGACGCTTGAGAAAGGAGATGCGATGCGCTCCGTATTTTCCGAGGCTGGAGCAGGGGCCGCGTCCGACATAGGTACGAACCCCGTTGCGGTGTCGCGCCGGATTGTCGGAGCTTGAGTGGCGATGGTCGTCCGCCGCGAGCGCTCCTGCGACGGGAGGCGTCAGAGCCGGTCGGCAACTAGGAAAGAGCATTATGTCCTTCGGCATTGCCTTGCCGGCACTGATTCTGGTGCCGCTTCTCCTCATCGGTTTTTTCGTGTTGACCTCCACAATTAAGATACTTCGCGAATACGAACGTGCCGTCGTCTTCACGCTCGGACGCTTTCGTGGTGTTCGCGGCCCGGGCCTTGTTTTACTTGTGCCCTTCGTCCAGGAGATGGTGCGTGTGGACCTGCGTATTCAGGTCATAGAGATCCCAAGCCAAGACGTTATCTCGCACGACAATGTTTCAATGAAGGTCGATGCAGTCCTGTATTTCAACGTCACTGACCCGGAGCGGGCCATCATCAAGGTGCAATCTTATCTGCCCGCGACCAACATGCTGGCGCAGACGACACTCCGCGCCGTCCTTGGTCAGCATGAACTGGATGAGATGCTATCTGAAAGGAAGAAGTTGAGCGCGGACGTGCAGGCGATTCTCGATGCACAGACCGAGACCTGGGGCATAAAGGTCAGCAACGTCGAAATCCGGACGGTCGAGCTGACTGACAACATGGTGCGAGCGATCGCGAAGCAGGCGGAGGCCGAGCGTGATCGACGGGCCAAGATCATTCATGCAGAGGCCGAGTTTCAAGCGTCTCAAACGCTCGTCAACGCCGCGAAAATCTTATCCAGTATACCGGCGGCGATGCAACTCCGATATCTGCAGACTCTAACGGAGATCGGTGCCGAGCAGAACTCGACGGTCGTCTTTCCAATGCCAATCGATATTATCAAGCCGTTCCTCGATCTGATGGAAGCGCCGGCCAAGGCCCGGGTCGCCAATGGTGACGCGCGCGGATCGAAGCCGGATAGCCCGTCCATCCTCGTGCCCGCGGCAGGAAGAGTGAACAGCGAGCCCGCGAACACGTAAGCGCGGCGCCTGGGTAGTTTCCGATCCTGGCCGATGTGTGGCGCGGCTGGTTAGAATGTAAGGCGCGGCAACGGCCTGCAGCTGCCGGATATCACTTACTTTGGCCCCGGATCATCCGAGCACGCGAACTCCTCAACACGGTTAATGAACAGGACGCATGCGTGAAGCTGGTCACCGAGGGCGTTCCGCTGAGCCGTTATACATCGACCGGTTTGCGGGTCCGGCGAGCATTCGTCCGCTGGGGGGCTCGCCGTGCCCTGGTTGACGCGGTGAGCCGGAAGAGATCAGCAACTGGCGAAAGCCACCAGGATCCGATCCGTGCCGAACTGTTTGGGATAGAGCGCCTGGAGCAGCACGCTGAAAGTCTGGCGGCGGCTCAGAACGTGGCAACCAAGCCAAGTAGCGATCATCGCCTTGAGCGGCGTCTCGAGAACAACGAACGGACTTTGCTCCATTGTTATGAGACCATGGTCGCTGCCGTGGAAGACTCGCGCTCCATCATACCGGCGGCAGATTGGCTCATCGACAATTTCCACGTTGTGCAGGAACAGGTGCGGGCCATCCGGACTGATCTGCCTCCGAGTTTCCGTCGACAGCTTCCGCGGCTGGTCGATGGACCCTTCAAGGGGTATCCGCGGGTTTTCGGGCTGTCTTGGGCATTTATAGCGCACACGGATAGCCGGATCGATCCTCAAACCCTCTGTCGATTCCTCCGGGCCTATCAGCACGTCCAGCCCCTCACAATAGGCGAGCTCTGGGCCGTAGCAATCGCCCTTCGTGTTGTGCTTGTGGAGAACCTTCGCCGGCTTGCCGAGAACATCATCAGCGACCAGAGCGCCCGAGGGGCTGCAAATGCCCTGGCAGACCATGTGCTCCGGCCTGAGTCCGGCCCAGTGGATGATCATATCCTGGGGCAGGTCAACACGCCTCTATCGACCGCCTTCGCGGTTCAGTTCGTGCGCCGCCTACGCGAAGAGGATCCGCGCGCCGCCCGTGCAGTGAGTTGGCTTGACGCAACCCTCACTGCGCAGGGAACGAACGCCGAAAGCGCTGTCGAGTCCCAGCAGCAACGCCAGGGCGCCGCGAATGTCACCATCCGCAATGTCATCACGAGCATGCGGCTGATGTCGTCGATCGACTGGCGGGAACTGTTTGAAAGCGTCAGCCCGGTCGACAATGCACTCCGCAAGGGCAGCAACTTTGCTGAACTCGACTTTGCTACCCGGGAACTCTACCGGCACGCCATCGAGCAGCTGGCACGGAGATCTCTACTTTCGGAAGTGGGCGTGGCAGAGAGGACGATCGCGGAGTCGCAGGGTGCCAGCTCTGGCCCCGATCTCCCGGGCACCAGCCCGTACCGCGAGGCCGACCCCGGCTACTACCTTATCGCCAAGGGCCGGGCCGGCTTTGAGACAAGGATCGGCTACCGTGCCACCGCCCGCAGTCGGTTCTCCAGGCTAAATGCCCGTACGGGGATCACTGGGTATATTGGCATCATCATCGCGATGACCCTGGTCATCGTGGCGCTGCTCTTGGCGTGGGCGCAGCACTGGAACCTCACATGGGACACGCTGGTCCTCGGCTTCCTTGCCTTGGTCCCAGCCTCCGATTCCGCCATGGCTCTGGTGAATTGCGGGGCGACGAACCGCGTCGGCGCCACAAGCTTGCCGGGCTTCGAGCTTGCGGGGGGTGTGCCGGAGGGGCTGCGAACAATCGTCGTCATGCCGACGCTGCTGACCTCACTTGCCGGTATCGCTGAGGAAGTGAAGCGGCTTGAGGTTCACTACTTGGCGAGCAGCGACGGCGAGTTGTTTTTCGCCTTGCTCTCCGACTGGACGGACGCGCTGTCGGAGACGCAGCCAGACGATGGGGATTTGCTGGAAGCGGCCGCTCAGGGAATCAAGCGCCTCAATCAGCGTTACCGGACCTCGGGAGGCAACGACCGGTTTCTTCTGCTGCATCGGCGCAGGATCTGGAACCCCGGACAGGCGCGCTGGATCGGGTGGGAGCGCAAACGCGGCAAGCTTCATGAGTTGAACAGGCTGTTGCGGGGGGCAGAGGACACCAGCTTTGTCGCGATCGGCGGCCACGCGCCCACCGTGCCGGCAGGCGTAAAGTACGTTATCATTTTGGACGCCGATACCAGACTTCCACGTGGCGTGGCCAAGCGGCTGATCGGCAAGATGGCGCATCCGCTGAACCGCCCGTTTTTTGACGTTCTTTCGCGCCGGGTTACGGATGGATATGCCGTGCTGCAGCCGCGGGTGACGCCGGCCCTTCCCACGGGGCATGACGGGTCTCGGTTCCAGCGCGTGTTCGCCAATACGAGCGGCATGGATCCCTATGCCTGCGCCGTCTCGGATGTCTATCAGGATCTTTTCGGTGAAGGATCCTACTGCGGCAAGGGGATCTACGACGTCGACTGCTTCGAGACTGCGCTTGCCGGGCTTATTCCGGACAACACAGTACTCAGCCATGATCTTCTGGAGGGCATCTTCGCCCGCGCCGGTCTCGTTTCGGACATAGAGGTCGTCGATGAGTTCCCGACGCGCTATGACGTGGCCGCGGCGCGGCAGTATCGCTGGGCGCGCGGCGACTGGCAGCTCCTCCCTTGGATACTAGGCCGTGGCGCGAGTCCGGACTCCAGCGACCGCCGCCGGTCCATACCCCTCGTCGGGCGATGGAAGATGATCGATAATCTGCGAAGGTCGATATCGCCGCCTGCCGCTTTCCTCGCTTTGACAGCGGGCTGGATGCTCCCGCTGACGGACGCACTCCGATGGGACGCCTTTGTGCTGACGACGATGTCGGTGCCTTCGCTGATACCGCTTCTTATGGCCATAGTACCGCGCAGGCTTGGGCTTGCCAAAGGCATGCATGTGGCCTCGGTATACGCCGATATGCAACTTGCAGCGTCGCAGATCCTACTGTTGGTTTCATTCCTTCCTGATCAAGCATGGATGATGAGCGATGCGATCCTGCGGACCCTCTATCGCCTGTTGGCGAGCCGGCGGAATTTGCTTGAATGGGTGACGGCGTCTCAGGCGAAAGGTTGTGCCAGGCGTGATCTGACCGGCTTCTATCGGCATATGGCTGGAGGAATCTGCCTCACCCTCGTTGTAGGAGCTCTGGCGGCTTGGTGGCGACCAAGCTCTTGGCCCATCGCCGCCCCATTCATCGGTCTATGGCTGTTGGCTCCCGCCATCGCCCACTGGATCAGTCGGCCAAGCGCGGTGGGCGCAACACCACGGGTGTCCGCCGCCGATGCCAGGGCGTTGCGGCTGATCGCGCGACGGACGTGGCACTTCTTCGAGACCTTCGTCACGCTCGAGAATCACAATCTTCCGCCGGACAATTTCCAAGAGGATCCGAAGCCAGTCGTCGCGCGCCGGACCTCGCCTACCAACATAGGCCTCTACCTGCTGTCAGTGGTCGCCGCCGAGGATTTCGGTTGGATCGGAAAACTCGAGGTGGTCGAGAGGCTGGAAGCAACCCTCGTCTCCATGAACCAAATGGAGCGGCATAGAGGCCATTTCTATAACTGGTACGGGACCAGCGATCTCCGGCCGCTGGAACCGCGATACATCTCATCCGTCGACAGCGGCAATCTCGCCGGACATCTCATCGCCCTATGGAACGCGTGCGGCGATTTGGCCGTCCGAGGCTCCCTGGAGGTGAACTGGCGCGCCGGGGTCCTCGATGGGCTGGACCTTTTGCGTGAAGCTATTCCGGCCGAGGATGGTGGACGAGTTGCCGATGCCGCGACCGCGCTGACAGCGGAGATCGGGATGCTTGCTGCCTCGTCGAGCAGCGCGCTCGATCAGCTGGGCATCGTCGCCCTCAGGGCAGAGGCCATCGTCACGCTCGTGTACAGGCTGAATGAGGAAGATCGTGGAAATCTCGACTCTCGCGCTGAGATCGTTCTATGGGCAGAGGCTCTGCAAACAACTATTCAGCGTCATCGGAGAAACCTGCTGGCACTGAACTCTGCCGCGGGCACGGCCGGCCTGGCGGCTAGACTCCGCCTACTCGCGGACGGTTTCCGGGCCTTGTTCGACGCCATGAGCTTTGAGTTTCTGTTCGATCGTGAACGGGAACTTCTATCAATCGGCTACCGCGTCACGGATGGCAGCCTGGAGCCGAACTACTACGATCTTCTGGCCTCTGAAGCACGCCTCGCCAGCTTCGTCGGCATCGCGCGGGGCGAGTTGCCCGCGCGCCATTGGTTTCGGCTTGGACGGGCCATGACCGCCGTGGGTTACGGTGCGGCTTTGACATCCTGGTCGGGGTCGATGTTCGAGTATCTCATGCCCTCCCTCGTCATGCGCGCCCCGGACGGGAGCCTTCTGGAGCGGACGAACCGGCAGATGGTGCGGCAGCAGATGCTGTACGGCACACAGCGTCGGGTGCCTTGGGGCGCGTCGGAGTCTGCCTATAACGCTCGCGACCTCGACTTCACCTATCAATACTCCAGCTTCGGCATCCCAAGCCTCAGCCTCAAGCGCGGCATCGGCGCGAGCACGGTGATCGCTCCGTATTCGACCGCTCTTGCCGCCATGATCGACCCAGGCGCCGCCGCGGCGAACTTCAGACGCCTCGCGGAGGCCGGCGGTCGTGGCCGCTATGGCTTGTACGAGGCACTGGACTATACAGAAAGCCGTGTGCCGGATGGCGCTCCTGTCGCGATCGTCCGCGCCTACATGGCGCACCATCAAGGTATGAGCATCGTCGCGATCGCAGACACGCTCTGCCACGGCGAGATGCGCCGGCGCTTTCATGCGGAACCAATGATCCAAGCCACCGAATTACTGCTGCAGGAGCGCATGCCGCATGATGTTGCAATCACCAGACCATTGGTCGAAGCGCTGACTTCAGCCGCTCATGTCGGCGATCCCGTTTTGTCGACCCAGCGCCGCTACGAGTCTCCCCATACGCTTTCGCCGCGTACCCATCTGCTGTCCAACGGCCGTTACGGCGTGATGCTGACCGCCGCCGGATCCGGCTACAGCCGCTGGCGCGATCTCGCGGTCACGCGTTGGCAGGAGGATGCAACCTGCGACGCCTGGGGTAGCTATGTCTTTATCCGGGACCGTCAGAGCGGCGCCGTCTGGTCGGCCGGCTATCAGCCGACCGCCGTGGAACCGGATAGCTACCAGATTTCGTTTTCGGAGGGCCGAGCCGAGATCACGCGGCGTGACGGCGTCATTACGACAGTGCTGGAGGTCGCCGTGTCCTCGGAGGATGATGCCGAGGTCCGGCGTGTGTCGATCACCAATCACGGTCTCAGGGTGCACGACATGGACATCACCTCATACGCGGAGTTGGTGCTCGCCCCGCAGCAAGCCGACGACGCGCATCCAGCCTTTTCCAAGTTATTCGTGGAAACTGAGTTCGTGGCCGACGCAGGCGCACTTTTGGCCACGCGGCGGCGGCGCGCGGACACCGAACCTGAAATTTGGGCTGCGCATCTGGTTGTGGTGGAAGGCAAGTCGACGGGCGCGCCGCAGTACGAGACCGATCGCGCTCGTTTTCTCGGCCGAGGGCGCGGTATCCGAACCGCGGTTGCGATGGCGTCAGACAACGCGCTCAGCAACACCGTTGGGGCTGTTCTCGACCCGATCTTCAGCTTGCGGCGGGCCGTTCGATTGCCACCGCTCTCCACGGTCCGTCTCGCGTTCTGGACGCTTGTGGCGAGTTCGCGCAACGAGGTCCTCGATTTGGTCGACAGGCATCGCGATGCTATGGCCTTCGACCGCGCGACGACGCTTGCTTGGACACAGGCCCAGGTGCAACTGCGACACCTCGGTATCGATGCCGAGGATGCTCATGTGTTCCAGCGCATTGCCAACCGCCTGATCTACGCCGATGCCACGCTGCGGCCACCAAGCGAGATTTTAGCGCGCGGCGCCGGTCCAGCCTCGATCCTATGGCAGCACGGGATTTCCGGCGATCTGCCGATGCTTCTGGTCACGATTTCGCAGCCCACAGATCTGGACCTGATCCGTCGTTTGTTGCTTGCGCATGAGTACTGGCGGAACAAGCGGCTTTCGATCGACCTCGTGATCCTGAACGAGCAGGCGCAATCTTACGCGCAGGAGTTCCAGGCCGCGCTCGAGGCTTTAGTCGCGGCGAACAGCGGGGCGCGGGAGCACACCGCCGCGCCCAGCAAAGGCTCCATCTTTGTCCTCAGGGCGGACTTGATCTCTGATGAGGTTCGCGGCCTTCTGCGCTCCGCGGCGCGCGTGGTGCTGGCAGGTCACCGTGGCAGCCTAGGCGAGCAACTTTCGCGCGCGGCGGAACCGAAGGCTGTGCCGCCGCCGGTGAGGCGGTCGGCCGAAAGTTCGGCTCCGTTCGCCACCGTGCCTGTGCCGGACCTCGCCTACTTCAACGGCTTCGGCGGATTCGCCAAGGATGGCCGAGAGTACGTCACCGTTCTCGACGACGGCCATCTCACACCGGCGCCCTGGATCAACGTCATCGCCAACAGCGCTTTCGGCTTCCAAGTCTCGGCCGAGGGGAGCGGCACGACTTGGTCGCTGAACAGCCAGCAAAACCATCTGACGCCCTGGTCCAACGATCCGATCCGAGATGCTCCTGGTGAAGTGATCTATGTACGCGACGATGAGAACGGCGCCCTATGGGGACCGACGGCGCTGCCGATCCGTGAGACCGGAACACGCTACATTGCGCGGCACGGTCAGGGTTACAGCCGGTTCTTGCATGAGTCTCACGGCGTCTCGCTGGAGCTTCTCCAGTATGTCGATCTGAGTGACCCCATCAAGATCTCCCGTCTGACGCTGACCAACAGGTCGGGGCGGCATCGGCGGTTGTCAGTCACCGCCTATGTCGAGTGGGTTCTAGGCATGTCCCGAGGCACCACCAGTCCTTATGTCGTGACCGCGATAGACCCGGAGACGGGAGCGATGTTCGCGCGCAATCCATGGAGCATCGATTTCGGCACCCGGATTGCGTTCGCCGATATGGCTGATCGCCAGACCTCTTGGACAGGCGACCGCCGGGAATTCGTCGGCCGAAACGGGCTGCTTTCGCAGCCTGCCTCCTTGGCGACGGGTGCGGCACTATCCAAGAGCACTGGCGCAGGATTCGACCCTTGCGGGGCCTTGCAGACGCGGTTGGAGCTTGCGCCCGACCAGCGGATAGAAATCGTCTTTCTGCTTGGGCAGGCCGCGACGACCGCGGACGCTCAGAAACTCGTCGTAAAATATCGGGCCGCCGATCTCGATGCTGTGCTGCGAAGTGTCGACCAGTTCTGGGATAATACTCTCGGAGTGGTGCAGGTAAAGACGCCCGACATGGCGATGGACATCATGCTGAACCGCTGGCTGCTCTACCAAACGCTGTCTTGCCGCGTCTGGGCGCGCGCAGCCTTTTATCAGGCGAGCGGGGCTTATGGGTTTCGCGATCAATTGCAGGACGTGATGGCTCTCTGCGTCGCGAAGCCGCTTGTGGCGAGAGCACAGCTTCTGCGCGCTGCAGCCCGCCAGTTTGCGGAAGGTGACGTACAGCATTGGTGGCTACCAGAGTCGGGGCGCGGCATCCGGACACGCATTTCCGATGATCGCGTCTGGCTCGCCCACGTCGTCGCCCACTACGTCTCCGTTACCGGAGACGACGCTGTGCTGGACGAAACAATCCCCTTTCTGGATGGCCCCATTCTCCAGGACGGACAGGATGAAGCGTTTTTTCCTCCAACGATCTCCGGCCAGGAAGCAAGCCTGTTCGACCATTGCGCGCTTGCACTCGACCAAAGTCTCGCCGTCGGGTCTCACGGCCTCCCCCTGATCGGCACCGGTGACTGGAACGATGGCATGAACCGGATCGGTGAACAGGGCAGGGGAGAGAGCGTTTGGCTCGGCTGGTTCCTCCATATGGCCCTGACCCAATTCGCCGCGCTTGCGGAGAGGCGTCACGCGGAGTTGAGAGCCGAGGCTTGGCGACGACATTGCGTCGCGCTGTCCGAGGCGCTCGACGATCATGGCTGGGACGGAGGCTGGTATCGTCGCGCCTACTTCGACGACGGTACGCCGCTGGGCTCGGCGCTAAACGATGAGTGCAGGATCGACTCGATTGCGCAGTCGTGGAGTGTGATCTCGTCGGCCGGCGATCCGGCGCGTGCCGCTCTTTCGATGACGGCTGTGGAGACGCAGTTGGTCCGCGAGGATGCTGGACTTGTGCTTCTATTTACGCCTCCGTTCGACAAGACTGTTCTCCAGCCCGGTTACATCAAGGGCTACCCTCCCGGAGTTCGTGAGAACGGCGGCCAGTACACCCATGGGGCGCTCTGGTCGGTGATCGCCTTCGCCAAGCTTGGTGACGGTGATAAGGCCGGCGCGCTCTTTTCGCTTATCAACCCGGTCCACCACGCAGATTCGGTCGAGGGCGCCAGACGCTACAAGGTCGAGCCCTATGTCGTTGCCGCCGACATCTACTCTGTCGCCCCGCATGTCGGGCGTGGCGGCTGGACATGGTATACAGGCTCTGCCGGCTGGATGTACCGTGCGGGACTGGAGAGCATCCTCGGTTTCAGCATTGAGGCTAATTGGCTGCTCATGTCTCCGTGCGTGCCAACGACATGGCCGGGATTCGACATCAGCTTCCGCCATGGTTCAGCGACCTACGCTATCCATGTCGCCAATCCCCACGGCGTGAGCCGCGGCGTCGTCAGTGCGACACTCGACGGCGTTGCGCTGCCGCCGGGCGATGTTCGCGTGCCGCTGGCGGACGATGGTCAGACCCATCCTCTGCGGATCGTCCTCGGGTGATAGCCGTCGCTTACAGTTAGGAGAAGGTTCATGTCCAGGATAGTCAGCCCACTTGCCGGGAAGCTGGTTGAGCCCGGTCAACTGGTAGATGTGCCTCGCCTGATAACCGCCTATTTCGATCGCAAGCCGGACCCGGAGAACCCGGCGCAAAGGGTCGTGTTCGGAACCTCGGGCCATCGCGGTTCCTCATTCGATGGCTCCTTCAATGAGAACCATATCCTGGCAGTCACCCAGGCGATCTGCCTGCACAGAACCCGGCATGGCGTCAGTGGTCCGCTGTTCATCGGGATCGATACACATGCGCTTTCGGTTCCAGCCCTCGCGACGGCGCTCGAGGTGTTGGCGGCGAATGAGGTCGAGACGATGATCGCCGAAGACGACGGCTTCACGCCGACACCGGTCATATCGCATGCCATCCTGACGCACAATTTGGACTGCAAGACGAAGTTCTCCGATGGCATCGTCATCACCCCATCGCATAACCCGCCCGCTGATGGAGGCATCAAATACAACACGCCGAACGGTGGCCCGGCGGATACGGATGTCACCGGCTGGATCGAGCGGACGGCAAATGCGCTGCTCGCCCGGAATCTGTCTGGCGTGCGGCGGCTAACGGGTGAGCGGCTTCGTCATTCTCCCTACATCCACCGACATGACTACATCACGCCATACGTGGCCGACCTTGAGAATGTCGTCGATATGGCGGCGATCCGTGGGTCCGGCGTGACGATCGGGATTGACCCGCTCGGTGGTGCGGCGATCCATTACTGGCAGCCGATCATAGCGCGCTATGGGATCGCCGCGACGGTCGTCAATGAGAGGGTCGACCCGACGTTCGGGTTTATGACGGCAGACTGGGACGGCCAGATCCGGATGGATTGCTCATCGCGTTACGCGATGGCGCGGCTGATCGGCATGCACAAGGAGTTCGACGTGGCTTTCGCCAACGACGCTGATGCGGACCGTCACGGCATCGTAACCCGGGCTGCTGGACTGATGGATCCAAACCACTACCTTTGCGTTGCAATCGAATACCTGTTCCAGAACCGACCGGAGTGGAGCAGCGCCTGCGGTATCGGCAAGACGATTGTCAGCAGTAGCCTCATTGACCGGATTGCCAAACACATCAATCATCCTGTTATCGAGGTGCCCGTCGGGTTCAAATGGTTTGTCGAGGGTCTGTTCGACGGCGCGCTGGGTTTCGCCGGCGAGGAGAGCGCGGGCGCGTCGTTCCTCCGTCGTGACGGCACGGCCTGGACGACCGACAAGGACGGCCTCATTGCGGGACTTCTCGCGGCGGAGATTACCGCGCGGACGAAGGAGGATCCGGCCGCGGCCTACGACCGCATCACGAAAAGGTTTGGTCAGCCGTTCTATGAGCGGATCGATGTCAAGTCGACGCCGGCGCGGCGGCGCTTGCTGGCCAGCTTATCGGCTGAGAGGTTGGGGATCACGCAGCTTGCCGGGGAGCCGGTCCGCGCGGCTTCAACCCTCGCCGCTGGTGACAAGGCCCCGATAGGCGGCTTGAAGGTGGCGGCCGACAACGGCTGGTTCGCTGTCCGTCCCTCCGGAACGGAGCCCGTTTACAAAATCTACGCCGAGAGCTTCGTGAGCCAGTCTCAGTTGCACCAGATTGAACAGGAGGCTCAGGATGCGATAGCGGCTCTTTTCGCGGAGGCGGAGCCTGGGGACGAGTTGCGCCAGATGCCGCAGGGCGGAGGCAGTCGCGCTCACTGAAGTCGGCTCTGTGTTGGTAGTTTCCGAACCTCGGCGTTTCGCATCCTGTAAGCTAGAATGCGCCGGGCGGTGGTGGCCCCGGCTGGAACGGAACATCGAAACGAACCATATCCTCGGACAAAGGAAGATCGTGCCATGTCTGCCAAGATGCACGCCGCAGTCGTCGAGGAATTCGGCAAACCCCTGGTGTTTCGGGAAGTCGATATCCCTGAACCCGGCCGCGGTCAGATCCTGATCAAGACCGAGGCCTGCGGGGTTTGTCATACCGACCTTCATGCTGCCAAGGGCGACTGGCCGGTCAAACCCAATCCGCCTTTCACGCCGGGGCATGAAGGCATCGGCCGTGTCGTGGCCGTGGGCGCGGATGTGACCATCGTGAGGGCGGGGGACCGCGTGGGCGTGCCCTGGCTTTACTCGGCCTGTGGCCATTGCGAGTATTGCCTCACCGCCTGGGAGACGGTCTGCGCCGAGGCCGAGTTTGGCGGCTACACCAAGAATGGCGGCTTCGCCGAGTATATCCTCGCCGACCCGAACTACGTCGCTCATATTCCCTCGGGTCTTTCGGCCCAGGAGGCCGCGCCTCTGATCTGCGCGGGCATCACGACCTACAAGGGTCTCAAGATGACCGAGGCGCGGCCGGGAGAGTGGGTGGTCGTTTCCGGCGCCGGCGGTCTCGGTCACCTGGCGATCCAATACGCGAAGGCGATGGGCTTGCAGGTCTGTGCCGTCGACATCGACGACGGCAAGCTTGCGCTGGCGCGGAAACTGGGTGCCGACTTCTCGGTCAACGCTACGCGCGAAGACGCCGGCGAGGCCGTGAGCAAAGGAACCAATGGGGGCGCCCACGGCGTCCTCATCACCGCGCCCTCGCTCGGTGCGTTCAAGCAAGGCGTCGGCATGACGCGCAAGCGTGGCACCTGCGTCTTGGTCGGCCTGCCCCCAGGCGACTTCCCTGTCCCGCTCTTCGACGTGGTGGCGAACTGCATCACCATTCGCGGATCATTTGTCGGCAACCGCGAGGACATGGCCGAGGCGTTGGCCTTCGCGGCGGACGGCAAGGTCAAGGCGGACATTGAGCTGCAGCCTTTGACCGCGATCAACGATGTCTTCGACCGTTTGGAGCACGGCAAGGTTGCCGCCCGGGTGGTGCTCGATTTCACAACCGGCTGACCGGGATTGTGCCGGAGAGGAAGCTATGGCGTGAGCCACCGGTAGCCAGTGAACTTTGAAGTATTCTGGCGCCAATAGTCCGGGCGCTCAAGCGATCGCATCGATGAAGCCTCGACCTGCAGGCCTCGTTGGTGATCGGCCAAGCGCACCCTGTTCGGCCCCGGATGCTCCGCTGCAGTTTCACGGCTGAAATCAGCGTCTTGTGCTGCTTGCGCAGGACGTGTTGAAGTCGAGGCGCTATGGCTATCGGCGTGGGCCGGGCCGGCGCGACCGTTCCCCTGGCACTGTCGCTCTGGCACGTGGCCGAGGCGAGCGGGACGGATGCTTGCTGCGGAGAAGGCTTATGGCACTGATGAAGACCTCGGCTCTGGCGTCAAGGGTCGTGAGCCCAGAGCCGGTGAGGATCGAGCCCGCACCCCGTTATGCCGCTTCGGCCAAGCCGTCCATGACGCAGCGCCGGTCCAGGGAGCGACAGCAGGCACGGCAGGAAAAGGCCGCCGAACGCATCGGAGCGGCGACGGAGGAACTCGCCAGCGGAGTGGCCGAAGCTTCGGCTGCCGCGGAGGAACTTCGCCGTGCCCTGGAGCAGATCGCGAGCGCGGCCGAGGAGGCGGCCGGCGCTGCGCAGCAGTCCCATACCGCCGTGCACAGCCTGGGCAGTGTTTTCGCACAGGCGCGGGACCAGGCGAGCCTCTCGCGCCAGCAAACGGCGGCCTTGCAAACCCTGCTCGCCGAGGTCGGCGTGGGGATCGAGACCTTGGTCGCGTCCGTGCAGGACAATGCCCAGCGACAGCTTCGCTCCGTGCAGGTCGTCGGGACTCTCGAGCACCAAGCCGCAGATATAAGCGCTATAACGGTCGCGGTGAGCGACATCGCCGAGCAGACCAATCTGCTCGCCCTCAACGCCGCGATCGAGGCGGCCCGCGCAGGTGACCATGGCCGTGGCTTCGCCGTGGTCGCGGACGAAGTGCGCGCCTTCGCCGAAACCTCCGAGAAGAGTGCGCTCGACGTGAAGGAATTGGCGGAGGCGATCGGCACTGAGGTTCGCACCATCGCCGTGAGGATCAAGCGGTGCTCCGATACAGCCCATGCCGAAGCGGAGAGCGGTCGCGCGGTCGTCAGCAGCCTCGGCGACATCCGTGGCGACATGAGCCGGATAACGGACGGGTCGCAGGCGATCCTCCTGGCAGTGACGGAATGCGAGGCCGGTGCCCGGGAGGCGCAGCGTGGCGCCGAGCAGGTGGCGCGTGCGGCGGAGGAGCAATCGGCGGCGACGCTGCAGGCTCAGCGGGCGGTGCAGCAGCAGAGCGCCTCCCTGGACCAAAGCCAGCAGACGGCTCAGGCGCTGGCGCAACTTGCCGAGAACCTGCAAAGCGGCGGCTCCGGCAGTAGCACGGAGCAGGTCTCCTCTGCCGCCGAGGAACTGTCGGCGACGGTGCAGGAGCTTTCGGGCGCGGCGGGAGAGATTTTGAGCGCTCTCGATCAAATCAGCCGGGGCGCACAGGTGCAGGCTGCGGCGACCCAGCAATCAAGCTCAGCGATGACGCAGATCGAGCGCGCGGCCAATGCGACCCGCGCCGCCGCGGCCGAGGCGGTGGAACAGACGACGGCGCTTGCCCCCCTTCTTGCCACAAACCGGGAAGCGGTCGTGCGTCTCAACAGCAGCCTTGGCACGACCGTCGGCGAAACCCAGGCCGTCATCGAACTAGTCGCCAGCTTGGCGGTGTCGGGACGAAGGATCGAGAAGATAGTCGACCGCATCGGCCTGCTCGCGGTGCAGACCAACATGTTGGCGGTCAGCGGCTCCGTGGAGGCGGCCCGTGAAGGCGAAAAGGGGCGCGGCTTCGCGGTGGTCTCCTCCGACATTCGGGCGCTGGCACGTGATTCCTCGGACAACGCCGACCGCATGCGGGACGTTGTCCGGTCCATACAGGACCAAATCGTTGCCGTGCGCCGTGAGTTGGAAACGATTGCCACCGCGTCTCAGGCCGAACTTGCGCGCAATCAGGCCTTGCTCGAACGGTTCGGCGCCTTGGATGCTGGTATCGCCGTCATCCGTTCGGGCGCTGCGGGTGCTCTCGCGGGCGTCGAAACGATCGTCGCGTCCGTGCGCGAGGTGCTCTCTGGTATGACGCAGATCGCCGTGGCGGCCGAGGAAACCAGCGGTGCTGCCGCCCAGGCGGCCACCGCCGCCCGCGAGCAGGCAACCGGCGCCGAGGATTTGGCTGCCGCGATCGAGGAGATCGCCGGTCTCGCGGATGAGCTTGGGACCCCGGAGAGCTGAGGCGGTGACCGCCGTGGCGCCGACCCAGCCTGACGGCAGCCTCCTGACCTTCACGGTGGCTGGGCAGGCAATGAGCATGGCGGCGTCCGAGGTCGCCGAGGTCAGTCGCGTGCCGCCGTGCACGCGCATCCCCAATGCGCCTCCAAGCCTCTGCGGTCTGGCGAATATCCGGGGACGCGCGGTGCCCGTCATCTCACTCGCGATACTTTTAGGCGAGGGCGATCAGCGTGGCGCGGCCGCATCCAGGTCAACGTCCGAGCGTCTACTGGTTCTGGCCGGCGACGCGCCCGTGGGTCTCATTGTGGACGGCGTTGCCTCTCTGGGGCACGACAGCGAGGCGCGGTGGCTCGATCCGCGCGCCTTGCTCGACCGCGCGTTTTCCGGCTTCTGCCGCCGGGCGCCGTCCGACGTGCAGATCATGCAGGCTGGCGCCACGATGGCTGTGAATGCCGCGCGCCATCGGCTCGCGCTCGTCGAGGTGAGGCTCGGCGCGCAGGTTTACGCCTTGCCGCTGGATAAGGTCGATCGCGTGATGCGTGTTCCCGAGGCGCTCACGCAGGTGCCGCATAGCGATGGCGCGATGCTGGGCGTCCTCTCCTTAAATGACGATCTGCTGCCGGTCGTGTGCCTGGCCGTCCTGCTTGGGCTCTCGCGGCCGGACGCAGCGCAGGCTTCGGCGCGGGTCCTGGTCGTGGTCGTCGAGGGCGTACGTGTCGGTCTGATGGTCGAGCGCGTGACCGGGACCATTTCGGTCGCGGAGGACATGATCGACGCCGTGCCGCCGCTTCTCACACGCCGAGCGGCCGAGGCGCAGATCGATGGGATTTGTCGGCTTGATGCCGGCCGGCGTCTTGTTTGCCTCCTCTCGACCGCACGCCTGTTCGACGCGCGAACGGCGGCCCTGATCCGGTCGAACGGTCACCGGGAGTCTCCGCGCATGTCTGATACCGAAGCCTCGGCCGGCGCCCGCGAGAGCTTCGTCATCTTCCGCCTTGGGCAGGAACTCTATGGTCTGCCGATCGGGGCAGTTCGCGAGGTCGCGCGCTTTCCACAAAGTCTTGCACGAGTGCCTGATGCTCCTGATTTTGTGGCCGGAATCATGAGTTTGCGCGGCCGTGCGGTGCCGGTGATCGACACGGCCCGTCGGTTCGGCGTGGCCCAAGCCCAGGAGCGGGCACGGCGGGTGATCGTCATCTCTGTGGGAGGCGTCACCGCTGGTCTCGCGGTCGATGCAGTCTCCGAAGTGGTGAGTTTCCCAGCGGGGATGTTGCAACCAGCGCCCGAGTTGGACGCGGGGGCTTCGGTGTTCGATCGCATCGCAGTGCAGGGCGCGGACCGGATGATCCTGCTGATCTCGCCCAAGGGTGTGATCGAAGCCGCGGAGCGTGACCTGCTGACGGCTCTTGCCCAAGCGGCGCAGGCCATAGTGCCGCCGGTCTCGTGATCAAGGTTCTCGTCGTCGATGATTCTGCCCTCATGCGGAAGGCGCTTGGCAACATCCTGCGCTCGGCCGGTGGCATGGAGGTGGCCTTCGCCCGGAACGGGCTGGAGGCGATCGGGCAACTGCACAGCTTCATGCCCGATGTGGTGACGCTCGACATTCATATGCCGGAGATGGACGGCCTCGCCTGTCTCGACCGGATCATGATCGAACGACCGTGCCGGGTCGTCATGGTGGCGTCACTTACCTCGGGCGGCGCCGATGTGACGCTGGAGGCCATGGCGTTGGGCGCGGTGGATTTCGTCGCAAAGCCCGAGGGCGTCATCTCCCTCGCCATCGACGTGTTCGCGCCGGTCTTCGTCGAGCGGGTGCGGGCAGCGTCGCATGCCCGCCTGCGTCCGGCAGCTCGGCTTGCGGAACGTGTGCGGCTGCGTGGCCTGACGGGGGCGCGAGCGGAGGCGTTTCCGCCCATCGAGCGGCCGCCGTCCGTCCGTCTACCTCCGCAGCCGCGGGACAGCATCGTGCTCGTCGGTACTTCCACGGGCGGACCGCCCGCATTGGACGCGCTGCTATCACCTCTGCCGGCCGACTTCCCTTGGCCCATCTTGATCGCGCAGCACATGCCGGCGGCTTTTACCGGCCCTCTTGCGCGGCGTCTCGATCGGCTCTGTGCGCTGAGCGTCGTCGAGGTCAGAGGCCCTACCGCCATGCTTCCCGGCACCGCCTACGTCGCCCGGGGCGATGCCGACATGATCGTGAGCAGCCGGCCAACTGGCCTCATCGTGACGGCCGCTCCGTCGGATCCGTCGCTCCGCTGGCATCCGAGCGTCGAACGGCTTGTGGCGACGGCATTGGCGCATATCGATCCCGCTCGTCTGATCGGTGTGCTGATGACCGGCATGGGCAATGACGGTGCGCCTGGCATGGCGCGGCTGCGCGCCCTCGGCGGTCGCACGATCGCTGAAGCCGAGGAGACGGCTGTGGTCTGGGGCATGCCCGGCGAACTGGTGCGCGCAGGAGGGGCGGAGTTGGTGGCGCCTCTGCCGGATATCGCCCATCATCTGGTGAGTTGGTCCGCGTGATGCCGAGGGATCTAGCGGAGGAGCCGCTTAGCCCAGACCATCTTCGTCTGCTGTGCGCTTTCCTCTATGTGAGGACCGGCATGTCCTACGGCGAGACGAAGCGTTACTTTATCGAGCGCCGCGTGACCGATGGCATGGAGCGTGCAGGATTGCGCTCGGTACCGGCCTATCTCAGTTTGTTGCAGACCGACAACGGTGAGGCGGAGGCGCTGATCAACAGCTTCACCGTGAACGAGACGTACTTCTATCGGGAGGAGCACCAGCTGCGCTGCCTTGGCCGCTCGATGCTGCCCGAGATCGTGGCGCGACGCGAACCGGGCGGCCTCGTTCGCATCTGGTCGGTCCCCTGCTCGACTGGCGAGGAACCGTACTCTGTGGCGATCTGGCTGCTGGAGAACTGGCCGCTGGTGGATGCCTACAACATAGAGATTCTGGCCTCCGACATCGATACGCGGGTGCTCGCCGCCGCCTCGGTTGGCGATTACGGCGAACGGGCGCTGAGCCGTCTCTCGGCCGAAGAGCGGAACCGCTATTTCCTCCAGGAAAAAGATGGCGTGCGTCGGGTGATCCCGGATTTGCGGGAGTCTGTGCGCTTCACGCACGTCAACCTGATGGATGCGGCCGGCATGGCGGCGCATGGCCGCTTCGACATCATCTTCTGCCGCAACGTGCTGATCTATTTCGACGACGTGGCGCGGCTGAAAGCGGCGCAGAACCTTTTCGAGGCGCTCAACCCCGGCGGCTTCATCTGTCTTGGCCACACGGAATCCATGTCGCGCATCTCGGACCGCTTCACCGTTCGGCGCTTCCCGGATGGCGTCGTCTTTCAGCGGCCGGGACCGTGATGGACGAGTTACTGGAACAGTTCGTCATCGAAGGACGCGAACTGGTGCAGCAGGCGGTCGATGGCCTGCTGGTGCTCGAGCGGGCTGGCTACGAGGCCGAGGCCATCGATAGCCTGTTCCGAGCGGTCCACACCCTTAAGGGGTCGGCCGGACTGTTCGATGCCGCCCCCCTCGCATCGCTATTGCATGTGGCGGAGGACGCGATCGCGGCGGCGCGGGACGGTAGGCGGGCGCCCGGACCCGAGGCGCTGGACCTGCTGGTTGATTGCTGCGGCCAGATCGAAATCTGGATCGAGGCGATGGCGGCGACGGAGCGGCTGCCAGGCGATGCCGCGGAACGGTCCCTGACATTGGTCTCCAGCCTGCAGGCGGCTATCGAGGGCGCGGCAGAGCACCCGAAGTCTGCGCCCGATCCGGCGGGCGATATGCCGGACTGGATGCGAGAGCTGCTCGCCGCCGACCGCCAGAAGCAAGCCCTGACGGCCGTTCGCTATGAACCGGCGGCCGGCTGCTTCTTCGTCGGCGACGACCCTCTGGAACTTCTTCGCTCCGTCCCATCCCTCGTCGTCGTGCGAATTGAGCGGCGCGAGCCTTGGTCCCTGGCGGATTATGACCCATTCAGCTGCAATCTCATCCTTGTGGCGCTCTCCGCTGCCCCGCCGGAGACGGTGCGGGGGTTGTTCCGGTTCGTGCCAGATCAGGCGGTGGTTCTTCCGACGCCGGCCGGGCGTAACGCCGGAGCGGCGTTACCCGAGGTGGTCAGCGCCAAGGCTCCGGGGCGCGCAACCGAAGCCCGCATCGTCCGGGTCGAGGAGGAACGGATCGACGATGTCGCCGAGCTTGTGAACGAGTTGTTCGCGGCCAAGAGCCGCCTCTCCACCACGATCGCGCGCGCGGCGACGGTTGCGCCTCACCTAGCCGATGAGATCTCGGCGAGCCAAGCCGAGTTCGACCGGCTGGTGAGCGGGATGCACCGCGCCGTGATGCGCATGCGCATGGTGCCGCTCGATCAGAGCTTCCGGAGGCTGCCTCGTCTGGTGCGGGATGTGGCGGCCCGGCTGGGGCGCGACGTGCGCTTCACGGTCGAGGGCGCGGCGATCCAGGTGGACAAGGCGACGGCGGACGCGCTTGGGGAGCCGTTGCTGCATGTGCTGCGCAATGCCGTCGACCACGGCGTAGAACCGCCGGGCGCGCGGCTCGCTGCCGGTAAGCCGCCGGAAGGTCGGATCGTCCTTCGCGCCGACCTGCAGGCCGATCAGGTCGTCGTCACCGTTACGGATGACGGCGCCGGTATCGATGCCGCGGCCCTGCGCCGCACGGCGGCGGCGCGTGGTCTGGTGAGCGCCGAGGCGCTGGCGGCGATGGACGATGACGCAGCCCGCGATCTGGTCTTCATGCCGGGTTTCTCCACGGCGTCCTCGGTGACGGAGACCTCGGGTCGCGGTGTGGGCATGGATGCGGTGCGTTCCGCGCTTCAGGCCGTCGGCGGTCGGGTGAGCATTGCCCCGGCCCCCGGATGTGGAACCGTCGTGCGGCTCGCCGTGCCGCAGTCGCTCAACCTCACGACAGTTGTTGTCGTCTCGGCGGGCGTCGAGACCTTCGGTATTCCGATCGAGGTGATCCGGGAAACTGCCCGCATCCCACGCTCCGCCATACAGTCGGTTGGAAGCGGTGCCGCCTTCGTCCTTCGTGACCGGACGATTCCGCTACTTAGCCTCGCGGCCCTGCTGGGAGGCGCCGCGCCTGACGATCAGGGAGAGGCGAGGGTGCTGGTGGCTTTGGTGGCGGGCCAACTGGTCGGGCTGGAGGTCGAAAGCTTCGGCGCCCGCATGGATGTCGCTGTGCGGCCGTTGCATGGGCTGCTCGCCAGGCTGCCCGGCCTGCGCGGCTCGGCCTTGCTGGGCGACGGCCGTGTGCTTCTGGTGCTCAACGTTCCTGAGCTTCTGCGATGACCGTAACGCTGGCGGATGAAACGATCCGCATCAGTGGCGCTGGGCGTATCGAGGACGCGGAAACCCTCGTGGCTTTGTTACAGGCGAACAAGCGCCGGGTCGTTGACCTTGCCGAGGCGGCGGTGCTGCATACTGCCGTGGTGCAGGTGCTATTGGCGTTCCGCCCCCGTCTTGCCGGGCTACCCGAGGACCCATTCTTCAGGACGTGGCTCTTGCCGGGCTTGATCGAAGCTTCGGCCGATCCGGCAATTGTAATGACGTCCGCCGTCGTGGCAGAAGCGGATATGCCTGACGCGCACGGGGCGGCCCCTGCAACGCCTTCGGAGTAGCTATGACGATCACCGTCCTTATTGTGGATGACAGCAAGCTGGCTCGCATCGTGGCAGCCAAAGCACTGACCGGCCTACAGCCGGATTGGGCGCGGCAGGAGGCCGCCAATGCGGACGAGGCTATGGCGGTCCTCGCTGCCGGGGCAATCGATGTTGCGCTGGTCGATTACAACATGCCGGGTCGTAGTGGTCTTGATCTGGCTGCCGATATCCGGGCGATGCATCCCGGCATGCCGATCGCTGTCATCACCGCGAATGTACAGGATGAGGTGGTCATGCGGGCCAGGGCGATCGAAGCCGCCTTCGTCATCAAGCCACTGACGCAGGAGGGGCTTCGCGGCTTCATTTCCGGCGCAGCGCTCCGTCTGCGCGCGGCTGGCTGACGGTGCGCACCGCCGCCAAGCTGAGCGAGCTTGAGCGCGACGCGCTCACTGAACTCGTGAACATCGGCGTGAGCCGGGCGGCAAGTTCGCTGCGCAAGATGGTCGGCCGCGAGGTTCTCCTATCAGTGCCGGCTATCGAAATCGTGAGTCAACGCGAGGCGGTGACGCTCATCGGAGAACGCGAGGAAGGGGAATTGATCGCCGTTCGCCAGGATCTGTCGGGCGCATTTACTGGGCGCGCGCTGCTGATCTTTCCGCAGGCGACCAGCCTGGAATTGGTCCGCGCCGTGGTGGGCGAGGAACTTTCCGCCGCCGAGGCCGCCGCGATGGAGGAGGAAGCGCTAGCCGAGACAGGCAATATCATCCTGAATGGCTGTCTCGGCACCATGGCCAACATGCTTCGCCAAACCCTGACCATGACGCTGCCTGAGGTGTTTCACGGCAAGGGGGGAGGATTTTTCCTGCCTGACGGCGACCCCGAGCCGGATGGCCTTGTACTTTTCCTTTATATCAACTTCTCGGTGCTGGGTCGTGACATCCGGGGTTACATCGCGATGTTGCTGGACATGCCCTCTCTACTGACACTCAAGCTTCTGGTTCAGCAGTTCATAGACAGCGTGATGAGCGACGATGCCGATGCGGTCTGAGCCGCTCGCCGTAGTCTTGTGACGGACCAAGCGCAGATGGGCGGGTCCACTACCTTTGGGGAAAGCGAACCTCCCGCCGCGGTTGAAGAACGGTTGCGCAACATTCTGTCAGCCTCGGGCGGCGCTGCGGCCTGGGAATGGCACATGGGCGGGAAGCGGATCCTGGGCGACTCCGGCTTCGCCACGCTTTATGGCATAGCCCCCGAGGAAGCGCTCAGCGGCATCTCGCCGGGCCGCTTTTTCGCGATCATCCACCCGCAGGACCGTGACCGGATGCGGCTGGCGATGGGCGGCATGCTCCGCGGCTCGGAGGTTCTGTCGAAGCAGTTTCGTATCATCTCGCCGGACGGAACCGTCCGCTGGCTGCAGGCACGCGCGCGGGCCCACAAC
The DNA here is from genome assembly GCA_019351895.1 of Pseudomonadota bacterium. Lineage (GTDB taxonomy): Bacteria > Pseudomonadota > Alphaproteobacteria > Acetobacterales > Acetobacteraceae > Acidisoma. The sequence continues at coordinate 28,400 of JABBOH010000022.1, forward strand.
GCGCAACGAAGCGGACAAGGCCCCGAGCAGTCCGATCGGTTCAGCGGTGTGCTTTTGGACATCACCGAACAGAAGCGCCTCGAGGAGCAGCTGCGCATCGCTCAGACGGCGGGCGGCGTCGGCACATTTGAACACGTGGACGGGTTTGGCACGGCAACAGTATCCGGTCAGTTTTGCGCGCTCCTCGGCATGCATGCGGCGACGGATCTGCCGGTCCGCACCATTAACGCGCTGGTCTGCGCCGGCGATCCGCCGCTGATCGATCTTGCTGCACGCCCTGAACTTGGGCTCGCCACCCACGCCGAACTGCGGATCATGCGGGCGGACACGCAGGAAATTCGCTGGCTCATGCGGCGCGGCGAATATATCCGGGACGCCGACACTTCGGGCGTCCGTTTCAGTGGCGTTATATATGACATCACCGATGCTAAGCGGGTGGAGTCGCAGCTTCGTGTTCTCAACGAAACGCTCGAGTTGCGGGTTGAGGAGAGAACGCGGGAGCGGGATCGCATCTGGCGGGTGAGCCAGGATCTTCTGGGCGTCTCTGACGCCCACGGCGTTTGGATGAGCATCAATCCGGCTTGGACGACGCTGCTCGGCTGGGCTGAGAGCGAGATCATCGGCAATACCTCCGAATGGCTTGCGCACGAGGAGGATCGTGAGGCGACGCGGCTGGAAGTCGCGAGGCTTGCGGCTGGGCACAAGACACTGAAGTTCGAGAACCGGCTTCGCCGCAGGGACGGCGGCTATTGCTGGCTGTCCTGGACTGCCGTGCCGGAAGACGGAATGCTCTACAGCGTGGCGAGGGACATCTCGGCGGAGAAGGAGGCTGCGGCGGCGCTGGCCAAGACGCAGGAGCAGTTGCGGCAATCGCATAAGATGGAGGCGGTCGGGCAGCTGACAGGCGGCATCGCCCATGACTTCAACAATCTCCTCACCGGCATCTCCGGCAGTCTGGAAATGTTGCAGGCGCGCCTGGCACAGCGTCGGCTGCAGGATGCGGATCGATACATCGCGGCCGCGCAGAGCGCGTCGAAGCGGGCGGCAGCACTGACGCACCGGCTGCTGGCCTTCTCACGCCGCCAGACTCTGGAGCCGAAGTCGACTGACGTGAACCGATTGGTCGCCAGCATGGACGAGCTGGTCAGGCGCACCATGGGGCCTCCCGTTCAGGTGGAGGTGGTCACCGCCGTCGGGCTCTGGACCACGTTGGTTGATCCCAACCAGCTTGAGAACGCGTTGCTGAACCTCTGCATCAACGCCCGGGATGCGATGCCCGACGGGGGAAGACTGATCATCGAAACCGCGAACCGTTGGCTTGAGGAGCACGCCGCTCATCAGCGCGAGCTTCCGGCAGGTCCCTATGTCACGCTCTCGGTTACCGACAATGGAACCGGCATGTCTCCCTCGGTCGCCGCCAAGGCCTTCGATCCGTTTTTCACAACCAAGCCGATCGGCCAGGGAACGGGTCTGGGCCTGTCGATGATCTACGGCTTCGCTCGGCAATCCGGCGGACAGGTCCGTATCTACTCCGAGGTCGGACTGGGCACGACGATCTGCTTGTACCTGCCTCGCCATCTCGGCTCCGCGGATACACTCGACGATGGTTCCTCTGCTCGCGAAGCGCCGCGTCTGGGCAAGGGCGAGACCATCCTCGTCGTGGATGACGAGCCGGAAATCCGGGTGCTGGTTGCCGAGATGCTCGAGGACCTGGGCTACGCCGCGATCGAGGCGTCAGACGGTCGCGACGCCCTGGTCGTGCTACAATCCACGGTGCCGATCGATCTGCTCATTACCGACGTTGGACTGACAGGCGGGTTGAATGGTCGTCAGGTCGCGGATGCCGGCCGTGCTCTCCGCCCCGAACTCAAGGTGTTGTTCATGACCGGCTATGCCGAGAATGCGGTTCTCAGCCAAGGGCATCTGGAGCCAGGCATGCACGTGCTGACGAAGCCGTTCTCACTCGACGCATTGGCCAACCGGGTGCAGCTTCTCGTCAACGGCCGCCCGACCTGATAGCCTCGGACGGCGCCAATGTGGCGAGCTTCAGACGGTTACAACCACCTTGCCGATCTGCTGATTGGATTCCAGATAACGATGCGCATCCCTGATCTCGGCCAGCGGGAAGCTGCGAGCGATGACGGGCTTTAGGTGCCCCGCTTCGATGCCCGCGATCACAAAACGCTTCCCGAGCTCGATGAGATGGGGGTCTCGGGTCACAGAGAACAAGGTGTAGCCGCGCAGCGTCAGGTTCTTGGACAGGGCAGGGAACAGCGGAAACGGCGTCGGCTCGCCGGATAGCGCTCCATACAGGAACAAGGTTCCCTGGTCGGCCAGAGCAGCGGCCAAAGCCTCGACGCCGGGGCCACAGACCGGATCGAATGCCATGCGCGCACCCTTGCCGGCTGTAATGTTCATCACCTCGGTTTTCAGGTCCTGCTCGCCCGTGACGATGACGTGTGCCGCTCCCGCACGGATGAGTGCGTCCCGCTTCTCTTTCGTGCGCGTGGTGGCGATCGGTATGGCGCCCAGACTGTTGGCAATCTGGATAGCAGCGAGGCCGACGCTGCTGGAGGCGGCGGTAATGATGACGGCATCCTCTGCCGCCAACTGCCCGATCAACCCCAGGGCACCCCAGGCAGTGAGATATTGCATCCAAATCGAGGCTGCCTCGGACCAGGAGAGGCTTGCCGGATGCTTCACGACTGCGTGGGCTGGGACGATGGCCGCGTCCCCGTAGACACCATACTGCGTCATTGAGAAGGCCGGGATCGTACTCACGGCGTCACCGACGGCGAACCCAGTCACGCCTTCGCCGATGGCCTCGATTTCTCCGGCCGCCTCATAGCCAAGCTTCGACGGAAGCTGCGGCTCTTCGAGGTAGGCCCCGAGACGAAACATGGATTCGGCGCGGTTCAGTCCGATGGCGCGGACGCGCAACCGAATCTCGCCCGGCCCAGGCGCGCCCAGGTCGACTTCGTCGATCTCGAGAACCTCTGGGCCGCCCGTCCGATGGAAGCGAACAACTTTCGACATCAACTGGTTCCTCCAAACATCGCTTGAGCAAGCGCCGCCATTAGCATTCAGCCGGCGGCAGCACCTTCTCCGTCCCTATTCCTGGTCCGACGGAGATCGCTGAAGGAGATCAGGCGCCGCGCCTCCTCGTCCCACAGAACCAGCCTGATGCAACCAAGGCTCTGAAGCAGTGTCAATCGGCCGCGGCCCCGCAGGTCGGGGTAGTCGTTCAGCACTTCGGGCAGGCGATACGATGGAATTCGGCTCGCCAGATGATGGACGTGGTGGACGCCGATGTTGGCGGTGAACCAGCGCAGCACCAGCGGCAGGTCGTAGTGAGAACTGCCCTGCAGAGCCGCGTCCTGAATGGTCCAGCCGTCATCCTCCGCCCAATGCGTCTCCTCGAACTGGTGCTGGACATAGAAAAGCCAGACGCCGATGGCCGCGCCAACCAGCACGATTGGCAGGTGAATCATCAGGAAGGGCCAGATGCCGACCGCCCAGATCATCAGGCCGGCGGCGACGGCGATGCCGAGATTGGTGCCCATCACGCTCAGCCAGGGTTTCCAGCCGCGGCGCATGAAGCCGACTGGCAGTCGGCTCTGCAGCAGAAAAAGCCAGATCGGTCCCAAGCCGAACATCACGAGCGGGTTGCGGTAGAGACGGTATCCGAGTCGCCCCCAGAAGCCCCGCGCCAGATATTCATTCACTGTCAGGGTCGTCACGTCGCCTATACCCCGGCGGCTGAGATTTCCCGAGGTCGCATGATGGATGGCGTGGGAGCGGCGCCACTGGTCATATGGGGTCAGGGTGAGGATGGAGATCGCGCGACCCACCCATGCGTTTCCAAGGCGGCTGGGGAAGAAGGAGTCATGCCCGCAGTCGTGCTGGATCATGAACAGGCGCACGAGCAACCCGGCCGCCGGCACCACCAGCAGCGCATAGAGCCAATAGACTCCAAAGTGGACGGCCATAACCATGGCGAACCAGAGGGCGGCGAAGGGGATTGCGGTAATCGCCAGTTCACCCACGCCGCGCAGCGTGCGCGGCTCGCGATAGGGCGAGAGCTTGCGCCCCCAGCCACCGGTATCGGATTTGGTCGCACGCCCGATCTCTGTCGCCGACATCGGCTACTCCTCTAAGGGGAGGGTCTTATGCACGCCCACGTGGCCAGGAGGAAGGACAGCGCGCGTGAAGGTTCGGACATCCGCGCAGCAACAGCCCCCCTGGTAGTTCCCGAGGGTCGCGCTTCCTGGCGCGATCATCTATACTCATCTCCAGGAGACGGAGCAGGCAGTGCCGCTAGACGGGCTGCCGATGGAACGGCGCCACGGACACCATGTCCGGGGCGATGACGCCGAAACAGCCCGATCGACCGATCCCCGCCCTTGGAGCAAGCCATGAAATTCCGCCCGCTACACGATCGTGTCGTGGTCCGTCGCATCACCCCGCTGGAGAAGACAGCCGGTGGCATCATCATTCCCGACACCGTCAAGGACAAGCCGATGGAGGGCGAGGTCATTGCCGCCGGTCCCGGCGCGCGCAATGAGCAGGGCGCCGTCGTGGCGCTTGAGGTCAAGGCGGGCGATCGCGTGCTTTTCGGAAAATGGTCCGGCACCGAGGTGAAACTCGACGGCGAGGAACTGCTGATCATGAAGGAGAGCGATCTTCTGGGTGTGATCGAAGGCGCCGCCGCCGTCGCCCGCGCCGCCTGAACCAAAACAACAGGAAACATTCAGATGGCAGCCAAAGACGTTCGTTTCGGAGAAGACGCCCGTGCACGCATGTTGCGCGGCGTCGACATCCTCGCCGATGCGGTGAAGGTCACGCTTGGCCCCAAGGGTCGCAACGTGATCATCGACAAAAGCTACGGTGCCCCCCGCATCACCAAGGATGGCGTGACGGTCGCGAAGGAAATCGACCTCGCGGAGAAGTTCGAGAACATGGGCGCGCAGATGGTGCGTGAGGTCGCCAGCAAGACCAACGACATCGCTGGTGACGGCACCACCTCCGCCATCGTGCTTGCCCAGGCGATCGTGCGGGAAGGCGGCCGGGCCGTCGCTGCAGGAATGGCGCCGATGGACCTCAAGCGCGGGGTTGATCGCGCAGTGGCCGCCCTCGTCGCGGAACTCGCCCTTCGCACGAAGAAGATTACGACCGAAGCTGAGACGGCCCAGGTGGGCACCATCTCCGCCAACGGCGAGAGCGAAATCGGCCGCATGATCGCGGAGGCGATGCAGAAGGTCGGCAACGAAGGTGTCATCACCGTCGAGGAAGCCAAGGGCATGGAGACCGAGCTTGAGGTCGTCGAGGGGATGCAGTTCGACCGCGGCTATCTCAGCCCGTATTTCATCACCAATGCCGAGAAGATGACGGCCGACCTCGAAAATCCCTACATCCTCATCCACGAGAAGAAGCTGTCGGGCCTGCAAGTTCTGTTGCCGTTGCTGGAGGCAGTCGTGCAATCGGGCCGTCCGCTGCTGATCATCGCCGAAGACATCGAGGGCGAGGCGTTGGCGACTTTGGTCGTCAACAAGCTGCGCGGCGGCTTGAAGGTGGCGGCTGTGAAGGCTCCCGGTTTCGGTGACCGCCGCAAGGCAATGCTGGAAGATATCGCGGTGCTGACCGGTGGTCAGGTCATCTCGGAGGATCTCGGCATCAAGCTGGAGAGCGTGACGCTCGCGATGCTTGGGCGAGCCAAGCGTGTTCTCATCGAGAAGGAGAACACCACCGTCATCGAGGGCGCTGGTGACCATGCCGCCATCAAGGCGCGTTGCGATCAGATTCGTGGCCAGGTCGATGACACCAAGTCGGATTACGACCGCGAAAAGCTGCAGGAAAGACTGGCGAAGCTCGCTGGCGGCGTTGCGGTGATCCGGGTCGGTGGCTCGACCGAGATCGAGGTCAAGGAGCGCAAGGACCGTGTGGATGACGCCTTGCATGCGACGCGCGCGGCAGTTGAGGAAGGCGTGGTTCCTGGTGGTGGCGTGGCCCTGGCGCGGGCGAGCCAGATCCTCTCCGGGCTAAAGGGCGACAACGCGGACCAGACATTCGGGATCGAGATGGTGCGGAAAGCGGTACAGACGCCGCTTCGGCAGATCGCGGAGAATGCGGGCGAGGATGGCGCGGTCATCGCCGGCAAGGTGCTCGAGAACAAGGAGTACGGTTTTGGTTATGATGCTCAGAAAGGCGTCTACAAAAACCTGATCGAAGCCGGTATCATCGACCCCACAAAGGTGGTGCGCGTATCCTTGCAGAATGCGGCATCGGTCGCAGGCCTGCTGATCACCACTGAGGCAATGGTCGCCGAGCGGCCGGAGAAGCGCGCTCAGTCGCTGCCGCAGGGCGGCGGCGGAATGGGCGGTATGGGCGATATGGACTACTAAGCGCGTTCAGCTAGGTCAGCCCATCGGCCAATCCGTGCCCGATCTCCGGGCACGGATTGGTGGTAGGCTTCCCGTGTTGATCAGGCTGAGAGCGGGCGACGGGAGATGATCCCGTCGCCCTTTTTCGTGGTCCTATAGACCCATGCCGGCAATCATCTCCTGGATGAGGAAGCCAACTTTTGGCCGCCCCACAAAACCCCGACGGCCCCAGGCCAATGTTGCGCGCAACGCGATAAATGATAGTGTTTCTGAGCTTGGCTGAAGTCGTCGATGTGGGCGGCGCCTTTCGCTGATCGTTTCCGGGGAGGGAGATCGCGTGAACCAGCCGCCGCTTCGTCTTGTCACCTCGCCGCAGGATGCGCCCGCGTCCGCCGCGGTACAGCCGCTGCCCCCACCCTCCGCTAGGCCGCCGCTCCTGGACGAAGCCGGCGCTCTGGCCGCTGCACGTGATTTCGCGGCGGCCATCCGACCTGGCGCGGCTGAGCGGGATCGCGATCGCATCCTTCCGATCGTCGAGGTCGAGCGCTTCTCGACGAGCGGGCTCTGGGGCCTGAGCGTGCCGCGGCAATTCGGGGGGCCGGAACTGCCCTACCGCGTCATCACCGAGGTCATCCGCATCGTCTCGGCCGCCGATCCATCGATCGGTCAGATCCCGCAGAACCACTACGCTTTCCTACACCTCCTCCGGGCGGAGCCCGATGAGGTGCGCAGACGCTATTTCTTCGAACGTGTTCTGGAAGGACATCGCTTCGGAAACGCGCTGGTGGAGATCGGGACCAAGACCGCTGCCGACTGGAAGACGCGTATCTGGCCGGAGGGTGAAGACTACGTCCTGGACGGCACCAAGTTCTATTCGACCGGTGCGTTGTTCGCGCATTTCGTGCCCGTGGTGGCTTGCCTGCAGAATGACGATGAACGGGGGAGCGTGCTGCGCGCCATCGTGCCGCGAGACGCGCCCGGCCTCACGGTCATCGACGACTGGTCGGGCTTTGGGCAGCGCACCACCGCGAGCGGCACGGTGAAGCTAGACCACGTGCGTGTTCCGGCCCGCAACGTCATCGGGTTGAACGGGCTCGCCGGCGGCCGGCCAGCCGTCTACGGCCCCGTGACGCAGATCTTGCACGCGGCGATCGATGCCGGCATCGCCGCCGAGGCCTTAGCCGATACCGTGGCCTTCGTGCGGGAAAGGTCGCGGCCCTGGGTAGACTCCGGGGTCGCGAAGGCATCTCAGGATCCGCTGACGATCGTGCAGGCCGGCGACACGCAGGTGCGCCTGCATGCCGCCGAGGCTATGCTCGATCGTGCGGCCCGCATCGTCGACGACGCGCTGACCCACGAAACCGTCGAAAGCGTGGCTGCCGCATCCCTTGCAGTCGCGGAAGCCAAGGCAGTGACGACGGACGTTGCGATCCACGCGACCAACAGTCTTTTCGAGCTTGCCGGCACTGCCTCCACTCTGGCGCGTCACAATATGGACCGTCATTGGCGCAATGCGCGCGTCCACACGCTTCATGACCCGGTGCGCTGGAAATACTATGCCGTCGGCAACTATCTCCTGAACGACACGTTGCCCCCTGTGAATAGCTGGATCTGAGGTGCCGGCGCGGCGATGAAGCCTTTTCTGCTCAACGCTTTCGCCATGAACACCGTGACGCATCAATCGCCCGGGCTTTGGCGTCATCCGCGCGACCGCTCGCGCGAATTCAATCGGCTGCCGCTCTGGCTCGATCTCGCGCGACTGTGGGAGCGTGGGCTGTTTGACGGCGTCTTCCTGGCCGACGTGCTTGGTCCGTACGACGTCTACAGCGGTAACGCGCGCGGAGCAGTGAGGAGCGGCGCTCAGCTGCCAGCGCATGATCCCATGCTGCTGGTTCCAGCCATGGCGGCGGTGACCCGCAATCTCGGCTTCGGCGTGACCGCCTCCTTGAGCTACGAGCCGCCGTATCTCATGGCACGCCGCTTTTCCACGCTCGATCACCTGACGGAAGGCCGGATCGGCTGGAACGTCGTGACGAGCTATCTCGACAGTGCTGCCCGAGCCTTGGGAATGTCGCGTCAGCGCGCCCACGATGACCGCTATGACTTTGCCGAGGACTATATGGCGGCGATCACGCGGCTGTGGCGGGACAGCTGGGAGGCAGGGGCGGTGCTCACCGACCCGGTGCGCGGCTATGCCGATCCTGACCGTGTGCATGTGATACGGCACAAGAGCGCGTTCCTTTCAATGGAGGCTCTGCATCTCTGCGAACCCTCGCCGCAGGGTATGCCGGTGGTCTATCAGGCCGGGAGTTCGCCGCGCGGGCAGGAATTCGCGGCACGGCATGCGGAGTGTGTTTTCGTCTCAGGTCCTTCGGCCTCGGTGGTCGGGCCGCGCGTCGCCCGGCTGCGCCAGTCACTGGTTGCCGCCGGACGCGCGCCTGACAGTGTGAAGGTCTTGTCGCTTGCGACCGCAATCTTGGGCGCAACCCCAGCGGAGGCGCGGGACAAGCTTTCCGATTACCGTTCCTACGTCGATCCCGAGGGGGCGCTGGTGCTGATGGCCGGCTGGCTTGGCGTTGACTGGTCCGAATACAGGCTCGACCAGAAGGTGCGCTTCATCGAGACCGATGCCGGTCGCGCGGCGATGGAGAATTTCACGCGTGCCGATCCGGCGCGTGAATGGACGGTGGGCGATGTCGCGGAGCATGTCGGCATCGGTGGCGCCGGCCCCGTTTTCGTCGGCAGTGGCGGCCAAGTGGCGGAGCGGATGCGTGACTGGGCGGAGCAGACCGGCGTTGACGGCTTCAACCTCGCCTATGCCTTGCTGCCCGAGAGTTTCGAGGACGCGATCAACCTGCTTGTTCCAGAGCTGCAGACACGCGGGCTCTACAAGACAGCTTACGCCGCCGGGACGCTTCGGCAGAAGCTGTTCGGCGATCCGGCTGCGCGCGAGGTTGCCTGAGGGACCACACCAACTTGGGCCCAAACGCCTGGCCTTTTTGGTCGGCCAGGCGTCAGACTGAAAACAGGTGGGTTTGTAAGAGGTCGGCTCGCACGCTACGTGATCGCCAGATGATCAACGACGGAGGTAACGCCCGGAACCGACCATGCCGCACGCTCGGCGGCCGAGCGCTCGTACCAGCTGTGCACGCGTCCCTCAAGCACGACCTTGCCGTCGCTTACCAGAACACGAATCTGATTGGCTTCAACTTCGGCGTCACGCCTAAGCGCCGTTTCGATCGAGCGCTTAACATCGCCGACTTGGACACGTTCGCGGATCGTGATCAGATTCGTCACGCCGAAAATGCCTGACAGCCTCCGAACCGCGTCTTCGGCTGCCTTTCTCTGGAACTGCCAGTCAACCTCGCCCCTCAGAGTGATCCAGCCACGCTGAACTTTAACTTTGATCGCGTCGGCTGGAATGAGCGTGTCCCACTCGATAATCTTGAGCGCCCGCACCGCGATTTCGTCGTCAGCGGTCTTCTTATCATCCGGGAATCGCACTTCGATCTCCTCGGCGATACCTCTCACTCCTTTCATTCGCTGAACCGTCTGCTCGGCCATGATCTTCTCGTGGTAGGATGTAACGTACCCTGTGAGGGTGACGATCCCGTTCTCTACGGCGACGCCGATGTGGGCGGCATTTATGGCGGGCTGAAAATCAAGTTCGTCGATGACGAGTTGGCGAAGCTCCGTGTTGTCCATTGCCTTGTCCTCTCCATGATGTCGTCTCGGGCAAGATCGCCGCGATACCAGACAAGGATACCTGCGGATGATCTGGGTGAGTTTGACATGCGTCAAACCGGCACCGTGCGCGCCCGGGCTTCCAGAACCTTGCGCCTCAGACGCCTCGCCGGGCGCGTTCAGTCCGCAACTGCAGCAGGGCCCGTGCGACATCCCGTAGACGTGGCTGGTTCCGACACGGCCGCTCAGCAAGCTTGCGGTCATCGCCTTGCGTTTCGTCCGGGTACGCAATGCCCTGCAGCAATGAGTTCCTCCGGTGACAGATGACGCAGTCCCCTATTCAGGCGCGGAAACGCAACCCGGTGGCCGCCCCATTTACGAAGGTCCCCGCGAGACCGTGGAAAATCCGATCGGCGTCTTCTAGCTGTCCGATCGCGGCGCGTCGCCCTGTTGCTTCCGCGAAGTGGATGGCGGCTTCAATTTTAGGCCCCATCGAACCAGCACGAAAATCCGCAAGCCGTAATTTGAGGCTTGCCGGATCTGTCTCTGCAATCGCCTTCGCCGCCGGCGTGCCAAAGCCGACATAGGCCGCATCCACGTCCGTAAGCAGCATGAGCAAGTCGGCTCCGAGGCCTGCGGCAAGCAACCCGCTTGAGCGGTCCTTGTCGATGACCGCCTCGACTCCGATCAAGGTTCCGTTGCCTTGGCGGGCGCAGGGAATGCCGCCGCCGCCGGCGCAGATGACCGTGATCCCCGAGGCAAGCAGCGCCGATATCTCGGGTTGCTCGAGGATCGCGAGCGGCTGAGGCGACGCGACGACACGGCGCCAGCCTTGTCCATCGGGGCTAAGCTGCCAGCCACGTTCAGCCAGGGCCTGCGCAACAGCAGGCCCCTTATACACGGGGCCGATAGGCTTCTCCGGCCTCTGGAAGGCCGGATCATCAAGGTCGACGAGAACTTGCGTGAGCAAGGTTGCCACCCGCGCACCTGCGGGGAGGTTGTTGCGCAGCTCCTGCTCAATCATATAGCCGATCATGCCCTCGGTCTCGGCGCCGAGCACGTCGAGCGGCGCAATCGCATCTGGTGGCCCGGCCGCGGACTGCAGGGCAAGCATCCCCACCTGAGGGCCATTGCCGTGCGTTACCACCACCTGATGACCGGCGATGATCAGATTGGCCAACTGCCGGGCGGCGTGGCGCACATTGGTCCGCTGGTTGGCGAACGACTGGGTCTCACCGCGTTTGAGGAGAGCATTTCCGCCGAGGGCTGCGACGATCAGCATCTCATCATGCTCCGATCGTCGCCACAAGGATCGCCTTGATAGAGTGCATGCGGTTCTCGGCCTGATCAAAGACCACGGAGGCAGCACCTTCAAACACGTCCTCCGACACCTCCATGCAGTCGATGCCAAACCGATCGAAGATCTCTTTTCCGACCGAGGTATTCTTGTTGTGGAAGGCCGGCAGGCAATGCATGAACTTGGTATAGGGATTGCCGGTCGCCGCTATGACCTTCCGGCTGACACGATAGGGAAGCAGAAGCCGGATGCGGTCAGGCCAAGCATCTTCGCTTTCGCCCATCGACAGCCAGACATCCGTGTAAACGTAGTCGGCGCCCTTGGCGGCTTCATCGATGTCCGCCGTCAACGTGAAGCTGCCGCCATTCCCTGCCGCGAGAGCTGTGACGCGGTCGATGAAATGGGTTTCCGGCCAGAGCTCCTTGGGCGCCGCAATACGCATATCCATTCCGACCTTCGCTGCCCCGATCGCCAGAGACATGGCCACGTTGTCGCTTCCATCTCCAAGGAAGGTCAGAACCATGTCTGACAGGTGCTTGTGCGTGAACTCTCGCATGGTCATGAAATCGGCCAGGACTTGGGTCGGGTGTGATTGGTCCGTCAAGCCGTTATAGACGGGAACGCCAGAATACTGCGCGAGCTCCTCCGCATTCGTCTGGCCGAACCCGCGGTATTCGATCGCATCGTAGATCCGGCCGAGAACCCGCGCCGTGTCCTTCATCGTCTCTTTGTGGCCGATATGACTTCCGGTCGGTCCAAGATAGGTCACGTGTGCACCCTGATCATAGGCCGCAACCTCAAAGCCGCTGCGCGTGCGCGTCGAGTCTTTCTCGAAGATGAGTGCGATGTTCTTTCCCGAAAGACGTGGCCGCTCCACGCCGCTGTATTTGGCAGCTTTGAGTTCCGCGCCCAGCCGCAAAAGAAAGCGGATCTCGGCCGGCTGGAGATCATCGAGCGACAGCAAGCTGCGCCCACGCAGGTTGACAGGCATGTTGCTACAGTCCTTCTAAATCGCATCGCGGCGAATGGGGCAGGTCATGCAATGACCGCCGCCCCGGCCTCGTCCAAGTTCCGCGCCCTCGATCGTGATGACCTCGATCCCCGCACGGCGCAGCAGAGTGTTGGTGTAGACGTTGCGGTCGTAGCTGATGACGACACCGGGCTCGACCGCCACGACGTTATTCCCGTCGTCCCACTGCTCCCGCTCGGCCTCATAGGAGTCTCCACCCGTGGCCACGAGACGCAACTCCTTCAGGCCAAGGGCCTTACGCACAACCTCCGTGAACGGCTCGATTTCTTCCACGACACGGATCGAGCCGGGCGTTGTTCCACTGGTAAGCGTGAAGCTGCGTAGGCGATTGACGACGGCGGGAAAAAGTGTCGCGAGATCGGGTGCACAGAAGGTGAAGACCGTGTCCAGATGCATGAAGCTGCGGTCGCGCGGCATGAGAGCCGCGATGACGCGTTCGACCGTGCCGCTTTGCAGAAGGCGCAGCGCGAGCTGGCTCACGGCGCGTGGCGCGGTACGTTCCCCCATGCCGATGAGGACGGTCCCGCGCCCGACAGGCATCACATCCCCGCCCTCGATCGAAGCCGTATTGGCGGGTCCGGCCGTGTGGTCCCACCATGTCTCGAAGGTTGCGTTTCGGAACCGTGGATGGAACCGGTAGACAGCGCTGACGTTCAGCGCCTCGGGACGGCGGGCTGGCCAATACATGGAACTGACGGAAACCCCGTTGCCGATCCAGAAGGAACTGTCGCGCGTAAAAAGCTGGTTCGGCAGAGGCGGTATGACGAAGTCCTGCGGCTGGTAGCTGCGATCGACCAGCCCTTGTGGTTTGAAGGGGAGTTCCGCTCGTGCTACCCCGCCGATCAGGGTCGTCGCCAGTTGTGCGGGCGGCATCTCGTTGAGCCACCCCGTCAATTCGTCGAGGAGCTCAAAACCGACAGCTTCCTCATTTACCCGCGCCTCGATCAGCCAGCGCTTCGCCACAGGGTCTGCCATGGTTTCGGCCAGCATCGCGCCAAATTCGATAACCTCAACATCTCGCTCGCGCAGCGCATCGACAAAGGCATCATGTTCCTGGCGAGCGCGCTTGACCCACAGGACGTCGTCGAACAGCAGGCTTCGGCAGTTCTCCGGAGTCAGCCTCTGCATACTGAGGTCCGGGCGGTGCACCATCACCTCCCGCAACCGTCCGACCTCGGAGAATACTCCGGGATTGCTCATGATGATTTATCCTTCCGCTCGTTCACGAGAGCGGGTTGATTGCGCCGGTATGCATGAGCCATGCGGCTGCCACGCCAGCGACGACTAGCAAAGCGGCGATGGCTGCCTCGAATGGATGGAAGACACGCAACTTCATCTGCTTACGGGCGATCCAGTAGATCAGGATGCCTGGTGCGTAGAGGATCGCGCACATGAAGAGGTAAGAAGGACCCGCGGCATAAACGAGCCACACGCCGTAGATCGTGGCGACCAGGCCGATCAGCAGATCGAGCGGCTTGTTGACCGCTTCGCCTCTGAGGGCAAGCAGCGCCGCGTAGCCGCCCGAGAAAATGTAGGGAACCAAGATGGCGACCGAGGCGATCGAGAAGAGAGCCTGGTAGGTGCTGTTCGCGAAGAGGGTGATGATGAGAAAAAGCTGGACCAGCCCATTGGTGATCCAGAGAGAAGTCGTGGGTGAGCCGTTCGCGTTGGCGTGGCCGAAGAAACGCGGCATGGTGCCGTCACGGGACGAGACAAACGGGATCTCGGCGGCGAGCATCGTCCAGCTGAGAAAGGCGCCAAACACCGAGACGACCAGCGCGATGTTGATCAGCCCCGCGCCCCACGGCCCGACGACATGTTCGAGAACCCCAGCGACCGAGGGGTTTTTGAGCCCGGCAAGTTCCGGCTGCGTCATCACGCCGAGCGCCAGCAGAGATACGAGCGCATAGAGTATAAGGCAGATAACGAAGCCACCGATAGTCGCCCTACCTACGTCGCTGCGGTGTGCGGCCCTGGCGGAAACCACACTCGCGCCTTCGATGCCGATGAAGACCCAGAGCGTCACGAGCATCGTGCTCTTGACTTGTGTAAGAAGCGATCCAAGCCCTTTGGTCGCTGCGCCGGTGAAGTCAAGCGTAAAGATGTTTACCCGGAAGGCAAAGATCGCGAATACGATGAAGAGAACGATGGGTGCGATCTTCGCGATCGTCGTCACGAGGTTCACCAGCGCCGCCTGACGGACGCCGGACAGGATCAGCGCGTGGATGATCCAGAGCGCGATCGACGCGCCAACCACGGCTTGCCAAGTATTGCCGTTTCCAAACGCAGGATAGAAGAAGGAGAGCGCGCTGAACACCACGACCGCATAGGAGACGTTGCCGACCCAAGCGCTGATCCAATAGCCCCAGGCACTGTTGAACCCGATGAAGGGTCCGAAGCCCGCCTTCGCGTAAGCATAGGGGCCGGCATTCAGGTTTGGCTTGCTGATCGAGAGCCGCTGATAAACCTGTGCGAGAGCGAGCATGCCTACGCCGGTGATGAGCCACCCGATGAGTATGGCGAGTGGTGCAGCGCCGGCAGCCATGTTCTGCGGCAGGCTGAAGACGCCGGAGCCAATCATCGACCCGACGACGATGGCGGTCAGTGAGCCAATGCGCAGACCTCTGGAGGAGATCTTCGAGGCTTCAGGGGTCGAGCCGACTGCGGATGGCGCGAGCGGCGTTACGATAGAGTTAGGCATGTCTCTCTCCCTACCACGACTCAAGAGGCGACGCGGCGAAAAGCTTTTGAGCACCCATGCGCATGCGCACGGCTTTGCTTCTTATTCAGCCATGATGACAGGCTGAAAACTCTTGCGAATTGACATGGATCAAGCGTGCCCACACCCAGTTCCTGCGAAGCGTTCGGCGTGCACGTCTTCGGACTGAGATAGACGTGTTGAGGGGAAAGGAACCGGTGCATCTCGGATCGTCAGGTCCGCAAGCACGTTGGGCTAAGAGATAAAGCGCTGGCTTGCCTCAGGGTGTCAAAGCGACCTTGAGAACTCCGTCCCTCTGATGACTGAACAGGTCGTATGCTTCCTCAATCTGATCAAGCCGAAAGCGATGCGTCACGAGTGGTTTGAGATCGACACGACCGGATTGCACGACCGCCATCAAGCGGCGCATGCGCTCGGCGCCGCCCGGGCACAGCGTAGTCACGATCTTGAGGTCAGCAAGCCCTGCCGCGAAAGCGCCGAGCGGGATCTTGAGGTCGCTCGAATAGACGCCAAGGCTGGAAAGCGTTCCAGCCGGTCGCAGGACCCGGAGGGCGGCCTCGAAGGTCTCCTGTCGCCCGAGGGCCTCGATCGCGACATCGGCACCTCGTCCATCAGTGATCCGCATGACTTCGCCCACAGGGTCGTTTGCGCGAAAATCGACCGTGTGGCTGGCCCCCATCCGCCGAGCCATTTCAAGTCGTGCAGGCACGGTGTCCACGGCAATGATGGTGGTGGCGCCCAGCAACTTGGCTCCAGCAGTGGCGCACAGCCCAATCGGACCTTGTGCGAACACGACGACGGTATCGCCGATCCGAATATTGCCGCTTTCGGCCCCGCCAAAGCCGGTGGACATGATGTCTGGGCACATCAGGACTTCTTCATCCGTCAGGCCGTCCGGAACATGAGAGAGATTAGCCATGGCATCCGGTACTAGGACATATTCGGCTTGGCAGCCGTCGATCGTGTTTCCGAACTTCCAGCCGCCGATGGCCTTGAAGCCATACTTCTCCGCCGCGCCATCCTGGCTGCTGCAGCCGCACTGGCAGGCGGCGCTGTAGCCGCTAGGCGTGATTGCGCCGGCGATGACGCGTTGGCCTTCCCGAAAGCCCGTCACGGCACTTCCGAGCCGATCGATGACGCCGACAGGTTCATGCCCGACGGTAAGTCCACGCGCTACCGGATATTCACCCTTCAGGATGTGGACATCGGTGCCGCATATGGTGGTGGTCGTCACGCGGAGAAGCGCGTCGAGCGGGCCGATTTCGGGGATCGACTTGTCCTCCAGCACGATCCGCCCTGGCTCCACAAAGACCGCCGCCTTCATCTTGGCCATGATCGAAGCCTCCCTGTCTATTAGGA
Organism: Pseudomonadota bacterium; assembly: GCA_019351895.1. Lineage (GTDB taxonomy): Bacteria > Pseudomonadota > Alphaproteobacteria > Acetobacterales > Acetobacteraceae > Acidisoma. The sequence goes on from JABBOH010000022.1 coordinate 44,869, forward strand.
AAGACTAGGCCCCGATCAAGTCATGGCCTTGATCCAGGTCAAACGGCACGTCCGTTCTTGGAACCTTTTCTCAGTCAGCCGATGGCTCGGGGGACCGGCATTCATGCCAAGGCGAAAGCGGCTCCGGCGATGATCATGATCAGCACAGCATTCTGCATGATCAAGACGAACGTCATGTCGTGCACGAGCCGGCCGCGCGTGATGATCAGCATCCACCGGATCGGATGGATGCCGCTGAGCCAATCAAAGAGCGCTGAAGCATGTTGTCGACAGGCGCCGAATAACCCGACAGTACGACCACCGGAGATGCGATGACGAAGAAATCCGGCCTTGCCTGCCGCTGACCTTGCGTGACCGACGAGATCGCCAAGCCAAAGTGCCGCGCCAGCCGTCACATAGAGAAGCGCTTCATCGCTCGATCAAGCGGTAAGAACCCGCATTCCAGGAAAAACTCCTCGTTTAGACCCCATTGGACGCCGCGTGGCGAGGCCGTCCTGAGCTAGGGCAACTTACCCCCGCAAAGCCCACGGGGACGCTCCGAGGACTGCTTGCGCCAGATCAAAGCGCGAGCCGGCGGATGCTGCCAATCGTGCTGTTCGGTTTGAACACGGAGTGACCTATGTCCATAACAGCTGCCGACATCATGACCCGGGATGTTGTCACGGCACGGCCTGAAGACCCGGTGAGGAGGGTCGCTCAACTATTGGCCGACCACGATATCAGCGCCGTTCCGATCTGTGACGAGGCGGGAGCGCTTATCGGCATGCTGAGCGAGGGTGACCTCATGCGACCTTTCGGCCAGGAGAACATGCTGAAGCGCGCCTGGTGGCTGAGCCTGCTTGCCGAAGGTACCGATCTTGCCCCGGACTTCGTGGATTATGTCCGCATGGATAGCCGTCTCGCCAGAGACCTCATGACGACGCCGGTGATCTCGGTTTCGGCCACGACGACTTTGGTTGAGATGGCGGGCTTGATGACCGACCACAAGATCAAGCGCTTGCCAATCCTGCAGGACGGGAAGCTGGTCGGAATGGTGAGCAGGTCGGATGTTGTGCGTGCCATGGCACGTGCGCCGGCCGATATGGGCGCCGACTAAGCTGCGCCGTTGGGGGTCACGTCTTTGAGATAAAGACGGCCGCCGGCCGTGGCTTGGTTGATTATCCGCTTCTCGCTATGCCTCGCGGGCATCCTGCTGCCGTCGTCGACGCGGCGCCGGGACACGGCTGGCACGTCAGACGCGCGGCACAATCCGCTTTCGCTCTCCGAAAAGGTAGAGGGGAGGTGACAGGTGAGTCTTGCAAGCCGAGCCGGCCGTGACCCGGATGATCGTGCGCGCGCGTTGGAGCCGACTTCGCAGTCTATCCAAAGTGGATTGCGCAGGCCGATCATTGCGAAGGCCGCCGAGAGGAGAAGGTCGAGCCGGCGTCCCGTATGGACCGCGATGAGCTGATCAAGCTCCGCCGCGAGTTGCGCCAGCCCAAGCTGGAGCGCCGACAGCCGCCTACGGTGACATGACCGTTCCTGCGAAGTTGGGCTCGCATCCGCAGGCTCGTCACGGGCCGATGAGTTCTTACTCCAGAAGTTCTGACAACGCCGCATCGATCGCCGGACTGTCGCCCGGGTTCATCGGCGCCATGTGACCCCAAATCGAGTTGATCACCCGGCATTCGCTGTTGGGGATGTGCCGCACCTCTTCCTCCGCATCCACAGGTGGGAAGTAGCGGTCGTGATCGACGGGCATGACGATCGTGCGCGCGCGGATGGCCCGTAGCGCAGCATGGAAGTCGCCGCCATAGGCGGGATTTGCACTGATATCACCATCGAGCCAAGTTGAGAGCTGCGACAGCAGGTTGTTGGCGTCGCACTTCAGGAAGAACGGCTCCCAGAAGTACTGAACGAACTCCTCGTGACTGCCGGCGCCGAACAGGCGATATGCTTCGGTACGGAAGAACGGCTCGGAGACGCCCCAGCCGGCATAGATCGCGGCGAAGGCGCGCAACCCAGCCACCGGCGCTCGCTCGTAAAAGCCTTCGGCGAAGGTGGGATCCAGTTCCAGCGTCCGCTTCAGCGCCAACAGGAACACCTTGTTGAAGGAAGCCGTGCGGGCAGAGCCGGCGATAGGACAGGCGGCCCTGACCATGCCAGGGTATTGCGCCGCCCACTGATAGGTCTGGCAGGCGCCCATGGACCAGCCGGTCACCAGCCGAAGCGTCTCGATGCCCAACACCTCTGTGATCAGCTGATACTGCAGGCGGACGTTGTCATGGATCGTTACTCGGGGAAATCGGCCGCGATCCACTGGGGCCGGGGCGTTGCTCGGCGAGGTTGAGAGTCCGTTGCCGAGCAGGTCAGGCAGGATGATGAAGTACTTTTGCGGGTCAAGCGCACGCCCTGTCCCCGTCATGAACATCTCAGTGTCGGCATGGGTCCCCGTGTACCAACTCGGCACCAGAACAGCATTGCTCCGGTCGCTGTTCAGCGTGCCCAATGTCTTGTAGGACAGGCGCGCGGTCGGCAGCATCCCACCCTTCTGCAGCATGAAGTTGGGCACGTCGAAGAAATCGGTGCGGGTCATAGGTCTTCCTCCTGCCAGTATGATGTCCGGTATGTCATCGGCGGATCGCGCTCATTCTCGCACTGCGCAACTCTGTCGCGCCAGCCAAGGAGGCCTTTGGTCCGTGCATCGAGGCCTGCGCACAGGAATTCCACCAGCTGCCGGTGCTGAAACCGAATGAGGCCATGACCGAGGAGGCAGTTGCCCGTGCCGGTCCGAACGGCCGCATCGCGCTCCTGGCGTCATTCCCGGCGACGCTCCGCTCCATGCCGCAGGAATTCACCCATGTGACGCTGGGCGTGACGGTGGTCACGGCCCTCGCCACGGACGCCCTTTCGTTGCCCAAGGCAGCGGTCTCCGGAGCCTCTTTCTGGATTCAAGAAGACGAGGCAATAGAACCTGTTATAGATCGACGAGCCTGATCTGCAGATTGGCCTCCCGCAGTTTGTTGAGGTCCGGCGCCGCGATGCCGCGGTCGGTGATGATGATGTCAAAGTCCGAAACATCGCAGATCCGATGGAGCGCAGTTGCTCCGAACTTCTGGCTGTTGGCGAGCAAGACCCGCTGCGTCGCGATCGAGGCCAGCGCCTGCTTGATCTTCACAACCTCTTCCTCGGGATGATAGACCCCGTTTTCCCAGACGCTCTGCGCGGAGAGAAAGACTGTGTTCGCCCGCAAGCTGCGGATCGCCTGCTCGCAGATCATTCCAAAGAAGCCATGGTAGTGCTGGTGATAGGTGCCGCCGAGACAGATGACCGTCTTGCCGGCATCGCCGCGCAGCCGCTCCAAAGGCCCGAGGCCGTTGGTGATCACGGTCAATGGTTGGATCGGCGCCAACTGCTCGGCGAGAAAGGTCGAGGTACTCGAATCGTCGAGGACAACGATCTGTCCGGGCAGGACGAGTTCGGCCGCGAGGCGTGCGATCGCCCGCTTCTCCGCAGTCGCGATCATGCTCCGCTGCGCGAACTCGGTTTCGGCGAGGCTGAAGGACTGCACCCGGGCGCCGCCATGGACTTTGCGGACGAAACCCCGCTCGGACAGCACATCGAGATCGCGATGGACGGTCATCCGGCTGACGCCGAAGCGCTCCGCCAGCTCGTCGACCTGGGCCGCGGTCTCCTTCAGCAGATAGTCCAGAATGCGTTGGCGCCGGCCGTCGACGCCGCGCGCCTTCAACGCATCATTTCCCATGTATCCGCGCTCCGTGACCGGCAGAGACCACCCAGCCCGCAGGGGCCGGGTGGTGTAAGACCGTCTGCCGCTTTCAGCCGTATCGCGGCATTACTGCTGGGCGTAGTGGCCGGAGGCGAGGTTGGCGTTGATGAGCGCCGGCAGTGTCTTCAGGAAGCCGTTAAAGTTGCCGTACATTTGGTTGTAGTAGTGGTCGATGTTGCTCTTGGTCAGTTCGGGCATGATGAACATGGCGGTCGCCGGAACCGGCTTGCCCTGGACGTGGTTGATCGCCACCTGCTCAGCCATGCCGAGTTCCAACGGGCCGTCCTGCAGGTTGCTCTCCAGCTCAGTGCCGTCGCGGACGGCGCGCATGCCGTCCTTGATGCCGTCCGTGCCAGTCACCGGGATCTTGCCGGCGAGCCCCTTTTCCTTCAGCGCCTGGATGGCGCCGATCGCCATGTCGTCGTTCTCTGCGATGATGCCGTCGATCTTGCTGCCATAGCGCGACATCCAATCCTGCGTGACGCTATAGGCCTGGTTGCGCGCCCAGTTGCCCGGCTGGATGGCGAGCAGGGTCACGTTCGGGTTCTGCGCCAGAACTTCCTTGATGCCCTTGGTGCGGTCAATCTCGCCGGATTGGCCAAGCGGCCCCTGCAGGACCACGACGTTGCCCTTGCCGCCGAGCGCCGTGACCATGTGCTTCGCCTCGTTCGCGCCCGCCTGCACGTCATCCGGCCCGACATAGGAGGTGATGTAGGGCGTCGCGTCCGGGCTCGCCGTCAGGTTGGTGACGATCACCGCGATGCCCGCCGCCTTCGCCGCCTTGATCTGCGGCGTCAGCGTCGCCGAATTAACGGGGGCCACGACGATCGCATCGACCTTGCGGTTGATGAACTGCTGGAACTGCGAAATCTGGGCGTTCACGTCCATCCGCGCGCTGTCCCACAGCACGGTCGCGTGGTTGGCCTTGGCCACCTGCTCGACGCCGCGTTTGGCGAGCGAGATGAAGGAGGACATGTCATAGACGGTGAAGCCGATGACGGGATGCGCACTGTCGGCGAAGGCCGGGGCAGCACCGGCGAGGCCGGCGGAGAGGGCGGCGCCGGCGAGGAGAGTCTTGAAGAGCTTGGACGGCATTTCTGTATCCCTGTGGTGATTGCGTGTTGTTCTGAAATCTCCGCCACGGCTCGCGGCGGAGCAGCCAAGGCACGGCCCCTTCGCGCTCAGTCGTCGCCCCGATTCATGACGCTGTCGACGAAGACGGCACCGATGATGATCAGGCCTTTGACGATGAGCTGGTAGAAGGGTGAAACGTTGATGATGTTCAGCCCGTTGTCGAGCACCCCGATGATGAGGAACCCGAAGACCGTGCCGATAATGGAGCCGCGTCCGCCGGCCAGGCTGATGCCGCCGATGACCGCCGCCGCGATGGCGTTCAGCTCATAGCCGGTGCCGTTCGTGGCGATGCCCGCCGTTGCGCGCGCGGCCAGGATGACGCCCGCAACGCCGGCGAGAAAGCCGGAGATCGTATAGACCGCGAAGCGATTGGCGCGAAGGTTGACACCGGCAACGCGCGCCGCCTGCGGATTGCCCCCGACCGCGTAGATATGCATGCCGAATTTGGTGCGGGCGAGCAACACCCAGGCGATCACGACGACGATGACCATCACAGCGACCGGAATCGAAACCCCGAAGATCGTGCCGCTGAGGGCCAGGAACTGATCGGACAGGCCGGAAATCGGCTGCCCATCGCTGGCAACGAAGGCGAGGCCGGACGCCACCGTCATATTGCCGAGCGTCGCGACGAAGGGCGGCACGCGCGCGAAGGCGACGAGCGCGCCATTGAAGGCGCCGATGGCGGTGCCGGCGGCGATGCCGAGGATTACGGCTTCCGCGCAGGTCAGGGCGCCGTCGTCCTGCGCGAACAGCGCGGCGACCACGCCTGACAGGCCGACGATGCTGCCGACCGATAGATCGATGCCGCCGGTCAGGATGACGAATGTCGCCCCGGTCGCCAGCAGCGCGTTCGCCGCCACCTGGATCAGGATGACGTTCATGTTGGAGAAGGTCAGGAAGCTTCGGTTCGACACCGCCAGCGTGACGAGGAACACCGCCAGGATGATGACCAGGGCGTAGCGCAAGGCGAACCGGCCGATCTGGCGTGGCGACGGCATGCCCTTGGGCTCTGCCGCGTTCACGACCTCCGAGGTGGCGCTATTGCCTGTCATTGGATGCCCTTCCCATCGCCAGACGCAGGATCGCCTCCTGGTCCAACTCGTTCTTCTTCAACTCGCCCATGATCGCCCCTTCACGGATAACCAAGACCCGGTGGCTCAGGTTGATGAGTTCCGGCATGTCGGAGGATGCCAGCAGCACCGCAACGCCCTGGGCCGCGAGATCGTTGATGAGGCGATAGAGTTCGCTGCGCGCGCCCACGTCGATCCCGCGCGTCGGTTCGTCCAGGATGAGAAGACGCGGAGTTCCGGTGACAAGCCATCGGGCGAGCGCCACCTTCTGTTGATTGCCGCCGGAAAGATGGCCGACCTTCTGCCCGAGCGTCGCATAGGCCACGCGCGTGCGCCTCAGTACATCAAGCGTCTTGCTGCGTCGGTTCCCGTTCTCCAGGAAGCCGACCGCGGTAAACGTATCGAGGTGCGGCAGCGTCACGTTGTCGAGGATCGAGAGCGATGTCAGGATGCCAGAAAGCTTACGGTCCTCCGGCACCAGGGCGATCCCTCGCCGGATCGATTCCTTCATACGCCCGAGTGGCAGGTCCCGTCCGTCGAGACGCAGCGAACCGGTCGCCTTCCGCATTCCGTAGATGGCTTCGAGCAATTCGGAGCGGCCGGCGCCGACGAGCCCGCCGAGCCCAAGGATCTCACCCGCCCTGACGGTGAAGGAGACCGAGGACTTGTATCCCTTGACGGCGAGGTTGCGGACTTCGAGGACCGGCGTGTCGCTTTCCGTGATCTGACGGTCGGGAAATAGTTCCGTGATTTCGCGGCCGACCATATCGGCGATGATCGCGCGCTCGGTCAGTGCCGATGTCGGCGCGTGGCGGATGATGGCCCCGTCCCGCATGATGGCGACGGTATCCGAAATCGCCTCGATTTCTTCCATACGGTGGCTGGTGTAGAGAATGCACACCCCGGACGCCCGCAATCGGCGGATGACCTGGAACAGCTGCTCGACCTCGCGCGCGCTGAGCGAGGAGGTCGGTTCATCCATCAGGATGATCCGCGCCTGGCGCGACGTCGCCTTGAGGATCTCGATCATTTGCGTCGTCGCGACATTGAGGCGCTTCATCGGCAGCGTGGGGTCGACCGACAGCCCCACACCCTCCATCATCGCGGCGGCTTCCTCGATCATCTGGCGACGACGGAGCAGGCCGAAACCGCTTTTCTCGCGTCCGATCAGGAGATTTTGCCAGACCCTCATATCCGGGATCGGCGCGAGCTCCTGCGGAATGATGGAGACACCAAGGCCCTGGGCGTGGCGTGCGTCGAAGCGGCGCACCGGCTCTCCGAACAGGGTCAGCTGGCCGGCATCGGGATGCACCTGGCCGGAGATGATCTTGAACAGTGTGGATTTTCCGGCCCCGTTCTCTCCCGCCAGAACGTTCACGGTGCCCCGCATAAACGTCACCGAGATGTCTCGCAGAACCGGCACGCCGTCATAGGATTTGGTCAGGCCGCTGCAACCGACGGCGATCTCGCTCGCGGGCTGCGGCAACTCCGCGACGGCTGCGCCGCTCACGCGCGCAACTCCGCCGGATCGGCCCTGACACCTTCGGCTGTCATCGCTTCCTCCTCGAAACCCAACCGGGCCCATGCGCGGCTCTTTAGAACCACCTCTTGAGATATCCCTATCATGTTAGCTGGGAAACGCAACCGCTGTGGGCGATTTGTCGCGGGTTGTGAGAGGTCGATCACAGCCCGCCCTAAAGTGCTAGGAAGCGGTGCCGACCGCCCAGCCTCCTCATACGGATGATGTCCATCTGGCGCTGAGCCCAGTCTACGGATACGGATCAGTGGCGTGGAGCAGGACCGCCGACATGAGGCGGTTGATCAATACTGCCGGCGAAGCTTGGCCGTCGTGACACGCGCCATCCTAGCCGCTGGTTGGCCTAACGTGCCCGTGGGGCTGCTCGGCGCGTTGGACGATTGCGGCGCTCAAAATGGTGAGCGGCTGCTGAGACCCAAGGTGAGTTGAGGTCGCGCGCCGCACGACGGCGCGCTTGATGAAGCAGATGGGGCCTGCGGGGTGATCCGTGGCTGTCCCGCGAGGACGACGGTCAGCAATCGGGCCGCTCCTTGTCCCCGGGACAAAGTGAACCGGTAGTTTCATGCGGCGAAGCCCGATCGCTGGTCCCAGTTCGGCACCCGCAAAGTCATTTTGGAGTGGGCCCACTGGGCGCGGTGACGTGGCAAGCGGCTTGATGTCCCGGTGCAGCTTGACTCAGCATCGGCGTCATCGTCGCGCATTTGGCGACAGCGAGCGGGCAGCGCCTGCGGAAGCGGCAGCCCTCGCCGGGGTTCACGACGCGCGGCGGCTCCCCCGTATCGGCGGCCGTCAACGTGATCGGTGCGCGGGGGTCGGGTACCGCCGAGAGCAGCAGGCGCGTATAGGGATGCACCGGGCGGTGCAGCACGTCCTCGGTGGGGCCGCTTTCCGCCACCCGGCCTGCGTACATGACGACGATGCGGTGCGAGACGTAGCGGGCGCTCGCGATGTCATGGGTGATGTAGAGGAAGGAGATCCCGTCCTCCGCGCACAGCCGCGCCATCAGGTTGAGCACGCCGATGCGGATCGAAACGTCCAGCATCGACACTGGCTCATCCGCCAGAACAAGGCTCGGCTGATAGGACAGGGCCTGGGCGAAGCCGACGCGCTGGCGCTGACCGCCGCTCATCTCATGCGGGTATCGCGCCATGACTTGGCGCGCGGGCGAAAGGCCGACGGATTCGAGAGCCCGGACCGCCGCAGCCTCCCGCTCATTGGCGGAGAGGCTCGGTTGATGGAGTGCCAGCCCGCGCAACAGTGCGTAGCCGATGGGATGAACCGGATTGAGCGAGCTGAACGGATCCTGGAAGACCATCGGCACTTGGCCACGATAAGCCAGAAGGTCGGCCCGCGTCCGCACATCGCGCAGGGATCGGCAGCGGAACAGGATGTCGCCGCTCGTCGGCTCATAGACCTTGGCCAGCAAGCGGGCGATGGTGCTCTTGCCGCTGCCGCTCTCGCCAACGACGGCCAGGATCTCGCGCGGGCGGATGACCAGGTCGAGGTCATCCACCGCATGCAGACGCGCCGTGCTGAACAGGCCGCCGATGTGAAAATGCCGCGCGAGCGCGCGCGTTTCGAGGAGCGGTGCGGTTTCCTCAGCCATCTGCTAGCTCATAGAGGAGGCAGCGCACGTGGGCTTCGCCGGACACGTAAAGCGCGGGCTCGATCTCGGCGCAGCGCGGCATCACCTTCGGGCAGCGCGGCCGGAAACGGCAACCGCTCGGCAGGTCCGAAAGATCGGGCGGAGCGCCGGGAATGCCGGTCAACGGAACCTTTGGGCCGTAGACGGAGGGGAAGGAGTCCAGAAGGCCACGCGTGTAAGGGTGCTGCGGATTGGCGAAAAGCGGGCGCGTCGGACCGATCTCGACGATGCGGCCGGCATACATCACAGCCAGCCGGTCCGAGAAATGGCCGACCAGCGACATGTCGTGCGTGACGAAGATGACCGCGAAGCCGAGCCGTCGTTGCAGCTCCTTGACCTGCACCATCAGCGATCGTTGAGCTACGACATCGAGCGCCGATGTCGGCTCATCCATGACGATGAGTTCAGGCGAGAGGAGCAGCGCCATCGCGATCATCACGCGCTGGCGCATGCCGCCAGACAGCTGATGCGGATAGCTTTTCAGATGGATCGCATCGATGCCGACCAGCGCCAGCACTTCCTGGGAGCGTGCGCGGATCCGCCTGCGGTCGGACATGCCGTGCGCCCGCATCGCGTCCTCATATTGTGCGGCGACGGTCTTGACGGGATTGAGCGCGTTCATGGCGCTTTGCATCACAACCGAATAGTCGCGCCAGCGCATCGCCCGCAGCGTCTCGCCCACCAGCCCCACCATGTCGCGGCCCTTGAAGGTCACCGAGCCGCTGACAAGCTCCGCGGGCGGGCTGAGGAGCTGCGCGATGGCAAAGAGCAGCGTCGACTTCCCGCAGCCCGATTCGCCTACGATGCCGAGGAATTCGCCGCGCGCGACCTGGAAGCTGACGTGATCCACGGCGCGTGCCGGCTCCCCTGCGGTGCTGTATTCGACCGTGATGTCGGCAACGTCGAGGATGGGGTCGGCAATCACGCTGCTCTCAGGGTGTGCGTCGGGCGCGGCGCTTGCGGACCGGCCGCAGCACCGGGTTGCTGATTTCGTCGAAGGCGTAGTTGAGCAGCGCGAAGGCGCCGCCGAGCGTCGCGATGCCGACCCCGGGGGCGATTGCCCAGAGCGGGATGCCCGCCTGCAGGGCCTCGTTGTTCTGGGCCCAATACAGCATCGTCCCCCAACTTGGCGTGTTGACGTTGCCGAGCCCGAGGAACTGCAGCCCCGCCGCCGTCAGGATGGCGTAGACGGAGGCGCCCAGGAAATTCGCGACGAGAAGAGACGTCATGTTCGGCAGGATCTCGGCGATGATGATTCGCCAACTGCGCTCGCCGCGCAGGCGCGCGGCGGTGAGGAACTCCCGATGGCGCAGCGAGAGGACCTGAGCGCGAAGCTGCCGCGCCCCGTACGACCAGCCGGTTGCCACCAGCACGGCGATGATCATCGTGTTGCCACCGGTTTTGGAATAGGCGGCGATGATGACGACGAGCGGGAAGGCCGGGATGACGAGGAACACGTCTGTGATCAGCGAGAGCAGGCTGTCCGTCGTGCCGCCAAGGTAGCCGGCCCCGACGCCGATGAGTGCCGAGATCATCGTCGAGAGCAGCCCGGCGGCGACGGCGATAACGAGGGACGCACGCGCGCCCCAGATGAACTGCGCGAAGATGTCCTGCCCGTAGGATGTCGTGCCGAGCCAGTTGGCGGTGCTTGGCCCCTGACCCGGCATGAAGGCTTCCGCATTCGGATCGCCCGGCGCTATGACGCCCGGGATGATCGCCATGACGATGCAGATACCGAGCAGGATCGCGCCCGCCAGGGCCTTGCGGTTGGAGAGGATGGCGCGGCCCAGCGTTCCGGCGGAGCGCAGCCCGGGCGGGCCCCGCCGCGTGGGCCTGCCCGTCGTGGCGGGCGCGCTCATCCGGAACCCCGGGTGCGGGGGTCCAGCAGTACCGTCACGCCATCAACCGCGAGGATCGCGAGCAGGACAGCAACGGTGATGAAGAGAAACAGCGTCTGCATGAGCGGATAGTCTTCGTTGAGCACGGATTGCAGCATCATGTAGCCGACACCGGGATAGGAGAAGACGTATTCCACCAGGATCGCGCCGCTGACGACGAAGCCGAGCGACATGCCGAAGCCGCTGAGATTGGGTAGGATCGCGTTGCGCCCCGCGTAGTCGAACATGATGCGAGCCGGGGAGAGGCCTTTCGCGCGCGCCATCCGCACGTAGTCCTCGTTCAACGTCATGATCATGTTGTTTCGCATCGTCAGAATCCAGCCGCCGATGGAGGTGAGGATGATGGTGAAGGCAGGCAGGATCGCATGCTGGATCACGTCCCAGGCAAAAGCCCAGGTAAGGGTCATTGCCTGTCCGTTGGTGTAGCCGAAGCCGAGCGGCAGCCAGCCGAGCGTGATCGAGAACACGAGGATGAAGACCAGCGCGATCCAGAAATAGGGGAAGGCCGAGAGGACGATGAAGATCGGCGGCAGGATGCTGTCGAACCATCCGCCGCGGCCCCAGGCGCCGACCATGCCGATGAGCGTTCCCACTATGAAGGCGATCACCGTGGTGACGCCGACGAGGCCGAGCGTCCAGGGCAGCGCCTGGAACACGACCTGTGCCACGGTATCCGGGAAGAACGTCAGCGACCGGCCGAACTGCCCGGTGAAGCTGTTACCGAGATAGGCGAAATACTGGGAGACCAGACTCTGCTGCGTGTTCACCCCGAAGGCCACTTCCATGGCACGCAGGGACTGACCGCTCAGCCTGCCATGGAAACGCGCGATCATCGCGGTCGCCGGATTGCCGGGCATGAGGCGCGGCAGGAAGAAGTTGACCGTCATCGCCGCCCAGAGCGTGACGATGAAGAAGCCGAGGCGGCGCAGGATGTAGCGCATCTAGCTCACATCGCTCTCATCAGGCGACATCCTGCCGCAAACGCGGGCGAGGGCGGTCACCCTCATTTTTCATGCAGGCGCAGCACGATTACGGCCCAGTCGGGGAAGGTGTAGCCGGCCATCGGCTGCGCATACGGGTCCTTCGGTGTCGGCCAGCCCACGAACTGCTTCGTGGAATACTGATCCCAATCCACCTGCTCGGTCACCGGGATCAGCGGCACGTCGTCGAGCAGTATCTTCTCCAGCTTCGACATGATCGCATGCTGCTGCGCGGTGCTCGTCGAGGTCGCGTAGCTGTCGATCAGCGCGTCGGTGTCCTTGTTCATGTAACGCTCCCAGTTCGTCGTCGCCGACTGGCCGATGGGCGCGGAGGCCGGTCCGTACAGCCACTGGCGAAATTCGTAATAGGGCGACGGACCGCCGGCCTCGTAGGCATAGGCGAGGTCGAACTGGCCGTTGTCGAGCTTCGCCGTGTAGTCGTTGCCGGCGAGGTTGGAGACATCGAGCTTGATGCCGACCGCCTTGAACTCCTGTGCGACCACCTGAAGCGCCGCGACCCAGTCGGTATAAGCGCTCTGGTTTATGATGGTGAAGGCGAGCGGCTTCCCGTCGGGCGTGGTGAAGATGCCGTCGGAGCCTCGCTTGTATCCGGCCTTCTCGAGGATATCGATCGCCTTCTGCGGATCGTATTTGTAACCCGCGGCCGCAAGTTCCGATTTGTCGAGCCAGGGCGTGAAGGTCGGCTCGACGACCCCGGCCTGATTGGCGGGGGGCTCATAGCCATACTCGCCGATCATCGCGACGCGGGCATTGTTGAGCGCATAGACCATCGCCTTACGGACGTTCACGTCCTTGAGGATCGGATTGGTCTGGTTGATGAAGATCGAGACGTTGACGGTCGGCGGAAACCAATAGTGGTTGTCCTTGCTCTTCGAAAGATATTCGGCCTTCATGTTGGGAATGAACTGCGCGCCCCATTGCGCCTCGCCGGTCGAGAGAACCTCGTTTGCCGGCGGGTTGGTCGTGAAGGCGGGATACTCGATCTTGGCTATCTTCGGCAGCCCGGGCTGCCAGTAGTTCGGGTTGCGCGCGTAGCTCACATCCTGCGGCGTGCAGCGCGCCATCGTGAAGGGGCCGGTGCCGACGGGATGCGCGTCCTGGTAGGTTGTCGGGTCCTTCGCCTTCGACCAGACGTGCTCGGGCACGATGCCGACCTGATCGGCGATGTAGTAGAAATAGGGCACGGCGGCTGTCTTGAACGTGAAAGTGACGGTGTCGTCACCTGATGCCGTCGCGCTCGACAGGGCGGACCAGACGGAATTCAGGTCGAGCGCCGGATACTTCTTGAGCATGTTGAAGGTGAAGGCGACATCGGCGGCCGTCAGAGGCGTGCCGTCCGTCCACTTCACGCCCTTGCGCAAGGTGAAAGTGATCACCTTGTTACTGTCGGTCCAGGCGTAGGAGGTGGCGAGCCACGGCGTCACTTTCGCATTCTGCAGCGTGTTGACGAACATCAGCGTCTCGTAAATGGGCCCGACGGAGAGGAAGTTCGAATTCGGGTTGAAGGGGCTGAACCCGCAGGTCCATAGGAACTGCGCGTCGGAGATCGTCAGCGTTCCACCGTCATCTGCCGCCTGCGCTGCCTTCGGCAGGCCGCCTGATCCAACACCCAGACCCACGCCGGCCAGCAGAGCCGCGATCGAGGCTCTCTTCGTCCAGATACGCTTCGCCATGGCACTCTCCAGAGGTCAACGCGTTGCAGCGACGACGCCGTGGCCCTACGCGGCCACGACAAACTTTCAGGTCATGTAAACGCCGCCCGTCACATTCACCGACTGTCCGGTCATGAACCGGGCGGCGTCCGACAGCAGAAAGGCAACAACGCCGGCCACGTCCTCGGGCTCCTCGATGCGGCCGAGAGGTGTCAGGGCGACGTATTCGTCAAGCACGGCCTGCGGCGTCATACCGCGCAACTCCGCTTCCCAGATAGCTTCGCGATACTGCATGCCGGTCCGCACGAAGCCGGGGCACACCGCGTTGATGCGAATGCCGTGCTTCGCCATCTCTCGCGCGAGCGCCTGCGTCCAGCCGATGACGGCGAACTTGCTCGCCGAATAGTGGGCCAGCAGCGGCGCACCGACCTTGCCCGCTAGCGAAGCGGTGTTGCAGATGGCGCCCTTGATGTTGCGATCGACGAAATGACGACACGCGATCTGGTTCGTCAGGAACACCCCACGCGCATTCACGTCAATGTTCAGGTTCCAGTCGGCATCGGTAATCTCCAGCGCCGGCTTCATGGTGGAGACGCCGGCGTTGGCGACGACGCGCTCGATACGGCCAAGTGCCGCCGCGGCTTCAGCAAAACCTGCCTCGACGCTCTCCCGTTTCGTGACATCCATGGTGATGGCGACGACTTCGGACGAAATGGCGGCGGCTGCGGCCTGCGCGGCCTCGCCGTCGATGTCGGCGATGACGAGGTGGACTCCGTGCTTGTACAGTGCGGTCGCGATGGCACGGCCGATACCGGTGGCGCCGCCGGTGACGAGCGCCGTCTTGCCGGCGAGATCGCCGCCGATCCTGTCCATCACGCTCCCGCTACCCCTTACCGCACAAACATTCGCAACCATAACAGCGAGAAAACGGCAGTCAAACAATTTCAAACAATTTTGCTGAGCGATTTTGTTCGATCATGTTGTGTGGTGCGCAAGCACCAGCTAGAGTTGCTTGATGACCGATGACTCAAGCTTGGTCCGCACGCCGGATGACGAAGCGGAGCCGGTGGTTCCCGCAGCGCCCGCGGGGGCACGCCGCGCAGCCCTCACGCGTCTCATCCGAGATCGCGGATTTGTCCTTGTTGCCGATGTGGCGAGGGAAATCGGCATTTCTGACATGACGGTGCGCCGCGACCTCGAAGTGCTTGAGCGGGACGGCCTCGTCCAGCGTTTGCACGGTGGCGCGGTACCCGCCCCCCAAGTGAACGCCATTTCATCCGAGCCCTCCTACGCCGCACGGCGCGATCTGAACCGTGAGGCGAAGCAGCGGCTCGCGGTCGCGGCGGCCGCCCTCGTACTGCCGGGGCAGGCGATCGGACTTGATGTCGGCTCGACCGTCGCCTGTGTCGCCGCGGAACTCGCGGCGCATGATGCGATCGAGATCGTCACGAACAGCCTGCAGACAATCCTCGCCATGCCGCAGCCCTTCCTGCCGGAGGTCTTCCTGCTTGGCGGCCGGCTCCGTCCGCGGGAGGGTTCGCTCTGCGGCGGCATTACGCGTCAACAGCTTTCCGGCCACTGGATGGATCGCGTCTTCATCGGCGTCGCGGGCATCGACGAGCTCGGTATCTACGACTACTCGCCTGAGGAAGCCGAAATCAAAACCGTTTTCATGCAGCAGGCCTCGGCGGTGACGGTGCTTTGCGACAGCAGCAAGTTCAGCCGTCGATCCTTCGTGCGCGTCTGCGGGTTCGAGGCGATCAGCAGCATCGTCACCGACACGCCACCGCCGTCCGCCATTCGTGCGGCGGTCGAGCGCGCGCACGTCGAGATCATCATCGCCGGCCCGGCAGCGCCGGACTCCGAGGACCTGTAGGCACCGTCACGCGGGCGCCGACATAACGATCGAGGGGCAGAATGTTCGATTTCTTCGACGGCAAGAAGAAGGTCGTCATCGGGATGGTGCATATCGGCGCATTGCCGGGCACGCCGCTTTACGACGAGCACGGGGGCATAAATGCCCTCATCCAGAAGGCGGCCATGGATCTCGAGCACCTGCAAGCGGGTGGCGTGGACGCGGTCATGTTCGGCAACGAAAACGACCGTCCATATTCCCTGAAGGCGCCGACGGCGTCGGTCGCGGCGATGAGCGCCGTCGTCTCCTTCCTCAGCCCCAGCATCCGTGTGCCCTTCGGCGTAAACTACCTCTGGGATCCGGTGGCGAGCGTCGCCATTGCCGCCGCGACCGGCGCCCACTTTGTGCGCGAGATCTTCACCGGGGTCTATGCGTCCGACATGGGACTTTGGGTGCCGGACTGCGACGGCGCCTTGCGGGCGCGGCGCGATCTTGGCGTTCGCAACCTCAAGCTTCTCTTCAACATCAATGCCGAATTCGCGGCCCCGCTCGACACGCGCCCCCTGGCGCTCCGCGCCCGCAGCGCCGTCTTTTCCTCGCTCGCCGATGCCATACTCGTCTCCGGTCCGATCACCGGTCAGGCGACCTCCCAATCCGACCTGAACGAGGTCTGCGCAGCGGTCCGCGATGTGCCGGTCTTCGCCAATACGGGTGTCCACCTCGGCAACGTCGCGGATGTGCTGGGCGTCGCGGATGGCTGCGTTGTCGGCACGCATTTCAAGGTCGGCGGTCACACCTGGAACGCCGTCGATCCCGCCCGCGTGCGCGCGTTCATGGGCAAGGTCGCGACGCTGCGCTGAGGGAGCGCGGCCTCCATGCCCGCGGTCATCGGCATCGATATCGGCACGACGTCGACGATCGGCATCCTCATCGATCTGCCGGATCGCATCGTCGCCGTCGTGTCCCGCCCCGTCGATCTCGTGTCGCTGCATCCTGGCTGGGCCGAGGAGGATCCGGAACAGTGGTGGCGGAACACCTGCGCCATCACGCGCGAACTGCTGGAGACGGCGCCGGAGCTTCGCGGCTCGCTCGCTGCCATCGGAGTCGCCGGCATGGTGCCGGCCGTGGTGCTGCTCGATGGTGCAGGCCGAGTTCTCCGCCGCAGCATCCAGCAGAGCGATGGGCGCTGCATGGCGGAGGTCGAGGCGCTGGCGCAGGAGGTCGACGCCAACGCCTTCCTGCGTCGCACGGGGAACGGCATCAACCAGCAGATTGTGGCGGCCAAGCTGCGCTGGCTCGCGCGGCACGAGCCGGAGGTCTTCGCTCGCATCGCGACCGTTTTCGGCTCCTACGACTTCATCAACTGGAAGCTTAGCGGCGCCCGAACGATTGAGCACAACTGGGCGCTGGAAGCGGGTTTCGTCGATTTGGCGGATGGGTGCGTCGCGCCGGACCTCGTGGCGCTCGCCGGCATCCCGGCCGCGGCCTTGCCGCCGATCGCCGAGAGCCATTGCGTGATCGGGCATGTCACCGCGGCGGCGGCTGCCGAAAGCGGCGTGCCGGAAGGCTTGCCCGTGGTCGCCGGTGCGGCCGATCATGTAGCCTCGGCCTACGCAGCGGGCGTTGTCGCGGAAGGCGACGTGCTGCTGAAGTTCGGCGGGGCGGGGGATATCCTGATCGCCGCTGACACGGCGCGGCCGGATGCGCGGCTGTTTCTCGACCGCCACGTGATCCCGGGCCGCTTCATGCCGAATGGCTGCATGGCGGCGACGGGTGCCATGCTCAACTGGATCGTTTCCGGCTTTGCGGCTGGCGTGGTGGCGGGCTCCGACGATCCGCATGCCACGCTCGACGCGCTGGCCGCGGCTATTCCGCCGGGCAGCGACGGCGTCGTCGTGTTGCCTTATCTCCTCGGGGAGAAGAGCCCCATCCACGATCCGCTGGCACGCGGCACGATCACCGGCCTCAGCCTCAGCCACGGGCCGGCCCATCTGTGGCGCGCGGCGCTGGAAGGCGTGGGCTACGCCTTCCTCCACCACATCGAGGTGTTTCGCGAATTGGGCTACCCCGTGCGGCGGTTGCTGGCCTCGGACGGCGGCTCGCGCAGCCTCGTCTGGATGCAGATCGTCGCCGATATCATCGGGATGCCGGTGCAGCGGCTGGAAGGCCACCCGGGATCCTGCCTTGGCGCTGCGTGGGTGGCGGCGGTGGGCGTCGGCGCCAGCACTGACTGGGCAGGCGCCCGAGCGCTCGTAAAGTTGGGCGAGGTCGTGGTGCCCAATCCCGCCCATGCGGCGGGGTACGCCCGGGGCTATGGGCAGTTCCGGAGTTTGTATCTCCGTTTGGCGCCCTGGTTCGCCGAAACCATCGCGACGGGTTTTCTGGCAGGCCTCGACCGTGCGAAGATGGAGCCATGACGAGGCCCGTCTCCGGGGTAGGGGTTGTCAGGTTGGCGGCGGAGTTGGGGCGTAGCAGTCTGAGAGGCATGAATTTGCCCCGTTATCATTGGCGGGTTGGGCTACTATACCTTCGTGTCATGGCGATCTCACAGGGCGACGTGCCAGAGAGGGCCTGCAGGTAGGTCCCGCGCTGCCCGCTGGTGAGCGCCACCTTGATCGGCCGGTTGGCGGTCGCGCAGGAGGCAGGGACCGCCTCTGGGCTCGGTCCTTATGGCCGGCGCTCGGAGGGAGCGCTGAGCGATCAGCTTCGCAGCCGCGTCGCCGCCGGCGCCTTTGAAGCGTTAGGGGAAGCGCAACCACACCCGCCTCGGCCTCCAGGGAAGCACAGAGGTGCCCAAAGCGAGCCATCTTGATGGAGCGCGACGTTTCGCATTACGGCCTGTGATGCAGGCGACAAGCGGCCGGTTGGGAGCTACCCATGCCAAAAGCGGCCCCAAGCCTCCTTGCTCTACACCTTCTGCTGCTTCCCCGGCGTTAGCGCCAGTACGAGGAAGCAAATAACGGCCCGTAGGACCGCCGTGGTCGCTACCAGCGGCAGGGGGATGACGAGGTATTCGCCGCGATCCGGCAGCTCGCCGATGCCCGTCCGACTTATGGCTACCGACGGATCACAGCGCTCCTGAACCGAGCACGTCGCGCATCCGGCGCCGAAGTGACGACTTCTCGTCCCTCGTAGAGCAGCGGCGCCACGGCCTTAGCGGCGACGGCGTCGCGCATAGAATATGAAGGCTGAACCAGAAGGTGTTAGGTCGTGCCCGTCAAGTGGTAGAATGTGATGGGCCATGAGCCAATCGTTAATGTTGCCAACCGTTTTCATATCGTTCTGAAAAGCCAAATTCCGCCGCCGCCTGTCGGCCGGCGTTGCGAGAGCAGAGCGGCTCGCCAGCCACCCGCCCCAAAACGGCGGTTCGGCGCTCCGCCTTGACCTGGTCCTGCATCGCGTCTGTTTGGATCACCCTGTGGCGCTCAGTTGCCCCGATACCGATGTGGTCTGCTGTAGTAACCTTTGACATCGCTGAACATAACCGTAGCGCACACAGTGCCAAAATCGTTTATGGAATCAATATGCCCGGAGCTTGCTCGGCGAAATGCGGCGGAGGTCTCTCGCGGCTTATGAGTCGAATATCCGTTCGTAGGCCTGTCCTAACGGAAGATCGTCAGCGGGACTGCCGCGAAGGCGGCTGAAGATT
Organism: Pseudomonadota bacterium; assembly: GCA_019351895.1. GTDB lineage: Bacteria > Pseudomonadota > Alphaproteobacteria > Acetobacterales > Acetobacteraceae > Acidisoma. The sequence continues at coordinate 64,079 of JABBOH010000022.1, forward strand.
GTGGCGCACATGAACACCCGAGATGTTCGCACTGAGCCTGAGGTCGCCGAGCGTCTGTAGACGCCCCGCTGCTAGGGGCAGCCCGAACGGGCCTTCATCCTCAAGCTTGAGACGTTCGGCTGGGACCGCCCAGGACATTACGCTGTGCTTCACTGCGGACGAGGTCGCCGCGGGGACTTCCGTCCTTCGGGGGCCACTTGCGGCAGCGGAGGCCGAGCTGAGGAACACGCGAGCAGACTGCTCGACCACAGATGATGGAGATCCCCCTTGAGTATCCCCATTGATGGCCGGCTGACCTTTTCGCCTTTCAAGCGCGAAACCGCCATCGATAAGATAGGAAAGGCCGAGGACGTTTGGAACAGCCACGATCCGGAACAGGTCTCGCTCGCCCACACTCCGTCGATGGCGCAATTGCTGCGAATCCTTCCACGCCGCACGCTAGCTTCTGATCATTGCGTTGCGAGGCCGCTGCTTGCCGGTGTCGCTGCCGTCTCAGAACCGCCGTCCCCGGTTGACGGGATTTCCCACTCCTCGATCGGAACCAGCGGGTGGTCTTTGAAGTATTCTCGGGCCTTTTTGACAAAGGCGTTGAGGTTTGCCGAGGCGATGCGACGCGCGGGATAGACTACGCTGACCGGAAGCTTTTCCGGGGTGAAACTGACCAGGAGCGGGACCAAGCGGCCAGCGAGCACACTGGCCATAACCTGATAGGACAGAGTCCTGGAAATACCGAGGCCCGCCTCCGCGGCCGCGATCGCCGCATCACCACTGTTCACGGTCAATCGGGGCTCCACGCGAACCAACTTGCCGGTCGGCCCGAAGCGCCAGTCGTTGGTCGTGTCGAGACTCTCGAATGCAATGATGTCGTGGGTCGAAAGGTCGTTCGGCGCTTTCGGCGTTCCCTGACGTTCCAGATATCCCGGGCTGGCCACCAGGACCCGGCTGACGGCCCCGAGGCAAATCGCCATCATACTGCTGTCGGCCAGGTCGCCGACGCGGATCGCGACGTCGACAGATTCCTCCGCCAGGTGGACGTTGCGATCCGACAGCGTCAAATGAATGCTCAGGCCCGGATGCTTCGTCAGAACCTGCATGATGATCGGCAACACGTGGAGCCGACCAAACAGGATGGGTGCCGCGACCTTGAGCGACCCGCGCGGCTCCGCATCCTCGCCGCGGACCCTGCGCTCGGCCCCCTCGATGTCCTCCAAGACCTGACGGCAACTTTCGAGGAAGATCTCGCCCCGCTCGGTCAGCCGGACCGATCGAGTGGTCCGATTGAGGAGGACGAGGCCCAGCCTGTCCTCAAGATCCGCGACCGAACGAGTGATCACGGACGGGGAGAGCCGCAGCTGCCGCGCCGCTTCAGCAAAGCTGCCCTTGGTGGCTACGGCGACAAAGGCGCGCATGGTTTCAAGACGGTCCATGCACTATTGCGTACATAGCAATAAAAACTTGTCAACTATTGTGATTATCGCGGCCTGTGCGGGGTCCTAGTGATAGCGGCACACCGGAGACGCCGGTTCAAAATCGTTTGGAGGATGCCATGTCCCGCATAGCCGTTCCCGCCCGTGAAGCCGCTCCCGCCGCGTCCCAGCCCTTGCTGGACGCTGTGGAGAAGCAATTGGGCGTCGTTCCCAACCTTTTCCGTCTGTTCGCCCTGAGCCCCGCTGCTCTGCAGGGTTTTCTGGGGCTCAATGGCGCCTTGGGTAAGGCTCTGGACGTCAAGACCCGGGAGCGAATCGCGATCGCCGTCGCCCAGGTGAACGGCTGCGACTATTGCCTGTCCGCCCACACCTATCTCGGCCTGAACCTGGCGAAGATCGACAACGCCGAGATCGCCCTGAACCGCCGTGGCGCGTCGTCTGACCCCAAGGCCAATGCGGCGGTCGCGTTCGCCCGCAAGATCACCGAAAACCATGGACGCGCGGCCGAGGTCGAACTCCAGGCGGTGCGCGCAGCGGGCTATACCGACGCGCAGATCATCGAGATCATCGCCGTGGTGGCCGAAAACGTCTTCACCAACATGGTCAATATTGTCGCCGGCACGGAGATCGATTTCCCGGTCGTCCGCACTGACGAAGCGGCCTGAAGCGATCGGCCGTCGGCGGAAGATGACTGCCGACAGCCGCCCCTTGGGGTGAGGTCTCAATCATGTCTTACGGATTTCTCGACACCCTCTCGACAGCGGGCGTGCGCGCCGCCCAGGCCGCCCACGGTAGCCTTGAGCTGTGGCAGGGCGTCAGCGGTCACCGCGCATTCGACCGCTTTGCCGCTGCCGAGGCGGCCTTCATACAGGCGCGCGACAGTTTCTATCTGGCGACGGTTTCGGAATCAGGGTGGCCCTACATCCAGCACCGCGGCGGACCCGTCGGGTTCCTGAAGGTTTTGGACGAGACGACGCTGGGGTTCGCCGATTTCCGCGGCAATCGCCAGTACATCAGTCTCGGCAACGTGGCCTCGGACGATCGCGTCGCCCTGTTCCTGATGGACTATCCCAATCGCCAGCGCCTAAAGATTCTGGCGCATATGAGCGTCCGCGATCTGGCCACTGAGCCTGAGCTCGCGGGGCTTCTGTCATCGCCCGGCTACAAGGGGCGGCCTGAACGGGCCTTCATCCTCAAGCTTGAGACGTTCGACTGGAATTGCCCCCAGCACATTGCCCCGCGTTTTACGGCGGCCGAGATCGCGGCGGGGACATCGGTCCTTCGGGAGCGCCTCTCCGAGGCGGAAGCCGAACTGAAGAGTCTTCGTGAGCAGATTGCTCGCCTGCAAACGCCAGAGGTCATCCAATGAACACGCCCAGCGAGGGTCGGCCGCCTTTCCCGCCCTTCACACGCGAAACCGCGATCGAGAAGATCAGGAAGGCCGAAGACGCCTGGAACAGCCGCGATCCAGAACGGGTGTCGCTGGCTTACACTCCGGACAGCGGATGGCGCAATCGCAGCGAATTCCTTCAGGGCCGCGCGGCGATCGTCTCGTTCTTGCAGCGAAAGTGGGTCCACGAGAGCGATTACCGGCTGATCAAGGAGCTCTGGTCGTTCACCGAAGACCGTATCGCCGTCCGCTTCGCCTACGAGTGGCATGACCTGACCGGGGCTTGGTTCAGATCCTATGGCAACGAGAACTGGGCCTTTGATGCGCGAGGGCTGATGCGGGAGCGGCATGCCAGCATCAACGACGTCGCGATCAGTGCTGCGGATCGGAAGTTTCACTGGGATCGAACCGGGCCGCGACCCGCCGATCATCCGGGCCTGAGCGAGTTGGGTCTCTGACGTTGGCGTAGGCCCGTTAGGACAGCCACAATAAACAGCCAAGCATGACGCCCTCGACCACTC
>JABBOH010000022.1:67426-69928 GCA_019351895.1 Pseudomonadota bacterium
ATCCTTCGTCCGCGGCCTGTCCAAGACGGATCTACACATGCAAATCGAGGGCAGCATCGAGCCGCAGCTCAAGCTGGACCTCGCCGTCCTCAATGGCATGAAGCTCCGCTGGGACACCGCCGAGGCCCTTCGCGGGGCGTGTCGATTCAAGAACCTCCAGTCCTTCCTCGACCTCTATTTTGAGGGCTGTAAGGTCCTCGTCATCGCACGCGACTTCAACGACGTGACCCGCGCCTACCTGCGCCGGCCCACGAGGATGGGGTGATCCGCGCCGAACTCTTCATCCGCCAGAGCTTCATCGAGCGTGGTGTTCCGATCGAGATGCTAATGTCCGGCGTGCTTGGCGCCATGGACGAGGCACGCTGTGAGCGTTCCGAGACACGGGTGACAGTTTGTTCCCGACACATGGGTGACATCTCCTTGGCTGGCCAGCCAGCCAAGGAGATGTTGATGCCTTGGAAAAAGTGTTCAGTTATGGACGAGCGTCTGCGTTTCATTGCTCGGCTTCTCGAAGGCGAGAGCACGAGCGATCTCTGTCGGGAAGCCGGCATTTCGCGCAAAACTGGCTACAAAATCCTCGGTCGATACAAGGAGGAGGGCGTCACCGCGATCTCGGATCGCTCACGCCGGCCCTGGCGCTATGCCAACCAGTTGCCGCAGCAGCTGGAAGCCATGATTCTCGGGCTCAAGAAGGATAAGCGGGACTGTCAGGAATTTCGTGAGGGGCGGCGGTTTTAACATCAGGGCGCCATGGCTCTGTTGAAGCGTTCACCGAAGAGAACGGCGAACTGCGCCTTGGCCATGATCCATTCACGAGGCCCATCATGCATCGCAAGAAGATCAACATCTCCACCGTGCTGGCGGGTCAGCTTGTCGGCCTCCAGGAGGTCGACGACGGCATGTGGCTCGTCGGCTTCATGCACTATGATCTGGCTATATCGATTTGGAGCAGAAAACCTTGCAACCCATCGACAACCCGTTCGGCACGAGGTTGTCACCCATGTCTTAGGAACAACCTGTGACCGATGTGTCCAGGTCGGACAGAGAAAATCTGGAGCGGGCGAAGGGATTCGAACCCTCGACCCCAACCTTGGCAACGGGGCCGAGGGGGTTTCGCCAGGGTGTCCGGGGGTCCGCTAGACTACGATTTAAAGCTATTTTTCAATCAGTTGATGGAAGACGGTTTTGCCGTCGGTATCCCCAGATATCCCACGACTTTCCTCCAAATGCTTGGAATCTGCTCTGGAAAGGGGTATGATGGCCTACTTCTAAGCAAACCTGCCACAGGTGATTGATATGGCTGGGGAAAAGCTCACAAAGCGTGTTGTCGACGCGCTCGCTGCTCCAAAACCTTCCAGAGTTGGGGTCAAGGTTCGGGAGAGTTTTGTCTGGGATCGCGAGCTCAAAGGCTTCGGCGTGCAGGTGATGCCGACGGGTTTGAAAAGCTTCGTCGTCTAGTACCGGACGCCCACCGGGCGCAACAAGCGGACCGTGATCGGCCGCTACGGGCTGATGACGGTCGAGGAAGCGCGTCAGATCGCCCTTGAGAAGCTGGTCGTGGTTTCTCGGGGCATTGACCCCGAGGAGCAAGACCAAGCCAAAGCAGCGGCCGCCCTGACGGTCGCCGACATCTGTGACTGGTATCTAGACGAAGCCGAGGCCGGGCGTATCCTTGGCCGGCGCCGGCGCCCGATCAAGCCGTCCACGCTCCGGATGGACCGAAGCCGAATCGACGCCCACATCAAACCGCTTCTCGGCAAGCGGCAGATCGGATCGCTCAAACTCGGCGATATCGAAGGCGCCCAGGCTGACATTGCCGCCGGCAAGACGTCAAAGGCACGCGTTGGCAGCCGGGGCGGTGTGACCACCGGCGGCGAGGGCGTCGCAGCTAGGACCATGTCGTCGCTGCACGCGATATTCGAGCACGCCGTGCGCCTCGGGAAAATCAGCGCGAATCCCGCCAAGGGTGTTCGCCGGATGGCGAGCACGGTACGTATCCGCCGCCTCAGCCGGGCTGAAATCGGCAAGTTGGGTGAGGCGCTTCGCAAAGCCGAGGCAGATGGCGAGCATCCCAAGGGAATCGCCGCCATTCGCTTTCTTCTGCTAACGGGTTTCCGGCGCATGGAAGCCCTTGGGCTTCAGCGCGCCTGGCTGGATGAGGAGGACGGTTCCATACGCTTCCCGGACACAAAAAGCGGCGCGCAGACGCGTGTGATCGGCGATGCCGCGATCAAAGTGCTCGTGGCGCAGCCGCAGATCGGAAAGTCCCCTTTCTTCTTCCCGGCCGACTGGGGCGATGGCCATTTTATTGGCCTCGTGCGCGTACTCGATCGTGTCTGCGCGATGGCGAAGCTGGAAGATGTGACGCCGCACACCCTTCGGCACACCTTCGCCAGCGTTGCGGCCGAACTTGGCTTTTCGGAACTGACGATCGCGGCGCTTCTTGGCCATGCGGCGCGCGGAGTGACCCAGCGCTACATCCACATCGACGAAGCGCTAATG
>JABBOH010000023.1:0-13014 GCA_019351895.1 Pseudomonadota bacterium
AGGAGCAGCAGCCCGACCCCATGCCCCAGCGCCATGATAACGGCGCCGAGGATGGTCGCGCCCAGCGCCGCGAGCAACAGCCGCCGCCGGTCGCCGATGCGGTCCGATATCCGCCCGAGGACGAACAGCGCGAAGACCGTGCCGACGGAATAGGCGCCATAGATCGCCGTCAGCCAGACGTGGTCGAGATGCAGGCGGGTGCCGTAGAGGCCATAGAGCGGCGACGGCACGCTGCTGCCGACCATGGCCACGGCGACCGCGACGATGACCAGGGCGCGGGCAACCAGGAAGCGGGCAACCAGGAAGCGGGCAACCAGGACGCGCGGCGCAGATGCCTCCGCGCCGACGGTCGCCCCGGTCACGCCACGCGGTTCAGCGTTCGTGTCCGGCAAGGACCGCGCTCAGGCCGTCGCCGCGTGATCCGTCCGCACGGACTCGTATTTCTCCAACTGCCAAGCCTGCGGCTCCTCGGCTGCCGCCCGATACCAGGCATCGACCTGAGGCTGGGCGCGGACCGCGCGGCAATAGTCCTGGCTCGTCTCGGAGAGCGGCGGCGCGTAGGTCAGAAGCCGCGCGACGACGGGCGCGAACATGATGTCGGCACCGGTGAAGCGTTCGCCGAACAGGTAGGGGCCGTCCTCGCCGAACTCCTCCCGCGCCTCCGCCCAGAGAGCCTCGATCCGGGCGATGTCGGCGAGCGCCGCCGGCGTCTGCCCGAGCCCCGCGAAGTCGTCCCGGCCGAGGTTCATGGGCATCGCTTGCCGAAGCGCGCGGAAGCCCGCATGCATCTCGGCGGCGGCGGCGCGGGCCATGGCGCGGGCACGCCGCTTCTTGGGCCACAGCGTCTGGTCGAACTCGGCGCAGTATTCGATGATCGCGAGGCTCTCCCAGATGCGCGCGCCGTTATGCTCCAGATAAGGCACGAGCCCGCTCGGCGTCTGCCCGCGGACAGCCGAGGTCTCGCCCTCCGCGAGCGGAATGACCACCTCGGTCACGTCGAGTCCCGCGAGCGCCACCGGCAGCCAGCCTCGCATGGACCAGGAGGAGTAGCGGCGCGTGCCGATCACGATCCGTCCGTCGCTCATGAAAAAGCTCCGCTTGGTTTCGCGCTCATCCACCATCCACGGGCGCTGTTCAGCAATAGCCGTGGGCGCATGGCGATCCCCCTCCGGCGCTTTGGCTCATGCGGCCAAGACATGGATCATCTAACGGGAACGTGTCTAGGACGATCGTAACAGGCGTTATAATCACGAGTTCATGGTCGGTTTGCCACCCGAGGATGATCTTCTGCTTCTGATCAGCGACACCGCCCGGTTGATCGGCACCTATGCGGATCGTCTGGCGCGGCGCCACGGCATGACCAAGGCGCAGTGGGTGCTGATGCTGAAGCTCTCCCGCCACCCCGGCCTGTCGCAGAAGGACCTCGCGGACATGATGGAGGTCGAGCCGATCACCGTCGGTCGCTTGGTCGACCGGCTGGAGGCGCGCGGCCTCGTCGTGCGAGAGCCCGATGAACAGGACCGCCGCATCTGGCGGCTGCGGCTGCTCCCTGCGGCCGAGCCCATCATGCAGACGATGGCGGGGCACCGGGCCGACATCGCGTCGATGATCGTGACTCGGATCCCGTCCGCGACCGTCGAGACGCTGCGGAGCGGCCTGATGCAGGTCAAAGGCAACGTCACCTGCGCGCTGAGGGGCGCGGAGGCAAATGGCGAGCACCAGGACAGCACTCTAACGGCAGCCCAATAGATGAACCAGATTTCCACCCGCGACCGCACCACGGCCGATGCGGCCAAAACTGCGTCGCCAGACACGATCTCGCCCGGCTCCTCGAAGGCCGATTCGCCGGGCCGCGCGAGCGCCAAACGGCGCAGTTATCTCAGGCCGATCCTGATGATCGGCGGCATCGCGGTCGTCATCGTCGGCACCGGATACTACTGGCTGACCGGCGGGCAGTATGTCTCGACCGACGACTCCTATGTCGAAGCCGCCGAGGTGAATGCGACGACGGACATTTCGGGCATCGTCTCGAAGGTGCTCGTGCATGAGGGCCAGGCGGTCAAGCAGGGACAGAAACTGTTCCAGCTCGGCCAGTTGCACTTCAAGATCGCGCTCGACGGCGCGAAGGCCAAGCTCGCTCAGACCGTGCTCGACTTCTCCGCCATGAAGGGGGACTACCAGCGCATGCTGAAGGACGCCGACACCGCCCGCGCGCAGGTCGCGGACGATCAGGCCAACTTCAACCGCTTCGCCTCGCTCATCCATAACGGCGGCGTCACCCGCGCCGAGTATGACAACGCAAAATACAAGCTCGCCGCCGATCAGGCCAACCTCGCGGCGCTAGAGGAACAGGCGAAGACGCAGCTCGCGAAGATCGGCGGAGATATCAATGAGCCGGTCGAGAAATTTCCGGCCTATATGAGCGCCGAGGCCAATGTCGCCGAAGCCCAGCGGGAACTGGACCACACCACCGTCTATGCGCCGTTCGCCGGCATCGTGACGCGGGTGGAGTCGCTGCAACCGGGACAATACCTCACCGCGTCCGCATCGGCCTTCGGGCTTGTCGCGACCGACGATGTCTGGGTGACGGCGCAGCTCAAGGAGACGCAGCTCAACTACGTCCGCATCGGGCAGCCGGTTAAGATCGCGGTCGACGCCTTTCCTGGGCGGAAATGGATGGGCGTGGTGCAGAGCATCGCCCCCGCCTCCGGCTCGCAGTTCTCCCTGCTTCCGGCGGAAAACTCCTCCGGCAACTGGGTGAAGGTGGTGCAGCGCATTCCGGTGCGCATCCGCATCACGAGCGGCCCCAAGGATGTCCGCCTGTCCGCCGGCATGAGCGCCGAGATTTCGGTGGATACGGGTCATCAGCGCCACCTGTCCGACTCGTTCTAGCGTCTCTGCCGGCCGCGCCGGCATGGGACGCCTGGCGAACCGTCTTGCGCAGGACTGGAGCAGGCGCTTCCCCTTGCGAGACAATGCGAGAGCTTCCCGCTCCTGAACAACGAGCTGCCCCATGTCCGCCGCCGCGACCACGCCAATTCCGCTGCACGACCGCATCACGCCCGGCATCCGCACGATCATCACGATCTGCGTCATGCTGGCGACGCTCATGCAGGCGCTCGACAGCACCATCGCCAATGTCGCGCTGCCTTATATGCAGGGCACGCTGTCGGCCAACTCCGACCAGATCAACTGGGTGCTGACCTCCTACGTCGTCGCCGCCGCCATCATGACCGCCCCCGTGGGCTGGCTGAGCGCGCGCTTCGGCGCGAAGAACGTGCTGCTGGTCAGCCTCGTCGGCTTCACCGTCACCTCCATGCTGTGCGGCATCGCCGGCAGCATCGGCGAGATGGTGATCTTCCGCTTCCTGCAGGGCGTATTCGGCGCGGCGCTGGTGCCGCTGTCGCAGTCAACACTGCTCAACATCTATCCGCTCGAACAGCGCGGGCCCGCCATGTCGATCTGGGGAATGGGCGTCATGCTCGGCCCGATCCTCGGCCCGACGCTCGGCGGCTACCTCACCGACTTCTACAACTGGCGCTACGTGTTCTTCGTCAACCTGCCCTTCGGCATCGCGGCGACCCTGGGCCTGATCTTCTTCATGAAGGACGAAGGGGAACGGAAGGTTCCGGGCTTCGACTGGACGGGCTTCGCCATCCTGGCCATCGCGCTGGCCGGGCTACAGCTCGCGCTCGACCGCGGCGAGACCAAGGACTGGTTCGGCTCGGACGAGATCATCGCCGAAGCGCTGCTGGCGGGGCTCGGCTTCTACCTGTTCACCGTGCACATGCTGACCTCGAAGAAGCCGCTGCTGCCCAAGGGCATCTTCACCGACCGCAACATGCTGAGCGCGATCCTGATGATGTTCCTGGTGGGCCTCGTGCTGCTGTCGAGTTCCGCGCTCCTCGCGCCTTATCTGCAGAAGCTGTCGGGCTATTCGGTGCGGGCGGCGGGGCTGGAGATGGCGCCGCGCGGCTTTGGCACGATGGCGGCGATGCTCATCTGCGGACGGATCGGCACCAAGATCGACGTGCGGCTGCAGATGCTGGTGGGCATCGTGCTGCTTGTGCTCTCGCTCTACTGGATGACGCTATGGACGCCGGATGTGTCGAGCGCCTGGATCCTGACCGTGATCGTGGTGCAGGGCGCCGGGATCGGGCTGGTGTTCATGCCGCTGCAGCTGATCGCCTTCGCGACCCTCAGCCCCACCCTGCGCGGCGACGGGGCGGCGGCGATGAGCCTCACGCGGAACATCGGCATGGCGATCGGCACCTCGGTGACCGCCGCGATCGTGACCCAGATGTCGCAGTACGAGCATGCGGTGCTGAGCTACTTCGTCACGCCCTTCGCCCATGTCTTCACGTCGAGCGCGATGGCGTCGATCGACCCGACGACGGCGGAGGGCGCGCAGCGAATGAGCGCGATGATCGACCGTCAGGCGAGCATCATCGGCTATGGCGACGCCTTCAAGGCGCTGATGCTGAGTTCGGTGCCCTGCGTGTTCCTGCTGTTCCTGATGCGCAAGCCCAAGGTTCAGCCGAAGGCCGATCCGTCCGAGGCGCATGTGGCGATGGACTGAACGCCTCTAGAGGCGGCGGCCCACGAACAGGATCTCGTCGCGCCGCAGGGCGTAGCGCAGCTGGTCCGAGGGCGAGCGCGTATAGGGCGTGACCTCGAAGCCGGCAGCCGCCACCCGCTCGGGAAAGTCGCGCCCATACATGCGGCAATGATCGTAGCCGGTGAACCGCCAGAACCTTTCCATGGGCGCGATCACCGAGAGGTCCTCGTCCGTTTCCGCCGCCGCGTGGTTCTGCGGCACCGCCAGCAGAAGCAGGCCGCCGGCCCGCAAGACCCGCGCGAACTCGGACAGCGCCTTCCGGTCCTCGGGGATGTGCTCCAGCACATGGTTCGCGATGACCACGTCGAATGAGCCGTCCGGATAGGGGATGCTGGTGGCGTCGATGTGCTGGGCCGCGTCGGGCTGGCGCAGGTCGCCGCTGACGTACAGCGGGTTGCCCCGCATGAGCTTGAGCATGTAGCGCTCGGGCGCGAAATGGAGAACGCGCTGTCCCGCGAGCTTCCAGCCGCCACCCTCCGACAGGAAAAGGTGCTGGAGGCGATGGCGTTCCCGGCTGCCGCAGCCGGGGCAGCGGCTATCCAGTCGCTGCCCGCGCTCCAGGCTCAGGAAGCGGCCCTCGAAGCCGCAGATGGGGCATTCGCGGGTCAGCTTGCGCCCCCGGCTCCGGCTGCCGAACTGCCGCCGGTCCTTGAAGATGAAGGCTTCCAGCAGGCGTCTTGCGATCACCGCCCGGCCCGGATGGCCGAGCGACGGGGCGGCGACATGGGGCTGAGTCGGTTGCGAGTCCACGGAAAGCTCCCTGAGTGCGACAGGTAGAAACGGATTGCCGGCGAGAAGCAGAGGAACCCGGTGTTGGGGGAAAGCAAGCTTAGCGCCCGATCCCGCAACGATGCAACTCCGCAACACCCGGCGGCGGCAGGCGCGCTGGATGGGCGCGCTGGACAGGAAGAGCTGCCGTGCGCAGGGCACACGCTCTGGCAAGCCGATGTTCAACTTCCATTAAGCGTCCGCTCCGATAACGCGCTGCAAGGGTACGCAATCAGGCGCATCCGTAACCCTTCGGCGAAATCATGCGTGTCTCCTTGCGTATCGCGAGCAAGCTGTCTCTCGCCCTGCTGGCTTTCGCCCTGCCCCTGGCCTTCACGCTGTTCGCGATCGTCAGCGAGCAGAACATCGCCATCCACTTCGCGCGACAGGAGGTGACGGGCACGCGCGACCTCGGTGCGATCGCGCCCGTCCAGGCCCGCTTCGCGGGCGCGGCCCTGGGGGCGGGCCAGCCGGACGGGGCGGAAGCGGCACTGGCGCTCAATGCCGGGCCGGGCGGTCTCGACATCGGCACGCAGCAAGCCGCGCTCCGCGATACGCTCGCCGCGGCGGGCCACACGGCGGCCGCCAACGACGCCATCCGCGCCAGGCTGCGCGACCTGATCGCGCGGATCGGCGACCGCTCCAACCTCATCCTCGATAACGTCCTCGACACCTATTACCTGACAGACGTCGTTCTCAACCGGCTGCCCGACATCCTCGACCGCGTCGCCGATCTAACGGCGAGCGCGGCCGACCTGAAGACCGGGGCAGACCGGCGAGCGCAATACCTGATCGGCCTCGGCGCGCTGCTGAGCGGTCTCGACGGGATGGACAGCTCCCTCCAATCCGCCGAGCAAGCCGATGGCGGTCGCGCGATCGCGCAGGCCCTGGGCCCGCGCTACCAGGCGCTGCGGGCCAGGCTGACGCCCTTCGCGGCGGCCCTCAAGAACGGCACGGCGACGGCCGGTCAGGCGCGCGCGGTGCTGGACGAAACCCTGGGCTTCAGCCAGGCCGCCGCGCGAGAACTGGAGGGGCTTCTGCAGGCGCGGGTCGATGCGCTGCAGGCGAAGAAACTTCGTATCGTCGGCCTTGCCGCGATCTTCTTCATCCTCGCGGTCATGCTCACGCTGCTCGTCACGCGGCGGAGCGTCACCGGGCCGCTCGGCCTGATGACGCAGGCGATGTCGCGGCTGGCGGCCGGGGACCTTGCGGCCGAGATCCCCGGGCTTGGCCGGGGCGATGAGTTGGGCGCCATCGCGGGCGCGTTGCAGGTCTTCAAGACGGGGGCGATCCGGGCCCGCGCGCTTGAGCGCGAGGCGACAGAGACCGCCGCCCGGCGTGCGGAGGAGGACGCGGCGATACGCCGCGCGGCCGAGGAAGGCGCGGCGGCGGAAGCCGCGCGGCTGGTGGTGACGACGGTCGGCCGCGGCATCGGCCGGCTGTCGCGCGGGGATCTCAGCGAGTTGCTCGCCACGGCCTTGCCGCCGGCCTACGAGCCGCTGCGGATCGACCTCAACGCCGCGACCGAGCAGCTGCAGACCCTGGTCCGCGCCATCGTCTCGAGCGCGGCGGCGGTCAGCACGGGCACGGAGGAACTGGCGCAGGCGTCGGACAACCTCAGCCGGCGGACGGAGCAGCAGGCGGCGAGCCTGGAAGAGACGGCCGCCGCCCTGAACCAGATCACCGCCCAACTCGACACCTCGGCCGACGGCGCGAAGGAGGCACGGGCCCTGGTGGCGACCGTCAAGGCCGAGGTCGAACACTCCGGCGCGGTCGTGCAGCAGGCGGTCGCGGCGATGACGGAGATCGAGGGATCAGCCCGCGAGATCGGCAACATCATCGGCGTGATCGACGAGATTGCCTTCCAGACCAACCTCCTGGCGCTCAATGCCGGGGTCGAGGCGGCGCGCGCCGGCGATGCTGGGCGCGGCTTCGCCGTGGTCGCGAGCGAGGTGCGGGCCCTTGCCCAGCGCTCGGCCGATGCGGCGCGCGAGATCAAGGCTCTCATCGGCTCCTCCTCGCGCCATGTGGAGACGGGGGTGAAGCTCGTCTCCGAAAGCGGGTCGGCGCTGACCCGCATCATCGGCCGCATCGACGGCATCAACGCGGTGGTGGGCAGCATGGCGAACGCCGTGCACGAGCAGTCTACGGCGATGGGCGAGGTCAACACCGCGATCGGCCAGATGGACCGGACGACGCAGCAGAACGCGGCGATGGTCGAGGAGAGCACGGCGGCCGTCCATGCGCTGACGCGCGTGGCCCGCGAGCTTTCCGCGACCGCAGGCGTGTTTCAGCTGCCGTCCGAGGCGCCGCGCCCGCGGCTGCGGGCAGCCGGCTAGAGGCCGCCCCCTCTTGGTGCCCCCTCTTGGCGCTCCCGGCTGGGCTACCGCCCGGTCAGCGGTGCCAGCGGCGGGATGTGGCTCAACCGACGCGACAGAACGAGCCCGATCAGGATCAGCGTGCCGGTCATGAGCGTCACGCCGGTCCAGCCGAAATGGCCCATGAAGACGCCGCCCGCCGTGCCGACCACGCTCGACCCCAGATAGTAGAAGAACAGATAGAGCGACGAGGCCTGCGCCTTGGCGTGCCGCGCCCGCGCGCCCACCCAGCTGCTCGCGATGGAATGCGCGCCGAAGAAGCCGAAGGTCACCACGACCACGCCCAGGATAATGAGGATGACGCTCCGCGCCTCGGTCAGCGCCGTGCCGACCGCCATGATGACGAAGCCCACCCACAGCACATGCCGCCGCCCCAGCCGGTTGCCGAGATTGCCCATCCAGGCCGAGCTGAAAATGCCCACGAGATAGGCCGAGAAGATCAGCCCGACCTCGGCCTGATTGAGGTCGAAGGGCGGCGCCAGCAGCCGGTAGCCGAGGTAGTTGTAGATCGCGACGAAGCCGCCCATCAGCAGGAAGCCCTCGGCGAACAGCATCAGCAAGGCGGGGTCGCGAAGATGGGAGACGAAGGCGCTTGTCAGCGACTCCAGCGCGAACCGGCGCGGCCGGAAGTTTCGTGACGGCGGCAGGATGCGCCAGAAGATGAGGTTGCCGATGGTCGACGCGACGCCGATCACGAGCAGCGCCATCCGCCAGCCGACATGCTCGGCCAGCACGCCGATGACGAGCCGTCCGGCCATGCCGCCGAGCGCGTTGCCGCCGATGTAGAGCCCCATGGAGAGGCCCGTCGAGCGCGGGTGGATTTCCTCCGCGACATAGGCCATGGCGACCGCCGGCAACCCGCTGAGGGTGACGCCCATGAGCGCGCGGACCAGCAGGAACTGCCACCACTCCGGCACCAGCGCCGAGACCACCATGAGCGCGGAGGATGCGAGCACGGAGGCGACCATCACCGGCTTGCGGCCGACGCTCTCGGAGACGGTGCTCGCCATCAGCATGCAGACCGCCATGAGCCCGGTCGTGAGCGACAGCGAGAGGCTGGCGCCCGCCTCCGTCACGCCGAACCGCTGCGAGAAGACCGGCAGCAGCGGCTGGATCGAATAGAGCAGCGCGAAGGTGGAGAAGCCCGCGGTGCCGAGCGCGATCGTCGTCAGCCGGAAGGCGGGCGTGCCATGCGCGATTTGCCCCGCCGCGTGGTCGCTGCCGGTCGCGGGGCTGGACATGCGCGGCCTCTACTTCTCGACAAAGGCCTTCTCGACGACGAACTCCGCCGGGGTCGTGTGGCTGCCCTCGGTGAAGCCGGCACCCCGCAGCCAAGCCGTCATGTCCGTCAGCATCTCGGGGCTGCCACAAAGCATGAAACGGTCGTCCGCCGTGCCGATCGGCGGCAGGCCCAGCTCGCGCGCGATTGTGCCCTCGCCGATGAGGTCGGTCAGCCGCCCCCGGTTGCGGAAGGGCTCGCGCGTAACGGTCGGATAGTATAGCAGTTTGCCACGCAGGATATCACCGATCAGCTCGTCGTTCGGCAGCTGCCGCTCGATATATTCGGCGTAGGCGAGTTCGGCGACCTGCCGCACGCCATGCACCAGTACCACACGCTCGAACGGCTCGTAGATGTCGGGGTCCTTGATGATCGCCATGAAGGGCGCGAGACCTGTGCCGGTACCCAGCAGATAGAGCGTCTTGCCCGGCAGAAGGCTGTCCGCCACCAGGGTCCCGACCGGTTTGCGGCCGACCAGGATGGTGTCGCCCTCCTGGATGTTCTGCAGCCGCGAGGTCAGCGGCCCGTCCGGCACCTTGATGCTGAGGAATTCCAGCCCTTCCTCGTAATTGGCGCTGGCGAGGCTGTAGGCGCGCATCAGCGGGCGGCCATCCACCTCCAGCCCGATCATGGTGAACTGGCCGTTGAGGAAGCGGAAGGCCGGGTCGCGCGTCGTCTGGAAGCTGAACAGCCGATCCGTCCAATGATGTACCTTGGTCACCGTCTCGGTATTGAACGCCGACATCCCGCTCCGCGCCTCCTGCTGTCTCCACGCCACATAAGCCGCGCCCGGCGGCCTCGCCAGGGTTTTATGCTGCAGTGCAGCTATCGCGGCCTGCAGGCAGCCGCGTAGCCCCGCAGCACGTCCCGCACCGCCTCCACCGACAGCGTCCGCGCGGTCGCGGTCAGTGTTCCCGCCTCAACGCGCTCATGGAAGCGCGGCAGGAACTGGCTGATGAGCGGCGGTGGGATGACGACGCCGTCAAGCCGCTGGAACAGCCGGTCGACGGCCATGACCGCCTCGGCCTCGGGCCAGTAATACCGGATGCGGTCGCTGTAGCTGTAGTGGCGGAGGATGCTGAGGTTCGCGGTGTCGCCATGATAGTGCGAGCGCCAATGGTCGGGGTTGAGCAGCATCAGCCGCTCCATCACCGCGGGCAGCGGCTCCACCTCGGGGTCGAGTTCGGGGACGAGAATGGCGGCGATCTCGTCCAGCGCGTAGAGCGCCTCTCGGAGCGCGAAGGTCAGCGCCGGGCCGACCTTGAGGATGGCGAAGCCGTCGCGCACCAGGGCGGCGAGAGCCGCCGGGGTCTGGTAGTCGGTCGCATGCGCTTCGAAGACGAGGCCGGGAAGCTGGCCGAGCGAGGCTGTCAGCGCGGTCGCCGCCTCCGGATCGTAGCGCGTCACGGTCTCGTTGCCGTGCTCCACGCCCGGCTGGACCACGAGGGCGACGACGCGGTCGAGCACGGACTTCAGCCCCTCGGACATGAAGATATGCTTGTGGATGCCGTACGTCGCGAGCGGCGCCTCGGGTGCCGTCACCTGCGTCTCGGGAACCGCTTCCAGCGCGCCGCCGGGCGTCGGGACCTCGGTGCCGATGACGTAGTAGGGCCGCGTCCCGGCCATCAGCGCCGCCTGTTCGGCAACCGCCGCGAGGCGCGCCGCGCGCTCGGCGGTCTGCTGATCGGCGAGCGCCACCGGCTCGCCCGCGCAGCCCATGCTGGTATCGAGGTGCAGCTTCAGGAAACCGGCCTGGACATAGGCCTCGACCATCGCCGCGGCCTCGGCCATGGCGTCCTCCGCCAGCAGCGACTTCCAGGGGCTCGGCCCGAGGTGGTCGCCGCCCAGGATGATGCGCGCGCGCGGAAAGCCGACATCCTCGGCGACGGCGTGGACGAAATCGCGAAAGTCGGCGGGCGTCATGCCGGTGTAGCCGCCGCGATGGTTGACCTGATTGCAGGTTGCCTCGATCAGCGCCGTCGTGCCGTCCTCGCGGGCCTGCAGCAATGCCGCCTCGATCACCAGCGGATGCGCCGAACAGACCGAGGTGATGCCGAAGGGCCTGCCTTCGGCGCGGGCGGGCGCGAGTTCGGCCAGAATGCCCGCGCCTTGGGCGGGCGGCGCCGGGCGGTCGGGCAGGATGCCGCGGCGCTGCGAGACGATGAGGGCGTCAAGCTCGGCGAAGGTCGCCGTGCCCTCCATCGGTCCCTTGCGTGTGACCGCGAGCGCGCCCGAGGCGGCGGCGTAGCGCAGGCATTCCGATACGCTGCGTCCCTGAAGGCGGCAGGTGATGAAGGTCGCGCCGAAACAATCCCCGGCGCCCGTCGGGTCGATCTCGGTCACGGTGAAGGCGGGCTGGCGGCGATGCTCCCGGGCGTCGTGGTAGCTCGCGCCCTGCGCCCCGTGCTTGATGACGATCGCCGAGACGCCGAGGCCGAAAATCTCGGCGATCGCCCCGCCCTCCGACTTTGATTCTGTCAGGAGCGTCAGTTCGTCCCCGCTCGGCAGGTAGATGTCGCAATGGGCGAGCATATAGCCCAAAGCCTCCCGCATCCCCGGGGCGTCGAGGATCTCCTTGCGGATATTGGGATCGAACGAGACGGTGCCGCCCTGCCCCTTGATGATGTCGATGGCGGTCTTGATCTCCTCGATGATCCGCCCGGAGGCGAGCGAGGAGCCCATGACGTGCAGGTGGCTGCTGCGGCGGAGAAGCTCGTGGGCGGCCTCCGTCAGCCGCGTCCGGCCAACGGCGCTGTTGCGGATGTTGTAGACGAAGTCGCGTTCGCCACCGGGGCGGTAGCGCACGAAGGCGCTGCCGGTCGTCTGGTCCGGGTCGGTCTCGATCGCGCTGACATCGACGCCGTCGGCGGCCAGCCGCTCCAGGTTGACGAGGGCGAAGTCGTCCGCGCCGACGCAACTCACCATGCCGCAGGGGAAGCCGAGCTTGCCCACCTGATCGATGAAGATGGCGGGCGCGCCGCTGGGGAAGGGCCCGACGAGGCCGATCGGCTCGCGGAAGCCGTGCCCGGGTTCGGTCGCCATGATCTCCACCAGGATTTCCCCGATGGTGACGATCCCGCCCGGCGCAGCCGTGCCGTCTCCGAATGCCATAAACCCGTTCCCCATGATACAGTCCGTCGCCTATGGGCCTTCTCCGGCCGGACCCGGATGCCGATATGCCTTCACGCACAATTGGTCAAAGTGGGAGACAAACATGACAACGGCAACGGCGATCATCGGCGGCGGATGCTTTTGGTGCACCGAGGCGGTGTTTCTGGAGCTGGACGGCGTTTCGGCCGTGAAATCCGGCTATGCCGGCGGTTCCGTACCGAACCCGACCTACGAACAGGTCTGCACCGGGCGGAGCGGCCATGCCGAGGTCATCCGGATTACCTACGACCCCGAGGTGATCAGCTACGCCGATCTGCTGCGGGTCTTCTTTGCGACGCATGACCCGACAACCCTGAACCGCCAGGGCAATGATGTGGGAACGCAATACCGCTCGTCGATCTTCATCGAGTCGGAGGAGCAGACGCGGGTTGCCCGCGAGGTGATGGCCGAAATCGAGGCGCGGGGCATCTGGGGCGGCAAGATCGTCACGACCATCGAGCCGCTGACCGTGTTCTACCCGGCGGAGGCCTATCACGACGACTACTTCACGCGGAACCCGAACGCGGGCTACTGCCGGGTGGTGGTGGCGCCGAAGGTCGCGAAGGTCCGCAAGGAGTTCACCGACCGGCTACGGCGGAAGACGGCCTGAGGGCCATATCCACGCCCCTGGCGCCGGGGCGCGGCTGACGGCGCCGGACGGAAGCGGTCTCGCATCCGCCCGGCGCCTTCGCCGGCGGGCTAGGCCGTCAGGTTATGCAGCGGCGTCAGATGGGACGTGGGGTCCGCGGCCAAGTGGGTGTTTCCAGAGCCCGCCGTAGGCACGAACATCAGGCCGTGCGCGCCGGCGAGGTTGCTCGCGA
>JABBOH010000023.1:13114-68967 GCA_019351895.1 Pseudomonadota bacterium
GAGCCCGCCGTAGGCACGAACATCAGGCCGTGCGCGCCGGCGAGGTTGCTCGCGAGCACAGTGACCTTGCCCGTCTTGAGGTCGATCTGGTCGAGGTTGTTGCCGACCGAGGCATAGAGATCTTTCGTGCTCAGCCCGGTCGCATTGACCTTGATGATCTCGTTCGCGTTCTGGGCGGAGACGTAGAAGGTGCCGGCGCTCGCCGTCACCATGACGGCGTCATCGGGCGTGCCGGCGGTCGAGGGCAGCTTGATGAAGCTCTCGCTCTGATTGGCGGTGCCGGGGGCGTGGATGAAGGTGTACGCCTTGTCCGCCTCGCTGGTCAGGATGAGATCCCCGTTCGGCAGCAGCTTCAGCGAATCCGGGTCGCTGATCGGCAGCGCCTGGTTCGTCTGCCCGGTCACGAGGTTCGTGCCGGTGTCGCCGTAGCGCAGGATGCCCTGCGTCTCGAGCTTGCCGAAGGGCGAGTTGCCGTTGAGGACTTCCGAGATCACCGGATCGCCCGGGTTCGGGCTGGTCTGGCTGACGAAGACGGTCTTGCCGGAGAACACGACATCGTCGAAGCCGCGGCTGGAATTCGCGCCATAGGTGTAGCCCGAAGCCCATTGCAGCTTCTGGCTGACCTGATGCGTCGCGGGATCGATCAGCGTCAGCGTCGAATTCGCGTCCTCGTTCTGCAGCGCCCAGATGTTGCCGGTGGACGGATCAAACTTCAGCCCGTCCACATGGCCGCCGAGCGTGTAGCTCGCCTCGACCGCGCCGAGCTTGCTGTATTCGACGACGGTGCTGCTGCCGCCGGTTCCGGGATAGGCCGTGCTGCTCGCGCCGTTGCCCCACACGGCCCAGACGGAACCGTTGGCCATCGTGAGCGAGTCCGGCGCGGACTCGCCCCCCGATGCCGTCGCGAAAATGCTCTCGCCGATGACCTTCGGCACGGCCGCGACGTGGTGTCCGTGCGAGGACTTGCCCGCGTCGCTGTCCTTGTCTGCCGAGCCCTCTCCGGCCTTGCCGTTGCCCGAGGATGAATGTCCCTGAGCCGAGCCCGCCGTAGGCACGAACATCAGGCCGTGCGCGCCGGCGAGGTTGCTCGCGAGCACAGTGACCTTGCCCGTCTTGAGGTCGATCTGGTCGAGGTTGTTGCCGACCGAGGCATAGAGATCTTTCGTGCTCAGCCCGGTCGCATTGACCTTGATGATCTCGTTCGCGTTCTGGGCGGAGACGTAGAAGGTGCCGGCGCTCGCCGTCACCATGACGGCGTCATCGGGCGTGCCGGCGGTCGAGGGCAGCTTGATGAAGCTCTCGCTCTGATTGGCGGTGCCGGGGGCGTGGATGAAGGTGTACGCCTTGTCCGCCTCGCTGGTCAGGATGAGATCCCCGTTCGGCAGCAGCTTCAGCGAATCCGGGTCGCTGATCGGCAGCGCCTGGTTCGTCTGCCCGGTCACGAGGTTCGTGCCGGTGTCGCCGTAGCGCAGGATGCCCTGCGTCTCGAGCTTGCCGAAGGGCGAGTTGCCGTTGAGGACTTCCGAGATCACCGGATCGCCCGGGTTCGGGCTGGTCTGGCTGACGAAGACGGTCTTGCCGGAGAACACGACATCGTCGAAGCCGCGGCTGGAATTCGCGCCATAGGTGTAGCCCGAAGCCCATTGCAGCTTCTGGCTGACCTGATGCGTCGCGGGATCGATCAGCGTCAGCGTCGAATTCGCGTCCTCGTTCTGCAGCGCCCAGATGTTGCCGGTGGACGGATCAAACTTCAGCCCGTCCACATGGCCGCCGAGCGTGTAGCTCGCCTCGACCGCGCCGAGCTTGCTGTATTCGACGACGGTGCTGCTGCCGCCGGTTCCGGGATAGGCCGTGCTGCTCGCGCCGTTGCCCCACACGGCCCAGACGGAACCGTTGGCCATCGTGAGCGAGTCCGGCGCGGACTCGCCCCCCGATGCCCTCGCGAAAATGCTCTCGCCGATGACCTTCGACATCTACGTTTCCTCCTGTTGATTGGCTGCCAGACTGCGCGCCGAATGACGCTGGACGGCGCATCAGTAACAACGGCAGTCACTCAGGAGCAAAGACTGAAAGACCCGGCGCGATCACATCGTCGCTGTCACGAAACCGACGCTCAACTGTCAAATACTTGAGCAAACACAATAGAGTGCTGAAGATTATAAGTTTCGATTTGCCCGTGGCCATCGGACGCACGCGGCGTGACGGATAGACCTCAGCCGTTTCGGGATGCCGGAGGTGGCGAGCGGGCGCGGCTCAGGCGCCGATCAAACGCTCGACGCCCGCTGTTTCCGGCGCGCGCGGGACCACGATCTCGACCGTCGTGCCGCCGCCCGGGGGGCAAAGCACCCGCGCCAGACCGCCCGCCTGCTGCGCCAACCCGTAGACCATCGAGAGGCCGAGCCCGGTGCCCTTGCCCACCGGCTTGGTCGTGAAGAACGGCTCGAACACGCGCGCTATCACGTCAGCGGGGATGCCCGGACCGGTGTCGCGCACCGCGATCGAAACGTATTCGCCCGGCGCCAGATCGCCCGCCTCCTCCGCCGCCACGGTGAGATTGCGCGTCAGCAACGTCAGCTGGCCCGCGCCTTCCATCGCGTCACGCGAATTGATGCAGAGATTGAGCAGCGCCAGCTCCAGCTGGTCCGGGTCGACATGCGCGCGCCATAGATCGGGCGTCAGATCCTCCCGCATCTCGATGCCGCTGCCGATGCTGCGCAGGATGAGGTCCTGCATCTCGTGGATCAACTCGTTCGCGCCCACCGAGCGGAGCGCCAGATCGCGCTGCCGGCTGAAACTCAGCAGCCGCTGCGTCAGCGTCGTGCCGCGCTCGGCCGCGAGCGTCGCGTTCTCCAGCAGCCGTTGCAGCCGCGCGTCCCCGCTGTTGCGGCGAAGGGCGAGTTCGAGGCTGCCGAGTATCGCCGTCAGCAGATTGTTGAAGTCGTGCGCGACACCGCCCGCCATCGTGCCGAGCGCCTGCATCTTCTCGGCCTGATGCAGCCGGTTTTCCATCAAGCGGCGATCCGTCACGTCATGCTCGAGGATCGCGAGGTAGGAGGCATGGCCGTCATCGCCCGGGATGGGCACACGGCTCACCTGAAGATGACGGATGGCGACACCGCTCCCCCGCTCCTCCAGCCGCTCCAGCGGACGGCCCGCCGCCAGCGCCTCGGCCTCCGCCTCGGTGATGCGATCCGCCTCCGCCTCGGTCGCGACAAGCTCCTGCTCGCGCGCGCCGAGACACGCCTCGACCGACCGGCCGAGCGCCGCCGCCTTGGCCGTGTTCAAGCGCACGAAACGGCCCTCGGCGTCCTTGAAGGACAGCGCATCCTGGCTGCCCTCCATCAGCCCATGCAGCAGCGCCCGCTCCTGCCGCAGCGACCGCCTGAGCTGGCACTGCTCATGCGCGTTCGCGACCATGCTCATCAGCAACGCCGGTTCCCACGGCTTCTGCGCATAAGCCGAGATGCGGCCGTTGTTGACGGCGTTCACCACGGCACCGAGATCGGCGTAGCCGGTGAGCAGAATCGTTTGCGCGTCCGAAATCTCCCGCGCGCGGGCCAGCATCACGTCCCCGGTCATCTCGGGCATGCGCTGGTCCGAGACGATCACCGAGATCGACGGCTCGTCGGCTAGGATTTCCAGCGCCGTCAGCGGAGAGACCGCGCTCCAGACGTCGAACTCATCTTCCAGCTGGTCGCGCAAAGCGGTCAGGATCTCGGGTTCGTCATCGACGATCAGAATCGTGCCGCGCATCCTCTGTCCTAAACTCCCGCTGCCGGCCGATGCGCCGGATTCGTTTCGGCCGCCGCGCCTGCCGCATCATCCTGCGGCACGGCAGGCTCCTGCTTCAATGGCACGACGATTCTGAAGGCCGCGCCCCCGAGGGGCGAGCGCCCGACGGCGATCGCGCCCTTATGCGCCTGAACCACCGTATAAGCGATGGCGAGCCCGAGCCCCGTGCCCGAGCCGATGGGCTTGGTCGTGAAGAAGGGCTCGAACACCCGCTCCTGCAGATCGGCCGGGATGCCCGGGCCGGAATCCTCGATGACGATGACGTAGTCCCGCCCTTCGGCCGTCGCGGTCACATCGATGCGGCCCTGGCCCTCGATGGCGTCGGCGGCGTTGCTGACGATGTTCATGACCACCTGATTGAGCAGCGCGGGTGAGCACCACAGGACCGGCGCGCCGCGATAGTGCCGGCCGATGGCGATGCGCTCGCCGAGCTTGGGGCTGAGCAGCGTCAGCACCGTATCCAGCGCCTCGGGGATGTCGACGAGCTGGAAGCCGCCTTCGTCCATGCGCGAGAAGCGCCGCAGATTGAGCACGAGGTCCTGGATGCGGCGAAGCCCCGCGCCCATCGCCGTCGCCCGGTCCTGCGCCTTGGCGATGGCGGCGCGCGCCGCCTCGTCCGGCACCGCAGCCGTGCCGATCTGGCTCAGAACCCGCTGCACCGTCGCCTGATGGGCGAGGATGAAGGCGAGCGGATTGTTGATCTCATGAGCAATGCCGGCCACCAACTCGCCGAGGGACGCCATCTTGGCCGCCTGCACCAGCTTCGCCTGCGTCTCGATGAGCTTGTTGTTGGCCGCTTCCAGCTCGCCATTCGCCTGGGTCAGCGCCTCGGCCATGCGCGCGCGTTCGAGCGTGACGGCGCGCTGCCGCCGGTCGGCCTCGGCCTGCTGCGTCTCGTCCTGCAGCAGTTTGCGCCGGACGATGGCGCGCAGTCGCACGCGCAGCACGCCGGGATCGAGCAGGACGGGGATGAACTCGTCGAGCCCGGCATCGAAGGCGCGCGACAGCAA
This sequence comes from Pseudomonadota bacterium, assembly GCA_019351895.1. Taxonomy (GTDB): domain Bacteria; phylum Pseudomonadota; class Alphaproteobacteria; order Acetobacterales; family Acetobacteraceae; genus Acidisoma. Next base: position 17,917 of record JABBOH010000023.1, read on the forward strand.
CTCCTTCGAGACGTGGCCGTCCCGTTCCAGCCCGATCAGCAGGAAGGGCGAGCCTGCCTGCATCCGCGCGTCCGGGCCGCGCAGCGCATCGAGCGCCCGGCAGACCTCGACGCTGTCGAACAGCCGGGCCTGCAAGGTCACGAGGACGCAATCGACGGGACTGTTCCCCTGCGCGATCAATTGCCCCGCCGTATCGAGGTCGGGCGCCACGTCGACGAGATAGCCGTCCCGCGCGAGCCAAGCCTGATGCTGCGCGCGGGTGGCGGGGTCGTCATCCACCACAAGGAAGCGGATGCGGCGGAAATGCGGCGTCTCAGTCCCCGGCTCCTCCGCCGCGACAGGCCGCTGCCGCAGCAGGGCGCGGATGCGCAGGATCATGAGATCGGGGTCGGCGGCCTTCGAGAGATAGGCGTCCGCGCCGCTCTCCAACCCCTCGCGCTCGGTCTCGACCTCCTCCGCCTCCGTCAGCATGAGCAGCGGGATCGAGCGGGTGCGGCTGTTGAGGCGGATTTGGCGCGACAGCTCGCCGCCGTTCATCCCCGGCAGATGATAGTCGGCGATGACGAGGTCGGGCAGCTTGCGGTTGAGATGGTCGAGCGCCGCCTCCGCCGAGGCCGCGCGTTCGACGTGGAAACCGTGCCCCTCCAGCATGCGGCGGATCATGATCGCTTGCGTCTCGGAATCCTCGACGACGAGGAGGCTAGGCGGCCGCGCCTCCGCCTCGGCGAGCGTCGCGCGGCCCGAGATATCGCTCACCACGGCTCTGCCTCCATGCGCGCCGCGCTCACCATCGCGGGGGCGATGCGGTCGAGCGGCAGGGTGAGCCCCGACGCGCCGAGCTTCGCCGCCGCCGCCGGCATGCCGTAGACGACCGCCGTGGTTTCGTCCTCGGCGATGGTGACCGCGCCGGCGCGTCGCATGGCGAGCATGCCCTCGGCGCCATCCTCGCCCATCCCCGTCAGCAGCACGCCCAAGCCGCGCGGGCCGAGCGCGCGGGCCATCGACTGGAACAGCACGGTGCCCGAGGGGCGCTGACTATGGACGGGCGGCTGGCGGCCGAGCCGCAGCGTGCCGTCGGCGGCGACCGTCAGATGCTGGTCGCCCGGCGCGACATAGGCGTGGCCGGCGAGCGGCGTATGGCCGTGCTCAGCGACGGTGACCGTCAGCGGCACGATGCCGTCGAGCCAATGGGCGAAGCCGGCCATGAAGGCCGGCCCCATGTGCTGCACGATCAGGATGGGCAGGCGGAACTCGGCCGGCAGCGCGCCCAGCACGCGCGCGAGCGCCGCGGGGCCGCCGGTGGAGGCGACGATCGCGGCGAGCGTCGGCGTTCTCCGCCGCGCCTCCAACGGCACGGGCGCGTCGGCCGCCGGGTGGCGTGCGAGGTCCCGCTGCCGGATCACCGGCACCTGGCTCATGATGTAGAGCTGCGTGCGGATCGTGTCGGCGATCGCCGCGTGGTTGGCATGGGCGAAGCCGGCCGGCTTCTCGACGACCGAGAGCGCGCCCGAGCGCAGCGCGTTCATCGAGATATGCAGCGAGCGGTCCTCGACCGCGTCGGCGATGACCACGATGGGCGTCGGGTGGCGCGACATGATGGTGCGCGTCGCCTCCAGCCCGTCCATGCCGGGCAGGCGGATGTCCATGGAGATGACGTCTGGGTGCAGGCGCGGAATGGCGTCGAGCGCGGCTTCCGCCGAGGGTACGATGCCGCAGACCTCGAGCCTCGGGTCGGCGCCGATGATGAAGTTCAGCAGCGACTGGATGACGGGGCTGTCCTCCACCACCAGCACGCGCACGCGGCCGCTCGCCGCGCTTCTGGGGCGGGCAGACTTCACAACAGGCGGCCGATCGCGCCCAGCAGATCCTGCTGATCGAAGGTCTGCTTGGCGATATAGGCGTTGGCCCCGAGGTCGAGGCCGCGCCGCACGTCGGCCGCGCCTTCGCGTGAGGTCATGATGATGACCGGTATATCCGCGAGCGCGGGATCGTCTTTCATGGACTGGAGCAGCGTGAAGCCGTCCATGCGCGGCATCTCGATATCCGCGAGGACCATGTCGATCGTACCCTCCCCGCCTCCCGCACGTCGTCCCTCTCCGTTTTGCCCGCCGTCCGGGCGGGCCCGGTCGGCCTGGAGCATCTCCAGCGCCTCCAGCCCGTCGGCCGCCGTCATGACCCGGTATCCATGTGCTTCGAGAATGCTCTTCTCCAAGGTCCGGCTGGTGATGGAATCGTCGGCCACCAGAATTGTGCGCACGGCCAGCCCGTCGGCCGGCGATGCCGCCGCCTCCGGCGCCAGCTCGCCCGACCAGCCGCCGCTCCGCGCCCAGCGGGCGGCGAGCCCGTCCGGGGACAGCAGCGCGGCCGGGGTCTCGCTCTCGATCATGACGAAGCCCGCGACGAGATCGGTGTCGAGGCCGACGATGTCGGCGCTGTGGGAGAGGAACCGGCGCACGTCCTGGAAGCGGTCGACGGCCAGCGCCAGCAATTGGCCGGACGGGCCGCCGCGCATGATCGCGAACTTGACGTGCCCCTCATGCACCGGCAATGCGCCGCTGGCCATGCCGAGCAATGCGCCGAGGACCGCGACCGGCGCCGTGCGGGTGGCGGATGCGCCGTCGATCCGCACGCACATCTCGCCGCCGCGCCGCTCGATCGCCGAAACCGGCAGGCGCAAAAGGCGCAGCACCGAGGCGGACGGCAAGGCGACTACGGCCTCCCCGAAAGCCAGCAGCAGGGCCGTCTGGCGCGCGACCGAGAGCGGCACCGCGATCTCGACGACCGTGCCGCCTCCTGCCCCGCCCTGCGCGCGGGCGCGGCTCATCCGCGCGCTGCCCCCGAGCGCGCGCGCCGCCTCGGCGACGATGGAAAGCCCCATGCCGCGGCCGGAGAGCTGCCCGACATCCGGGCGCGTCGAAAACCCGGGCTCGAAGACCAGCGCCATCAAAGCGGCGGGCGTGGCGGCGCGGGCCGCCGCCGGGTTCAGCAGCCCGCGATCCAGCGCGCGGCGGCGGATCGCCTCGAGGTCCGGGCCGGGACCGTCATCGGCCACGGTCACGAGAAGCCGGCCGCCGCCGCTGCGTACCGCCAGCGAGATGCGGGTCGCGGACGGGCGCCCCAGCGCGCGGCGGCGGTGTCCGGGTTCGGCGCCGTGGCTCACCGCGTTGCGGAGCAGCTGCAGCACGGGGTCCCGGAGCGCCTGCAGGACGCGGCGATCCGCCTGCAGCCCGAGGCCGTGGAACTCCGTCTCGACCTCCACACCCTCGTCGCGGGCGAGATCGCGCAGCATCCGCGCCATGGGGCCGAAGACAGTTTCGGCCGGCACGAGGCTGATGCGGTCCACATCCTCGCGCAGCCGGCGCAGCGCCTCGTCCAGCGCCCAGGAGGTCTCGCGCAGGTCGTGGCGCAGAAAGGCGGCCTCGCGCGTCGCGGCACCGAGATCGCGCGCCACCTCGGCCAGACCCGACGGCACCTGCTCGCGGTGCAGCACGGGCTCCAGCGAGCGGCGCGCACGGCGGGCGAGGCTTTCGATCGACAGCAGCCGAGCGCCCAGACCCTCCTGGCGCTCGACCGCCTGGGCAAGCTGCGTCGAGACGATCACGAGGTCGGTCACCTGCGCGGCCTCGACCCTGAGGTAGCCGGTCGCGGGTTCCTCCGCCGCCGGAGACGGATCGGGGTCGGGTGGGCCGCCCAGCGCCGTCTCGATCGCCGTCTCGATCGCGTCGAGCCCGCGCTCGATCGCGCCGATCCGCTCGCGGTCGAGCCCCGCGCCCGCTTCGATGACGCCCGCCATCTGCGCCTCGAGATCATGGGCGAGCGCTTCGACGGCGGGCAGATCGACGGCGCGCGCCGCCCCCTTCAGGGAGTGCAGCCGGCGGAACATGTCCCGCAGATTGGCCGCCTCGCCCCGCCGGGCGACGGCCAGCCCGTCGCGCACGACGGTGAGATGGTCGCGATACTCAGCATCGAAGGCGGCGAGAAGCTCCTGCCGCAGATCCATGGGCGATGGCGGCGAACCGGACCCTGAAGGGGACATGGGCCGACCCCGCTCTCAGGTCTTGTAGCGGTCGCCGAGGACCATGAGCTGGCGCGAGAGTTCGGCGAGGTTGCCGGCGGCGGTGTCGAGTTCGCGCGTGCCGGCCGCCGTCTGCTGGCTCGCCTGCCGAATATTCTGCAGCGCCCCCATCACCTGCTCGATGCCGATCTGCTGCTGGTTGGTGGAGGCCACGATCTGCTGGAAGGTCTGCACGCTCTCCTGCACGCTCGCGGTGATCTCCTCGATGGTGCGCTCGGTCACGTCCGAGCGTTCGCGCCCCACCGCCACGCGCTTCACCGCCTCCTCGGTCAGCATCACCGAGGTGTTGATGCCGCGCTGGATCTCGCCGAGGATCGAGCGCACCTGCAGCGTCGCCTCCTTGGCCTGATCCGCCAGCACCTTGAGTTCCGAGGCGACCACCGCGAAGCTGCGGCCGTTCTCGCCCGCCGCCGCCGCCTCGATGGCGGCGTTGAGCGCCAGCAGATGCGACCGCTCCGAGATGTCGTTGACGGTCATGATGATCTCGCCGATGGCCTGGGTCTTCTCGCTGAGCGCCACGATGTTGCTGGCGACGACCTCGCCCTGGTCGCGGATGGCGTCCATCGCGCGCACGGCTTCCGAGACGGCGCGCAGGCCGTTGGCGCTGGTCTGCACGGAGGCCTGCGCCGCCTGGATGACCTCCTGCGCGCGGGCGGCGATGCGGGCGCCGGAATGAGTGATCTCATCGGCCGTCGCCGCCGTCTCCTGCAAGGCGGCCAGCTGCTGCTCGACACTCGCCGCCTGCTGCTGGGTCGACGCCCGGATCTGTGCGGCCGCCGCGTTGAGGGTGCTGGTGATCTCCCGGCTCTGCCGCCCGACCTGCCGCAGACTTTCGGCCATCGCGTTCAGCGTCGCACCAAGCCGGCCGAGTTCGTCGCGGCCGACGCGCAAGGGTTCGCCGGTCAGATCGCCCCGGCCGACGCGCTCGGCAAAGGCGATGAAGGCGTCGAGCGGACGGACGATGGAGCGGAGGATGCTCCAGGCGATGCCGATGGCGACGAGGAGCGAGGCGATCACCGCCCAGACGAGCAGGGTCCGGCTCTGCTGGTAGAGGGCGGCGATGCGTTGCTCGCCCGCGTTGCTGCCGGTCTGCAGCGCATCCTCCGCGCGGCTGAGGATGACGCCGAAAGCCATGTTGTCGGCCACCAGTTTTGGCTCCGCGGCGATGACGGCGTTGAGGTCGCCGCTCGTCATGGCCGTGAACTGGTTCAGGGAATCCTCGCGCAGCACGCTATACTGGCTCTGCGCCTGCTGCAGCAGGTCGGTGATCTGGTGCCAGCTGTCGGCGCGGCCGATGGACCCGCCGGTAAGCGCCGTCTGCTCGTAGCCGGTGGTCTGGGCGATGGCGTGGTCGAGTTGCTTCTCGCCCGCGTCCGCGAGGCGTTTCCAATGCGCCTCGGCGGCCGAAACCTTGGCGCTGATGCCGGATGCGGCTGCCGCCGGGTGCTGGCTCTCCATCATGTAGGTGACAACGGCCGCGCGGCGCTCGTCGATCATGGTCACCTGGGTCTGCACCACGCCCTGCAGCGCTCGATAGGCCCAGATGTCGTGGGTCACGATGGCTTCGGTCGTGTCCCGCACGACACCGATGCGGTCGAGGCCGAAGAAGCCGACCCCCATGAGCAGCAGGACGCTGGCGAGGAAGCCGAGAAGAAGGCGTGCGGCGATGGTCACGGGCGATTGGACTCCAGAGGAAGCGGGCCGTCCCAAACCGATGAGGGCTGAGCGGCGTGATCGGGCGACGGATCGGCTTGGGACGGGCGCCCGAGACGGGAGAGAAGGTCAGCGGGACCGAAAGGCGCGACGAGCCGGCCGTCAAGCTCGGGCGCGGCGCCGTATCCCCGGAACTCGAACCGACCGAGCACCCGATCGACGGCAAAGGCAAGATGGGGGGCCGCGCCCCGCAGCAGCAGCAGATGGCCGGGCTGCGCCCCATCCGGGGCGTCTTCGCCGTCCTGCGGGACCGTGGAGGCGACGCCCAGCAGACGGCGCATGCCGATGACGCTGTAGAACCGGCCCGCGCGGCCGATCACGCCGAGGCAGGACGGCACGCGCGTCGGCACCCGCGCGCAACGGGCAAAGGGCGTGATGGCGGCGACGGCCGCGACATCCGTGCCGTAGAGGCCGGCGCCCAGGCCCCAAACGATCAGCGAGACGGGCTGCTGATCCCTGTCCTGATCCGCCTGCGCGCCACGCCGCGCGGCGCGTGCCGCGAGCGCCGTCGTCCGCTGGTCGAGCAGCGCCGCCGCGCGCTGGTCCTCATGCATCATGAGCGCGCTCCGCCGGAAAAGTGGGTGCCAGTCGGGGGACGAATAGGGGTGCCGGTCGGGGGCGGCCGGTCGGGGCAGTCGGGGGCGGTCATGCGAGCCGCTTCAAACCTCGCGGGCCGGACGGCGCGCACGCAGCCGCATCCCGATCCGCTCGATCAGGTCGCGCGGGCTGAGCCCGTCGCTTTCGGGAAGAACATGCGTCTCGGGCAGCGCCCCGCAGAGCTTTGCCACATGCGTCATGACCCGCCTTCCCGCCTCGGGCGTCGCGCCGTCCAGCAGCAGCAGGCCGAGATGGTAGTGCGCCATGACCATCTCGCCGGAGAGATAGATGGCGCGGCGGAGTGCCGCTTCCGCGTGCGTCCTCTGCCCTGCCGCCTGGGCGATGACGCCGTCGTAGAAATGCAGCCGGGGGTCGAGCGGATAGGCCGCGATCGCGGCGGCGCAGGCCTCGCTGGCGGAGCGCAGCCGCCCGGCGTCGGCGAGCGCGCGGATCGTCGCGACCGGAGGCTCGGCGATCCCGGCCACCACCGCCGCGGGACTGGGGTTCGCGGTCGGGCGCCGCGCGGCCCAGGTCTCGGACGCGGTCGGCTGCGGCGCGGCATGCTGCGGCGCGGGCGGCGTGACGGCGGGCGCATCCGGGCCGGGCGGACGGAAGACGATGGTGCCGGGCAGTTCGACGATGCGAAGCTCGGCCGGCAGCGCCGCGATGGCGTCGGAATGGCCGACCATCAGCCAGCCCTGGGGCGAAAGGCATCGCCCCAGGGCTGCCAGCATCGGCGCGATGCGCTCAGGGCTGAAGTAGATCAGCACGTTGCGGCAGAGGATGAGGTCGAAGCCGCGGCAATCGCCGTCCCGCGCGTCATCGGGACCCTTCGCGCCGTCGAGCAGGCTCAGCAGGTTGTGCTGGCGGAAGCGCACGTGCCGCCGGTGGCGGTCGATGATGCGCCACTGCCGCCGGTCCTCGCAGGGCACGAAATCCTGGGCCTTGCGGTCCTCGGGCATGCCGCGCAGCGCCCAGTTGCTGAACCGCCCGTCCCGCGCCTGGGCCAGCGCGCGCTGGCTGATGTCGCTGCCGACGATGTCGATTGTCCAATGCCGCATCCGCTCGCCGAGCAGTTGTTCCAGCAGGATCGCCACCGAATAGGGCTCGGCGCCCACGGCGCAGCCCGCACTCCAGATGCGCAGGCTTCGCGTCGCCGCGTTGTGCGCGATGATCCCTGGCAGGATGACGCGGCGCAGCGCATCGAACTGCTCGGTATGGCGGAAGAAGAAGGTCTCGCCGATCGTGACCTCCGCCTCGAGCTCCTGCCACTCCACTGGACCGGCGACGGGCTGGCCGAGGAGCGAGAGGTAGTCGGGAAGGCCACGGCAGCCGGTCGCGGCCACCCGCCGGTCGAGCCGGTCCCGCAGCAGCGCGTCCTTGTCGGCATAGTAGTGATGGCCGGTGCGGTCGATGATGGCCTGTTTCAGCCGGGCGAAGCACGCCGCCGCCTGCTCCGGGCTCGGACGCTTCTGGGCCGCGGGCGACGCGGACATCAGGCCGCCCCCCCAGCTTCGACGGGAGCAATGTCGACGGGAGCAGCGGCGACGGGAGCAGCGGCGAAGGCGGCATTCCGCGCCGCCGCGCGCGTGGCGAAGGCCGCAAGCCGGCTCGCTTCGAAGGCCGTCAGCAACCGTGCCGCGCTGACCAGCGGCACCAGCGCCGCCTCGACGCGGATCTCGCCCTCGGCGCAGTCGTTGAAGCTCTCTCCGGCCGGAAGCAGCTCCGGCTCGGCCACGACAAGATCGAGCACGCGGTCGACGAGCAGCGCCCTGCGCGGATGGTCCGGCCGGTCCGGCAGCAGCAGAAGATGATGGTAGAGCGGATTGCCCTCAGCCGCCCCCGGCAAGCCGAGTAGGTCGCCCAAAGCCAGCACGAGCACGAGTTCGCCCGCGAGATGGAAGCAGCCGGTGACGATGGGAGGCGCTTCCGGGAGGCTGGCGAGGCGCGGCAGCGGCAGGACCTCGCTCACGTCGCGCTGACGGATGGCCAGCACGTGGCCGCGCGCGCGCATCAGCAGGACCGGGAGAGCGGCTGAACTCGGCTGGTCGGGCGGCATAGCCGCACTCTGCCACGAAGCGGCGGTTTCGTCGCCCACCGAAATGGGACAGGCGGGTGAAATAAGGCCGGCGCCCGGACCTACTTCTTCTGCTGCGTGTCGGACGCCTCGTCTTCGGAGCCATCGGCATGAGCCTGCTCGGTATGAAAGCGGTCGCTCGTCGGATGGCCCTTGGGCTCGTCCTCGCGGTCGACACTCATCTCGTGGCTCTCAGGGGTCGGCTCGTCGCTCGGTTCGCGGTCGACGGACTTCGCGGCAGGCCGCTTCGCCGGGTTGCTGTCCGCGGCCCGCCGCTCGGTCTCGGTCGTGCCGTGCTTTCTGTTCTCGGCCATGGCCGTCTTTTCTCCCAGTAGCTGCGGATATTCGATATGGTCGCGGCGTGCGGAGTTACCAGCCGACGCCCAGGGGCCGTCCGCGCCGCCCAATCCCCGCTGGCATAGCCGTTGCATACTATTCGTTGCACTCCGTTACACAAGGTTCCTGAGCGGAAGGAACACCCTCCAGGAGACAGCCCATGGATGACATCGTCCGTCTCGGCCCCGACCGCGTTTCGGCCAGCCGCGCGAGCCCGCCCTACGCCCGCGCGCTGGAGCCGCTGACGGCGGCTGAAATCCGTAGCGTCGCCGCCATCGTCAAGGCCGACCCTGCCTTCGGCGCGGCGATCCTGTTCGAGACCATCGAATTGATGGACCCGCCGAAATCCGCGATCCTGAGCGGCGTGCCGGCATCGGAGATTCCCCGGCAGGCCCGCGCCAACGTCTTCCGCAACGACGAGGCAGGCGTCTGGAAACTCACTGTCTCGCTCGACGACAAGCGGGTGCTGACCAGCCAGCGCTACCCGACGGCGCGGCCGATGATCCAGCTTGAGCAGTTCATGGCGATCGAGGCCTGGGTCAAGGAAGATCCGCGCTTCATCGCCGCCTGCGCGGCGCGCGGCATCACGGACATGAGCCAAGTCTGCGTCGACCCCTGGTCTGCCGGAAATTTCGGCAATCCGGATGAGGAGGGGCGCCATCTCTGCCATACCTTCGTCTGGCTGCGCCTCTATGAGGACGAGGCCTTCTACGCCCATCCGGTCGAGGGGCTGAACGCCGTCGTCGACATCAAGACCGGCGAGGTCATCCGCATCGACGACCGGCCCGCGCCGCCGATCCCCATGCGGGAGGTCAATTACGACAGCAAGTTCGTCACCGACACGCTGCCGCCGCTGAAGCCCCTGCACATCGTCCAGCCCGAGGGCGTGAGCTTCGCGCTCGACGGCCATCGCATCACCTGGGACCGCTGGGCCTTCACCATCGGCTTCAACGCCCGCGAGGCGATTACGCTGCACGACATCCGTTTCGACGGCAGGCCGATCGTCAACCGCGCGTCGCTGGTCGAGATGGTGGTGCCCTATGGCTCGCCCGACGGCGGCCATTACCGCAAGAACGTCTTCGACATCGGTGAATATGGCCTCGGCAAGCTCGCGAATTCGCTCAAGCTCGGCTGCGACTGCCTCGGCGTGATCCAGTATCTCGACGTGGACCTCAACACCATGTCGGGCGACATCTTCAGGATCGAGAAGGCCATCTGCATCCACGAGGAAGATGACGGCATCCTTTGGAAGCACTGGGATTTCCGCACCGAGCGCACGCAGGTCCGTCGCGGCCGCAAGCTCGTCGTCTCCTGCATCTGCACTGTCGGCAACTACGAGTATGGCCAGTATTGGTACTTCAACCAGAGCGGCGACATCGAGTTCGAGATGAAGGCGACGGGCATCATCAACACCGCCGCCTGCGAGCCCGGGAGGCCGAGCAAATACGAGCGCGAGGTCTCCCCCGGCGTCGTCGGCCAGATCCATCAGCACATCTTCTGCGCGCGGCTCGACATGGCGGTCGACGGCGAAAGCAACACCGTGGTCGAGTGCAACACCGAAACCGAGACCGAGGCGCTCAATCCCTGGGGCAACGCCTTCTTCGAGACCGAGACGCCGCTGACGACGGAGTCCGAAGCCGGGCGGCGCGCCAACCTCGAAAGCGCGCGCTACTGGAAGGTCGTCAACCCGAACCGCACGAACCATGTCGGCCGTCCCGTCGGCTACAAGCTCATGCCGACGAGCGTCGTCCATTCGTTTCTGCGGCCGGATGGGCCGTCCGGCAGCCGCTCCCGCTTCGCCGAGAAGCACCTCTGGGTCACCGCGCACGACGCCGAGCAGCGTTATCCGGCGGGCGAGTTCATGAACCACTCGGACGGCAGCGGCGGCGTCTCCGACTTCGCGGCGGAGGACCGGCCGATCGAGAACACGAGCGTCGTGCTCTGGCATGTCTTCGGGCTGCATCATTCCGTGCGGCCGGAGGACTTCCCGGTGCAACCCTGCATTACGACCGGCTTCAAGCTCATGCCGAGCGGCTTCTTCGACGGTAACCCGGCCATTGCGGTAGCGGAATCGGTCAATGCCGAGAGCCGCGACGCCGGCGACTGCTGCTGCGGGTGAGCACGGCATGCGCGTTGCATTGCAGTCGACGGTCGGCTCTTGAAGCTTGACGCCTAGCAAAGGCCCTTTTCGTCACAGTCCCACTTCCGGAGAGACAGAAGCATGGTAGCCGCGACTGACATTCAGGCCGTTCCGACAGCGGCGCAGCTGAAGCACGGGGCGTTGAGCCTGCCTGAAACCATCGGCCAGTCGATCGCCAATATCGCACCCACCCTGACGCCGGCGCTGAATATCACCGTCGTCGCGGGTCTCGCGGGCGTCGGCTCCTGGCTCTCCTATCTCATCGCCACCATCGGGCTGGTATTCGTCGGCGCTTCCATCGCGACGCTCGCGAAGCGTCATCCCGAGGCCGGCTCCTACTTCGTCTATATCGGCCGCAACTTCGGGCCGATGACGGGCGCGCTCGCCGGCTGGTGCATGATCCTCGCCTATATCACCACGGCGGTTGCGGTCGTCTTCGGCTTTCCGATCTTCCTCGGCAACTTCCTGGCGGTCTTCAAGATCACGCTGTCCTTCCCGCTGCTGGTGCTGTTCGGCGTCGCCTTCCTGGGCCTCGTGGCCTACGCCGCCTTCCGCGACATTCAGGTGTCGTCGCGCGTCGGGCTCGTGATGGAGACGATCTCGATCGGCATCATCATCGTCATCACCGCGATCGTCGTCGGCAAGCACGGCAGCGTGGTCGACCCCAAGCAGCTCGACATCGGCCACCTCAAGTTCGGCGGCGTGATGTCGGCGCTGACCTTCGCGGTCTTCAGCTTCGTCGGCTTCGAGAGTGCCGCGACGCTCGCGAAGGAATCCTCGAACCCGCGGCGCAACGTGCCCTTCGCCGTGATCGGCAGCGCGGTCGTGGCCGGCATCTTCTTCTGCATCATGGCCTACTGCATGGTCCTCGGCATGAGCGACAATGCCGGCGCGATCGGCGCCAGCGCCTCGCCCTTCGCGGACATGACCGCGAAGGCAGGCCTGCCCTGGGCCGCCGCCGTCGTCTATTTTGCCGCCATGATCAGCGCCTTCGCCTGCGCGCTCGCCTGCATCAACGCCAGCTCGCGGATGCTCTACTCCATGGGCCGCTACCAGTTCCTGCACCGCTCGATGGGACTGGTTCACTCGACCCACAAGACGCCGCACATCGCGGTGACGGTCTCGGCGCTGCTGGTTCTGGTGCTATTCCTGGCATTGCTGCCGCAAGGCCTGCTGAACGGGTTCGGCCTCGCCGGCACCATCGCGACCTACGGCTTCGTCGTGGTCTATTTCGGCGTCTCCCTCTGCGCCCCGGTCGATCTCTACCGCGCCGGACAGATGAAGCCGCAGCACGCGGTGTTCGGCATCCTGGGCGCGGCGCTTATGGCCTTCGTGATCTTCGGCAGCGTGGTGCCCTTCCCGGCCTACCCGTACAACTTCCTGCCGCCGGTCTTCGTGATCTTCATCCTGATCGGCTTCGTCTGGTTCTCGGTGCTCAAAAGCAAGTCGCCCGAGACGCTGCGTCTCATCGCCAACGACATGGAGGGATAAAGGGCAGGGAGGGATAAAGGGCGGGGCGGGCCCCAGGGCTACTGCCCCGGGTTCACCGCCGGGACGCCCTGGCTCGCGGAGGTCGCGCCCATCATCGGGGTGGGCCCCGTTCCGGTATTGGTGCCGGTCATCACCACGAGATCATGCGGATCGACGAGGTTGAGCATGCTCCGCGCCTGCCCGTCGAGCGCGTCGAGGTCGAGGTCCCGGCCGCCCATGCCCCGGATGCGGTTCTGCCACTGGGCGACCTCGGCATTGGCCTTGCCAAGCTGCACCTGAGCTGCCGCAAGATCGAGCTTGTCCTGCTGCTGGGCGACGAGCCCGCGGTCCCCGCGCATGGCGTTCCAGCCGAAATAGACGGCCAGAAGCAGAAAGATCATCGGCGGGATCGCCGCGCGAATCCGGCGCTTCATCATCGTCGCGATCGACATGAACCTTTTACTCCAGCACCGGGTTCTATCCCGTTGCCTTCATGCCTTTTTAATCCGCGCCTATGCAAGCGCCATGAGCCGCCGCGCGGATCAGAAGCCGGCATGCACGATGTCGATCTCGACCCGCCGCGCCTCCTCGGGATCGAACTGGTAGGGCGTGGCGCCGCGCGCCAGGCTGGTGACCCGGCTCTCCTCGACGCCATCGGCGATGATCTGGTTGCGTACCGCCTCGGCCCGCGCCTCGGCCAGCTGCCGGGTGGCCTCGTCCATGCCGACCGTGCTGGTGTAGCCCACGACATGGACCGTCGAGACAGGGTCCTTCAGCACGGCGCTGGCCGCAGTCGCGACCGCCGCCAAACCGTTCTGGTCCAGTGCCGAAGACCACGGGCTGAAGAAGATCACGTATCGCGGCTGCGCCGGATAATACTGCCGTGCGACGTAGCGCGAGACAGGAGAGCAGCCGCTCAGTCCCACCAAGGCCAGGGCAAGAAAAGCGGCTTTGCGACGCATGCAATCTCTCCAGGATCAACCGGGGAGATGGGGCCTTACCGGTGCGGTTCCGTCAAGTGACCGCCATGCGCAACTGAGCCGGACGCGGCCGCGCCCGGACCGGTCAGGCCGTCGCCGCCACGGCATGACCGCCCGAGATCCGCCAGATGCGGTCGAGCCGCTCCACCCCCACGAGGCGGTGAGCGATGAGGATGAAGGTCCGCCCGCGACCCAGATCGTTGAGCGTCGAAAGAAATGCCTGCTCGGTGTCGATGTCGAGACCGGCGCAGGGCTCGTCGAGGATGACGATGAGCGCGGGCGACAGCAGCACGCGGGCGAGCGCCAGCCGCCGCCCCTGGCCGCCCGAAAAGCGGAAGCCGCCCTCGCCGAGCCAGGTGTCGAGCTTCTCCGGCAGGCCGCGCACCACGTCGCCCAGTTGCGCCGCATCCAGCGCCGCCCAAAGCGCGGGCTCATCCGCGTCCGGCCGGGCGAGCAGCAGATTGGCGCGGATCGAATCGTCGAACAGATGCGTCTGCTGGGACAGCAGCGCGATGCGGGAGCGGAGCGCGCGGGCCTGAAGCGTGGCGATGTCGACGCCACCGAGGAGAATACGCCCCTCCTCCGGCTCGGCGAGCCTCAGGGCCAGTGCCGCGAGCGTCGACTTGCCCGAGCCGGATGGACCGAGGATCGCGACGCGTGAGCCCGGCGGCACCTCCATGGTGAGGCCGTCGAGCACAGGCGCGCGGTCGGGCTGCCAGCGGAAGCGGACGCCCTCGAACCGCAGCGTCGTGTCCCGCGGGAGCGCGACCGGGGTCGGCGGATCGGGCGAGACGAGCGGCGCGGTCGCGGTCGCGCGCACACGGCGCGCGCCGGCGGCGGCATAGCCCGCGAGCGCGCCCGCACGGGGAAGGCCGCCCACGGCCTCGAAGCCCGCGATGGTCAGGAAGGCGGCGGCGACGGCGGCAGCCGGGGGTGCGCCCGCCGCCAGCAGCACGGCCAGGATCGCCCCCTGGGCACAGAGGAAGGCCACCGCCTGGGCAATGCGCGCCTGACGCGCCACATCGCGCTGCGCCGAAAGAAGGGCCGCCTCGCGCGCCTGCATCGCGGCGAGCATGCGCCCCTCCGCGCCGAATACTCGGACCTCGCGCAGACCCGTCAGCGCGTCCAGCACGGACACGCGCAGGCTTGAGAGGCTGGTCGCCAGCCGGTCTCCCGCCGCCGCCGTGCTGCGCGCGGCAATCCCCGGCAGCACGAAGGCGGCGACCGCGAACAGCACCGCGACACCTGCGGCCAGCGCGCCGTTGCGGAAGGCGAGAACGATCGCGAGCACGGGCAGGATCAGGATGGCACCGGCGAGCGGCACGATGATGCGGGAGTAGAGGCCGTCGAGCGACTCCACGTCGTTCACGACGCGCGTCAGCACATCCCCGCTGCTGCGGTAACCGAGGCCGCCCGCCGCACGCTCCGCGACACCCTCGAAGAACCAGACGCGGAGATCGGCGAGCGAGCGGAAGGTCGCCTCATGCGTGACGAGCCGTTCGAAGTAGCGCGTCACCACGCGCAGCACGCCCGAAACGCGCAGCAGGATCGGTGTCGCGATGACACCCGCCACGACCGCGGAGGCGGTGACCCGCCCGGCGAGGGCCATCAACAGCAGGCCGGACGCGACGGCCACAAGCGAGATCGCGATGCCCGCGGCCATCCAGCCGCCGCGGCGCCGCCAAATGCGGAGAATTTCGACGAGATCGCGCATCAGGCGACACCCCGCTGCTGGTCGGTGGAGAGCAGCCGCCCCGCCGCCATGTTGAGACGTCGACCATTGAGCAGATGCGCCTGCGCCGAGTGGCTCGCCATGATGACGGTGCGGCCCACGGCCAATCGCTTCAGGCTCTCGAAGACCTCGGCCTCGGTCGCGGGATCGAGATGCGCCGTCGGCTCGTCGAGCAGCAGCAGCGGCGCGTTCTTGAGGAAGGCGCGCGCGATCGCGATGCGCTGGGCCTGCCCGCCCGAGAGCCCGTAGCCGCCCTCGCCCACGACGGTATCGAGCCCCTGCGGCAGTTCGGCGAGGAAGCCGTCCATGCTGGCGAGGCGGACCGCTTCCGCGACCTCGGTGGCGCTCGCCTCGGGCCGGGCGAAGCGGATGTTGTCACGAATGGAGGTCGCGAAAAGCACCGGCTTCTGGCTGATCCAGGCGGTCAGCCGCGACAGCGCCTGAGGCACGATGCTCGCGATGTCCATGCCGTTGAGCATGACGCGCCCGCTGTCGGGCTTGGCGAAGCCCAGCAGGATTTCGATGACGGTGGACTTCCCGGCGCCCGATGGCCCGGCGAGGATGAGCGCGCCGCCCGCCGGCAGGCGGAACGTCACGCCATCGAGCGCGGGGCCGCGCGCCTTGTCCCAGGTCAGGCGCACATCCTCGAAGGCAACGCTGATGCCGTGGGCCGCGATGGTGATAGGGGCGGCCACCGGCGCCTCGGCGAGCGAGGGCGCCGAAGGGTCGGCGGCTGGCAGCGCGATGAGCGCCTCGGCGGCGGCGGCGCCATGGCCGCGATCCTGATAGGCGAGCGCGAAGGCGCGGAGGGGGGCGAAGAACTCCGGCACCAGAAGCAAAAGGAACAGGGCGCGGCCGGATTGCGCCGCCATCGCCGCACCCGGCGCGGCATGCAGGATCAACTCGCCCTGCTGGATCGCGATGCCGATGAGGGCGACCGCCGCCGCGCAATCGAGCGCCGCGGAGGAGAGGAAGGCGACCCGAAGGACGCGCATGGTGCGCGCCCGCAACTCATCCGCCGCAACCCGCAGCGCCGCCGCCTCGCTTTCGGCCTGCCCGGCGAGCACGATGGTGCCGATGCCGCGCATACGGTCCAGGAAGCGCGTCTGGAGCCGCATCATCGCGGCCAGCTGCGAGCGGGAGGCGACAGCGGCGCCGATGCCGGCGACCGCCATGCCGACCGGCACCAAAAGCCCGCAGACGGCGAGGATGAGCGCGGCCCAGGGATCGGCGATGGCCGCCGCGATGACGATGAGGATGGGGGCGGCGACGGCCAGGAAGGCGGCCGGTATCCAGCGCGCGAACAGCCCCTCCAGCGCCTCGATCCGGTCGACCACGATGCCGGCGAGCTGCGCGCTGTGACCCTGGCGGAGCAGGCTCGGGCCGATCGACAGCAGGCGGTTGAGCGTTTCGCTGCGGAGCCTGCGGCGCCCGGCGGCACCGGCGGCAAAAGCGGCGCTGTCACCGAGCGCGCCGACGGCCGTCCGCCCGATGGCCGCGAGGCCGAAGACGATGGCGGCGGTCAGAACCGGCTGGTGGTTCCGCATGATGAGGGCGCGCAAAAGATCGGCTGCCGCCGCGGCCTGCACGATCGCGAGGATGGTGCCGACGACGCCGAAGGCGATCGCGCCCGACGCCACGCGTCGTCCGATCCGGCTTTGTTGGCGTAACCAGACGTTGGCAGCTTTTTTTGTCGCATCCATGATACGGCGACATAGCGCGGCGCGAGGCTGCTGCACAGCGCCGACCGCGACAGAAATCTCTACAAATCGGACAGATAGATCACAGGCCTGCGATGCAAGCAGCTCCACAAAACGGCTTCGAAATCAATGCACTGCGTCGCTTTGGATGACGCTTTCGCGTGCCCGGGCCGCACCGGACGGCAGGCTGTCGGCCCGCCGCCCCTGCCTCATTCCGCCAGACGACGAGGCCGAAGCCCCGAAGGTCAGGCCGGCTCCTGCACATGCGCCTCGAGGAACCAGAGCGACTTGTCGAGATCGCGCGAAACGGCCGTGAAAATGTCGGCCGTGTCGGCGTCGCCCGCCTCGTCGGTCTGGTCGATGGCGCGGCGGACGGCATTGGCGCAGGTCGCGTAATGCTCGATCAGCGCCGCGAGGTGATCCTCGATCTTGTAAATATCGACCGGATAGGGCTTCAGCGTCGTGCCGCGGGCGACGACCTGGCTCGTGCCAAGGGCCGTGCCGCCCAGCTGGACGACCCGTTCCGCCATGATATCCACATGCGCGTCGATCTGGTCGCGGAAGCCGTCCAGCATCTCATGGATCATGATGAAGCGCGGGCCCTTGAGGTTCCAGTGCGCCTGCTTCGTGATGAGGGCGAGGTCGATGGCGTCCGCCAGCCGCGCGTTGAGGATGTCGATCGACACCTTCTTGGCGTTGTCTTCCAGATCGTTGCGCGTCTTATGGGGGCGGATATGCGCAGCTTTTGGCGTGTCGGCCATGGGACTACCTTTCGGGTCAATGTCCCCCCGAGGTGGCCCCGCTTTCCCGCCCGTCAATGGACGCGGTTGACCGTGTAGGACCCCACGTCGATCAGCGCCTGACGAAGCGGCGACTGCGGGAAGATCTCCAGCGCCTCCTGTGCCTCGCGAACGAAGTTGGCGGCCCGGCCGAGGGTCGTGTCGATCGCCTCGTGGCGCTTGAGCAGCCGCATGGCATGGGGCAGGTCCTCGTCCTGCTGCTGCCCCTCCTCCAGCGTCCGGCGCCAGAACTGCCGCTCCTCGGGACTGCCTTTCTGATAGGCGATCAGCACAGGCAGCGTGATCTTGCCCTCGCGGAAATCGTCGCCCACGCTTTTGCCCAGAACCGCCTCGTCCGCCGCGTAGTCGAGCGCGTCGTCCACGAGCTGGAAGGCGATGCCGAGGTTGAGGCCGTAGGTCGCGAGCGCGTCCTCTTCCGCCACAGGCCGCTGGGCCACGACCGCGCCCACCTGCGCGGCGGCGGCGAACAGAGCCGCCGTCTTGCCGCGCACCACGTCGAGGTAGCGATCCTCGGTCGTCGCGAGATCGTGTTGCGTGACGAGTTGCAGCACCTCGCCCTCGGCAATGGTCGCGGCGGCGTTGCAGAGAATGCGAAGGACGTGCAGCGAGCCGTCCTCGATCATCAGCTGGAAGGCGCGGGTGAACATGAAGTCCCCCACCAGCACCGGCGCCTTGTTGTCGAACACGGCGTTGGCCGAGGCCATGCCGCGCCGCAGCCGGCTCTCGTCCACCACATCGTCGTGCAGCAGCGTGGCGGTGTGGATGAACTCGACGCAGGCGGCGAGGTTGATGTGGCGGTGGCCGCTTGCATAGCCGCACATGCGGGCCGCGGCGAGCGTCAGCAGCGGGCGGAGGCGCTTTCCGCCTGCGGCCACGATATGCGCGGCAAGCTGCGGGATGAGCGCCACGGGGCTGTCCATGCGGGCAACGATCGCGCGGCCGCAGGCGTCCATATCTGCCTGCAGCAGGCCGAGCAGGGTCCCGAGCGCGTCGCCCTGGGGCTCGCCCGCAGTGGTGATGATCGGTGATGTGACGCCGGCAGTCATGCCCAAGCTCTAGCCCTTCAGGTCGGAATGCGAATGTGGCCCGAAGTGGTCCACCTTACAGCCATTGTGTGGCCGGCGAGGGCATCGCACAAATCGCCGGGGATCGCTACCGCTGGCGCCGCCTGCGCGTAAGGATGTCGCCCGTCGAGGAGGAGCTTGCGGCGCGATGGACCACACAGGGATGGAGCGGACGGAGGGATGGCTGCTCGGCGGCGCCCTTCGCTACATCCAGCCCGTCAGCGGCCATCGGAGCGGAATCGAGCCGGTGTTCCTCGCGGCCGCCATCCCCGCGCATGCCGGGGAGCGGGTGCTGGAGGCCGGAACCGGCGCGGGCGCAGGGCTGCTCTGCCTCGCGCATCGGGTGCCGGGCATCGCGGGCGTCGGCGTCGAGATCGAGCCCGCGATGGCGCGCATCGCGGAGGGCAACGTCGCGGTCAACGGGCTGGGCGATCTCACGATCGTCACGAGCGACATCTGCGAGGATCCGCTGGACGCCGGCTTTGATCACGCCATGGCCAATCCGCCCTGGCACGACGCGGCGGGCTCGGCCCCTCTGGATGCGTTGAAGCGCCGCGCGAAGATGGCGCCCGACAGCCTCGTCGCGCGCTGGATTGCGGCGATGACTGGTGCTTTGCGCGATCGCGGCACCCTGACCCTCATCCTGCCGCCGCAAGCGGTACCCGAGGCTTTGGCGGCTTTCGGCGCGTCGGGCTGCGGCTCGCTGGCGCTGTTCCCGCTCTGGCCGAAGCCCGGCCGGGCGCCGCGCGTCGTTCTGCTGCAGGCGGTGAAAGGCGGCCGGGGTGCGTTCCGGCTGCTGCCCGGCCTCACGCTGCATGAGGAGGCCGGATATACGGAGGCGGCGGACGCCATCCTGCGCCATGGCGCCGCGCTGCCGCTGCGGTGAGGATCAGGATGCGGCGGGCGTGGCCGTGTCCTTCGCCATCTGGCGGGCGAGGTCCTGCGCCGTCGCGTCGGCGGGGAAGATCGCGGCGAGCTTACCCTTGGGGCTCATCAGGTACATGAAGGCGGAGTGGTTGACCAAGTAGGGCGCCCCAGGGCTCGCGGGCGGCACCTTCTGCACATAGACGCGATAGGCGGCGGTCACGGCGTCCACCTGGGCCGCGCTTCCGGTGAGGCCGACGAGCCTTGGGCTGAACAGGCCGACATAACGGGCGAGCACGGCGGCATTGTCCCGCGCCGGATCGACGGTGATGAAGATCGGCGTGATCCGGTCGGCGGCCGGTCCCATGGCGGTGAGCGCCGCCACCATCTTCTGCAGGTCCGTCGGGCAGACATCGGGGCAGAAGGTGTAGCCGAAATAGACCAGCATCCACTGTCCGCGATAGTTCGCGTCGGTGACCCGGGCGCCGGTTCTCGCATCTGTCAGCGTGAAGGGGCCGCCGATGGGCACGCCCGCCACGCCGGCGCCGTCGCCCGGCTGCAGCGCCTTCAACAGGCCAGGGCCGCCGATCACGAGGGCGAAGCAGCCGATGGCGACGAGGGCCGCCAACCCGATCCCGATCCTGCGCAACGCCCTGATCATCAGTGGTCTCCTGCCCGTCGCGGGCGCTGGTGGATTTCTTCCCACCGGCGGGCCGCCCGTTGCAAGCGCCGGTCCTCCCGCGGTGCCGCCACCATGCTTGCCGAGTGCTGAGGGGGCTTTTAACGTCCTTCCCGTTACCGAGACAGATGTGCCAGGGTGCCGCCATGCCGCAAACCGGGTTCGCCGCGGCCATCTGGGCAGCTCTCGGCGGCGATCCGCGCTGGCTCGACCATCTCCACATCGGCGGCGCGGGCGCCCTGCCCTCGGTCTTCGCCGTCACCGATCTCGCGGCCGCCAGCATCGGCGTCGCCGGCCTGGCGCTCGCGGAGTTCGCCGACGCCCTGGGCTCAGGACCGGCCGTCGCGGTCGACCGGCGCCTCGCCTCCTTCTGGTTCGGCCCCCCGGTGGCGCGTCCCGCCCGGACGGCCCCTTGGCGGCATCCGCGTGCTCGACCTCACCCGCGTGCTCGCAGGGCCCGCCGCCACACGGTTCCTCGCAGGTTTCGGCGCCGATGTGCTCCGCATCGATCCGCCATTCTGGGACGAATCGTCGCTGGCGCCCGAGATGACGCTCGGCAAGCGCTGCTTCCATCTCGATCTGCGCCGGACCGAGGGTCGAGAGACGCTCGCCCGTCTGATCGCGGGCGCGGATGTAGTGGTGCATGGCTACCGCCCCGGCGCTCTCGGCGGCCTTGGCCTGGATGGCCCCGCGCGGCGCGCGCTCAACCCGACGCTCGTCGACGTGTCGCTCGACGCCTATGGCTGGACAGGCCCGTGGCGGACGCGGCGCGGCTTCGACAGCCTCGTGCAGATGAGTGCCGGCATCGCCGAGGCCGGGATGCGCCGCCTCGGCCGGGATCGTCCGACGCCGCTGCCCGTCCAGGCGCTGGACCATGCGACGGGATACATCATGGCCGCGGCGGCCCTGCGCGGGCTCACGCTGCGGCGCGTGAGCGGACGAGGCTGGGACGCGCGGGCCTCGCTTGCGCGGACCGCCGCTCTGCTGATGGAACATGAGCCGCCCGACGCCGAGCCCTTGCAGCCCGAGTCGCCGGACGATTGGGATGCACGCGTCGAGATGACGGCCTGGGGACCGGCGCGGCGGGTGACGGTCCCGGTCGAGGTGCGGGGCGCGCCCTGGCATTGCGACCGCGCGGCGGGGCCACTCGGCGCGGCGGGGACCGATCCAGGCTGGGATTAACGCCCGGAGCGCCCGTTACCAAAGCTTCACACCTCTACCTGTATGCGGGCTCCCAAGACCGGAGCGGCGCGCCTCCCCGGCTGCTTCCCCCAACGAACGGCTGAAGGAGACGGCTTTGAAGCACCTTTCGATAACCGCCAAGATCATGATGATCCTGGGGCTTTTCGGTGTTTTTGTATTGGGCGTGGCCTTCTACTCGACGGGGCGGATCGCCAATATCAGCGGCAGCTACAAAAGCCTGGTGGATGGCGATGAGGCAGCCGGTCTCGCGCTGGCCCGTGCATCGCGCGAATTCCAAACCGCGCGCGCCAATGTCGCGGAGCTGGCGATCGCCAATACGCCGACCGAGGTCGATGCCGTTACTGCCGACCTCAAGCTTAACATCGCCGGTTTCACCCGTATTTTCGACGATGCCGCCAGCTTTTCCAGCGCCCATGCGGGCGCCATTACGGCGCTGAAGGGTGACGCGCTCGCCGTCTTCAACAACGGCTGCGCCCAGACCATTCTCGATGCGACGAATGCCACCGCGACCGCGGCGGTCATTGCGTCCCAGCAGCAGTATCTCTCCAAATGCGCCCCCCTGTTTCGGCCCATCACGCTCAGGATCATTGCCCAGACGGACGCGCTGGTGGCGGAGATCAAGGAGACGGAGGCAGCGCTCGTCGCCCAGACGCATCATACGATCCTCACGACCTATGCTGGGATCATCGCAGGTCTCATCGTCATCGGTCTGATCGGCTTTGTCGGTGCCCGCATCTCGATCATCAGGCCGCTGAAAGACCAGCTCGTCATCATGGGACGGCTGGCCAAGGGCGACTACGACGCCGAGGTTTCGGGCGCCGACCGGCGCGACGAGGTGGGCGCGATCGCACGCGCCGTCGAAGTCTTTCGCGATGGCGGCCGCGCCAACATTCGTCTGGAAGCTGAGGGGACCGCGCAGCGCGGACGCGCCGAGGAAGAGCGCGCCCGTGCGGAGGCGCATCGTGACGCCAGTGCGAAGCAAAGCGCGGCAGTCGTCGAATCGCTGGCCGGCGGTCTCGAGAAGCTTTCGGGCGGTGACCTGCTGTTCCGGCTCGGCACGCCCTTCAGCGTCGACTACGAGAAGCTGCGGTCGGACTTCAACGCCGCCATGGACAAGATGCAGGAGACGATGAAGGCCATCGCCGCCACGACGCAAGGTGTACGATCCGGCTCCGGCGAGATCACCCAGGCGTCGGATGACCTGTCACGCCGCACGGAGCAGCAGGCGGCGAGCCTCGAGGAAACTGCCGCCGCGCTCGACGAAATCACGGCGACGGTGCGCAAGACGGCGGAGAATGCGAGCGAGGCACGTACCACCGTCTCCTCCGCCAAATCGGACGCCGAGCGTTCCGGCGTGGTCGTGGGCGAAACGGTCACGGCCATGAGCGAGATCGAAGCCTCGTCCAAGCAGATCGGCAACATCATTGGCGTGATCGACGAGATCGCGTTCCAGACGAACCTGCTCGCGCTCAACGCCGGGGTTGAGGCGGCGCGCGCCGGGGAAGCCGGGCGCGGCTTCGCCGTGGTCGCGACCGAGGTGCGGGCTCTGGCCCAACGTTCGGCCGATGCCGCGAAAGAGATCAAGACGCTGATCTCGGCCTCCGGACGGCAGGTCGAAACTGGCGTGCGGCTGGTGGGCGAAACCGGCAAGTCGCTGGAGCGCATCGTGGAGCAGGTGGCGCGGCTGAACGGCCTGATCGCGGACATCGCCGCCTCCGCCGGGGAGCAGGCGACGGGCCTCGCCCAGGTGAACACGGCCGTAAACCAGATGGATCAGGTGACGCAGCAGAACGCCGCGATGGTCGAGCAGGCGACCGCCGCCAGCCACAGCCTTGCGGGTGAAGCGGAGTCGCTCGGACGGCTCGTCGGGCAATTCAAGATTGGTGTAGTCGACGAGACGCCGGCAGCCGTCGGCGCACGACGCCCTGCCTCTGCTGCCAAAGCCGCGCCGCCCTCGAAGGCCTCGCCCCGCCCGGCCTCATCGGCCTCGGCGGCCCGGGCGTCCCAGCCTTCGGCTCCGGCTCCGGCTTCGGCGCCGGCCGCACGCCGGCGGGCGGGGGGCGCCGCACTGGCCGAGGCTTCGGAGGATTGGAACGAGTTCTGAGCCGCGCCGAGCCGCCTTGGTCCGGACGCTCAGGCCTCGAGCGTCCGCACCGCCATCGCGACCGCGCCCTCGCGGGACCGGGCAGCGCCCACGAAGCGGCGGAGATGGACGAAAACGGCGTCAGGCACACCCGATGCCGCCGCGAGGTCAGCGCCCTCCAGCCCCGCCCAGGCTTCGGGCAGAGGCAGGCGCTGCGCGAAGGAACCGGGCTCGGGCGGCATGGCGTCGATCATCCAATTGCCGTTCGCGGCCGGGCTGACCGTGAAGATCACAGGCAGCTCATGGGTGAAGACGGCGTTCTTCCAGGGCATTCCCCGGTCGAGCACCAGGATGCGCGGATCGGACCCGGCGGCGTGGGCCGAGAGGACAATGGCCGCTGCCTCGACACGCGCCCGTACCGCGTCCACCCGCCGGCGCAGCACGCCCTCCGCCAGGGCGGACGCCGCCAGAAAGGCTTCGTCGCCGGCATGGGGACCGCTGGCGAAGGGACTGTCCCAGGGCGGGTTGAAGTCGCCGATCAGCCGGCCGAGCCCAAGCGCGTCGTCCAC
This sequence comes from Pseudomonadota bacterium, assembly GCA_019351895.1. Taxonomy (GTDB): domain Bacteria; phylum Pseudomonadota; class Alphaproteobacteria; order Acetobacterales; family Acetobacteraceae; genus Acidisoma. The sequence goes on from JABBOH010000023.1 coordinate 41,999, forward strand.
CACAGGCCCCTGCGCCGAGACGCCGTTGTCGAGTTCGTCGATCCGCCGGAGGAGCGTCTCATCCAGATCAGCGGCAATGGCTGCCGCCAGTTCGGAGGCCACCGCCCGTCCCCTGCCGTCGCCCGCTGTCGCCGCGGCCAGAATGGCGGTGACGGCGCGCTCCCCATAGACCTGCCAGACCAGCCCTGCCGCCGAATAGGGCGTGCCGTCCGGCCGCAGGGGCGCGCCCCGCTGATGATGGTCGAACCGCCCGGCCTCGGGCTCGAACACCGTGCCGACATCCCAGACGATATCGCCGGACCGGATGAGCGCCGGGTCACGCGTGCGGATCAGCCGATGATCCTCGCCCGTCGTGCCAAGGCCGAGCGCCAGCCGGAGAACGGCGTAGGCGAACACCTCGTCGCAGTGAAAACGGCCGCCGTGGGTCACGAGCGTCGGGTGGGAATGGCCTGAGGGCATGAACACTATCCAGGAGAGGCGCCGAGCGCGCGAAGAAGGGCCGCGAGCCATACACGAACGCCGTCCCCGCGTCCTCACGGCAATGCGAGCGTCACCCCGCCTGCCCACCCATGCGCGCGCCTACCTGCGCGCCGATACGCCTACGCAGAAGCCCGCGCAGGCGTATCGTCGCCCGCTACATCACGCCGGCGGAAATCGCGCCCGTCTGCGGCTCGACGAAGACGATCTCGTCATGCACCGCCTTCACGCCCGGGACGTTCTCGGCGGCGACCCGGATCGCTGCGCGGACCCGCTCGTCGTGGATCACGCCTTCCAGCGTCACCACGCCGCCCTCGACGGTGATGCCGACGCTGCTGCTGCCGAGCCAATGGGCGTTCAGGATCTCGCCCTGTATTTTCGCGGCCAGCGCCGCATCGGTCGGCCGTGGCGCCTCGATCTCCTGAAGCTCGCGGCCGAGGGCCACGATCAGATCGTGCCGGCTGACGACGCCCACCAGCCGCCGGTTCCGTAGAACAGGCACGCGGCGGACCCGCCGCTTTTCCATCAGGCGCACGACTTCGCGGAGCGGCGCGTCATCATCGACGCTCACGATCTCCTCGGTCATCAGGTCGCTCACCCGGCGGCTATGCGAGCGGACGTATTCGACCGCCTCGCGCCCGCGCCCCATGAGGAGGTCCAGGAACGGCCGGCGCAGATGATCGTCCGTGCCGATCTCCACCCGCCGCAGCAGATCACCCTCCGTCAGGATACCGACGAGCCGCCCTTCGGCATCGACCACGGGGACGCCGCTGACCCTTTGCTGGGTCATGAGCGCGATGGCGGTCTCGATCGCCGCATCCGGGCCGACGGTTGCCACTTGGGTCGTCATTACATCACGCGCCTGCATCGCCCTGATCCCTCTGCGGGACGGCCGCGTCATCGGGCGGTCCCTGTTGCAGAGGATGCTGCCGCGCGAAGCCGCGCCTGACTTTGATCCCGATCAAAGGACCGCGCGTGAGCGGCCCCACAAGGCACGGATCAGCCAGAATTCAGGCGCGGGCTCGTGCAGCAGACGTCGCGTCAGCTGGATTGATCGTCTGGAGCCGAAGGCGCCGGCTCATTGTCGGCAGCAGCCTGTTCGGCGCGCCGGCGGGCCCGGGCATCTTCCTGCTCGCGGGCCTTCTCTTCTTTTTTGAGGCGCTTGAGGCGATCGCGCTCAGAACGCTGCTGATTGTAGTTCGGCTTCATGCCCAAGATACGGCTTCCCCTTCCAACATGATTTCGACCTGCCCGCCACGGCACAGGGGTGAGGCGGGCGCCGGCTCGGGGCTTCGGCTGGTGCCCGATGCAAGTCTAGCATTGCATCGGGCGTCAACGCCCAGCCTTAATCAGACCTTCAGGTTGACCGCAGCCATCTTGCCCTTCTGGCCCCGCTCCAGATCGAACGTCACCTTCTGGCCCTCGTTGAGACCGCCCAGACCCGCGCGCTCGACCGCCGAGATGTGCACGAACACATCCGCCGAGCCGTCTTCCGGCTGAATGAAGCCATAGCCCTTGGTAGCATTAAACCACTTAACCGTGCCGACCGACATCGGGTCTCTCCTCGCACCCGGCGACCCGCAACATGCGGGCCAAACATACTTTTGCATTGGGGGGAGGCGCGCGGCGAGCGGAGACCGCAGACCGAAACACGTGTAGCCCAGGATGAAAAGCGCCGAGGCGACCGTATGAACGGTTCCCTCAATGATTGCTAGTGTGGCGATCAAAAAACGCGCCATGCTTTTGGTGAGGGGCTGCGCCACTCGCCGAGGCGTCCCGACCGCAACCGCGGCTTCCGGAAATTCGATGGGCGCATGAGCAAATGAGATTTGCGCCCGCCCCGGCAGATCATGTCATCTCTCCGTCGCAGCGCCGACGCCGGGACAGAGACGCGGGCATAAGATCGGGCGCAAACCCCTTGGAGAGTGCGGATGGCCGACTACAGCAGGATCAAGGCTGCCCTGGATGCCCGGCCGGCGGGACATTCCCTGCCCCGCTCTCTCTACAATGATGACGAGGTCTTTACCTTCGACGAGGAGGCCATCTTCCGCCGCACCTGGATCCTGATCGGCTTCGAGGTCGAGTTCCCCGCGACCGGCAGCTATCAGGCCCTGCGCATCGGCAGCGCGCCCATCATCGTCATCCGCGACCGCAGCGGCGTCCTGCGCGGCTTCCACAACACCTGCCGCCATCGCGGGGCAGAGCTTTGCGCCGAAGGCGCGGGGCGCGCGACCCGCCTCGTCTGCCCCTATCATCAATGGACCTACGATCTTTCCGGCAAGCTCCTGTTCGCCGGGCGGATGGGCGATGATTTCGATGCCGCAAATCACGGCCTGAAGCCGATCCATGTCGAGACGCTGGCCGGCACCGTCTATGTCTGCCTCGCCGAGACGCCGCCCGACTTCCAGCCCTACCGAGACGCGGTCGGCCCGATGCTGGAGCCGCATGATTTCCGCAACGCCCGCATCGCCCATGAGGCGACCCTGCTCGAGCGCGCCAACTGGAAGCTCGTCATGGAGAATGCGCGCGAGTGCTACCACTGCGCCGGCCGCCATCCCGAGCTTGCTGTCACCTTCCCGATCTACGCCAAGGGCAACTTCGAGACGGTGAGCGAGCATGAGGCGAGGTTCGACGCCCGCATGGCCGAACTCGCCCTGCCCGGCGCGCCCGCCGAGGGCAGCTGGTGGCAGGCGGCCCGCTTCCCGCTGAACGAGGGCGCGGTCTCCATGACCATGGACGGCAAGCGCGCCGTCGCGAAGCTGATGTGCCCGATCGGGGACGGCGACATCGGCAGCCTGCGCTGGGCGCTGGAGCCGCATAGCTTCTGCCACTCCACCGGCGACTTCACCTTCATGTTCACCTGCATCCCGCTCAATGCGCGCGAGACGCTCGTGCTCGGCAAATGGCTGGTCCATAAGGACGCGGTCGAGGGCGTCGACTACGACCTCGAGAACCTCGTGAAGCTCTGGGACGTGACGAACATGGAGGATCGCGACCTCTGCGAGCTCAACCAGCGCGGCGTGAACTCGCCAGCCTATACGCCCGGCCCCTATTCCGAGGTCGCGGAGTCGCTCGTGCTGCGGTTCACCAACTACTATGTGACGACGGCCAAGGCCTACATCGACGAGATGGAGCGTCAGTCGCAGGTCGCCGCCGTTCCAGCGCTCGCGGCCGAATAGGTGCCTGAGACAGCCATCTGGCGCGGCGGGGAGGACAGGCTTCGCTGCATCGGCATCACGCAGGAAGCGCCGGGCGTCAAAACCTTCCGCTTCCAGCCGGAGTCGGGCGCGCGGGTGGTCTTCCACGCCGGGCAGTTCGTGACGCTCTGCCTGCCGCTGCCGTCGGGCGCGGTGTGGCGCTGCTTCACCATCGCCTCGTCGCCGCTGCAGGATGAGGCGATCGACCTCACGATCAAGACCCAGGACACGGCCGGGGAGACCATCAACACCAGCGGCACAGGCTGGCTGCATCGTGACCTTAAGGCCGGGAGGAGCCTTCAGGCGCGGGCGCCCGCCGGTCCGTTCTGCCTCATGGCGCCGCCCGAAACGCCGCTGCTGCTCGTCTCCGCCGGCAGCGGTGCCACGCCCATGGCCTCCATCGCCCGCTTCCTGTGCGACATCGGCTGCAGGACGCCGGTGCACTACGTCCACCTCGCCCGAACCCCGGCGGACTGGCTGTTCAAGGCCGAGATCGAGGCCATCGCCGCCGCCCTCGGCACCTGGAAGCTCGACTGGCTGACGACGACCACAGGCGGCCGGCCGAGTGCGGCGGCCTTCACCACCATGGCGCCCGACCTCGCCACGCGGGAGGTCTTCTGCTGCGGGCCGTCGGGCTTCATGGCCGCGGTCGAGGAAGCCCATGCGAATGCCGGCGGCCCCGCGACCGCGTTCCGCAAGGAAGCCTTCATCGCCATTCCAATCCCTGAACTCGCGCCTGAGCCGCCCGCCGCCGCGCCCGCCAGCAGCACCTTCACCGTCCGCTTCGAGCCGCGTGGGAAAGAGACGGAGGCGAAACCTTCGGAAACCGTGCTCGCGGTCGCGGGCCGCCTCGGCATCGCCATCCCCTATGCCTGCGCCGAGGGCATCTGCGGCACCTGCCGCGTGCGGAAGCGCTCGGGCGAGGTCGAGATGCATCATCAGGGCGGCATCGAGGATGACGAGGTCGCCGCCGGCGAAATCCTCGCCTGTTGCAGCTACGCCCGCTCAAATCTCGTGTTGGAAGTCATCTGATGGTTCAGAACAACGGCGACGCGCCCCGCAGTGCCGCGCGACCGCTTTCGCTCGAAACGCTTGCGGTCAGCGCGGGCTACGAACCCTCCGAGCATGGCGGCGCGGCAAAACCGCCGATCTACATGACCTCGACCTTCGTCTACGAGTCGGCCGCGCAGGCGCGCGCGGTGCATCAGGCCTTCTTCGACGGCGACGTGCCCGAGCGTTCGGGCAAGAACGGCTATATCTACGCCCGGCTCGACCACCCGAACTTGGTCATGGCGCAGACCCGCATCGCGGCGCTCGACCGGGCCGAGGACAGCGCGCTTTTCGCGAGCGGGATGGCCGCCGTCTCGACGGTCGCGATGAGCCTGCTCCGCCCCGGCGATTCGATGATGCACAGCCGTTCGATCTATGGCGGCACGGACATGCTGCTGCATACGCACATGACCGAGATGGGGGTGACGCCCTTCGGCTTCACCGACGGGGTGGACGAGGCGAATATGGCCGCCGTCGCGGATGCCGCGATGGCCAAGGGGCCTCTGACGCTCATCATGGTGGAGAGCCCGGCGAACCCCACCTGCGCCATCGCCGACATCGCCATGATCAGCCGCCTCGCCGACCGCGTGGCGCTGGCGCAAGGACGGCGCCCGATCATCACGGTCGACAACACTTTCCTCGGCCCCTTCCTGCAGTCGCCGCTGGAGCATGGGGCGGATCTCTGCATCACCTCGCTCACCAAATACGCGGGCGGCCACAGCGACTTCATGGCGGGTTCGGTCAGCGGCTCGGCGGCCCTCGTCGGGCGGCTGAAGAAGCTGCGCACCCTGCTCGGCTGCCACTCTGATCCGCATAGCTGCTGGATGCTGCTGCGCTCGGTCGAGACGATGAAGCTGCGCACCGACCGCGCCGTCGCCAACGCCCAGACCATCGCGAGCTATTTGCGCGATCATCGCAAGGTGACCCGCATCACCTATCTGGCCTTCCTGGCCGAGGGTTCGGCCGAGCGCGCGGTCTACGACCGGCAGTGCGCGGGTCCCGGCTCGACCTTCTCCTTCGATGTGGAGGGCGGCGAGGCCGGGGCCTTCCGCTTCCTCGACCGCCTGCGCCTGCTGCGGTTCGCGGTGAGCCTCGGCGGCACGGAGACGCTGATCTGCCACCCGGCGACCACCACGCATTACGCCGTGCCGGAAGCCACGCGCGCGGAGGTCCATATCGGGCCCGCCACCATGCGCGTCTCGGTCGGCATCGAAAACAGCGACGATCTCATCGCCGATCTCGCTCAAGCCCTGGAGGCCGTCTGATGGAAGACGAAGAGGTCACGTCCGACTTTCACGCAATCGGCGAGAAACATACCCGCGCGACCGAACACGCCGAACTTCTGGTGATCGGCGCAGGCGAAGCGGGCCTCGCCGCCGCGCTGGAGGCCGCGCGCGCCGGCGTGCAGGTGACGCTGGTCGACGAGAATCCTCTTGGGCCCGGGCTCATCGGCATGGACGTGCCGTTGCTGTTCGGCAACCGCTGGACGGCGGCCGTGCAGAACCAGGGCCGCATGCTGGAGCAGATCCTCGCCACCAACCCGGGCCTGGAAGAAGCTTTCGAATTGGGCGTGGAGGTCAAGCTCGGCACCTATGCCTGGGGCGCCTTCGTCGCCGGCCCCAACCTGCAGTCGCTGCCCGAGCCGGTCGTGGGACTTGCCGACGAGACGCGCTCATGGCTCTGCGGCTTCAAGCGGCTGATCATCGCCGCCGGTGCGCGCGACCTCGTCTACAGCTTCGCCGGCTTCGAGACGCCGGGCGTCGTCGGCGCGCAGGGCTTCGCCTCACTCGTCTCGCGCTACGGGGCCTTCAACGGGCGGCGGATCGTCGTCCTCGGGACCGGCGATCTCGCGGTGAGGACCGCGGCGCTCGCACTCGATGCCGGGCTTGAGGTCGCCGCGATGGTCGAGGTGCGGGACGCGGCGCAGTCTGACGTGTCGTTGATGGTTTCCCGAGGGGTCGAGATCATCACCGGTCACGCGATCCTGGAGGCGCGCGGCAATGCCGAAGGCGTCACCGCTGCTGTGCTCGCACCGGTCGCGGGCGGCGAGCCGCGCGGTATCGATTGCGACACGATCGTGCTCGCCATCGGGGCGGTGCCGGTGATCGACCTCGCCGATGTTGCCGGGGCGAAGCTCACCCGGTGCGACGGCTCCTATGTCGTGGAGAGCGCGCCCGCGGGCGTATTCTTCGCCGGCGACTGCGCCGGGCTCGGCGCGGACGCGGCGGCCTCGGGCCGCGCCGCCGCCCAGGCCGCGCTGCGCTCGCTCGGCCATGAGGTGACGGCGGCACCCGCCCCGGCACCCGTACCGCCGCTGCCTGCCGACACCGACGCCTACCGCATGGACTGGATGCGGGCGCTAATGGCGACCGGCGGCCTCGACGTGCACGCCTGCACCTGCGAGGAGGTGACGCGCCGCGACCTGCTGACCGTGCAGCCGCCGCGCTACCTCGACGCCCCCGTGGCGGGGCGCGACCTCACCTCGCTCGGCGATGGAGCGCCGCCCAGCCAGGATCAGATCAAGCGCCTCACCCGCGCCTGCATGGGGCCGTGTCAGGCGCGCCGCTGCCGCGAACAGGTGGCGATGATGATGGCGATCGGCACCGACCGGCCGCTCGGCGCCATCGCGCTCGCCGGTTACCGCGCCCCGGTGCGGCCGCTGCCGCTCGGCGTGCTCGCGGCATCCGACGAGACCGCCGAGATGGCCGAGGGCTGGAACGTCTGGTTCGGCATCCGCACGCAGTGGATTCCCTACGCCGACATCGGCACCGAGCGCGAGACCGAGCGCGCCGGCCGCATGATGCATTTCTGAGGGGTTCCTGACGTGTCAGCGATGGAAAAGAAGAGCGCCAGCGTCATCGTCATCGGCGGCGGCGTGACCGGCCTCAGCGCCGCGTGGTGGCTGGCGCGCGACGGCGTCGACGTGCTGGTGATCGAGAAGGGCATCGTCGGCTGGGAGGCCTCGGGCCGCAACGGCGGCGGCTGCACCCATTACCAGAGCCCGCTCTTCGACGAGGAGCAGCGCCTCTGGCCGCAGATGGACGAGTTGCTGGGCTACCCGACCGAATACCGGCGCGAGCGCGTCATCATGGCGCTGACCGACGCCCAACTCGCCCAGTATCAGGACCACGGCGATATCTGCGCCCGCATGGGCTACCACTACGAGACGCTGGACGCGAAGCAGACGCGCGAATTGGTGCCGCTCGCGGGCGACAATGTGGTGGGCGCGGTCCACTATCATTTCGGTGGTCAGGCCAATCCGCAGCGCAGCGTGCAGGCCTATGCCTGGGCGCTGCAGGACAAGGGCGGCCGCATCCTGCAGCACACCGCCGTCTCCTCCATCGTCACCAAAGGCGGACGTGTGACCGGCGTCGAAACGAGCCTCGGCCGCTTCGACTGCGACCATCTGGTGCTGGCCGCGGGGCCGCAGACGGGCGCGCTGCTGGACACCATCGGCATCTACCTGCCCGTCGCCCCCGCGCGGGCCGAGATGATCGTGACCGAGCCGCTGCCGCTCATGCGGATCGGCGGCGTCGACGGCAACGGCCTCTACGGGCGGCAGACGCTGCGCGGCAACCTCGCCTATGGCGGCGGCCCGCATGAGTGGCTGGAGGATACGGGTCCGGACGGCCGGACGGCCGCAGGCGGCATCGCCGCCCGCCCCGCCTCGCAGCTGCTACAGAACCTGTCGAAGCGCCTCGTCGAGCTCTTTCCCCGCGCCGCGCATGTGCGCGTGATCCGCAGCTGGGCCGGCATCATCGAGAACACGCCGGATGGGCGCCCTGTCATCGACCGCCTCGACGAGCCCGGCAACCTCACCGTCGCGACCATGAGCAGCGTCGGCTTCGGCCTCTCGCCCGCAGCCGGCCACGCGATCCGCGACCTGGTGATGGAGGGCCGCTGCAGCTTCACCGACATCGACAAGCTCGGCCTGGACCGCTTCGCCAACCTGCCGCGCGACTGGCGCGCCCGCCAGGGCTGGGTGCCGCCGGTGCTGTCCGATTTTGCAACGCCCGCCCGTCTGCCGGCTTGAGGAGAGTTTGAGATATGGCTGCCAAAGGTAAGGTCCTCATCGTCGGCTGCGGCATCGCGGGATTAGCGACCGCCTGGAGCCTCGTGCGGCGTGGTTTCGAGGTCGAGATGTTCGAGCAGGGGCCGATTCCCAATCCGAAAGCCTCGTCCTGGGACGAGCATCGCATCACCCGCCACGCCTATGGCGAGTTCGAGGGCTATGCCTACCTCATGCCGCAGGCCTTCCGGCTATGGGACATGATGTGGAAGGACCTCGGCGTCACCCACTACGACCCCTGCGGCGCGGTCTATTTCGTGCGCGAGGAGACGCCCTGGTACGAGGGCACCTCGACCGCGCTGACGCGCATGGGCATCCGCTTCCGCGACATCCCGCTGAGCCGCGCCGAGACGCGCTTTCCGATGCTCAACCTCGACACAGTCACCCGCGTCGTGGAGACGGACGGCGCCGGGATGCTGTTCCCGTCGCGCATCGTGCTCGACCTCGTGGTGTTCCTGACCGGACGGGGCGTCGTTTTCCACTCGTCCCATCTGGTGAGCGAGATCGACGCGGAACGCGCGACGGTGACGGCCAACGGGCGGACCTTCACCGGCGACCGGGTCGTGGTCGCGGCCGGCGCCTGGGCCGACCGGCTGGTGCCGACCCTGCGGCCCGACGCGCTGCCGTCCCGCCAGGCGGTGATGTTTCTCGCCCCACCCGCCGACCATGCCCATGCCTGGGCCGAGGCGTCCGTCATGGCCGATCTCGGCGAGGAGTCGAGCTGCTACATGCTGCCGCCTCGGCGCGGCACGCGCCTCAAGATCGGCGACCACGTCTTCACCCGGCGCGGGGACGCGGACGAGGACCGGACCGCGACCGATCTCGACGTGCAGCGCCTCACCCGTGTCCTCAAGCGTGTCGTGAAGGATTTCGACCGCTATCAGGTGCTGGAGCGCAAGGCGTGCTTCTACACGGTCACGGACGACGAGCATTTCATCCAGCGCGCCGTGGGGTCAAAGGGCTGGATCATCAGCGCGTGCTCGGGCCACGGGTTCAAGCTCGGGGCGCTTACCGGCGAGTTGGCGGCCCAGGCGATTTCGGGCGAGCGCGGCGCGGACGAGGTGACCCACATGGCCGCGGGTCTGGTGATGGAGCCGACTTAACCCGCGCCGTCATTGTTGCATCCGGCGCGGAGGCGTAACCTGTTACTCAGGCCCGGCCCCTGCCATCGGGGGCCGGAACTCGAGCCCATGCCTTCGATCATCATTCGGCCTTCATTTTGAAACCATGATGCCCCGAGGCTAAACCGGAGGACCGCCGACAGGCGGCGCACCATGAGCAGCCCCTATACGAAGACCACGAAGGGAATCCGCGTCAGCGTGCGCTCCTTCTACCTGGACGATCAGAGCCAGGCGGATGAGGGCCGCTTCGTCTGGGCCTATCGCGTGACGATCGAGAACAAGAGCCAGCAGACCGTGCAACTGCTTGCCCGCTCCTGGCGCATCACGAATGGTCATGGCCGCGTGTTGCAGGTGCATGGCGAGGGCGTGGTCGGCGAGCAACCGGTGCTGGAGCCGGGAGAATCGTTCGAATACACATCGGGCACGCCGCTCGACACGCCGACGGGGTTCATGGCGGGCGAGTATCACATGACGCTGCCATCGTCGGGTGAGACGTTCGATGTGACGATCCCGACCTTCAGCCTCGACAGTCCGCACCAGAATCTGCAGGTGCATTGACGCCGAGGCTTTGGCTGAGCTTGGCCGCGGTCTCAGGCGCGGGACATCGCCTGCAGGCTCATGGCCTTAACGCGCGCCGCGAAGGGCGCATGACGGTAGGTACGGCTTGCCGCTTCACGCACGTCCGAGAGCTTGTCGAAGTGTTGGCCGTCGAGTTCCTTGAGCCGCGAATCGACGCCGACGAAGGTATAACCATCCCCATAGAATGCCGCTGCGCCGAGAAAAATGCCGTCAATTTCGATGATGTAGGACTGTCTCACCGTCGTCTCCTGGAGAACGCTTTTTTGGCTGGACCTATTGGTCTCTTCTGGCCCGGCACGGCTCTAATCGAACCCGCCGCCTCTTGGAAGAAAATTACTTGTGATCAGATATATAAGACATGTTTCTAATGTCATCTCTGAGCAATTAAGTGCGGCTTTACAGGTCTCATCAAGACGTCTGAATCGGGCCGCCGGCCGCCCTTTTCAGGACCGGAGGCTGCATACACCCGCCCAGCCGCGACCGACAGACCTGCTTTCGGATATTCATGTCACTGTCACCCCTGTCCAACTCCCTGATCTGGCCGCGGGCCGGACGCGGCGAGCATGCTGATCAAGCGGAGCTTCAGCATCGCGGGGCACCGCACGAGCATTGCCCTGGAGCCTGAATTCTGGGAGGCGCTGGAAACCTGCGCGCGCCGGCGGGACGAACCTCTGGCGGCGCTCGTGGTCGCGGTCGATGCCGAACGCGCGCCCAAGCGGCCCCTGGCGTCCGCGCTCCGGGTCCGCGCGCTGCGGGAAGCCGCCGTCAAAGACCTGGGCTGACGGACGCTCGCGCTTTGGCCTCATAATCGCACGGGCGCTTCAGTTCATCGCCGTGCCGCGGACAAGCCATTCGTTTGGCTTGCTGATCGAACCTTGCAGCACGGCGGTGAGCGGCGCGCCGGCCGCGGGCCGCAGCCCCAGGTTAAGGTTGCAGACCCCACGCACGAGATCGACCTGTCCGGACGCGGTCATGGCGCCGGCCGCGCCGCTCAACCGGAAGGCGTCCACCTGCAGGTCGCCCTGAGTCACGATCCCCGTCGCGCTGAGCGAATCGAACGGTGTGCTGCCCGTGAACAGCTTGGACGCATGCACAGCGCCGGCCGTCTCGTCGGAGGTGGGCTTCAGGGTCGCGCCGAGGTCGATGCCGGAAAGAGTGCCATGAGCCGCCGCGAGATCAACCTTGCCGTTGAGGCTGGCGAGCCAGGAGTTGAGGCTGTAGCCCCGCGCCTGCAGCGACACATGCGTATCGAGCGTCGTGGCGGTGCCTTGCAGCGGCAGCGCCGCCACGGCCGGCGCAGTGGCGGCGGATAGCTGCGCCCCCGTGAGAGACAGCGTAGCGCCGAGCGTCGGCGGATCGGCGGCGGCGAGGTCCACCGCGCCCGTCAGCGTGCCGCCCAGATAGCGCGCGCGCGCTATGGCGATATGCAGCTTGCCATCGGCCACATCGCTATGTGCGTGGATATCCGTCGCGACGGGCGTGAGTTCGTCCACGACGCGGCCGACCGTAATGCCGAGCGAGGCCTGCCAGCCGCGCAGCAGATCGACCGGCACGGGTTCGTCGCGCGCAGGCTCCGGCCAGGGCAAAGTGTCGATCGCGAGGCTGCCGGTGACGTGCCGCCCCCCTGGCAGCGCCCCCGCGGCGCGGGCGAGGTTCCCCGTGCCGTGAAGCATGCCGAGGCTGAAGGTGATGGGCGAAACCGACCAGGACTTGTCGTCGGATTTCATGGTGGCGACGACCGAGAAGGAGCCCTCGCCCACCCAGGCCGCGGCGTTGCTGTAGCCGAGACCGTGCAGCAGGCGCGACGCGCTCGGATGCCGCAAGGTGACCGCGCCCTGCAAACGGCCGTGGACGAGATCCAGCACGGGCTGGGCCGAGAAGTCGAGGTCGCCGAGAGACCCCTGGGCCGCCAGGACCAGCGCATCGGGCGGACCGGCCGCCGTGACCGTCGCCGCCAGGGGCTCGGCCCAGAAGGCGCGCTCGCCCCGCAGCCGGGCGGGCAGCAGAGCCACGAACGGGGTCGCGTGCGGCGCCGCCAGAACCAGCCGCGCATTGCGCAGCTGCCCGGCCGCGCTCATCGCTCCGGAGGCGAGAACCTGCATTCCCTGACCCTGGCCCGCGAGTTCCCGCAGGTTCAGCTCGCCCCGGCTGATGGCCGCGTCGAGCAGCGCGTGGTCGATCCGCTCCGCCCCCAACCAAACCTCGCCTGCGGAGAGCCTGAGATCGGCGGTGACGCCCGATAGAGCATGCGCCACCATATCGGGCCGCGGCGGCCGCACGAGCCATGCAGGAGGCAGCCATTCGCCGAGATCGATCTTGCCGAAGTCGAGACCGGCGGCGATCGTCGGCTTGGCGCCGAAGCCGAGGACGAGACCGCCCGCGATGGTCGTGTCGTTCATGCGCCCGGCGATGCCGGTCAGCGCGGCGCGCTGTGGGTCGGCGTCCACATTCGCCGTGATCTTGAGGCTGCTGAGACCGGTGAGCGCGCCGGAATAATCGGGCAGCAGCTTGGACTGCGCCAGCCAATGCAGCGTGACCGCCGGGGACGGCACACCGAGATTCATATTGCCTATGAAGGCGAGCGCCGCTGGGTCGTAGAGGCCGCTCAGGGCGATCGAGGCCTCGCCCGGCAGGCTCGCATGCACGTCGTCCACCCGGATGCGCGTCGGAGAGGTGATGAGCTTCACCCCGAAGCGGCGCAACAGCCCATCGCCGAAGACCGCCGCATCGGCGGAAAGATCGAGGCTGAGAGGGGCCGCTTTCGAGATGCCGACCGGGAAGGCGGTGAGCCATGGCCCGAGGTCGAGCATCGGCATATGCAGGCTGATGCTGAGGCTCGGCGCCGAGGAGAACGGCGCCTTGAGCGTGGTGAGGCGCAGCTTGACCTCGCCGCTCGCGGGCATGTTGCCGAGGTTCAGCGCGAGATCGGTGATGTTCATGCTGCGCCCGTCGCCGTTCAGGGTGCCGCTGGCGTCGAAGGGCAACGCCGGGGCGGGCACGACGGCCGCGAGGCTGTCGCCATGGGCCAGGAACCGGCCCCTGACGTGGCCATTCGCCGCCATCACCCCCTTGAACCCGAAGCTGCTGGCAGGAGTTCCGGTCCCTTGCAGCGTCACCTGCAGCGGGGCGCTGCCGTTGGACTGCGGCCAGTCGAGGTCGATCCCGGCCTGCCAGCCCGCGCCGCCCGCATTCGCCGTGCCGTCGATATGCAGCGCCGCCGAGAGACCGCCGGTGACGACGTTGAGGTTCGCGTTCGTGACACGCAGCGGCCCGATCGAGAGGCTGCCGCCCGTCACGTCGGCGGAAAGCGATGCGAGCCATGGCGGCGGCTCGATGGAGATGGGCCCCTTGGGCAATGGCCAGGGCAGCCGGATATCGGGCCGGTCGAGCGCCACATGGGTGACCGCCACTCTCCCGGTGAGCAACGCGCCGAGCGAGAGGTTGAGCGTCAGTGCGCGCGTGCTCATGCGGACGCCGTCGCCGTCGTCGCGCACGAGAACCTTCTCGGCGGTGATCGACGGCTCGGGCAGCAGGGTGAGGCGGATCGGACCGTCGATCTCGACCTGACGGCCGATGAAGCCGCTGGCGGCGGCCTCGATCGCGGCCCGGTGCGTGTTCCAGTCGAGCAGCCAGGGTCCGACCCAAAGCAGGGCGACGATGACCACCGCGCCGGCAAGCAGCGCCGGCACGGGCCTTATGCGAAAGGACCGCTGCTGGCGGGACCGCGACCGGCGCGGCGCTTTCAACTGGGTCCCGTCATGGCGGGCCGTAGCCGCCACCGCCCGGCGTTGCGATACCGAGAACATCGCCCGCGTCGAGATCGCGGCGGTCTCGCCCGCCCATGGGCGTGACGACGCCGTCCCGCTCGACCCATTGCTCGCCCACCGCCCCCGCCGCGCCACCGGCGAGGCCGAACGGTCCCTCATGGCGGCGCGAGGACACGATCACCGCCGTCATCGGTTCGAGAAAGCGGAGGCGGCGCACCGCGCCGTCGCCGCCGCGCCACTGGCCCGCGCCGCCCGAGCCGCGACGGACGGAGAACTGCTCGACCCGCACGGGATAGCGCAGCTCCAGCACCTCGGGATCGGTCATGCGCGTGTTCGTCATATGAGTTTGGACTGCCGCCGCTCCGTCGAACCCCGGCCCCGCGCCGACGCCACCGCATATAGTCTCGTAATACTGTCGGCGGGCATCACCGAATAGAAGGTTGTTCATCGTAGCTTGTGCGGATGCGCAGGCTCCCAATGCACCGAAAAGCGTATTGCAGACGGCCTGCGACACTTCGGTGTTGCCGGCCACGACCGCCGCCCCCGGCTCGGGGCTCAGAAAGCTTCGCGGCGGGATCAGGATCTCGAGCGGCTCGAGACAGCCATCGTTGAGCGGGATGTCCTCGCCGATCAGACAGCGAAAGACATAAAGCACAACGGCGCGGGTGACGGCAGGCGGCGCGTTGAAGTTGCCGGGGCTTTGCGCGCCCGTTCCCGCGAAGTCGATGGTGGCGGAGCGCGCGGCGCGGTCGATGCGGACGGCGACAGCGAGCGGCGCGCCGTCATCCATGGTGATCGCGAAGTGGCCGTCCTGCAGACGATCGATCACCGCGCGCACGCTCTCCGCCGCGTGGGCGCGAAGATGATCCATATAGGCGGCGACGCGCGGCCAACCCCAGTCGCGGAGGATGCGCGCCATCTCCCGCGATGCCGCCTCGTTGGCCGCGATCTGAGCCGCGATATCGGCGACGTTCACATCCGGGCTGCGCGCCGGATAGCGCGCCCCGCTGAGCAGCGCGCGGAACGCGGCCTCGCGAAAATCGCCCTGCGCCACGAGCAGAAAGTTGTCGATGACGACACCCTCCTCCTCGAGACTGCGGCTATCGGGCGGCGTGGAACCGGGCGTCGTGCCGCCGATATCCGCGTGGTGGCCGCGATTGGCGGTGAAGAAGCGGATTTCCCGCCCCGTCTCGTCGAATATCGGCGTGACGACCGTGATGTCGGGCAGATGGGTGCCGCCGGCGAAGGGATTGTTAAGCGCCACCACATCGCCTGGTCTGAGCGTCTTGCCGCGCTCCGCGATGACATGGCGCACGCTTTCGCCCATCGCGCCGAGATGCACGGGCACATGCGGTGCGTTGGCAATCAGCCGGCCCACGGCGTCGAAGATCGCGCAGCTGAAATCGAGCCGCTCCTTGATATTGACGCTGAGCGAGGCGTTCTGCAGCACGACGCCCGCCTGCTCCGCCACGCTCATGAACAGGTTGCGGAACAGCTCCAGCAGCACGGGATCGGCGCGTTCCCCGGCCGCGCCCTCCGGCACCGCGACGGCGGCCTCGTCGCGGTCGAGCACCATGCCGTTGGTCGCCGTGACCCGCGCGGCCCAGCCGGGCTCGATCATCGTCGTCGCATTAGCCTCGCGGATCAGCGCGGGACCGGCGATCCTGTCCCCGGCGCGGAGATCCGTGCGTTCGTACACGGGGGTGGTGTGTGACGCGCCGCCCGAGAACACCGCGACGGCGTCGATCGCCGTCAGCATCTCGCCCGCCTCGCGCGGCGGCAGCGACGGCTCCTCCGGCGGGGCCGCCGCCGCTATCGCCTCGACTGACAGCGCTTCGACGATCAGCGGCCGGTTGGGTGCGGCGAAGCCGAAGCGTGCCTTGTGCTGGCGCGCGAAATCGGCCCGCATCGCGTCGAGCGTGTCGAGCGCGACCGGCAGCGGCGCGTCGGTGCCCGCGAGCCTGAGATCGGCGGTCGCATGGGCCATGACAGCCTCCGCGGGCGCGCTCTGCGCGGCCAACTCCCCGCGCGCCTCCTGCTCCAGCCGCTCGCGCAACCCGTCGATCTCCCCCAGGAGGCTCGGTTCGAGCTCACGCTCCATGGCTTGCGTGCGGATGACGGACTGATCGGCGAGCCCCATCCCGTAAGCCGACAGCACCCCGGCCAGGGGATGGATGAAGATGCGCGTCATGCCGAGCGCGTCGGCGACGAGGCATGCATGCTGCCCGCCGGCGCCGCCGAAGCAGGCGAGGGTGAAGCGCGCGGCATCGTGGCCGCGGCGCAGCGTGATTTCCCGGATTGCCCCGGCCATGTGCGCGACCGCGATCCGCACAAAGCCTTCCGCGAGGGCTTCGGGCGTCTGCGGCTGGCCCGTTGCCGCCGCGACCTCGGCCGCGAGTCTGTCGAAGGCAATCCGCACGGCCTCGGCGTCCAGGGGCTGGTCGCCGCGGGGTCCGAAGATCGCCGGGAAATGCGCGGGCTGGATCTTGCCCAGCAGCAGGTTGGCGTCGGTCACGGTCAGCGGTCCGCCGTGGCGGTAGCAGAGCGGCCCCGGATGCGCGCCCGCAGACCCCGGCCCCGCCGTCAGCCGCGCGCCGTCGAAGCCGAGCACCGAGCCGCCACCGGCGGCGACCGTGTGGATCGCCATCATCGGCACGCGGAGCCGCACACCCGCGATCTCGGTCTCCGTCGCGCGCTCGAACCGGCCCGCATAGAGGGCCACGTCCGTCGATGTGCCGCCCATGTCGAAGCCGATGACGCGGTCGAAGCCCGCCGCCGCCGCCGTGCGGGCAGCGCCGACGATGCCGCCCGCGGGCCCCGATAGGATGGCGTCCTTGCCCGCGAAGCGATCGGCGCGCGCAAGGCCGCCATGCGACTGCATGAAGAAGATCGGCGCGTCGGGCAGCGCTGCCGCCACGCGATCCACGTAGCGCCGCAGCACCGGCGACAGATAGGCGTCGGCCACCGTCGTCTGTCCGCGTGGCACCAGCCGCAGCAGCGGCCCGGTCTCGTGGCTCGTGGAGATTTGGGTGAACCCCGCCTCGCCCGCGAGTTCCGCGATCCGCCGCTCCTGTTCGGGATGCGCCCAGGCGTGCATCAGCGCGACCGCAACGGCGGTGAGGCCCCCTGCCCGCGCCTCGGCGAGCGCGGCCCGGACCGCGGGCTCATCGAGCGGCGTGACCTCGGCCCCGTCCGCGCCGATCCGCGCGGTGACTTCCAGGACATCCGAGTAGAGCACCGGCGGCAGACGCACATCGAGGTCGAACAGGCGGGGGCGCGCCTGATTGCCGATGCGCAGCAGGTCGCCGAGCCCCTGGTTGATGACGAGCAGCACCGGGGTGCCGCGACGTTCCAGCAGCGCGTTCGTCGCGACCGTCGTGCCCATGCGGAGCTGCGCGATGGCGCCCGCGGGCACAGGCGCGTCGGGCGCGAGGCCGAGGATGTCGCGGATACCCGCGATTGCCGCATCCTCATACTGTCCGGGGTTTTCGGAGAGCAGCTTGCGCGTCAGCATCCGCCCGCCGGCATCGCAGGCCACGATGTCGGTGAAGGTGCCCCCACGGTCGATCCAGAACTGCCAGGCGCTCATGGAAAGCTGCTCATCTGTCGTCGCTCATGCTGATCCCGCGTTTGTTGATATCGCCCCAACGGGCACACCGTGTTAGACCGCTCTCATGCTTTGGGGAAAGATCATCGGCGGCGTCGCGGGCTTCGCCGTCGGCGGTCCTGCGGGGGCGGTCATGGGCGCGGCCCTGGGCCATGCCGCCGATAGCGGAGCCATCCCGCAAATCCAGAAGGGGCTCAAGGGCTTCATGCCCGGCCAGATCGGCAGCGCCTCCGCGCCGCTGAACTCGGCCCGCCTCGCCGCGATGCTCGGCCAGCGCGACCAGCTTTTCGCCATCGCGGCGGTCACGCTGTCGGCCAAGCTCGCCAAATGCGACGGCCCGGTGAACCGGCAGGAAATCGACGCCTTCAAACGGGCCTTCCATGTCCCGCCGCAGAACGTGCCGACCGTGGGGCGGCTGTTCGACGAGGCGCGCAAGACCGCCGTCGGCTACGAAGCCTTCGCCGAGGAGCTTGCGCTCGCCTTCGAGGCTGACAATCGCGTGTTGCTGGAGGAGGTGCTGCGCTCGCTCTTCGTGATCGCGCGCGCGGATGGCCCCGTCAATCAGGCCGAAACGCGGTTCCTGGCCGATGTTCACAGGTTGTTGCGGCTGGATCGCCATGCCTGGGATCAGGCTATGAACGGCAGCGCGGATCGCGCCCGCCCCTCCGCCGGCGAGGGCGACCCCTATCAGGAACTCGGCCTCACCCGCTCGGCATCGAACGAGGAGTTGCGCGACGCGCGCAAGCGCCTGATGCGGGAAAATCACCCCGACGGCTTGGCCTCGCGCGGCGTGCCGCCCGAGTTCATCGCACGCGCGACCGAGCGGGCCGCGCGCGTCAATGCCGCCTGGGACCGGATCAAGCGCGAGCGCGGCCTCTAGCGCTTGACGTGGCAATGATATCGGTCGGCCAGGACCGTCGCCCGCGGTCCCGCGGAGGCGATCTCAGAAGCCGCCGCCGCCGCCGAGAACCATGCGCATATAGAGATCCGCGATCAGGCGCTGCAGCGCGCCGAGCAGCAGAATGGCGATAAGCGGGCTGATGTCGATGCTGCCCAGGAACGGAATGATCCGCCGAATCGGATTGAGGACGGGGGCCGTCACACGGTCGAGGAAGTCCATGATCGTCCACACCAGCCGGTTGCGGGTGTCGATGACGCCGAAGGACGCGAGGGTGCTCACGACGGCCGCGAGAATGATGGCCCAGATATAGAGGCTGATGATCTTTTCGATCAGCCAGACAACTGTGCTCAGGAAAGGCTGGGCGGCATCCATATGGTCTCGTTTCTCCCTCCGCGTCCCCATGAGCCGCGGCCGGCGGACCCTACCGGGCGAAACAGGCCCGCGCAACCGACTGCTGCCGCAGCCGCGCTTGACAGCGAAGCGCCACCTGACCATACCCGCGCCCACGGGACGGGGCTGTAGCTCAGCTGGGAGAGCGCGTCGTTCGCAATGACGAGGTCAGGGGTTCGATCCCCCTCAGCTCCACCGTTCCCGATTCCAGATTACGAAATTATTTCAGCGACTAAGCCGCCGAAATTCGAGCGGATTCTCAACGTTTTGACACAGTCGCGCCACAGGGTGGTCACGGTGAACCGGGCAGTCTCGCTTCATGAGCACGACGAAGCGACACACAGAGGACGAGCCCGACGTGCCGGCGGCCAAGGCCGACGCGCCGCAGCAGGCGATAACGCCGGAGGGGCGATTCGACTGGCAGGTGCTTCTGCTGCGCTACCTGCCGGAGCCGAGGGGCTCCTCCCACGTCGTCAAGCGGTTGGCGCCGCGCTGACCCCGATACCGCCGAAAGGCTCAGCACGCCGCCGCGACTGGTATAGGTCTTGCTTTCCACGATGACATGACCGGGATCCCCCCGGTGATCGTTTTACTCGTGGATCGACCCTATGAAGCGTCTCCTCGGCCTTGGACGAACCATCCTTCTCGCTTCCGTCACCGCCCTCGCGGGCAGCCTCGGCGTTGCGGCCGAGGCCCGGGCGACCCCGTTGACCGTGGGCTATAGCGACTGGCCCGGCTGGATCGCGTGGCAGATCGCCATCGACAAGGGCTGGCTGAAAAATGCCGGGCTCGATGTGAAGTTTGAGTGGTTCGATTACTCGGCATCGCTCAGCGCCTTCGCCGCAGGCAAGCTCGACGCCGACCTCGTGGCCAATGTCGATGCGCTGGTGAACGGTTCCGGCGGCGCGAAAAGCGTCATGGTCATGCTCACCGATTATTCGAGCGGCAACGACATGATCGTCGCCAAGCCGCCGTACCGCACCGTCAAGTCGCTCAAGGGGCAGAAGGTCGGCATCGAGGTCGGGGTCGTCGAGCAACTGCTGCTCGACCACGCGCTGGCGGCCAATGGCATGACGCAGTCCGACGTGACGCTCGTGAACACGGTCACGAACGAGACGCCGCAGGTACTGGCTTCGGGGTCGGTCGCGGCCATCGGCGCCTGGCAGCCCAACGCCGGAATGGCGATGCAGCAGACGCCGGGCGCGCGCCCCGTCTATACCTCGGCCGAGGCGCCGGGCCTCATCTACGACGCGCTTGCCGTGAGCCCGGCCAGCCTCGCCAGCCATCGCGCCGACTGGGTGAAGCTCATCCGCGTCTGGGCGCACGTCGTCTCCTACATCGATGATCCGGCAACCCAGCCCGACGCGATCAAGATCATGGCCGCCCGCGTGGGGCTGGCGCCGCCCCAGTACAAGGCCTTCCTGAACGGCACGCATCTTCTGGATCTCGAAGCCGGCAACCAGGCTTTCGTCAAGGGCACAGGACTCGACTCGATCTACGGCTCGACCGAGAACGCCAACGCCTTCAACGTCGCCAACGGCGTCTACAAAACGAAGCAGAACGTCGACAGCTACATCGACGGCTCGCTGGAGAAGGAGGCCGCGCAATAGCAGGCGCGCGCCTGCGCGTCTGTCCGGGGGACGGCGGATGGCGGCTCTGAGGGTCGGGCAAAGTCTTGCGCCCCGCACGGCGCGCCGGCTGGCTCTGCTCTCCTTCGTGCTGCCGCTGCTGCTCTGGTCAGCCGTCAGCTACATCCCCTTCGTGTGGCATCCGCTGATCCTCATCACGGATCCGGGCGACGTGGACTATTTCCAGCCGGGCATGCGCATGGACCGCGCCGACTTCAGAACCGAGGTCGCGCACGCCGTCGCCGCGCACAAGCCGGTGCCGCAGGGCGTCCCGGCCAATCCCATCTATCTGCCGCCGCCGCATGCCGTGTTCCTGGCGCTGTTCACCGCCTTCGCGACACCACCGGCCACTCAGGACGGCAACTGGCTGCACGAGAGCCTGTGGCACAGCATCCAGGTCATCTTCTGGGGCTTCGTCATCTCCTCGATCCTCGGCGTGCCGCTCGGCATCCTCTGCGGCGCCTATGCGCCGATCTCGAAGCTGTCGGAGCCCTTCGTCGAGTTCTTCCGCTACCTGCCCGCCCCCGCCTTCGGCGCGCTCGCCGTCTCCATCCTCGGCATCTACGACGGACCGAAGATCGCCATCATCGTCATCGGCACCTTCTTCCAGCAGGTGCTCATCATTGCCAATACAACGCGCAAGCTCGACTTCTCGCTTGTCGAGGCGGCGCTCACCCTCGGCACCGACCAGCGGCGGATGCTGACCCGCGTCGTCATCCCCGCCATCCTCCCGGACCTCTACCGGGACCAGCGCATCCTGCTCGGCTGGGCCTGGACCTATCTGATCGTCGCGGAGCTGATCGGCACGACCTCCGGCATCACCTGGTTCATCACGCAGCAGGCGCGCTATCAGCATTTCCCGAACGTCTATGCCGGCATTGCCATGATCGGCATCATCGGCTTCGGCACGGACGCCTTGCTCGGGCTGCTGGCGCGGCGGCTGTTTCCGTGGGAGCGCTCGATCGCCGCGCAATTCGGCGCCAGCACGGCATGACGCTGCCCGGCTATCTCGACCTCGCGCCCGATGTCCGCGCCCGCTTCGAGCGGCTGAAGGCGCGCGACGTCATCCTGCAGGTCGAGCATCTCACCAAGCAGTTCGAGACGCGGGCCGGCCGCACCCTCGCCCTCAACGACATCAGCTTCACGACGCATCGGCGCGAGTTCCTTTGCATCGTCGGCCCCTCCGGCTGCGGCAAGTCCACCCTCGTGCGCATTCTCGCCGGTCTCGACCGGCAGTCTGCAGGCGCGGTGCTGCTGGCGGGCAAGCCGGTGACCGGCCCCGGTGCCGACCGCGGCATGGTCTTCCAGGGCTACACGCTGTTCCCCTGGCTGACGGTGAAGCGCAACGTGATGTTCGGGCTGGAGATGAACAACCATGGCCGCGCGGAGGCCGAACGCGAGGCGCTGCAATGGCTCGATCTCATCGGCCTCGGCCGCTACGCCGAGGCCTACCCGCATCAGCTTTCCGGCGGCATGAAGCAGCGCGTGGCGATCGCTCGCGCGCTTGCCAACCAGCCGCGCATCCTGCTGATGGACGAGCCCTTCAGCGCGCTCGACGCGCAGACGCGGGCACGGATGCAGAGCTACCTGCTCGAGATCTGGCGCAAGATCGACATCACGATCGTCTTCATCACGCATGATCTGGACGAGGCGATCTTTCTGGCCGATCGTATCCTGGTGCTGAAGGCGAACCCCGGCGAGGTCGCGGAGCTGATCGAGGTGCCGGTGCCAAGGCCGCGGCACCCGAGGCAGTTCGCGGGGCCGGAATTCCGCGCGACGAAGGACCGGCTGGAGGCGCTGATCCACCCGCCTGCCCTCGGCGATGATGCGGACGCCTATCCCGAGATGCCACGCCTCACCAACGTTGCCGACGAGGTCGAGTAGCCTCAGGCGGCGGGATCCGGCTCAGCGTCGGGCCCGGGTGTAGGATGCGCCTGCCGCGCGCGCGGCACGAAGGTCGCGGGCACGGTCAACGCGCCCGGATGCTCCGCCATCCAGTCGAGCGGCGGCGGCGAGCCATGCGGCACGAAAATGAATGGCACCTTCATGGAATAAAGGGGATGCGGCTCGTCTTGATCGTTCATCGAGGCTCTCCGGTACGTTATTTCCACTAACACAAACGGATGCTTATTGGCAACGAACTTCGCGCGGCCTCTGTCGGCACATCTCCGGATGCGTTTCATCGTGGCAAATCTGCAGCTTGTGGCGGTGGATCATCCGCCTGACGCATCGCCGGCAAGCGGCTTCAGAAGGTCACGATGGCACGCATGCCGACAATGAACTCGTTTCGCAAGATGTGGGTGGGGTCGTTGGGATCGAGAACGCCCGCGCCCGGATTGATGACGTATTGAAGATCGGGCTGGACCGTCAGCCATCCGGTCGCCTGCGCCCCATAGGTCAATTCGATCAGCTCCTCCGTAGTGAGCCGCGGCGCACCAGAGTCCTGGGCGAAGGTAGCAGCCTGGCTACTCACGCGACCAATGCCAAAATCAATGCCTGCCTGGTCATTGTCGCGACCGGGAAGCGGGGCGGTCAAGGTGACGCCGCCATTGAAGAAGAAGTCGACCAGATTCCGATCATCCGGCGCACCCATGATCCGTCCAAACACGTTCAGCGCTCGCGACGTGTCGGATTTTGATTGCCACACCGTCTGGTCGGCGACGGCATAGAGGCTGTAGTTGCCGCGATGCATGACAGGGGTGCCGTTGCTGTTGGCATCGGCGAGAGACAGGCCGTCGTTGCCGAGGCGCTGGTCCGCAAAGAACCCGGTATCGTACCAGCCGCCAATTTTGTAGGTGCCGTCGAGCTCCCCGATCTTGGTCGCATGTTGCAACTCTGCGATGAACAGGGCGCCCGTGTTGAGATTGAATTCGACGCCATTTTTGTCGAGTTCCTGCGCATTTCCCCGAAACGCGCCGCCGCCGGGGTTATCGTCGAAGACGCCGGCGAGGATCGTTGTGCTGTCCGTCGGCTTGGCCTGAAGGCGAACGCCGAGTGACGAAAGCGGATAGGCGGGACCGCCGCCGTAGAGGTCGGCCGACGGAAGCAAGGGCCAACCGGCCATCGTGTTGACGAACAGGCCCGAGTACCGGCTGACGATGAACTCGTTGTCGATGCTCTGTTGGCCGATCTTGATGTCGACCGCGCCGCTCAGGAATGCCTGATCGTACCAGAGCTCCCACAGCCGCGTGGTGTCCTCGGCCTCATTGCCGTTCGCCGTTTGCAGGTTGTCGAGATACGGGCCGCTCAGCGACTGCCCGTGGATTTGCATATCGGTGACGTAGAACCTTCCTCCTTGAAGACCGAGTGCCTTGCCGGCGTCGACGTCCAAGGTACCGGTGGTGACGCCCTGCATCGTCGCCCCCTGTTTCACCCCGCCAGCCAAGTTGGCCAGAAGATTTTCGCTGTCCGTGACATTCAGGGTCGCTCCGTATCTTGCGAGAACGGTCCTCAATCCGCCCATGTCACCGAACAGATGAGCGCGGCTCCAGATGGTGTCGGACGATGTTGCCGGGGCGCTAGTTTGAGCCAGCGCCGGAAAGGTCCAGAGCAGCGCCGTGGCGGTCGGGAGGGTTTGGAAGAACCGCCTTGCAGAAAGCATCCCGGAGGTCCTTCTCGGCGCTGGAGGCCGATGTCCGCATATTCCCGCCGTGCCGAATACTAACCCGTCTTACACGCCGCTGGCACCACAGGAATGGTTCGATTGTGCAAGCGCACGGCGCAGCGGATGGCTCTCAATGAGGATCAGCCGGCAGGCCGATGGCACACGGCCTCGATGTTGTGCCCATCGGGATCGAGCACGCATCACACGCCTCCCCAGGGCCAGGGCCGGCGCGAACGAGCAGTCGCGGCAGCCCTATTCGCTGATGCGCTCGATCTTCGCGCCGACCGCCGAGAGCTTGCCCTCGACATCCTCGTAGCCGCGATCGAGGTGATAGACGCGGCTCACGACCGTTTCGCCCTTGGCGGCGAGCCCGGCGAGGATGAGCGACGACGAGGCGCGGAGATCGGTCGCCATCACCGGCGCGCCGGTCAGCGAGGGCACGCCGCGGACAATTGCCGACGCGCCGTGCACATTCACCCGCGCCCCCATGCGGGTGAGTTCCGAGACATGCATGAAGCGGTTCTCGAAGATCGATTCGGTTATCATGGAGGCACCCTCGGCGACCGCCATCAGCGCCATGAACTGCGCCTGCATATCGGTGGGGAAGCCCGGATAGGGCTCCGTCATCACATCCGCCCCGTGCAGCCCGTTCAGCCGCCGGACGCGCACGCCCTCCGGCACCTCGGTGACGCCGATGCCCGCCTCCTCCAGCACGCGGCTCACCGCGCCGAGATGGTCGACCCGCGCGTCCCGCAGCACCACGTCGCCGCCGGTGATCGCGACGGCGCAGGCATAGGTGCCGGTCTCGATCCGGTCCGGAATGATGGCGTGGGTGGCGGCGTGCAGCCGGTCCACGCCCTCGACCACAAGCTCGCCCGTGCCGATGCCCCCGATCCGGGCACCCATAGCGACGAGGCAGTGGCAGAGGTCGACGATCTCGGGCTCGCGCGCGGCGTTGCGCAGGACTGTCTGGCCATTGGCGAGGCTCGCCGCCATGAGCAGGTTCTCGGTCGCACCCACGGATACGGTCGGGAAGATGATGGTCGCCCCCCGCAGCCGCCCGGCGACGCGCGCCACGACATAACCCGCTTCGAGTTCGATGACCGCGCCCATCTGCTCCAGCCCCTTGAGGTGGAGATCGACCGGGCGCGTGCCGATAGCGCAGCCGCCGGGCAGCGAGACTCGCGCCTCGCCCATGCGCGCGAGCAACGGCCCGAGCACCAGGATGGACGCGCGCATCTTGCGCACGATGTCGTACGGCGCCTCGGTATTGGTGATGGCGCCGCCGAGCGAGAGCGAGCGGCCGTCATTGCCGCACCGCTCCACGGCTATGCCGTGCTGGGCCAGCAACTCGGCCATGGTCTCGATATCCGCGAGGCGTGGCACGCGGGTGAGCGTCAGACGCTCCTCGGTGAGCAGTCCCGCCGCCATCAGCGGCAGGGTCGCGTTCTTTGCGCCGCCGATTGGAATTTCGCCGTGCAGCGGCTGGCCACCGACGATTCTGATGCTGTCCATGCGCGCGATCCAATCTTTACATGCGGGGCAGCGAGACGCCGCGCTGCCCCATGTACTTGCCTGCCTTGTCGGCGTAGCTGACCTCCGGCGCGCCTTCGCCGCGCAGGAACAGGAACTGGCAGATGCCCTCGCCCGCGTAGATCTTGGCGGGCAGCGGGGTCGTGTTGCTGATCTCGATGGTGACCTGCCCCTCCCACTCCGGCTCCAGGGGCGTCACGTTCACGATGATGCCGCAGCGGGCGTAGGTGGATTTTCCGAGGCAGATCACCAGCACGTCGCGCGGGATGCGGAAGTATTCGATCGTGTGGGCGAGCGCGAAGCTGTTCGGCGGGATGATGCAGACCGGCGTGCGGCGGTCGACGAAGCTCGACGGGTTGAACGCCTTGGGGTCGACCACCGCCGAATCGACGTTGGTGAAGATCTTGAAGTCGTCCGCGACCCGCGCGTCGTAGCCATAGGAGGAAAGGCCGTAGCTGATGACGCCCTCGCGCTTCTGCGTCTCGACGAAGGGGTCGATCATCCCGCGCTCGGTCGCCAACTGGCGGATGACGTGGTCGGGAAGAACGGACATGGGCGTTGCGGCTCCGGCTGGGACTCGGGCGACAGATGTCGCGACGGACATCCCGTCTAGCTCAGGCTGGCCGCATAATCCTAGAGTGGTTCTGAAATATCCTGAAACATGCTGTGCGCCGGCGCTGCGTCCCGGTCCGCGCCGGGCGCTTTCGGGGGCTCGGGCTGCCGCTCCCGCGCCTGCTCCTTGCGCCGGCGGAGGTTGGCCCGCAGGGCCGCTGCCTGACGCTCCTCGCGCGCCGCCTTCGCTTTCGCCGCCGCGGGCGTGAGGCGCGGCGCGGAGGGTGTCTCCTCGGTCATGCGGAAAGGACTGAGGCGCGGAGGCCGGCCTGTCAATCCTGGCCGGGGACCGGCGCATCGGCAGGGTTGCGCCCGGCTTCCCGCCAGCCTATGAAGCCGCCGCGTCGCCTGTGGCAGGCTGCTGTAGCTCAGTGGTAGAGCACTCCCTTGGTAAGGGAGAGGTCGAGAGTTCAATCCCCTCCAGCAGCACCATC
>JABBOH010000066.1 GCA_019351895.1 Pseudomonadota bacterium
CGCGGTCAACACCGTGGCGCCCGGGATGATCGAGACGCCCTTCGTGAAGCAGCCGCTTTCGGACCCGGCGCTGCGCCGCCGGATCGAGGCCATGGCGATCCAGAATCGTCTGGGCACGCCCGAGGAAATTGCCGAAGCAATCGCGTGGCTGCTGTCACCCCATTCCTCCTTCTGCAACGGCATGACGCTCGTGGCGGATGGCGGGATGGTGATGCATTGAGCCCTTTCGAAGCGGCGCGCGACGCGCGGCAGGAGGATAGAGACGTGGCAGCACAGGAACTCGGCTTTGTCGGCGTCGGCCGCATGGGCAGCCTGATGACGGAGCGACTACTGGCCGCCGGCCATCGCGTCATGGTCTCGGACCCGTCCGAGGCCGCCGTAGAAGCCCTGGTGGCGCAGGGCGCGAAGCGTGGCAAAAGCCCTGCTGATGTCGCGGCGAACACCGACATCGTCTTCGCAAGCCTGCCCAATCCGCCGGTCGTGGAAGCGGTCGCGCTCGGGTCTGACGGGGTGGCGAACGGCGGGCGCGCGCGCATCTTCATCGACCTTTCGACCACCGGGCCACGCGTCGCCGCCCGCGTCGCGACGGGTCTCGCCGAGCATGGCATCACCGCCGTCGATTCACCCGTCAGCGGGGGTCTCAAGGGCGCGCGGGAGGGCACGCTCGCCGTCATGGCCTCCTGCCCCAAGGAGACCTACGAGGCCGTGCAGCCGCTGCTCGCGATCTTCGGTAAGCTGTTCTACATCGGCGACAAGCCGGGCTCGGCACAGACCTTGAAGCTCGTCAACAACCTCCTGGCCGCAAGCGCGATGGCGATCTCCGCCGAGGGCATGGTGATGGGCATGAAGGCGGGCCTCGACCCGCGCGTCATGATTGATGTCATCAACGTCAGCAGCGGCCGCAACAGCGCCATCCAGGACAAGTTCCCGAAGTCGGTTCTGCCCGGAACCTTCGACTTCGGCTTCATGACCGGCCTGTCCTACAAGGATGTGCGCCTGTGCCTCGATGAGGCGGAGGCGATGGGCATTCCGATGGTCGTCGGCAGCGCCGTGCGGCAGATGCTGGCGGTGACGAATGCCCTCTACGGGCCCGAATCCGACTTCACATCCATGGTGCGCAGCGTCGAGAGCTGGGCGGGCGTGGAGGTGCGTGCGTGATGGATCAGATCGTCGGGAGTGAGACCACGCTGCCGTTATGCCGCGAACTGGCGCGGCAGTCGCGCGAGGCCGCGATTCCGAACGCCGGTGACTGCATCGAGAAGTTCCGCGTCTGCCTGCTCGACTTCTTCACCTGCGCGCTCGAATCCCGCGATCTGCCTATTCCGAAGCAGGCGATCCGTCTCGCGGCGCAGGAGGCAGGCCGCGCGCCCGTCATTTTCACGAACCATCATGCGCCGGTCCCGCAGGCTGCCTTCGCCAATGCCGTGATGGGGCATGGGCTGGTGCGAGAGGATATGCACACCGGCAGCGTCAGCCACCTCGGCGTCGTCATCATGCCGACGCTGCTCGCGCTGGCGGCGCGGCACCCCGTCAGCGGACGTGCCTTCATCGAAGCCGCGATCTTCGGATACGAGGCAGGCGGCCGCTTCGGCCGCTCCATCATCAGCCCTGATTTCGCGCGGCTGTTCCGGCCGACGGGCTTCGCCGGGCCTGTTGCGGGCGCAATCGCCGGCGCGCGGATGATAGGCCTCGATGAGGACGAGACGACGAGCGCCTTGTCATTGGCCGTCAACACCTTGAGCGGACTCAATGAGTGGCCGGCCAACGGAAGCGACGAGATGTTCTTCCATCCAGGGTTCGCGTCGCGCAACGCGGTCACCGCGGTCGAGCTTGCGGCGTTCGGCGCCCGCGCCTCGGAGACGGTGCTGGACGGCCCTGCGGGTCTCTTTGCCGCGTACCGGCCCGGACAGCCGGTGCCACGCGTGACGCTGTTCCCTGACGACGCGCCCGAGATCCTGGCCGTCTACAACAAGCCCGTTCCTGCCTGCAACTACGCCCAGACGCCGTGCCAGGCGATGCTGGCGCTGGCGCGGGAGGAAGGCGTCATCGCGGATCAGGTTCGCTCCATCGAGGTCCGCGGCACGCGCGCCATGAAGATGTATCCAGGCTGCGACTATGCCGGTCCCTTCGGACGCATCCTGCAGGCGAAGATGAGCATCCAGTTCGGCGTGGCAGCCGCCCTCGTCCATGGCGGGGTCACCGAGGAGAACTATCGCCGACTGGAAGACCCCGCGATCCTCGCGCTCGCGCGGCGGATCACGGTCGCCGAGGATGCCGCGTTCAACGCGGCCTATCCCGCGCGGCAGGGCGCAGCCGTCGATGTCACGCTGATGGACGGGCAGCGGATCAGCCGCAGCCTGCCCGATGTCGTGCCGGCAACGCCCTCGGGCGTGCGCGGACGCTTTCGTGAGGCGGGCGGCGCCATCATCGGCACGGACCGGGTTACCGCTCTGGAGGCGGCGGTCGATCAGTTGGAGAGCGCGGAGGACCTCACGGCTCTTCTCCGGCTCGTGAGCGGCGCAGAAAAGGAAACTGGACGATGAGCAAGGAAACCTTTGAACGAGGCCTCGAGATCCGGAAGTCGGTTCTCGGCGCGGAATTCGTCGAGAAGTCATTCGCCGCGGCCGATGACTTCAATATGCCGATGCAGGAGCTGACGACCGAATACTGCTGGGGCGCGATTTGGGGCCGGGATGGCCTGCCGCGCAAAACGCGCAGCATGCTCAACCTCGCGATGCTCAGTGCGCTCAACAGGCCGCACGAGCTGAAGATGCATGTGAAGGGAGCGCTGCGGAACGGCGTGACGAAGGAAGAGATCCGCGAAGTGCTCCTGCAGGTC
The DNA here is from genome assembly GCA_019351895.1 of Pseudomonadota bacterium. Taxonomy (GTDB): domain Bacteria; phylum Pseudomonadota; class Alphaproteobacteria; order Acetobacterales; family Acetobacteraceae; genus Acidisoma. The sequence continues at coordinate 2,840 of JABBOH010000066.1, forward strand.
GCGAGCTATTGCGGCATCCCGGCCGGCGTCGATGGCTTCCGCATCGCGCGTGAAGCCTTCGCCGAAGAAGCCAAGGCCGCGGAATAAGCATGCGGAGTAGGCGTGCGGGCGGCGTTGGCGCGTCCGCCCACGCCGCCATTCGTTCAGGGAACCCCCATGTCCGAGCCCACGCCTGTCTACGAGCTCTACGCCATCCGCTACGCCACGCGCGAAGGGCGGCGGGCCGATAACTTCGTCGGCGGCGACCCGCACGACGGTCCGATGCGCATGGACTACTTCTGCTGGGTCATCAAGGGCGAGCACCGCAACGTCGTCGTCGACTGCGGCTTCACCCCGGAGATGGCCATCAAGCGCAAACGCGACTACCTGCGCTGCCCTGTGGAATCGCTGGAGCTGCTCGGACTTTCGGGGGCGACGACGCAGGACCTGGTGCTGACCCATCTTCACTACGACCACGTCGGCAGCATCATGAAGTTCCCCGCGGCGCAGATTCATCTGCAGGAGCCCGAGATGCATTTTGCGACGGGCCGCTACATGCGCCACCCGGTGCTCAACCACGCCTTCGAGGTTGATGAGGTGGTGGAGGTCGTGCGCCGCAACTATGCCGGCCGCGTCACCTTCTACCGTGGCGACGGGGCGCTTGCGCCCGGCATTTCGCTGCATCTCGCGGGCGGCCATTCCGGCGGACTGCAGTTCGTGCGGGTGCATACCAAGCGCGGCTGGATCGTGCTCGCATCCGACACCATGCATTTCTTCGAAAATATGGATACCGGCCGCCCCTTCACGACTGTCTTCAACATCGGCGACGCCGTCGAGGCCTTCGATCTGGTGAGACGACAGGCCCCTAGCCGGGACCACATCATCCCCGGGCACGATCCTCTGGTGATGGAGCTTTATCCGCCTGCCCGGCCCGATCTTGCCGGCATCGTCGTTCGTCTCGATGAGGCGCCCCTCCGCGCGCGGTAACGCTGCGGGCAAGCCTCTGTGCATGCAGGAGTGATGCAGCAAACAGAGCGCCTTCTATAGCTGCTATGTCGCATCCTCCTATTCAAGCGGAGTGAGGTGGCGCGCAGAGTCGCGGCAAGAAAAAGCTCGGGAGGATAGGCGGCGTTGACCAAGCTATTTGCCATAGTGCCGACTTTTCGGGCTCACCCGCTGAGCCCGCCCACCTCCGCTCACAGCAGATCTGCCGCCGGGTTGATCAACGATACCGGGCTGAACGTCGCGGCCACGACCCGCACACCGACGGGACGGGAGTAGGTCGATGGCAACAGCCCTTCCGACCGCAGAGCCTGTCCGGGCCCTCACATCGCGTGACGAGAAGCGCCGCACCGCCATCCGCGGCGCCTTTTTCTCCGAATTTATCGACATGTTCGACATCTATCTGCCGGTGGTCGTGCTCACGCCGGTGCTGTTCTTCTTCCGCCCAAGCCATGTGGATCCGTCCACAGCGGCGCTTCTCGCATCCCTCGTGTTCATCACGACGCTGCTCGGGCGCCCTGTCGGCGCCTTCTTCTTCGGGATCGTCGCGGACAATATCGGGCGCCGGAAGGCCTCCATCTACTCCGTCGCCGGCTTCGGCGTCATCACGCTGTTGATCGCGGTCCTCCCGGGCTATGCCAGCATCGGCATCTCCTCCTATTGGCTGCTTGTCCTGCTCCGCTTCCTCGACGGCATCTGTCTTGGCGGGGGATATACGGGCGCGCACCCGCTCGCGATCGAATACGCCGAGAAGAGCCAGCGCGGCTTCGTGGGTGGTCTCATCCTGGCCGCCTTCCCGCTGGCTTACGTCGTCATCAACCTCGTCGCCATGGCCATGTTCGCGATCTTCCCGCTGCACGGCGCAAATTCGCCCTACGTGACCTGGGGCTGGCGCATTCCGTTCGTGATCGGCGCCGCACTCGCGGGGCTTCTCGCGTTCTACTACGCCTACCGCGTGCCTGAGTCGGAAATCTGGGCAAACGAGACCGACAGCGGCCGCAGGAAGCTGCCGCTGTCGGACCTCCTGACCGGTAGCAGCGGACGGAGCCTGCTGCAGGTGCTCGTCATGATGACCGGCTTCTGGCTGACGCAGAACATGATCACCATCTTCATCCCGACGACGCTTCTCCTGCACATGCTGCACCTGCCGAAGTATGAACTCACTGCGACGCTGCTGGTCGCCTACGTCGTGCTTTTCTTCAGCTACATCGCGTCCGGCATGATCGCGCAACGTATTGGCCGGCGGCTATTCTTCGTCATCCTGGGCCCGCTGATCGCGGTCGGCGGCGGGGCGATGATGTATGTGCTGGTCACCAGCCATAATCTCAGCCTGCCGGCTATCATGATCCTGGTCTGCGCGATGTCGGTCCTGGTCACATCGCCCTGGGGCGTCATCATCACCTACATCAACGAGCGTTTCGTCACTGATGTTCGCGCGACCGGCTTCGGGCTGGGCTTCAGCCTGTCTGTCGTCATCCCCTCGTTCTATGCCTTCTACATGAGTTGGCTGAGCGGCATCATGCCCTTCGCGCTGACGGCCGTCGCGCTGCTCGTGGTCGGCGGCTTGCTCGGCATGGTCGGCGCGCTGATGGGCCCTGAAACCCGCGACGTCGACTTCTGATTGCATCCGGCAAAGGCATGAGCAAGACAATGACTCGTTCGGAGCAGAAGCAGGTTCCCGGGATCTACAGGCGGCGCGTCGGGGACGCCGTGGTCACGACCATCAACGATGGATTCCTCGACATCCCGCTCGCCATTCTGCGCGGCGCGCCGACGGAGAGGATGGAAGCCTGCATGGCGGAGGCCTTCCAGCCTCTCGCGCCACGCCTCACCGTCAACGCCTTCATGATCGAGTTGGGCGGCCGGCGCATTCTCATCGACAGCGGCGGCGGCAGCACGACCATCTATTCGATGGGCCTCCTGCCCGAGAATCTCAAGGCGCTCGGCCTGACGCCCGACGACTTCGACACTGTATTGCTGACGCACATCCATCCGGACCATTCGAATGGATTGGTCGGCGACAATGGCGAGCCGCTGTTCCCGAGGGCGGAGGTGACCGTTCATCAGGATGACGTGACGTTCTGGTCCGACCCCGCGCTGCGCGACGGCCGTTCGGCGGCGGCGATGCCTTATCTCGATTCCGCTGCGGTCTTCCTGAAGGCCTACGAGGGACGCATCCGGACAAGCGAAGGCGGCGAGGTCGCGCCCGGGATCACGCTGCTGCCCTTGCCCGGCCATACGCCCGGCCATAGCGGCTACCGGCTGTGCTCCGCCGGCGAGACACTCATCATCTGGGGTGACACTGTGCATGTCCCCGAGATCCAGGTGCCGTTCCCCGCCGTTACCAACGAATACGACATCAAGGAGTCTCTGGCGGCCGAGAGCCGGAACCGAATCTTCGACATGGTCGCACGCGAGAGGCTGCTGGTGGCCGGCATGCATCTGCACATCCCAGGCTTCGCGCATTTGGTGCGTGGCGACGGCGGCTATCGCCTGCTGCCCGAAGCCTGGGCCGTCAAGCTCTAGCCGCCTTTGCAAAAGAAAAAGGAGCGCGATGTGCGCTCCTCCTTCCTCAGCCGACCTCCGTCCCTTCAGTCTTGCACTTCCACCCAACTCTTGCTGGCGGCATCGTACCGCACCAACGTCAGCTGCTCCGGCGTGATCGTGATGTGGTTCTGCGGCGTGAAGCCGAGGTCGCCGGTGATGCCCTTGAACCCCTGCGTCTGATTGAACTGCTTCTGCAGCGCCGCTGGCTTCGCGGAGTTCGCCTGCTTGATGACCTGGGCCAGCATCATGATGCTGTCATAGCTCGTCTCGGCAAAGGGCGTTGAGGTCGCCTTATACTTTGCGCTGTACTCGGTCCGGAACGCCTGCATCTCGGCGCTCGGATGGAGATCCGAGGTCAGCACCGCGCTGATCGTACCGTTCGCGTTGTCACCGGCGAGCTTCGCGTAGGTGTCGTCCGCGTTGGTCTCGTCATTCCCGTAGATCTGCGTGGCGAAGCCGAGCGAATGGACATCCTGAGCGAAGGCCGCCTGATCCTGCGGGGTCAGCCAGACGACGACGCATTTCACTCCTGCCGCCTGAATGGCGTGGATCTGCGGCATCAGGCCGGTCGTGGCGCCGGTCGACCAGTTTTCGGTGATCGCCTCGTCGATCTTTATCTTCTGGCCCGCCTTGTCATAGACGAGCTTGATCCCGTAGTTGCCGCCGTCGCCATAGGTTGTCGGATCGTGAAGAACGGCGAGGCCGTCGGGGCAATGCTTGATCGCATGCTGCGCGATCTTGGCGCCCCAGGCGAAGGTGTTCAGGCCGAAGTCGAACACCCAGGGATTGGGGGGGCTGCTCGGACCCTCCGGATTGACCGTCAGGCCACCGTCATCGACGACGCCGATCGTCGGAATCTTGTAGCGCTTGGCAAGCTGCGCCGTGACCGGTCCGGTATCTGGAGACCCCGCGATCGCGACCGCGCCCGCGCTCACGAACTTCGCGTAGAGCTGCCCGGAGAGGGTCGCTGATGCGTCGTCATTGTGCCATTCGAGCTTGAGCTGCCGTCCGAGGACGCCCCCCAATGCATTGATCTTGGCGACCGCGAGTTCCGCGCCATGAACGGTCGCGATGCCGGTGGTGCCGTAGGCACCTGTTGTTCCGGCAATGAGGCCGATGAGGATGGGGCTTTTGTCAGCGGCGGCATGGCTTGCCGTCGTACTCAGCAGGGCACCCAAAGCGGTCAGGATGCCAACTGCGACCGAGGCTTTCATCGAAGGTTTCTCCCGAAAATAAAAGTCTTCTTGTGTAACTTTTGGCGGTTCGTTGCGTCGCAACTGTAGCCGTCGGGTGAGCGCCAGCCCCCGGCATCGCCATCGCATTGAAGCGTTTCGGCGAAGAACTGTATAGCATCGGCAGAGGCGTCATAGCTGTTATAGCCTGGATGATAACTGGCCCGGACAGAGATCCGCGGTAGCCTATACTGAGCGGGGCCGAAAACAAAAATGCTGCCAGTCCGGAAGGAGTGGCGGCGACAGCACCGGGGGACGGCTTGCTTCAGTTCATCTTGAGCGGAATAGCGATCGGCGCCGTCTACGGCCTCATCGGCATGGCGCTCGCCATCTCGTTCTACGTCACGCGGGTCATCAACTTCGCCCAAGGGCAGATCATGATGATCGCGATGATGATCACGGCCACGGCAACCGCCGCAGGTCTGCCGACCGCCGTGGCGCTCGTGCTCGGCATACTGAGCGCCGTCATCGTCGCCGTCCTGTCCTACTATATCGCCGTCAAGCCGATCCTCGCCTTCAACCGCTTCAGCTTCGGCTGGCTCGTCTCCACGCTGGGCTTCGCCGTGATCGTGGAGAATGGGGCCGCCTATGTCTGGGGACCGACCTCCAGGCCATTCCCGCAAATGCTGAACGGCCTCAGCCTGCATCTCGGCAATGCGGTCCTGACGGGCCAGCAGGTTCTGTCGATCGCGGTCGCGCTGCTGCTCGCGGCCTTCTTCGAACTGGTGCGCAAGCGCACGCTCTTCGGCAAGCTCGGCGTCGCGATTGCCGCCGACCCCGAGATGGCGTCGGCGGTCGGCGCCAATACGTCGCTCGTCGCCGTCGTCGCCTTTGCGATCTCCGGCGTCTTCGCCGGCATCGCCGGGGTGCTGATCGGGCCGGATACCTTCGCCAACCCCTATCTCGGCCACACCTACGGCATTTTCGGCTTCATCGCGATGATGATCGGCGGCGGCACCGAGCGCCCGGTCGCCGCCATGTTCGGCGGTCTGCTATTGGGCGTTCTCGGCGAAGGCGCCAATGCGCTGATCGACTCCCAGGCGTCCGACTGGTTTCCCTTCGTCGTCCTCGTCATCATCCTCGTGGTGACGCCGCGAGGCCTGTTCAGCGGCGGCGGGCTGTGGGAGCGCGCATGGCGGCGGGCGTTGCCCGCGCGGCGCGAAGCGGCATGAGCGGGAAAGTCGATGGCATGCCGGGTGCGCCTGCCCTGAATCTGACGGCAGTCTCACGCTGGCCGCGGCTGGGCGTCGCCCTGCTGGTCGCCGCCTACCTCGTCGGCACCTGGGCGGTCGCGCATTCCAGCCTCAACGTGCAGAGCCTGGTCCTGGTCGCGGCCGTCTTCGGCGTTCTCGCCATCAGCCTCGACCTCGTGGCCGGCATCCTCGGCCTTTATTCCCTGGGACAGGGCGGCTTCTTCGGGATCGGCGCCTATCTGACCGCAATCGCCGTGAACAATGGCGGCACCAGCCCCTTCGTGATGCTCCCCATCGTCGTTCTCGTCAGCGGGGCCGCCGGCGTCATGATCGGCGCCATGTCGCTCCGCGTCAGCGGGCTCTACTTCGCCATCACCACCTTCATCTTCACGCTGGTGCTGACTGTGCTCGCGACCGACCTGCAGGTCACCGGCGGCACGCAGGGCCTGCTCGGGCCAAGCTTCCCGGATCTTCCGGACGGTTTCGCCTGGGTCGGCGCCCCGGTCGCGTGGTGCATTCTGCTGGCGCTGCTGATCGTCGTGGGATTGATCTGGAGCCTTCGCCGCTCACCGCTCTACCCGGTCCTCCTCGCGACGCGCGACGCCGAGCCCTTCGCCGAGGCCGCGGGCGTGCGCACCGCCGCCCTGAAGATCGGCATATTCGGCATCTCGGCCGCCATCGCCGGCGCGGCGGGCTGGATGTTCTCGTTCCTCGGCGTCGTCTCCCCGGGCCAGTTCGATTGGTCGGTCTCCCTCAACATCCTCGTCATGGTGCTCGTCGGCGGGATCAACACGACGCTCGGGCCGCTCGTCGGCGCGGCCTTCGTGTCGATGTTTCCGGCCATCGTGAACATCAACCCCTGGCTGCAGGAGATCGTCTACGGGGCGCTTTCCATCTCGGCCATCACGCTTTTCCCCGAGGGCATCGTCGGCCTCATCACGCGCCGCCTCCGGGGATCGCAGCCGCCCGCCCATATCCGGCCTGAGGCCGAGACAAAGCCGCGCCTGAGCCCTGCACCGCCCGCGACTGGCGCGACTGTCGCGGCAGGCGCGGCAGGCGCGGCAGGCGCGAGCGCCCCGGCCCGACTGGAGATCGCGGTCGAGTGCCGCGGGATCGAGTTCGGCTATGCCGTCGGCCCCAAGGTGCTGCGCAAGGTCGATCTGGTCGTGAGACGCGGCCACATCCATGGGCTGATCGGACCCAACGGGTCGGGCAAAAGCACGCTCGCCAACGTCATCGCCGGGCGGCTGCATCCCATGTCCGGCAGCGTCCTGCTGAACGGACGCAGCGTCGACGGCATCTCGCCCAGCGGCCGCGCCCGCCGCGGTATGCGCCGCACCTTCCAGGCCGCTCAGCTGGTCCGCGAACTGACGACGAGCCAGAACGTATCGGTCGGGCTCTACACCGATCTTCCGGGGATTTTGCGCCGCGCCCCGGTCTGGCCATTCCTGCCCTCCGCCCGGCGGGACATGCTGCGCGTGCAGAAGAAATCGGCCGATGCCATCCGCGCGGTCGAAGCCGACGCCTGGGCCGATCGCAAGATCGCCGATGTGCCGCATGGCGTCGAGCAGCTGACGCAGCTCGCCGCCGTTTGCATCGCCGGCCCCGACATCATCATCCTCGATGAACCGGCAACGGGCCTATCCAGCCGGGAGGTCGATCATCTGGCGGCCATCCTGAGCCAGCTGAAAGCACAGGGCGTCACCATGATCATCATCGAGCATCAGACGCGCTTCCTCCTGCCGCTCTGCGATCAGGTCACGGTGCTGAACGCGGGCGAGGTCATTGTGACCGCAACGGCCGACGAGATCCGCGCGCACCCGGTGGTGCGGCAGGTTTATCTGGGTGCATGATGAGCGCTGCTGAACCCGCCCTTCAGATCGCCGCATTGTCCGCCGGCTATGGGCGCTTCGACGTGATCCACGACATCAGCCTTCGCGTCGCGAAAGGCGAAGCGGTGGCGCTCCTCGGCCCCAACGGCGCGGGCAAGACGACGGTGCTGCGGTCCATCATGGGGCTGATCAAGAACCGCCGGGGCAGCATCGTCGTCGGGAAGACGGATGTCTCGGGCTTGCCGGCCTATCGCATCGCCAGCGGCCACGCGGCCATCGCGCCCGAGGGACGGAGGCTGTTCACCGATCTCTCGGTCGAGGACAACCTCGTGCTCGGGGCGCTCCGTCTGCGGCGCGACAAACGCCGGGTCCAGGCGCTGCTCGATTCCGTCTACGAGCTTTTCCCCGTCCTCCGGACCTATCGCAAGCGCCGGTCATCCTTCCTGAGCGGCGGCGAGCAGCAGATGGTCGCCATCGGCCGCATGTTGATGAGCGATCCGGAGCTGTTGCTTCTGGACGAGCCGTCGATCGCGCTTTCTCCTGTCGCGGTCGACCTCGTTGCCAAGGCGCTGCTCGAACTGCGGCGGAAAGGCGCGTCCCTCCTTCTCGTGGAGCAGCGGGTGGACATCGCCGTTGCCGTCTGCGACCGGCTCTACATCATGCGCCACGGCGAAATCGTCGAGGAGACGACGGCGACGATGGCGCGCGAGGACGGGTTCAACATGATCGAGAAATACCTCGGCTGAAAGCCGCGAGGATCGCTTCCTGTTGTGACCTTTCGATGGGCCATAGTGGCCTCGGTCTTGGTCCACTCAGACAGCAACCGTCGAAATCCAGGGGAGCGTCATCCGGTTCGACAACGCCAAGCAAGTTTTCTAGATTCGCGCTGCGGATGCGGAGGGGCGCAAGGTTGACCAGATACGCCTGCGGCGCGGCTAGGTGCTCGATCATTTTCGAGCGCTTCGGTCGTGTCTATCGGTCAGGAAAGTCCAAGAGCTGCTGGACAGCCATCCGCCTCGCAGATTGCGCAATTCGACGCGTCAGTGAGAGTTGGCGGGTACGGCGGCGCCGCGTCGGCCTATCAGAAAATCGAAGTCAGCGCCACGATCCGCCTGCAGCACATGCTTGACGTAAAGGCTCTGATAGCCGGATGTCGCGGCCTCGCGCGGCGTCCATTCTGCGTGACGTAGTGCCAGCTCCCTTTCGGATACGCCCAGCACCAAACGACGACCGGGAACGTCGAGTTCGATCATGTCCCCTTCTTTGACGAGCGCCAGCGGACCGCCGGCCGCGGCCTCCGGCGCGATATGCAGGACGACGGTTCCATACGCTGTTCCCGACATACGCGCGTCGGAAATGCGCACCATGTCCGTGACGCCCTTAGCCAGGAGTTTAGGCGGCAGCCCCATGTTGCCTACCTCGGCCATTCCGGGGTAGCCGCGCGGACCGCAATTGCGCAAAACCATGATAGAATCCGGGTCGACATCGAGATCGGGGTCGAAGATGCGGCGCTTGTAGTCGTCAATCGTATCGAATACGACAGCACGGCCCCGATGCTGCATGAGAGCGGGCGTGGCCGCCGACGGCTTTAACACCGCCCCATCCGGCGCCAGATTGCCGCGAAGGACGGCGATGCCGCCTTCTTGGGTCAAGGCATCCGCAAAGGAGCGGATTACGTCAGGGGCGAAGTTCTCGGCGTATTGCACGTTCTCCCAGAGGGTTTGCCCCGTCACCGTAAGCGCGTCGCCGTCCAGTCGTGCCGTCTCGGCCAAAGCCTTCATGACCACAGGCAAGCCGCCCGCATAGTAGAACTCCTCCATCAGGAAGCGTCCCGAGGGCTGCAAATCAACGATGGTCGGAATGCCGCGACCAGACTGGTCCCAATCGTCCAGCCCGAGCGGTACGCCGATCCGCCCGGCGATGGCGATGAGGTGGAGCACGGCATTGGTTGAGCCACCGATCGCCGCGTTGACCCTGATTGCATTGCGGAAGGCCGCCGGCGTTAGGATGGCTGAGAGCCGCAGATCCTCGCGCACCATGCCGACAATTCGGCGGCCGGTCAGTTGCGCGAGTGTTGCGCGACGAGCATCTACCGCCGGGATGGCAGCATTCTCGGGCAGGGCGATGCCGAGAGCCTCGACCATGCTGGCCATGGTCGAGGCTGTGCCCATGGTCATGCAACTGCCCGCCGAGCGCGCCATGCCCGCTTCAGCGCCCTTGAACTCGGCGACCGTCATGCGGCCGGCCTTCACCTCGTCGCTGAACCGCCAAATCGCTGTGCCGGAGCCCACGACCTCCCCGCGCACTCGGCCGTTTAGCATTGGGCCGCCCGACAGCACAATCGTTGGGAGATCGCAGGAAGCGGCTCCCATGACCAAAGACGGCGTCGTCTTGTCGCAGCCCACCAGCAGAACAACACCATCGATGGGATTTCCTCGAATGGATTCCTCCACGTCCATGGAGGCGAGGTTGCGATACAGCATGGCCGTCGGACGGAGGTTTGATTCGCCGAGCGACATGACGGGAAACTCCACTGGAAAGCCGCCGGCTTCCAGAACCCCGCGCTTGACCCGATCCGCGAGCTCGCGAAGGTGGGCGTTGCACGGAGTCAACTCCGACCATGTGTTGCAGATGCCGATCACGGGGCGCCCGTCGAAGGCGTCTGCCGTCATCCCCTGGTTCTTCATCCAGCTGCGATGCATGATCGCATCCTTGCTGTCGCCACCGAACCACGCTTGCGACCGCAGAGGCTTTCTGCTCATCTTACATCTCCGAAAAGCACAGCGCTATTTCCCGATGCCGAGCATCAGGCCGTTGATCAACGAACGTTGGAACAGCACGTAGGCCAGCATTGCCGGCAACGCACTCAGCAGCGAGCCCGCGAGCAGAACCGGAATATCCAGAACGCGTCCGGACTGCAGGACCGCCAGACCGACTGTTATTGTGCGCACCGTAGGTTCCTGCAGAAAGATCAGTGCAACCAGCAGATCATCCCAATATCGGCCCGCTGATTCCGCGTGCCAAACGTGGTGGCAACAAGCGAACGGTTGAT
>JABBOH010000024.1 GCA_019351895.1 Pseudomonadota bacterium
TGGTCGGAGCGGCGGGATTCGAACCCACGACCCCCAGTCCCCCAGACTGATGCGCTACCAGGCTGCGCTACGCTCCGGCCATGCTCCGCGAAGGGTCACCGCGGCTGGCGACCGTGTAGCAGCGCCCGCGCGCCGCCGCAACCGCCCGCCGGCCGGGCCCTGCCCCCGTCATGCGGTCAGGCTGAACTGCAGCCGGGCGAGCCGCGCGTAAAGCCCGCCATCCTCCACCAGCGCGTCATGCGTGCCCGTCGCCACGATCGCGCCGCGATCCATCACCACGATCCGGTCCGCATTGCGCACCGTCGCCAGCCGATGGGCGATCACGATCGTCGTCCGCCCGCGCGACAGGTTGGCGAGCGCCTTCTGCACCGCCTGCTCGGACTCCGCGTCGAGCGCGCTCGTCGCCTCGTCCAGCAGCAGCACCGGCGGGTCGCGCAGGATGGCGCGCGCGATCGCGATGCGCTGCCGCTGCCCGCCCGAGAGCCGCACGCCCTTCTCGCCCAGATGGGTGTCGAAACCCTGCGGCAGATCGTCGAGGAAATCGCAATAGGCCGCCGCCGCCGCCGCGCGGATATCGGCGTCGCTCGCTTCCGGCCGGCCATAGCGGATGTTGTCGCGCGCCGACTGGCTGAACATCACCGCGTCCTGCGGCACGATGCCGATGTGCCGGCGCAGGTCCGCCGGATCGAGCCGCGCCACGTCGAACCCGTCCAGCCGCACCACGCCGCCCTGCGGGTCATAGAAGCGCAGCAGCAGCTGCAGCACCGTGGTCTTGCCGGCACCCGAGGGGCCGACCAGCGCCACCGTCTCCCCGGGCTCCACCACCAGCGAGAAGCCCGCGAGGGCCGCATGATCCGGCCGCGCCGGGTAGCGGAACCGCACCTCCTCGAACACCACGCGCCCGGCTGGCCGCGGGGGCAGACGCTCGGGGTTCGCGGGGGCCGTGATCGTTGGCTCCTCGGCGAGCAGTTCCCGGATGCGGTCGGCGGCACCCCCGGCGCGCTGCAGATCGCCCCATAGCTCGCTCATCTGCGCGCCGGAACTCCCCAGGATCACCGCATAGAAGACGAAGGCGGAGAGATCGCCCGCACTCATCCGGTGCGCGATGACATCCCGCCCGCCGACCCAGAGGCTGAACACGATCGCCCCGAAGCCCAGCATGATGATGACCAGGATCAAGCCCGACCGTGTGCGCACCCGGCGGAGTGCCGCCCCCACCGAACGCTCGACCTCGGCGCCGAACAGCGCGCGGTCCAGCGGTTCATGGGTGAAGGCCTGCACCGTGCGCAGGCTGCTGATCGTCTCCTCCGCATAGGCGCCGAGGTCGGCCACGCGATCCTGCGCCGCGCGCGACAGCCGCCTCTCCCGCCGTCCGAACAGCACGAGCGGCGCCACCACCAGCGGGATCACCAGCAGCATGACGGCGGCGAGCTTGGGGCTCGTCACCAGCAGCATGGCGAAGGCGCCGACCACCAGCAGCCCGTTGCGCAGCCATTGCGAGACGGACGAGCCGATGAGCGATTGCAGCACCGAGATGTCGGAGGTCAGGCGCGTCAGGATGTCGCCGGTACGCGCTGTCTCGAAGAAGGCCGGCGACAGGCCGATCACGCGCTCGAACAGATCGCGCCTGAGGTCCGCCGCGACCCGCTCGCCCAGCCAGGAGACGAGGTAGAACCGCGCCGAGGTCGCGCAGGCGAGTGCGGCCACCACGCCGAAGACGAGCAGTGCGGCGCCGTCGAGATGGGTGAGGCTGCCTGTGGCGAAGCCGTGGTCGATGAGGCGGCGCACGCCCTGCCCGAGCGCCAGCACGAGGCCTGCCGCCAGCAGGAGCGCCGCCGCCGCCGCCAGCGCCCGGCCGAGATAGGGCCGGAGATAGGGCAGCAGGAGGCTGAGCGCGCCGATACGCGCGGCGGACAGTCGCGGCCGGGGCCGAGGGTTTTTGGGCAAATGAAGGCGCTCCGTGGGCCGCGCGGGTGGCGGGCTGGCCCGCAGTATATCGGCCGGCAGGATCTTGTGGGACAGATATCAGCCGTGGGGGCGTTCCTGCGCCGCCGCCGCGCGATAGGGCCGATTTGCGACGAGTTGCCGGCCGGCAACTCGGGCACCATCGCTGTCGTTTCGGTTTGCAACCGATTGTGTTAGTTTGACTAACTTTTGACGGTTGTGGAGGGCAGTGATTTTGCCTGACGGGCCGGGGTGCCGTTGCTTCCGTAGGGACGCATTAACAGTTAACAGTCCGGGGGGTTCGGGGTTATTGCTATCGGTCAACGGTGGCAAGCCGTTGGGGGGTCAAGACATGGAACCGACGATAGCGCAGCGTGAGCCGATCGCGGTCGAGCTTGAGGCGGGCGAGGACATGTTCTGGTGCACCTGCGGGCGGAGCGCCAACCAGCCTTACTGTGACGGCAGCCACGCGGGGACGGATTTCCGTCCGCGGCTTTACACGGCACCCGAGACCGGCACGGCGTATCTCTGTGGTTGCAAGCACACCAAGACCCCGCCGCTGTGCGATGGGTCACATAATGATTTGCAGGGGCAAGGCGCGGAGGACGCGAAGGAACACCCGTCCATCAAGTCCGCTTTGGGCCGGGAGCGGACTGGCGACATATGCTGATGCCGGGCTAATAGTGGACATCACCCTTCAGCGTGAACGGGCTTGATTGAGTGCGAAGAGACGGGCGAGGATTTCGTCGTCGTACAGGCGCCCAGCACGCCAGTCATCGCCCCACCCATAGGCGTCGGCAACGGCCGCATCTAGCGCAGCGTGCGCGTTGGCTAACCACTGCGGGCGAGCGTTGTAGAGATTGGTGAGCGTGCGCTTCTTTAACTCCTTTGCCGCGTCTTCGTCCTTCGGTAGAACGCGATCGGGGTAGCCGGCCACAACCTCAGGAATGCGGACGACCAGGTCGGCGGGGTTGAGCCAGTTTTCGCGCAGCTCGTTCAGGCGGGCCGCCGCTGCGGCAATCGCCGGCGCGCGGGAGTCAGCGGCATAGTCGGCGGCGACGATGTCAGGTGTCAGGCCATCGGGGAAGGGGAAGGTATCGAAGATAGCTTCAGGATTGTATCGGCGCTGGTTGCCAGCCCCCATCTTGTTGCCGATCCTTGTGCTCCATGCTTCGTGAACGAAGGAATGTAGTATGCCAAAATGCGTGTCGTCGTCGCGGGCAACGATAACGAGATTATTATCCGGCAATGTCGGCAGCCGAAGCCACAGGAAGATCCGATGTTCTGAGGTCATCGGAGTGGCAATGTAGCGATCAAGCTTAAACAGTTGAGATCGCACCTCAGGCCTCGGCCAGTAGGTGGTCCACCACTCCCTCCTTGGATGAACATCGCGAGCCCTAGAGCGAACCTCAGAGAGAAGCGCGGACGAGGAATCGTCCGGGTCGTAGGGCGCGCGACTCAGATATTCAAATGGAGCTTCCCAAAGGGACGCTTCATGCTCCAGAAGGCCGCGAGGGAAGTCGATTAACCAAATGTCCCTTCGTGATGTCGTTATGTCTCGCCCGTTCCAAGTAGGTCTGAGCACGTCCGAATTGGGACGCCCATTCGGATTGAGAGGTTGGGCGAGCCAATCTCTAGCGAGGTCGCCCAGAACGTCAAAGGGACCGCTTTTCTGGACGCCGACAAAGCTCAGCCCGCGATTTTGGGTAAGTGCTGGCAAGGCAGAGATATTAAGCCCTGTCGTAAGGTCTGGGTTGATGTTTACAACCGACTGACCATTGAGTACCATCGATGGGATCGGCTCTGCCCGGCTTTGAAAACACACGACTGCTACACGAACCGCGGCGCCGTCCACTACCCACGCCTCGTCCGGCCAAGCCGCGAAGAAAGTTGCTGTTTCACTTATTCGATAGAGTACCGGTAAATTTGTGTTCTTTGCTATCGAGCTCGTTGCGACCAAACCGGCTCGCTTGGCCAGACCATCAGCTATCTGGGCTCTGGCCTTCTCGAACCAGTAGCAGACTAGATCGGTGAACCCAGGCAAGCGTCTAACGAAAGTCCCACGAAGCGCCTCGGTCTCGGCGACGCCGAGTGACCGCTTCATCATCTTCGCTCCAAGAAACGGCGGATTTCCGATGATTACATCTGCCGCAGGCCAAACCGTCTCGCTACCGTCGGCGTTCAGCAGGGCATCACGACATTCGATCGTATCCAATTGCCGCAGGATCGGGTTCATGGCCGCATCAAAGCCGTTGCGCCGCATCCATTGGATTTCTCCGATCCACACCGACACGCGGGCCAGCTCGGCAGCAAAGGAATTGAGTTCGATCCCCAGCACGCACTCAGGCCCCACGCGCGGAAAGCCGCGCGGCAGGCCTAGCGCCTCGGCAGCTAGATTAGCGCGATGCTCGATGTCCTTGAGTGCCTTCAGTGCGACATAGAGGAAGTTGCCCGATCCGCAGGCGGGATCGAGCACCCGGAACTTCGCCAACCGTTCGATGAAGGCGGAATGGGTAGCCGCCGCCTCAGCCATCACGCGCGTCGCCTTGCCCCGCTCGGCGGACGTCAACAGCCGTTCGGCCGTCCGCTTAGGCGCGCTTTTCACCAGTGCGCTGATCCGCGCTAGCGCCTCGGCCCATTCGGCCTCTAGCGGCTCGATGATTACCGGCCGCACGATCATCATGATCTTGTCGTGATCGGTGTAATGCGCTCCGAGCTGACTACGCTTGGCCGGATCGAGGCCGCGCTCGAACAAAGTGCCCAGGATAGAAGGGTCGATCTGCGACCAATCACGGCGAGCCGCGCTCAGCAGTTGCTCGATGTCCTCGCTGCTTACGGGCAGAACACTGTCGTCGGCAAAAAGCCCGCCGTTGAACCAGTCAATAGGTGTGAAATCGATGTCGCCGCCGACAGCCATCGCGCCGAACAGCTTGGCGGCGTTGCCCTCGAAACGTTCGGGGCGCACCCGGCTCGAGGACAGCATCTTCGTGAAGAGATTGTCAGGGAGCAGCCCGACGTCCTCTGCAAACATGCAAAAGACTAGCTGATTCACGAAATGCGCCACGCGATGCGGTTCGTGCTTGCGATCGCGAAGCCGCTGGGCGATTCCCACGAACTCACGCGCGGTCTCTTCGGTCAGCTCCTTGCGCGACTTGGCCGGCTTGAACTGTTCGGGATCTAGAAACGCAGACTTCAGCCGGTCACGCACCGCGCCGTCGGTCAGATCGTCAAGGGCGATCTCGTGCGTTTCCTGAACGCTATTGGTCCAGTTGGTCCGGATCACGATCCGATTCATGTCGGAGACAATTAGCAATGGCGGATTTTCCAACGCCACCGAATATTGCAGCAATTGGGAGTAGGCCTTGTCGAGATTGGCGTGCCGCCCCTTATACTCCCAGCCGAAGCACTCGCGACGCCAGACATCGGCCCAGCCATTGCCGCCGCTAGTTTTGTTCGCGCCCTTCTCGAACGTGAACCATTCGCCCTTTGGATCAGCGGACACCGGGTTTAAAATGCCGAGCAAGGCACAGAGGTCATTGAAATGGCTTTGTGAAGCTGAGCGCTCCTTCAACTCGGCGTTGCGCCATTTTTTGAGAAAATCGTGCGGTGTCATGCGCCCCCAGTAACGAACAATGGCACTTGCGCTTGTCTCGCGCCGCCTCCGCTCATAGTAGCCGATCAACCCGGCGGAGCAATCACCCGTCGCTTCGTAACGAGGTCCGCTTTCGGGCTCGCTGGGGGTTCCGCAAGTGACCGAAATGGGCGCAGATCCGATCCGGCCCACCAAAATCTTCCGAGCGTGGAATGTCCCCTATTTGGCAGAATATCCGGGACCGCACCGACTACCAATGCCGCAAAGCAGTAGCCAAATCGCGTCCTTGAAACTGCCTCTCTGCCGGTCGGTGGATGCTCGTCGTCACGCTCCGACGAACTGGCAGAAGTTTTTGCTTCTTTTTCCAAAAAGAAGCGCTTTACTTAGCGTCCCCTCCCCCCCCCACTCAGTACTTCTGCGTCGGGCCGCCAGCGCCCACGCCCTCGCCGTCCGCGCCGCTGCCGGGACCCACAATCCCCGCCCGAGACGGCGCGCTGCTGTGGGGACGAACCGTTCGCGTGATCGCCGCCACCTCCTCGTCCGAGGCAGGCTTTACGTCGTCGGGGTCAACCGGACCCTCGTCCCGCTCCTGCCGCGCGGTCGCCAAAGCCTCCGCGTCGGCGTGGCGCGCCTGGGCGCTGAGTGCGGCCGCCCGCTCGTGGTCGCCCGCCTCGGCGGCTTCCCGCGCCTTGTCGGCCAGATGCCGCGCCTGACCGTGCTGATCGGGGGCCGCGTTCACCTTGTCATTGTCCGCCATTGTCCGCCTCGCGCCTTTGTGGTGGCCCCATGACGTCGCGCGGCACGCGCCCGCCTCAAGGGCCAGACCGAGCGCCGCCGAGACAAGGAATGGTGAGCGGCCTCACTCCACCGTCACGGATTTGGCGAGGTTGCGCGGCTGGTCGACATCCGTGCCCTTGAGCACCGCCACCCGGTAGGCGAGCAACTGCACCGCCACGGCATAGACGATGGGCGCCACGAAGGGATCGCAATCCGGCAGCACCACCGTCTCGGTCGCGATGCCGCGCAGACGCTCCGCCCCCGCCGCGTCGCTGAACACGATCACCTGCGCGCCGCGCGCCGCCGCCTCCTGCAGGTTCGACGCCGTCTTGTCGAACAGCGGGCCGGAGGGCGCGATGGCGACCACCGGCACGTGCCGGTCGATCAGCGCGATGGGCCCATGCTTCATCTCGCCCGCCGCGTAGCCTTCCGCGTGGATGTAGCTGATTTCCTTGAGCTTCAGCGCCCCTTCGAGCGCGATCGGATAGCAGGCCCCGCGCCCGAGGTACAGCACGTCCCGCGCTTCCGCGACGCGCTCGGCGATGCGGCCGATGGCGGTCGCGGCCGCGCCCTCCAGCACCTCCGCGGCATGGCCCGGCACCTCCATCAGCGCCTGGGTGAGCGCTGCCTCCCGAACGGGGTCGAGCGTGCCCCGCGCGCGCCCGGCCGCGAGCGCGAAGGCCGCGAGCACGGTGAGCTGGGCGGTGAAGGCCTTGGTGCTGGCGACCCCGATCTCGGGACCGGCGAGCGTTTCCAGCACCGCGTCGCTCTCGCGCGCCATGCTGCTCTCGGGCACGTTGACGATGGAGAGCACGTGCTGCCCCTCGTCCTGCATGTAGCGGAGGGCGGCGAGGGTATCGGCGGTCTCGCCCGACTGGGAGACGAGCAGGCCAAGGCCCTCGGCGGCCAAGGGCGGCGCGCGGTAGCGGAACTCGCTCGCGACATCGGCGTCGGTCGGGAGGCGGGCCAGCGCCTCCAGCCAGACGCGCCCGACGAGCCCAGCATAGAAGGCGGAGCCGCAGGCGCTGATGGTGACGCGGGGGATGGTGGCGAGGTCGAAGGGCAGATCGGGCAGCACGACGTGGCGGGAGCCGGGGTCGATCATGCGGCTCAGCACGTCGCCGATCACCACCGGGTGCTCGTGCAGCTCCTTCTCCATGAAGTGGCGGTAGTTGCCGCGCCCGATGGCGGCCCCGGTCAGCCGCGTCTCGCGGACGGCACGCTGGACGCGGCGCCCGTCGCGGTCGGTGAAGCGGGCGCCGTGGCGGGTGATGGCGGCCCAGTCGCCGTCCTCGAGATAGGCGATCTGGCGCGTCAGGGGCGCCAGCGCCAGCGCGTCCGAGCCCAGGAACATCTCGTCCTCCCCGAAGCCCACCGCGAGCGGCGCGCCGTGGCGGGCGCCGATCATGAGGTCGGGGTGGCCGGCGAAGATCAGCGCCAGCGCATAGGCGCCTTCCAGCCGGCGCAGACCCTGGGCCGCCGCCTGTTCCGGGCCCATGCCGCGCTTGAGGTAGAGGTCGAGCAGCTGGGCCACGCATTCGGTGTCGGTTTCGGTCGAGAACTCCTGCCCCTCGGCTTCCAGCTCGGCGCGGAGAGCGGCGTGGTTCTCGATGATGCCGTTGTGGACGACGGAAACGCGGGACGTGCCGTGCGGATGGGCGTTGCCCTCGGTCGGCGCGCCGTGGGTCGCCCAGCGGGTATGCCCGATGCCGGTGGTACCTTCCAGCGGCCGGCGTTCGAGGACGGCCGCGAGGTTGCCGAGCTTGCCCTCGGCGCGGCGGCGGTCGATGCCGGTGCCGGTGAGGGTCGCGATGCCGGCGCTGTCATAGCCGCGATATTCGAGGCGGCCGAGGGCGTCCAGGATCAGCGGGGCGGCTGGACGCGCGCCTAATATGCCGACGATGCCGCACATGATCGCGCTCCGTTATTGAGAGTTTTTCGGTTCTTTTTCGCAAAGAAGAACTTCTTTTTGAAAAAAGAAGCAAAAACTTTCATTCTTTACGCTTCTTCCAGGTGGCGCGGATGGCCGCCCCGCCGCCGAGCTTTTCGGCCTGCCGCGCCCGGCCGAAGGCGAGCGCATCCGGCGCCACATCCCGCGTGATCGTGCTGCCGGCGGCGACGAAGCTGCCGTCGCCCAAGGTCACGGGTGCCACGAGAGTGGCGTTGGAGCCGACAAAGCTCTGGGCCCCGATTACCGTGCGGTGCTTGAGGTGGCCGTCGTAATTGCAGGTGATGGTGCCGGCGCCGATGTTGCTGCCGGCGCCGATCTCGGCGTCGCCCAGATAGGCGAGATGGTTGGCCTTGGCCCCGGCGCCAAGCCTCGTCGCCTTCAACTCCACGAAGTTGCCGACATGGGCGCCCTGCCCCACCTCGGCCCCCGGGCGCAGCCGCGCATAGGGGCCGATGCGCGCGCCGGCGTCCACGGTGCAGCCCTCCAGATGGCTGAAGGCAAGGATTTCGGCGCCCGAGCGCACGGTGACGCCGGGTCCGAAGACGACATGGGGGCCAACGGTCACATCCGGCTCCAGCACCGTGTCGGCGGACAGGAACACGGTGTCCGGCGCGGTCAGCGTCGCTCCGCCGTCGAGTGCCGCACGCCGCAGGCGCGTCTGCACCGTCGCCTCGGCCTCGGCGAGTTCGGCGCGGGAGTTGATCCCCCGAAGCTCGGCGTAGTCGGCCTCGACGGCGACGACCCGCTTCCCCTCGGCGACGGCCAGCGCCACGACATCGGTGAGGTAGTATTCGCCCTTGGCGTTGTCGGCGCGGACGGCCGCGAGCCAGCGGGCGAGATCGGGGCCCGCCGCGCAGAAGACGCCGGCATTGCAGAGGGAGACGGCGCGCTGTTCGGCATTCGCCTCGGCCCATTCGACGATGGCGGTCACGTCGCCTGCGCCGTTGGTGATGACGCGGCCATAGCGGGCCGGATCGGGGGGGCGCATGGCGAGCAGCGCCAGCCCCGCCTCGGCGCGGGCGGCCTTGAGGCGGCGCAGCGTTTCCGGCGTGATGAGCGGGTTGTCGGCGTAGAGGATGGCGACCTCGCCCGCTCCGAACATGGGCGCGGCCTGCGAGGCGGCATGGGCGGTGCCGAGGCGCTCGTGCTGGATGACCGTCGGGTGCGGCGCGGCGATGCGGGCGACCGCCTCCATCTCGGGGCCGGTCACGACCACCAGCCGGTCGAAGACAGCGCCCGCCGAGGCCAGGAGATGCGAGAGCATGGGCTGACCGGCGATCGGGTGCAGCGCCTTGGGCCGCGCGGACTTCATCCGCGTTCCCAATCCGGCGGCGAGGATCACGGCGGTCGCGGAGCGGGCCTCGGTCAAGCGGGTGTCATCCTTCTGGGTTGGCCTTGCGGTAGCGGCGGGTGGCGAGCCGTGTCAAAGGCTTCGGAGACACATCTCGTATCGGAGTGCAACCCATGTCCAGATGCCTCGTGCTCGACCTCGACGGCACGCTCACCGACAGTCTGCCCGATATCGCGGCGGCGCTGAACCGGAGCCTCGCGGCCCACGGCCAGCCGCCGCTGCCGATCGAGCAGGTGCGGCCGATGGTGGGCGACGGCGTGGGGCCGCTGTTCCAGCGCGGCTACGCGGCGCGCGGGCTGGTGCCGACGCCCGAGGATCTGGCGGCGGGCCTCGCCGACTACACCGCGCACTCGACGCAGGGGACGGTGCTGTACCCCGGCGCGATGGATGCGCTGCGGGCGCTGGCGGCGGATGGCTGGCGGCTCGCGGTCTGCACGAACAAGCCTTACGAGCCCGCACGTCGGCTGCTGGAGCATGTCGGCGTGATGCCGCTGCTGGCGGCGGTCGGCGCGGGCGACAGCTTTCCGGTGAAGAAGCCCGACCCGGATCACATCCGCCTCACCCTGCGCGCGGCTGGTGGCGACCCGGATCGGGCAGTGATGATCGGCGACCACCACAACGATGTCGCGGCCGGACGCGGCGCCGGGCTGCCGACGATCTTCGCTGGCTGGGGCTACGGCGCGCCGGACATGGCCGCGGGTTCGGACGCTGTGGCGGCGAGCTTCGCCGAGGTGCCGGCGCTCTGCGCGCGGCTGTGCCCCGGGCCTGCGTGACTTCGGCGGCGGCCGAAAAAAAATCTGCGGCGTTGCGTGGCGCCTCTGCGTGCCGGCCTGCGGACTGCTCTCCGGAAGCGCTGCCGGAAAACCCGCTGAAAACAGCGCCCATATACTTATGAATACGTAACGGAAGTTAAAGCCTTTAGGAAATTATCAAGACCTTCAGCAAATGTATGAAGAATTACATATCGTTGCGAAATATAGACGAACCGCGCAATAGCTCCTAAAGCTTCAAGCGGCGGTGTCATCGTTGATCCGGCCACGCCCGTTCCTGAGTGGATGATCCATGACCAATTTCATAACGATATCCGGCCAGACTGTCAGCGGGCTTGCCATCGGGGCGGGAACCGCGCTCAGAATCGGCGCCGGGGGCACCGCGATCAATACGATCGTCAGAGACGGCGCGTCGGAACTCGTCGTGTCGGGGGGCGTCACCATCTCCTCGACGATCCGCGCCGGCGGTTTCGAGCTTGTCTCGTCCGGTGGGACGGCGGCCGAGACCGGCGTGAAGGATGGCGGCCGCCTCGAGATCAGCTCCGGCGGATTGGCCGGCAGCGCCATGGTCAACGCCGGCGGCACGATGATCGTCTCCGCGGGCGGTATCGCGACGGGAACCACCTCGGGCGCCGCCGCCGTCGTCATGGTCACCAGCGTCGTCCAATCCGGACAGGTCGCGAACGGCCTCGTCATCGGCAGCAACACCATTCTCGACGTGGCATCCGGCGGCCTCGCCATCTCCACCACCGTCGTCGACGGCGGCATCGAGACGGTCCTCTCGGGCGGGTCGGCGACGAGCACCAGCGTGAGCGGCGCCGGCGTCATGAACGTCTCCTCCGGCGGCACGGTGTCCGGGACCGTCGTCAGCAGCGGCGGCGCCTTCACCCTCCTCTCCGGCGCATCGATGGCGGGAACCGTCGTCAGCAGCGGGGCCAACGCCGCAATCACGCTCGTCGTGCGCTCCGGCGTCACCTCAAGCGGCATCGTGGCGAATTCCGTGACCTCGGTCTTCGTGTTGTCGGGCGGGACGGCGACCGGCATGACGGTGCAGAGCGGCGGCACGGTGCTGGTCGCCGCGGGCGGCAGCGAAATCAACACGGTCGTGGCGGCGGGGGGCTTCGACGCCATATCCGGCCTCTCCGTGAACCCCGTCGTTCTCGGCAGCCTGGACGTGCGCGGCGGCATCGTCAGCGGCGCGATCATCGCGGGCGGCGGACGCGTCACCGTCGAGTCCTCCCTGCTCGGGGCGAGCGTCGTCAGCGACACCACCATCAACGGCTCGGGCTCGCTGCAGATCGCCGATGGCAGCGAGGCGAAGGGCATGATCGTCTTCGGCGGCCAGGGCAGCATTGTCGTTGAGAGCACCACCATGCCCTTCGCGGTGCTGAGCGGCTTCGGCATCGACGGCAGCATCGACCTGAAGGCGATCCCCTATGCCAGCGGCGGCACGGCGAGCTTTGGGGATGGCAGTCTGGTCATCAGCGAGAACAATCAGAGGGAGGTGCTGCAGTTCGTGGGCAGCGACCCCAACGGTACCTTGGTGCTGACCCCCGACCAGGGCAGCGGCACGCTCGTCACGCTCGTCGATCTACCGTGCTTCGCCGCGGGTAGCCTGATCGCCACCGATCGCGGACCCGTGGCCGTCGAGCATCTCGTGGTCGGGCACTATGTTCTGACGGCCAGCGGCGCGGCGGAGCCGATCATCTGGGTCGGGCACCGCCGCCTCGACTGCCGGCGGCACCCGGACCCCGCGCGCATCCGGCCCGTGCGCATCCGCGCCCACGCCTTCGGACCCGGGTTGCCGGGGCGCGACCTCTATCTCTCGCCCGACCACGCGATCTTTGCGGAAGGTGTGCTCATTCCGGTGAAGCACCTGATGAACGGCGGCGCCATCTCGCAGGTCGAGGCGGAGCAGGTCAGCTACCATCATGTCGAGCTGCGGCGGCATGCGGTGATCCTGGCGGAGAACCTGCCGGTCGAGAGTTACCTCGACACCGGGGACAGGCGTGCCTTTTCGGAGCTTGGCGACGCGATGACGTTGCATCCGGCTTTTGGATCGGAGCGCGCCGATATAGCCCTGCTGATCGAGGCACTCGGCTGCGCGCCGCTCCGCGTCACCGGGCCGGAGGTCGATCGGGTGCGCGCCGTGCTGGCCGATACGGTGTTGGCGCCGACGGCCATGCGCGACGATGCGCCGCGATTTTGAACCCAGTCTGCGCAACGCCGCGTTTCGTGATCTGCCGCCACGGTTTCGCCCCCTTCCGGAAGTTTTGCCGCCATTGAGTTCTCGCAACCTCCGTGTCGTCACCAAAGGAGTTCCCGTCATGCGCGTTCTGGCTGTTTTCGTTGCGGCAGCCTTTGTCGGTTTGGCTCTTCCCGTCGCAGCAGCTTCGGCGGCCGTACCGGGGGGCGTCGCTGTTGACGCGGCTTCGCGTCTGAACGCACCCGTCATCCAGGCGGATTGGAATGGCGGCTGGGATCACGACGAGCATCACGAATGGTATCGGCACCGGGATGACGAATGGCGCGGCCAGTGGCGGCCCGAGCGGCATAGCTATTGGCACCGGGACCGGGATGACCACGATGCTCGCCGGCGTTTCGATGCCGATTAGAGCTAGGTGAAAATTGAAGGTTGGGGCCCACTGAAGCCTGGAGGCGCGGCGCTTCGGCCAATGCCGGAGCGCCGCTGCCACGGGCGCGGCCATTTCGGCGCCCGTCGCGCCCGGTCCGACTTGCGGACCTGACCGCCCACGCGGCACAACAGCCCCCATGCACGCCCTCTCGCTCCACAACAGCCTGACCCGCCGCCAGGAAGAATTCCGGCCGCTCAACCCCGAGCGCGTCGGCCTCTATGTCTGCGGTCCCACCGTCTATGACCGCGCCCATCTCGGCAACGCCCGGCCGGTGGTGGTTTTCGACGTGCTCGCCCGGCTGCTGCGCGTGCTCCACCCCCACGTCACCTACGTCCGCAACATCACCGACATCGACGACAAGATCATCACCCGTGCCGCCGAGCGCGGTGTCTCCATCGATACCGTCACCGCCGAGACGACCGCCCAGTTCCACGCCGACATGGCGGAACTCGGCGCGCTCCCGCCGGATATCGAGCCGCGCGCGACCGACAACATTCCGCAGATGATCGAGATCATTGGGAAGCTGATCGACGGCGGCCACGCCTATGCCGCCGAGGGGCACGTGCTGTTCGCGGTCGCCACCGACCCGCATTACGGCCACCTCTCCGGCCGCTCGCCGGACGAGCTGCAGGCCGGGGCCCGCGTGGAGGTCGCACCCTACAAGCGCGACCCGGGCGATTTCGTGCTGTGGAAGCCCGCCGCCCCCGAGCCGCCGGGCTCGGACAGCGCTTGGGAGATGCCGGGCTGGGAGAGCCCGTGGGGGCGCGGCCGCCCGGGCTGGCATATCGAGTGCTCGGCCATGTCCTGGCGCTACCTCGGCGAGGACTTCGACATCCACGGCGGCGGCGGCGACCTCATCTTCCCGCACCACGAGAACGAATTGGCCCAGAGCTGCTGCGCCTTTCCGGGCAGCCGCTTCGCGCGCCTCTGGGTTCATAACGGCATGCTGCTCGTCAACGGCGAGAAGATGTCGAAAAGCCTCGGCAACTTCCGCACCGTGCGCGAGGTGTTGGATATCGCCCCCGGCGAGGCGATCCGCCTGCTGCTGCTGCGCAGCCATTACCGCGCGGCGGTCGATTTTACCGAGGCGGCCCTGGTGGAAGCGCGGCGCGAACTCGACCGCTTCTACCGCGCCCTCGACCGTCATGCGCCGGGCTTCGCCGAAGCGCCGGCCGAGGTGCCGGGTCCGGTGATGGCGGCGCTCTGCGACGACCTCAACACCCCGGCGGCGCTCGCAGCGATGCATGCGCTGGCCGACCGCGCCATGGCGGGCGATGCGGAGGCCGCCGCGGGGCTGCATGCGGCGGGGCGCGTCATGGGCCTGCTTCAGGCCTCGCCCGAGGCCTGGTTCCACGGCGGCGAAGACGATGCCGGCGTCGAGACGGCGATCGCCGAGCGGCTCGCGGCCCGCAAGGCGCGGGATTTCGCGCGCGCCGACGCCATTCGCGCCGAATTGCTCGCGCGCGGCATCGTGCTGGAAGACGGGCCTGCGGGCACCACGTGGCGGCGTTTCGATCCAAGATCGGCCGGGCCCGCCGCGTGACCGGACGCGAGGACGGCGCCGACATCGCACCCATCGGCAACAGCCCGGTGGTGATCCTGGTACGGCCGCAGCTTGCCGACAACATCGGCAGCGTGGCGCGCGCCATGGCGAATGGCGGCCTGTTCCATCTGCGGCTGGTCTCCCCGCGTGACGGCTGGCCGCAGGACCGGGCGTGGCGCATGGCATCGGGCGCCGACCGCATCCTCGACGCCGCCGAGGTCTTCGAGACGGTCGCCGAGGCGGTGGCCGACCTGCACCATGTCGCCGCCACCTGCCCGCGTCCGCGCCACATCATCAAGCCGATCCTGACAGCCCGGGGTGCGGCGGCCGAGCTGCGCGCGGTGACGGCGCGCGACCTTCGCGCGGGCATTCTGTTCGGGCCCGAACGCGCGGGGCTCGAAAACGACGACATGGCGCATGCCGACATGCTCGTCCGCTACCCGCTCAATCCCGCCTTCATGTCGCTCAACCTCGCCCAGGCGGTGATGGTCATGGCCTATGAGTGGTGGATGGCGGCGGAAGACAGCGCCGCGCGGGTACTGATGACGAACGAGACGCGGGTCGCGACCAAGGGCGAGCTCGAGAACTTCCTCGGTCATCTGGTGCGGGAACTGGATGACTGCGGGTTCCTCCGCAACCTGCCGAAGCGGCCCGGGATGGTGCGCAACCTCCGCCACCTGTTCCAGCGCGGCGAGGTGACCGAGCAGGAGTTGCGGACACTGCACGGCGTCATCACCGAACTGGCGCGCGGCCGGCACGGGCGAACCTAGCCCTTCTGCGGCCGGCGCCGTCCAGCCTTGCTTATCCGACATGATCGCGCCCGCCGGCTCATGCGTTCGCCTGAGAGATCTACCTCGTATCGGTCGGTTTCGATTTGGCATCCGATCTGATCGAATGATCACGCCATCCGATTAGGCATGTCGCGCGCGGAGGCCGCGGCTCTCACTCTGGTCCTCAAGAGTTAATCAACAGTCTGAACGCTCTTTAGAGGAACTGCCGATGCCGTCGAAACGGACAAGCTCCTATCTGGCCATCGCCCTCGCCGCTGGCCTCGGCTGCGTCTTTGCGCCAGGGGCAGAAGCGGCCCAAGCGGTGAAGGCGGTCGATTTCCTGCAATCCCTCGGCGTCAACACCCATATGAACTACACCGACGGGACCTACGCCGACTACGACAGCGTCATCGCGGATCTCAACTATCTCGGTATTCGCCGGGTGCGCGACGCGATGCCCGATCCTTATGGCGGCATCCCCTACATGAACTACATGACGGCCCTCGATGCCGCCGCCACCGCCGGCATCCGGTTCGACTTCATCACCTCGCCGCGCCTGCCTCTCAGCACCAGCCTCGATCAGATCGCGGCCGTGGAGCGCCTGCATCCCGGCGCCGTCATCGCCGTCGAAGGCCCGAACGAGACCAACAACAATCCGGTGAGCTATCATGGCCGGCATGGCGAGGCCGCCGCCCTCGCCTATCAGCGCGACCTCTACCGGGCGATCCACGGATCGCGCGGCCTGCATCACATCGCGGTCTACTACTACACCGGGCTCGACACCGCGACGAAGCTGACCGGGCTTGCGGACTTCGCGAACTGCCACCCCTACAGCTCCGCGGGGCAGCAGCCGGCCCGCCGCATCGCCGCCGAATTCGCCAAGCAGTTCACCATGGCGCCGCCCTACCCCAAAGTCATCACCGAGGCCGGCTACTTCGACGTGCCCTCCGCGCCCAATGGGGTAGACAATACAACCCAGGCGAAGAACACGCTGAACCTCTACATGGATGCCTTCGCACAGGGCGCGGCCATCACCTATGTCTATCAGCTGGTCAGCGCCTATACCGACCAGGGGAGCGACACCCAGTCCGGCATGTTCAACATCGACCACTCCCCGAAGCCGGTCGCGACGGCCGTGCACAACCTCACCACCATCCTCGCCGACGATGGCAAGGGCCCCGTCGATCCTGCCTCCCTCGACTACACCGTGGCGGCCATGCCGGTGACCGGCCATTCGCTTTTGCTGGAGAAGTCATCCGGCGTGTTCGACATCATCCTGTGGTCCGAGCCCACGGACTGGAACGACCAGACGCACCAGCCGATCGGCGTGGCGCAAACGCCGGTGACGGTCGCCATGAGCGGCATCTCCGGCAATATCGCGGTCTATGATCCCCTGACGGGCAGCAAGCCCATCGAGAACGCGCGCCACGTGAGCGAACTGACAGTGGGCTTGAGCGATCATCCCATCATCATCGAGGTGCGGCCCACGCGCGAGCGCCTGCTGACGGCGGAGACCGGCACTCCGGGCGACGGCAACCTCAACTGAACGCATGAGAAGGCGGTCCCCGGCCTCGCGCCGGGGATCGCGTCAATACGCCTCGCCGCGCACCAAGGCCGTCGCCGTCATCGCCAGCACCCGGAGGTCGAACCACAGGGACCAATGCGCGATGTAGTGCAGGTCGTGCTCCACCCGGCGGCGCAGCTTCTCGACCGTATCGGTCTCGCCGCGCCAGCCGTTGACCTGCGCCCAGCCGGTCATGCCGGGCTTCACCCGATGCCGCGCCTCGTAATGCGCCGCCGCCGTCTCGAACGGCAGTCCGGCGGCCTCGGTGCCAAGCGCATGCGGACGGGGACCCACGAGCGACATGCGGCCCGCGACGACATCGATCAGCTGGGGCAGTTCGTCGAGGCTCGTGCGCCGCAGCCACCCGCCCAGCCGCGTCAGGCGCGGATCGCCGCGCACCGCCTGCAGGCGTCCCTGCGCGTCCCCCTGGCACTGTCGCATAGTGCGGAATTTCCGCACGCGGATCACCCGGTTGTTGAAGCCGAGGCGCGGCTGCACGAACAGCACCGGTCCCGGGCTGTCGCAGCGGATCGCAAGCGCCACCAACAGCATGACGGGGGCCGCGAGACACAGCAGCGGCACGCCGAGCGCCAGATCCTCCGCCCGTTTCGCGGCCGCCGCAAAACCCGAGATCGGCTTGTCGCTGAGGTGCAGGAACGGCAGCCCGCCGATCGCGGAAACCCGCGCATCCGGGCGGTAGAACCGCGCCGTGTCGGGTGCGAGCCGGATATCCACGGCCATGCCGGACATCCGCCGCAGGATGCCGCCGATCCGGCGCGAGGCGGCTTCCGGCAGCGCGATGATGACGAGATCGGCCTCGCCCGCCTGGATGAGGTCGCGGGCCGCGCGAAGGCCGCCCAGCACCGGCCAACGTGCCACGCCCGGCGCCATACCGGGCGCCATGCCGCCACCCGCGCCGATGCCCACGCCGACGAAGCCGACGATCCGCAGCGCCTCGTTATCCGCGAGATAGATGGCGAGCCGGGCCGCGCTCTCGCCGTTGCCGAACAGGATGGCGCGCCTCCCGGCCTGCAGCGGTGCCGCGCGAACAAGCGTCGCCTCGGCCGCGTGCCGGGTGAGCAGCAGCACCACGGGTGCGGCCAGCGCCCAGGCGAAGAGCCAGTTGCGGTTGGCGAGGATCGCGTCCGGCGCGGCGGCACCCGCCACCGGCTCCTGCCAAAGCCCCGTGCTCCCCTCCCACAGCAGCAGTGCCAGCAGCATGAGCGCGAAGGCGTGCAGGATGGGGATTGCCAGGGACAGCCGAGGCCTCGGCGCCCGATGCCCATAGAACCCCCGGCGATGGAGCAGGCCCGCCGCCAGCAAAGCGGTCGCGGCGATCACCAGAAGCTCCCGCGCCGTATGGCCCGCGTGAGCGGCGGGGTTCAGCCTCCGGCAGGCGAGGCCGGTCAGCAGCACCGCGGCGATGTCCCACCCCGCCAGAAGCCAGACCGGATCGGGCCTCCAGGGCCGCACCGCCTCCGCCAGATACGTCAGCGCGCCACCACGCAGCACCTGCCCCGACACGACGCGCCCCCTGCTTTCCGATCCCTCTCCGGTGTATTTTTATTTCGTTAACGAATCAAGCGTAAACGTGCCGCTGCCGGGGCTTTCTACTCGCCGGTCTCGCCGAAGACCCGCGTGTAGAGCGCGTCGAGCGAGCGCAGATGAGCGCGGGACTCCATCGCCGCGTCCAGGACCGCCGGCGCCACCCGGCCCGCGATCTCGGGATCGGCGTCGAGGTTCTCGCGGAAGCTGCGCCCCCCGGGCGTGCCGAGCTTCGTCCAGGTCTCCATCGCGTTGCGCTGCACGATCCGGTAGGCGTCCTCCCGCAATATCCCGGCGCGCGCCAAGGCTAGCAGCACCTCGCCGCTATGCACGACGCCACCGAGGCTTTCGAGGTTCGCCGCCATCCGCTCGGGATAGACCAGCAGCTTCTCCATCATGCCCGCGAGCCGCATGAGCGCGAAATCGAGTGCGAGGCTCGCATCCGGCGCGAAGACCCGCTCGACCGAGGAGTGGCTGATGTCGCGCTCATGCCACAGCGCGACGTTCTCCAGCGCCGGGACCACGGCGGCGCGCACGATGCGGGCGAGGCCGGTGAGGTTCTCGCTCAGCACCGGGTTGCGCTTGTGGGGCATCGCGGAGGACCCCTTCTGCCCGGCGTGGAAGAACTCCTCGGCCTCCCGCACCTCCGAGCGCTGCAGGTGCCGCACCTCGGTCGCCAGCCGCTCGACCCCGCTCGCGACCACGCCGAGCGCCGCGAACCACGCCGCATGGCGGTCGCGCGGGATCACCTGGGTCGACACCGGTTCCGCCGCGAGGCCGAGCTTCTCCGCCACGTAATCCTCCACCCGCGTATCGAGATGGGCGTAGGTGCCGACCGCCCCCGAGATGGCGCAGGTCGCGATCTCGGCCCGCGCTGCGACCAGCCGCGCCCGGTTGCGGGCGAATTCGGCGTAGTGGCCGGCGATCTTCAGGCCGAAGCTGGTGGGCTCGGCATGGATGCCGTGGCTGCGCCCGATGGTCAGCGTGTGCTTGTGGGCGAAGGCCTGTTTCTTCAGGGCCGCCAGCACGGCGTCGACATCCGCGATCAGCAGGTCGGTCGCCTGGGTCATCTGCACCGCGAGGCAGGTGTCGAGCACGTCCGAACTCGTCATGCCGAGATGGACGAAGCGGCTGTCGGGGCCGATCCCCTCGGCGAGCCAGGTGAGGAAGGCGATCACGTCGTGGCGCGTCTCCCGCTCGATCGCGTCGATGCGCTCGACATCGGCGGGGCCCATGGCAGCCAGCATGGGCGCGCCGCGCTCACGGATGGTTCGGGCAGCCTCGGCGGGGATTTCGCCGACGAGCGCCATGCCTTCGGCGGCCAGGGCCTCGATCTCGAACCAGATGCGGTAGCGGTTCTCGGGCGCCCAGATGGCGGCCATTTCGGGGCGCGTGTAGCGAGGAACCATGTGACGTCTCCGGGGAAAAGCGCGGGTGGGCGGGCCGTACCCCCTGCTGCGGCGGTTGACAAGCATGGTTGACAAGCGGGGCGCTCTCTCCCGAAGAGAACGAATGATCGAAGCGCAACTTCTGTCCCAGCTTGCGGCTCTTGCTCAGGTCATGGTCATCGACCTTGTCCTGGCCGGGGACAACGCGGTCGTCATTGGCATGGCGGTGGCGGGGCTGCCGGCGGCCCAGAAGCGGCGGGCGGTGCTGATCGGCGTGGGTTTCGCGGTCGTGGTGCGCGTGGCGATGGCCTTCGTCGCCTTGCGGCTGCTGGCGATCGTGGGGCTGACGCTCGCGGGCGGTCTGCTGCTGCTGTGGGTCTGCTGGAAGATGTACCGGGAGCTGCGGCGGCGGCCGAAGGATGGCGAGGCGGGCGCGCCGGCGCTCGCCAAGACCCCGCTGCAGGCGGCGATCCAGATCGCGGTCGCCGACATCTCGATGAGCCTCGACAACGTGCTGGCGGTGGCGGGTGCGGCGCACGACCACCCCTATATCCTGGCGCTGGGGCTATTGTTGTCGGTGGCGCTGATGGGGGTGGCTGCGAGCCTCATCGCGACGCAGTTGGAGAAGCGGCGCTGGATCGCCTGGATCGGCCTCGGCGTGGTGTTGTTCGTGTCGCTGCGGATGATCCACGAGGGCGCGCACAAGGTGCTCGACCATTACGGGATCAACCTGTGGCAGATGGTTGCGGGGTAGCGGTCGATAAGGCGTGACGCACTCAACTTCGAATGGTGCGATCAGCGACCATCCGTAATGTAAGTTAAAATTCTGCAGCTGGCTGAGGCTTTCTACTCAAAGAAGTCTTCGTCGATTTTTCTGATATGTAGCGTGTCTTCAATCCGGCACCCCACATTATGCCGGATCATCAGCTTGGTCAGTTGCTCACCATCAATGAGGACGATGCGCTTGCTTAGGAACTCCGACGTTTCACGCGCGGAAGACGAAAACGTTGAAGTGGTTACGAAAAGGCCTTTCGTCGCTTTATGCCGGTCAAGGCTCCCGAAAAAGTCCCGGATGGCTCCGGACCCTATGTTGTTGCCTTCAGCATACCGTTTCGCCTGAATATAAACCCGGTCAAGCCCGAGGGCGTCTTGATCAATCACGCCGTCAACGCCGTCGTCGCCGCTCCGTCCGATAGCGCGACCCGCATCGGCAGCAGAACCGCCGAACCCCATGCCGAGCAACAGATTGACAATCAGGCGCTCAAAAAAGTCCGGAGGAGCGGCGCGGATGCGGTCGAGTAATTCCTGCGAAAGCGAAGTATCAATCTGCCGGTGTGCCGCACGCATGATTTCATCAGGCGTCTCGGTCTGGCGAGTGAACTCCGGCTCAGGCGGCCCGGCATCTGCCACACGACCTGTTTGCGACGCCCGGGACCGCGCCTTGAACTGCTGGAAGCCGTCGAATCGTTCGAGGAAGGCATTGTCAATTCGGGCCGGGTTACCGTCGAGCGCCAGTTTTCCGCTTGGTGTGACCTTAAAGTATCCTCGCCGTGTTCCCTCAAGAAGCCCGGCCTTGCTAAGGTATGTCTTGGCCCAATGCACCCGATTCGCAAACGTAGTCTGTTTTCCGGAGGGGAGCAGTTCCGCACGATCCTCAAGGGTCAGACTGAGCTTGCTGGCAATTTTCTCAACCGCATCACTAATACGGACCTCCCCATCCATCGATGCTTGGAGCACTGGCAGCATGAGCGACTGATAGTCTGGAATGGCCATCGATGATCTGTATTCGATTCGGTGGCAGCAAGAAAGACCGATGTTCCAAAAGCTTGGAATAATGGACTGCACTGAATGTTGGCTTTCGGGCTGCCGGATCGGCCAGTAAGCGACATGCTCGGTCGAGAGCCTAACTCCCGCAATCGGCACGGCCACCATTGCTGAGAACCACGATAGACTGTCCGCATTACCAGGAGAAGTTTTTGGTTCTTTTTTCAAAAAGAACAGCGCCTCCTTACCTCCCTCTACTTCCGCAACTCCATCTGGATCGGACCCTCGCGACGGCCGTGCGTGAACTGATCCACCATCGGATTGCCCGAGTTCATCACCTCGGATGCCGGACCTTCCCAGATGATGCGTCCACGATGCAGCATCGCCGCCCGGTCCCCGATCCGCATGGTGCTTGCCATGTCATGCGTGATGGCAACCGCCGTGCTGCCCAGGCGCTTCACGCAATCGACGATCAACCCGTCGATCACGGCGCCCATGATCGGGTCCAGCCCCGTCGTCGGCTCGTCGAAGAACATGATCTCGGGCTTGGACGCGATCGCGCGCGCCAGCGCCACCCGCTTCTGCATCCCGCCCGAAAGCTCGGAGGGCGCCAGATCGCCGACGGTCGGCGACAGCCCGACCTGCTCCAGCACCGTGTTCGCGGTCGCCGCCGCTTGCCTGCGGCTCGCCTGCCGCTTGGCGACCAGCCCGAAGGCCACGTTCTCCCGCACCGTCATGCTGTCGAACAGCGCGCCGTTCTGGAACAGCATGCCGATCTCGCCGCGCGCCTCGTCCCGCGCCCGGCGGCCGAGCAGGAGGATGTCCTGCCCGTCGATCTCGATGCTGCCGGCGTCGGGCTCGATCAGCCCGAGGATGCATTTCAGCAGCACGGACTTGCCGGTGCCCGAGCCGCCGATGACGACCGTCGAGGTGCCGGGAAAGACGTCGAGGTCGACGCCGTCCAGCACCTGCTTGTCGCCAAAGGCCTTGCGCAGGGCCCGGACGCGGATCTTGGGTCGTTCGGTGGCGCTCATCGGGTGAAGAAGGCTTCGGTCATGACGTAGTCGAGTGCGAGGATGAGGACGGAGGCCATGACGACGGCGGAGGTCGTGGCCGAGCCGACGCCCTCCGCGCCGCCCCGGCTGCGGTAGCCGTGGTAGCAGCCGGAGAGCGCGATGACGAAGCCGAAGACTACGGCCTTGGCGAGACCGGACAGCACATCGATCGGCTGCAGCGCGGACCAGGTGCTGGCGAGATAGGCGTGGCCGTCGAAGCCGAGCTTCAACGTGCAGACGACATAGCCGCCGAGCACGCCGAGGATGTCGGCGACCAGCACGAGCAGCGGCATCGCCACGATGCCGGCGAGCAGCCGGGGGGCGACCAGGAACTTCATCGGATTGGTCGAGAGCGTCTGCAGCGCGTCGATCTGGTCGGTGACGCGCATGGTGCCGAGTTCGGCCGCCATCGCCGCCCCTGCCCGTCCGGCCATCATCAGCGAGGCCAGAACCGGCCCCAGCTCGCGCACCACGGAGAGCACGACGATGGTCGCCGTCTGCGACTGGGCCGAGAAGCGCGCGAAGCCGGTATAGGACTGCAGCGCGATCACCATGCCGGCGAAGACGGCGGTGAGCGACACGACGGGGAGCGAGAGGAAGCCCATGCCGAGCAGCGCGCGCCCGATGAGGCGCGGATAGAAGGGCGGCAGGAGGATGTTGATGAGACCGGTGGCGGCGAAGATCGCCAGGGCTCCGGTCGCGCGGCAGGCCGCAATCGCCCCGCGCCCGAGTGCGGCGATCGCGTTCAGGATCAAGTTCATGCGCCCAGATAGCGCCTGTGGAAGCGTCTGCCCAGGGAGGTGAGGACCTCATACGCGTTCGTGCCCGCGAGTGTGGCGAGGCGCTCCACGGGAACGGCGGGGCCGATCACCTCGCACCAGTCGCCGATCGCGGCGGCCGGACAATCGGTCACGTCGATCGTGATGAGGTCCATCGAGACCCGGCCCACGACAGGGCAGAGCTGACCGCCGAGCCCGACTTCCGCCCGGTCGCCGAGCACCCGGTGGTAGCCGTCGGCGTAGCCCACGGGCAGGGTCGCGATGCGGCTCGGGCGGGGGCTGATCCATTGGTGGTCGTAGCCGACGCCCTCGCCCGCCGGCACATCCCGCAGCTGCATGATGCGGGCGCGGAGGCGCGCGACGGGCGCCATGGGGTTGGCGTCGCCCGGCGTCGGGTTGACGCCGTAGAGCGCGGCGCCGGGCCGCGCGAGGTCGGACGCGAAGCGGGGGCCGAGGAAGATGCCGGAGGAATTGGCGAAGGATCGCCGGGTGCCGGGGAAGCGCGCCGCCGCTGCGGCGAAGACCTCCGCCTGGATCGCATTCATCGGCGCGCCGGGCGTATCCGCCGCGACGAGATGCGTCATCACGAACAGGATATCGAGCGGCGCGAGGAGTTCGGCGCGTGCCGTCAGCCGCTCAAGCTCGACCGGGCTGAGGCCGGTGCGGTTCATGCCCGTGTCGATATGGAGCAAGGCCGGCAGCCGGCGTCCGCGCGCGCGCGCCGCCGCCGCCCAGGCCTCGATTTCGCCCAGCGTGCCGAGCGCCGGGGCGATGTCGTGCAGGATGAAAGTCTCCTCCTCGCCAGGGCCCAGGCCATGCAGCACGCAGAGCATGGAGTCCGGCAGGAGCGGGCGGATCTCGACCGCCTCCATCAGATGGGCGGTGAAGAAGTGCCGGCAGCCCTCGGCATGGAGGCGCTTGGCGACCGCGACGGCGCCCAACCCGTAGCCGTCGGCCTTGAGCACCCCGGCGGTCGCGCGATCCGGCCCGTGCCGATCCCGCAGCAGGCGCCAGTTGGCCGCGATGGCGTCGAGGTCGATCTCCAGCACCGACCCGCCGGTGGCGAAGGGTTCAATGATGGGAGGGGTCCTTCCTGGCGATGACGAGGGCCGCGGCACGGCGGCCATCCAGCACGGCGCCACCCACGGTTCCAGCCATGCCGTCCGTGCGGCAGGCCTCGCCCGCGAACAGCAGCCGCCCCTCGGCGATGGGTGCGGCGAGCGCCGACCGCGCCCCGGCCCCGCCCGGACGGGCGTAGCTATAGGCGCCGAGGTGGTGCGGATCGGTGCCCCAGTCGGTCGTGAAGCCTTCCGGCCGGAACATCGCGTCGGCGCGCGCGCCGAACATCGCCCGCCATTCGCGCCGCGCGAGGTCGAGCGCCGCGCGGGGGTCGGGGGCCACCGCCCAGGCGGCGTCGCCGCCGACGAAGCCGATGACGTGATCGGTGCCGCGCGGCCAGGCGATGAAGCTCAGGAAGGGATCGCCCAGCCGCTCCAGCCGCCGGAAGGCGTGGGTCGGCGTCGTCATGCCGAGCCGATCCTCGCCCGCCGCCCGCAGCACGATCTTGCTGAGCAGACCCATCGGCAGGTCGGCAATGGCGGCCTCGGTCGCGGACGGCAGCGGCGGGTCGAAGGCAATCGCGCCCGCGCCCAGAACGCCGGTCGAGACCGTCACGATGACGGAGGCGGCGCTGATGGCGCCCTGCGGCGTCTCCACCCTCACCCTGTCGCCGCCCCAGGCAATACGGCTGACCGGGCAGAGACCGCGGATCGGCCCGGCATCGGCTTCCAGCAGGTCGCGCAGCAAACGCCCGAAGCCGCGCTCGCCCATCAGGTTCTGCCCGTCGAGCTGGTTCAGACGGAAGTCGGCGAGGCTGAGATAGGGCGCGTCGACCGCGTCGATCAGGCTCGCATGCCAGGCCTCGATGGTCGGCGCCCAGGGGTTCTCGTGCCGGAACGGCCCGATGGCGGTCGCGAGGTCGGTGTCGGGCTCGGCGGGCCTGCCCATGACGATCCCGGTCCAGGCTGTATCCGCCGCGTCGTACTCCGCGTGCTCGGCGGCGGTCGCCGGACGGTCGCCGAGGAACATCAGGGACTCGCTGCGGAAAGCCGCGCGCAGCGGCTGCCCCGCCGCCTGCGCCATCGGCACGAGAGGGTTGTGCTCGGCCATATGGAGCCACGCTGCCCCCTCGTCGAGCCATGCGCCGCCGAGCGCCGCGGGGGTGGTGGTGCGCGCCCGCCCGCCCGGCGTGGCCGCCGCTTCGAGCAGGATCGTCGACTGGCCCGCGGCCCGCAAGGCCACGGCCGCCGCCAAACCTGCCGCGCCCGCCCCCACGATCGCGACATCCACCTCCATCATGCCGGACGCCCTGTCCCGTGCGCCGACCCGTCAGTGGTGATCGTCGTGATCCTGATCGAGATCTGCGAAGCGGGTGAACTCCGCCTCGAAGAACAGATCGATCTTGCCGGTGGGGCCGTGACGCTGTTTGGCGAGGTAAAGCTCGGCCTTGTTGTGGACCCGCTCCATATCCTGCTGCCACTTCTCGAGCGCCGTCTGAAACTTGTCCTCAGACTCATAACCCATCTGCTTGGGCGCGCGCTGCGCCAGGTAATACTCGTCGCGGTAGATGAACATGACCGCGTCGGCATCCTGCTCGATCGATCCCGACTCGCGCAAATCAGAAAGCTGCGGGCGCTTGTCCTCGCGGCTCTCCACGGCGCGGCTGAGCTGGGAGAGCGCGATGACGGGCACGGCCAGCTCCTTCGCCAGCGCTTTCAGCCCCTGGGTGATCATGCTGATTTCCAGCACACGGCTTTCCGGGCGCGTGCCCGCCGCCGGGCGCATCAGCTGGAGGTAGTCGATCACCACGAGCCCCAGCCCCTTGCTGCGCTTGAGCCGCCGGCAGCGGGTCCGCAGCGCCGAGAGCGTGATGGCGGGCGTGTCGTCGATCTCCAACGGCAGGCTGGAGATGTCGCGGCTGACGGCGACGAAGCGGTCGAAGTCGCGCGGCCCGATATCGCCGCGCCGGATGCGGTCGCCGCTGATCCGCGCCTCCTCCGCGAGGAGACGGGAGGCGAGCTGCTCGGAACTCATTTCCAGCGAGAAGATCGCGACGGTATCGCGGGCGATGGCGTTGGGACCGCCGGCCTTGCGGGCCTCGTTCTGCATCGCGCGCGCCGCGCCGAAGGCGATCTTGGTCGCGAGCGCTGTCTTGCCCATGCCGGGGCGGCCGGCGAGGATGAGGAGATCGGACGGATGCAGGCCGCCGGTCTTGGCGTCGAGATCCCGCAACCCCGTCGACAGGCCGGAGACGCTGCCCGAGCGCTGGAAGGCGCGTTCGGCGCTGTCGATCGCCTGGATCAGCGCCTTCTCGAAGGTGACGAACCCGCCCTCGGAGCCGCCACGGGTCGCGAGATCGAAAAGCTGCTGCTCGGCCGCTTCCATCTGCTGGCGCCCGTCAAGCTCGGCATCGGCGCCGAAGGCCCGGTTGACCAGCGTTTCGCCCACGTCGATCAGCTGGCGGCGGAGCCACGCGTCATGCACCGTCTGCCCGTAGTCGCCAGCATTGATGATGCCGATCATGGCGGTCAGGAGTTGCGCGAGATAGGCGGTGCCGCCGACCTCGGCGAGCACGCCCGAATGCTCGAACTCGGCGCGGAGCGTCACCGCGTCGGCAAGCTGCCCGGCCTCCACCCGCCGGGCGATGGCCTGGAAGATGCGGCCATGGATGGGGTCGGCGAAATGCTCGGGTGCGAGGAACTCCGACACCCGCTCGTAAGCCTTGTTGTTGGCCAGAAGCGCGCCAAGGAGGGCCTGTTCGGCCTGGAGGTTGCTCGGGGGGAGCCGCTGGCTGAGCCCGAGAAGCGGCGAGTCGATATCGTTCATCGCAGCATCATAGCGCGCCTGCGCGATACGGTTCATCAACCACCGCCTGTGGACAGCGGGGATAGAAACCTGGGGACTATGGGGATAACTCGCGGCGTGACGCTATTCAGCGAGCCCGCTGGCGTGGCCCCAGGCTTCCCGCGCCTCCTTGAGGCCGTAGATCACGATCACGAGGCCGGCGAGCGGGTCCGCCCACCACCAGCCGAAGGCGGTGTCGAGCCCGACGCCCACCAGCACGGCAAAGGCGAGGTAAGCATCGACCATCGTGACCCGCGCCTCGGTCATCAGCACCTGGTTGCCGAGCGCCTGCCCGGTGGCGTGCTTGCCCCAGGCCAGCGCCAGCATCACCACGACCGTGATGGCGAGCCAGACGAGCGCGCCGGGAGATGGCATCGGACGGTGCCCGGTCGCCAGAACGATGACCGCGCTGACAAGCACATAAAGGGAGAGGGCCGCGAAGGCGGCGGCGATGACGCGGAGCGCGGTCCGCTCCCGGCCCTGATCGGCGCCCTTGAGTTGCCAGACCACGATCGTGGAGGCGAGAATTTCGATCAGGGAGTCGAGGCCGAAGCCCGCCAATGCAATCGAACTCGCCCGGAGCGCCGCGATGATGAGGATGACGGTGCCGACGACGTTCCATCCGAGCGTCGCATATTCGAGCCGGAGGCCGCGGGTGAGCAGCCGGGACCGGTTGTCGTCCTGCTCCGTGGCAGATGCCGGCATCACGCGATCATTCTTCATCCGGTGTCCGTCGAGTTTGAAATTGCGGTTCGGCGGCTTCCGGCGGTAGCTCAGTCGCGCTTTTCCCGCAATGTCGGGCGGGCCATGGTCATGCGGCTGTCATCTTCCGCCGCACCGACACGTCGGGATGGCCCCCAGGCCGCACCGGCCGGAGGAACGCGTTTGACGCCTGCCTCTGACCGCGACTAGGGTCGCGTCACCAAGGGGAGCCCCGCGCAGGGGCTGAGAGGCCGGATCGCGGACCACCGCACCCCGGCGACCCTTACAACCTGATCCAGGTCATGCTGGCGAAGGGATGGAACGCTCACCCGCACCCGCCTCGTGCCGGTCCACCCCCTTCTCCCGCCCGACCGCAACGCCGTGAGGCTGAGATGCGTGTGACGGTCGTGGGCGCGGGAATAGCGGGGCTGACCACAGCCCTCGCCTTGTCCGAAGGCGGCGCCACGGTGACCGTGGTGGAACGCAGCGCGACCCTCGGCGCCGACGCCTGCTCGCGCTACGCGGGCGGCATGCTGGCGCCCTGGTGCGAGGCGGAGAGCGCCGAACCCCTCGTCACCCGTCTCGGCCAGGAAGCGCTCGCCTATTGGCCGCGCGTGTTCCCGGAGACGATCCGGCGCGGCAGCCTCGTGCTCGCGCCCGCGCGCGACGCGCCCGACCTCGACCGCTTCGCCCGCCGCACGACGGAGCACGAGCGGCTGGACGCGGAGGGCATCGCGGCCCTGGAACCCGACCTCGCGGGGCGCTTCCGCCAGGGGCTTTTCTTCCCGCGCGAGGCCCATCTCGACCCGCGCCGGGCGCTCGCGTCGCTTGCCGACAGGTTGAGCGCGCGCGGCGTCGCCATCCGCTTCGGCGAGGCCTTCGATCCCGACGGCCACAGCCGCGACACAGTGGCCGACTGCCGGGGCTTCGCGGGTGCCGACCGGCTGCCCGACCTTCGCGGCGTCAAGGGCGAGATGCTCATTCTGCGCTGCCCGGGCGTCAGCCTCTCGCGCCCCGTCCGGCTGCTGCATCCGCGCTGGCCGCTCTATGTCGTGCCGCGCGGCGACGGCGTGTTCATGCTGGGGGCGACCATGCTGGAGAGCGGCGAGCGTCACCGCGTGACGGCGCGCTCGGTCGTCGAACTGCTGAGTGCCGCCTATACGCTGCACCCGGCCTTCGCCGAGGCCGAAATCCTGGAGATGGGCGCCGATGCCCGGCCCGCCTTTGCCGACAACCTGCCGCGTATCCGCGCGCAAGGCCCGCGCGTGGCGGTGAACGGGCTGTTCCGCCACGGCTTTCTGCTCTCGCCCGCACTCGCCCGCCGTGCCGCCGACTACATCCTGCACGGCACCCAGGACCCGGAGGTGATGGATGAAAATCCTCGTCAACAACGAAGCGCGTGAGGTGGCGGGGCCGAGCCTTGCCGACGCGCTCGACGAACTCGGCTACGCTGACGCCGTCATCGCGACCGCCGTCAACGGCGACTTCGCGCCCGCCCGCAGCCGCCCCACGTTGATGCTGCGGGAAGGCGACCGGCTGGAACTGCTCGCGCCCATGCGGGGCGGCTGAGCGATGGAGGTCTATGGCGTCACCCTCGCCTCGCGCCTGCTGCTCGGCACGGCACTTTATCCCTCGCCCGCAATCCTCGCGGAGGCCGTCCGCCGCTCGGGCGCGGAGGTCGTCACGGTCTCGCTCCGCCGCGAGTCCGGCACCGAGCGCGCGGGGCAGGCCTTCTGGTCGCTCATCCGCGACCTCGGCGTGCGCGTGCTGCCCAACACCGCCGGCTGCCACTCGGCCCGCGAGGCGATCACGACCGCGCAGATGGCGCGCGAGGTGTTCGGCACGAACTGGATCAAGCTCGAGGTCATCGGCAACCACGACACGCTGCAGCCGGATGTCTTCGGTCTGGTCGAGGCGGCGCGCGCGCTGACCACCGACGGGTTCGAGGTCTTCCCCTACACAACCGAGGATCTCGTGGTCGGCGAGCGCCTGCTCGATGCCGGGTGCCGCGTGCTGATGCCCTGGGGCGCGCCGATCGGCTCCGGGCGCGGTCTCAACAACCTCTACGGGCTGCGAGCGATGCGGGCACATTTTCCCGATGTGCCGCTGGTGGTCGATGCCGGGATCGGCCTGCCTTCCCAGGCGTGCCAAGCCATGGAACTCGGCTACGACGGCATCCTGCTGAACACGGCGGTGGCTAAGGCGGGCGATCCGGCGCGCATGGCGGAGGCCTTCGCGAATGCCATCCGCGCCGGCCGCGAAGCCTTCCTCGCCGAACCCATGCCGCCGCGCGACATGGCCGAGCCCTCGACGCCCGTGCTCGGGATGGCGTTCCGATGAGGCTCGATCCCTTCTACCTCATCATCGACGACGTGGGCTGGCTGCCGCGGCTGCTGCCGCTCGGGCTCGGCCTCGTGCAGCTGCGCATCAAGGACCGGCCCGAGGATGAGTTGCGCGACCAGATCGCCGTCGCGCGCGACCTCTGCGCCGAGGCGGGCGCCACGCTGATCGTGAACGACTACTGGCGGCTCGCGATCGACGCCGGCTGCGACTTCGTCCATCTCGGCCAGGAGGACCTCGACAGCGCCGACGTAGCGGCGATCCGCCGGCACGGGCTGCGGCTGGGCCTATCGACCCATGACGAGGCGGAACTCGACCGCGCGCTGTCGCACGCGCCGGATTACGTGGCGCTGGGGCCGGTCTATCCCACGATCCTCAAGGCAATGGCCTGGGCGCCGCAGGGCGTCGCGCGCGTGACCGAGTGGAAGCGCCGCGTCGGCGCGACGCCGCTGGTCGCGATCGGGGGCCTGACGCCCGAGCGTGGCCGTCTGGTGCTGGAGGCCGGAGCGGACAGCGCCGCTGTCGTCACCGACGTGTTGCGCCACGCGGACCCGGAAGCGCGCGCCCGCGAGTGGATCACGGCCACGGCGCCCTGGCGCCCGGATCGGCTTGATCCCTGACATGCGCCCAATCCCTGACATACGCCCGGCGCGCTGCGCCGCCGCGCTGGAAAGCCTGAGGCAGCCTCTGTAAGATGGCCCGGCTCCATCAAGGCTGGCCGCGCGCCCGGTTTCGGCTGGTCCTCATCGACCGCCGTATCGCCCGCCTGCCCGGGGAGAGGGAACGCTGTCATGCCAGAGACGATCATCACCAAGCGTCCTCAGACCGACCTCAAGGTCGAGCGGCCGAAGCTCTTCAAGGTCGTGCTGGTCAACGACGACTACACGCCGCGCGACTTCGTCGTCACGGTCCTCCGCATAGAGTTCAGGCTGAACGAGCAACAGAGCCGGAAGGTCATGATGACGGCGCATCAGCGCGGCGTTTGCGTCGTGGCCGTCTTCACCAAGGAAGTCGCGGAGACGAAGACGGCGAATGCCATCGACCGGGCGCGGAAGGAGGGCTACCCCCTGCTCTTCACGACCGAGCCGGAGGAGTAATCGGGGGCGGCCCTGCCGGGCGGCCGGCCTTCAGCCATTGCCTCGGAACGCCGGATAGAGCGTCATGCCGCCGTCGACGAAGATGGTGGTGCCGACGACGTAGTCGGACTGGTCCGAGGCGAGCCAGACGGCGGCCTTCCCCACATCCTCCGCCACGCCGATGCGGCCGTAGGGGATGAGCTTGAGCAGCTGCTCGCCCTTCTCGCCCTCGGTTTCGGTCTCGTTGATGGCGGTGCGGATGGCGCCGGGCGCGATCGAGTTCACGCGGATGCCCTTACCCGCGACTTCCTGGGCGATGGTCTGCATCATCATCATGATGCCGCCCTTGGAGGCGGCATAGTTCACATGGCCCGCCCAGGGGATCACCTGATGGACCGAGCTCATGCAGATAATCTTGCCGAGCGCGCGCGAGACGTCCCGCCTGCCCTGCCGCTCGAACTGCCGCACCGCCGCCTGGGCGCAGAGAAACTGGCCGGTGAGGTTCACGCTCAGCACCGCCTCCCACTGGTCTAGCGTCATCTCGGTCAGCGCGGCATCCTTCTGCATCCCGGAATTGGCGACGAGGATGTCGACCGCGCCGAATGCCCCGAGCGTTTCGCCGAACAGCTCGGCGACGTCGGCTTCCTTCGAGACATCGCCGCCGACCGCGATGGCGCGGCCGCCTTTGTCGTTGATGCTGGCGGCGAGGTCCTCGGCCGGCTCGGGGTGGGAGTGGTAGTTGACGACGACCGCCGCCCCGGCCGCGGCGAGTTGCTCGCTGCAGGCGTAGCCGAGCCCGGAGCTTCCTCCGGTGACGATCGCAACCTGTCCGTCGAGACGGCAATCCATGGCGGTTTCTCCTGCTGATGCTGCCGGAAGGTTGGGGTTGCTCTTCCGGCGCAAAGCCCCCGCCGCGAGGATGTGACCGCCGTTCATCCGCGCTATAGGAGATCGCGATGGATGCTCTTCCGCGCCCGCCCGAGCCCGGCGCTGCCCAGGCGGATATCCTGCCCGACCTGCTGCGCCCTGGCCTCGACCTCGTCATCTGCGGCACGGCGGCGGGCGCGGTATCGGCCGCGCGGAGCGCCTATTACGCCAATCCCGGCAACCGCTTCTGGGCGGTGCTGGCCGAGACAGGGCTGACGCCGCGCCGGTTCCGCCCGCAGGAGTTCCCGGCACTTCTGGCGCTCGGCATCGGCCTTACCGATGTCTGCAAGACGGCGTCGGGCCAGGACGAGGATCTGCCCCGGCAGGCATTCGACCGCCTGCGGCTGGCGGCGGCGATGCGGCGCCACCGGCCGCGCCTGCTCGCCTTCAACAGCAAGCGGGCGGCGTCGGAGTTTCTCGGGCTGCCGACAGGCCGCATCCCTTATGGGTCCTTGCCGCCCGGCGCGGACTTGCCGCCGATGATGGTATTGCCCTCGACCTCCGGCCTCGCCTGCCGCGCCTGGGACGCGGCTCCCTGGCAGGCGATGGCGGCTCTCGTGCTGTCCTGGCGAACCGGCTCGGCCTATCAAGGCTCGGCCTGAAAAGAGACC
The DNA here is from genome assembly GCA_019351895.1 of Pseudomonadota bacterium. Taxonomy (GTDB): domain Bacteria; phylum Pseudomonadota; class Alphaproteobacteria; order Acetobacterales; family Acetobacteraceae; genus Acidisoma. Next base: position 32,989 of record JABBOH010000024.1, read on the forward strand.
CAAGCAGTTCAGACCGGCGCCAACTCCGCGAAGGCACGCGGTCGCGCGGCGCGCGCGGGCGGCGCGGTCGAGCTTCGCACCATCAACTCGAAGGCGAGGAGTTGCCGTCTCGGCTCGTCGGGGCAGTCGCCGCCCGCGCGGCGCACGAGCGTCTCGACCGCAATCCGCGCAAGGTCCTCCTTGGGTTGGGCGACGGTCGTCAGGCCCAGCCGCGCATGGCCGGCGCAGCAGGCATCGTCGAAGCCGATGACCGAGAGCGCGCCCGGCACCGGACGGCCGAGCCGCTCCGCCAACCCCATGATCTGCAGGGCCTGCGCGTCTGTCGCGGCGAAGATGGCGGTGGGCGCGTCGGCCGCCGCCAGCACATCGGAGAGCCGCCGCACCGCGCGCCCCACGGTCACGGTGTCGCCCGCGCTCCCCAGGGTGAAGGTCGTCACCGGGAGCCCTGCCGCGCGCATGGCCTCCCCGTAGCCTTTCGCGCGGTCCGAGAGCATGGGCCGCGTGTCCGCAGCCTCGGTCGGTGCCAGATGCGGCGATGCCCCTGGGCGAGCAGGTAGGCGGTCGCCGCACAGGCCCCGGCGACCTCGTCCACAGCGACCACATCGCCCCAATCGGCGCGGCAGGCGACGAAGATCGCCGGCACGCGCGCGGGGATGAGATGACGCGCCCGCTCGGCGGCGTCCTTGCAATCGAGAAACAGCAGCCCCGCGACACGATGCTCCAGCATGCTGCGGATGCCGCAAAGCTCCGCCTCGGGGTCGGCGCGCGTGTTGCAGAACATGACCTGATAGCCCTGCGCCGCCGCGAGACCCTCGACCAGCATGGCCATCTCGGCATGGAAAGGATTGGTCAGGTCGCCGATGACGATGCCGAGCACGGAGGTTTTACGCTGCACGAGTTGACGGGCGACGATGTTGGTCTGGTAACCAAGCTCCGTGATCGCCGTCTTCACGCGCTCCCGCGTCGTCGGATGCACGCCGACCGCGTTGCGCACCACGTTGGACACCGTCGATTTCGAAAGCTTCGCCACCCGCGCGACATCATGGATGGTGGGCGGTCTGATCGACGGAGAGGATGCCACGGCTAATCCTTTTCGCTCTGCGGAAGAAAATCGATCGGCCGGTCGCCGCCCGAGGCATGGATGTGTCGGCAATTCCCTGTTGCGGGCGTTGCCTCGGCGAGCCTCGTCCCGTCCGCGACTCCTATAACAGGATCGATATGAAGATTTTCTTGCGCTGTATCAACGTGGGCGATGACGGACCGGACAGCGCGGATCGCGCGGAACGGCGCGAAGCGGGCCCGCGGCGGCGGCCACCTGCTCCAGGCGGCCAATAAAAAAGGGCGGAGGACCGCCCTTTTTCTCATATCATCAGGCACCCGTCACGGGGACATCAACATTCCCGCCACGGATAATAATTATTTCACCGTAATGAAATTAGGTCACGCGCCGTCGTCCGGCGTGAAGGACAGCACGACGCCGTTCATGCAGTAACGCTGGAAGGTCGGCGGCGGCCCATCCGGAAACACGTGGCCGAGATGCCCGCCGCACCGGGCGCAATGCACCTCCGTCCTGACCATCCCGAGGCTGCGGTCCTCCGTGTTTTCCACAGCGCCCGGCAGCGGTGTGTCGAAGCTCGGCCAGCCGGTGCCGCTTTCGAATTTCGTCGCGCCATGAAACACGGCGTTGCCGCAACCGACGCAGCTGAAGGTGCCCGGGCGCTTCTCGCGCAGCAGGGCGCAACTGCCCGGGCGCTCGGTACCGTGGCCCCGCAGCACCTGATACTGCTCGGGGGTCAGCCGCGCGCGCCACTCGGCATCCGTCAAACTCACGGGGTAGGTCTTGCCGCCCACGCCACTCTCGGTCTCGATATCCATGTCATGTCCCTTGCGCGGCGGGAGACCGGCACGGCCCGAAAGCCACGACACGACGCGCTGCAAACCGCCCGTTCCCGCCATCTGATTGACCCTGCCTCCATGGCAGCGCAGAATATTGGCATGATAGTCCTTATCGACAACTATGACAGCTTTACGTTCAATCTCGTGCAGTTCCTCGGCGATCTCGGCGCCGTCTGCGAGGTCTGGCGTAACGATGCGCGGTCGGTCGGTGAGGTGCTTGCCGCCAGGCCCGAGGCCATCGTGCTCTCGCCCGGTCCCTGCACGCCGAACGAGGCGGGCATCTGCCTCGACCTCATCGCCGCGGCGGCGGGACAGGTTCCGATCCTTGGCGTCTGCCTTGGCCATCAGGCCATCGGGCAGGCCTTCGGGGGCCGGGTGATCCGCGCGCCCGAGCCCATGCACGGCAAGGTCAGCGCCATCAGCCACGCCCATTCGGACATCTTCGCGGGCCTGCCCTCGCCCTTCAACGCGACCCGCTACCACAGCCTGATCGTCGAGCGCGACACGCTGCCCGAGACGCTGGTGCCGACGGCCTTCACCGAGGACGGGCTCATCATGGGGCTGCGGCACCGGAGCCTGCCCATCTTCGGCGTGCAGTTCCACCCTGAGAGCATAGCCAGCGAACATGGGCATGCGATCCTCGCCAACTTCCTCGCATTGGCGCGTGGCCGCAACGCTGCCTCCCAGGCCGCCTGAGCGGACGGCCCGCCGCCCGCCAACCTACGAGATGCGAGCCTCATGACAGCGGTGATCCGCCCCCTGCTCGCCCGTCTGGCCCGTGGGGAGAGCCTCAGCGAGACCGAGGCCGAGGCCGCTTTCGCGGAGATCATGACCGGCGACGCCACGCATGCGCAGATCGCGGGACTGCTCATGGCGATGCGCGTCCGGGGCGAGACGGTCGCCGAGATGGTGGGCGCCGTCCGCGCGCTCCGGGCCCGGATGGTTGCCATCGCCGCGCCGCCCGGTGCCATCGACGTCTGCGGCACCGGCGGCGATGAAGCGGGGACGCTCAACATCTCGACCGCCGTCGCCTTCGTCGTCGCCGGCTGCGGCGTGCCGGTCGCCAAGCACGGCAACCGCGCGCTGAGTTCGCGTTCCGGCGCCGCCGATGTGCTGGAGCATCTGGGCGTGCGCGTCGCGCTCCCGCCCGAGCGGCTGGAGACGCTGCTGGCCGAGACGGGCTGCGTGTTCCTGTTCGCCCCTGCGCATCACCCGGCGCTCCGCCACGCGGCCCCGGTGCGGGCCGAGCTTGGCACGCGCACGCTGTTCAACCTGCTCGGGCCGCTCGCGAACCCAGCCCGCGTCCGCCGCCAGTTCACCGGCGTCTTCGCCCCCGCCTGGACCCGGCCGGTCGCGGAGGCCCTCGGGCGTCTCGGCACGGAAGCGGCCTGGATCGTCCACGGCCAGGGGCTCGACGAATTGACGCTTGCCGGGCCCAACCACGTCGCGGTGCTGAAGGATGGCCATGTGCGGGAACTGACGCTCGATGCCACGGAGCTCGGCCTGCCGCCCGCGCCGCTCGCCAGCCTGCGCGGCGGCGACGCGGCCCACAACGCCGCTGCCCTGCTCCGCCTGCTCGAGGGCGAGCACAGCGCCTACCGCGATACCGTGATCTTGAACGCGGCCGGAGCGTTGATGGTGGCCGGTGCCGTCCCCACTCTGGCGGGTGGCGTCGCGCTGGCCGCGGCCGCCATCGACCGGGGCACGGCCGCCGCCGCGCTCGAGACATTGCGGCGGGAAAGCCAGCCGCCTATCCAGGACCTTCCGAGGCAATAACCCGAGGTAGTGACCACAGAATGAGTTCCACCACGCCCGACATTCTGGCGAAAATTCTCGACGATACGCGGGCGGAATGCGCGCGCCGGCGCGCGGCCACGCCGGTCGAAGCGCTGAAACAGAAGATCGCCGCGCAGGGGAAACCCCGTGGCTTCGGCCGCACGCTGATGGATCACGTCAATCTCCATCGCATCGCGCTGATCGCGGAGATCAAGAAGTCGTCGCCCTCGGGCGGGCTGATCCGCCCCGATTTTGACCCGGTCACGCTGGCCGAGGCCTATCTGGCCGGCGGCGCCACCTGTCTCTCCGTGCTCACGGACCAGAAATATTTCGATGGCGACCCGGATCATCTGCGCGCCGCCCGCGCCGCGGTGCCGCTGCCCGTGCTGCGCAAGGACTTCATCGTCGATCCCTGGCAGGTCTATGAAAGCCGGGCGATGGGCGCGGACTGCATCTTGTTGATCCTCGCCGCCCTGTCGGACGATCAGGCGCGCGAACTGGAGGCCTTGGCCCGCGCGCTCGACATGGACGTTCTGGCCGAGGTCCATGACGAGGCCGAACTTGGACGCGCGCTCGGGCTGGAGACGCCGCTTATCGGCATCAACAACCGCAATCTCAAGACCTTGAAGATCGACATTCAGACGGCAATACATCTCGCGCCCCAGGTACCGCCGGATCGTTTTCTCATTGCCGAAAGCGGCATCCGGGATGCGGGCGACGTGAAGCGGCTGATCGAGGCCGGGCTGCAATGCTATCTTGTCGGCGAAAGCCTGATGCGGCAGGCGGATGTGGCCCAGGCCGTACGCGACCTCATCGGCCCGGAGCGCGCCGCGGACGCCGCCTGATGGCCGAGCCCCGGGCGCGGACGCTCACCCATTTCGACGCGGCGGGACAGGCTGCGATGGTCGATGTGTCGGACAAGCCCGAGACGGCGCGGGAGGCGACCGCGCGCGCCCGCATCACCATGCAGGCCGCGACCCTCGCGCTCATCCTGAGCGGCACCGCGAAAAAGGGCGACGTGCTGGGCGTCGCGCGCCTCGCCGGGATAATGGCCGCGAAGCGCACCGCTGACCTCATCCCGCTCTGCCACCCGCTACCAATCGCGGCGGTGACGGTCGCGCTGGAGCCCGACGAGGCGGCCTCGGCGGTCGAGATCACCGCGACGGTCCGCACGACAGGGCGCACCGGCGTCGAGATGGAGGCGCTGACGGCGGCCTCGGTCGCGGCGCTGACCGTCTACGACATGTGCAAGGCGGTCGATCGCGGCATGGTGGTGGAGGCGCTGCGGGTCGTCGCCAAGTCGGGCGGCGCGTCGGGCGATTTTCGCGCCCCATGATGGCCGAGCAGGCATGATTTCCGTCACCGAGGCGCGGGCGAGGATCCTCGCGGGGCTCGCGCCCACGGCGGGCGAGATCGTGCCGCTGACGGACGGCGCGGGCCGCGTCACCGCTGCGCCGCTCATCGCACGCCACAGCAACCCGCCCGCGGATGTATCGGCGATGGATGGATATGCGGTCCGCGCCGCGGACGCCTTGGCCGGCGCGCGTCTCACGCTCATCGGGGCGGCGCCTGCGGGCCATCCCTTCGCGGGTCATGTGGGCGCGGGCGAGGCCGTGCGGCTGTTCACCGGCAGCGTCGTGCCAGAAGGCGCCGACACCATCCTGATCCAGGAGAACGCGGCCGTCGCGGATCGCGTGGTGACGGTGGGCGAACCGCCGCCGGCAGGCCGGCATATCCGCCGCATGGGCCAGGATTTCCGCGCGGGCGAAACGCTCATCCCCACCGGGCAGCGCCTCAACCCGCGCCTGATCGGATTTGCCGCGGCAGGCGGCCACGCGTGGCTTACCGTGCATCGCCGCCCGCGCGTCGTCATTCTCAGCACCGGCGACGAGATCGCGCTGCCGGGCGACCCGCTGCCGCCGGGCGGCGTCGTCTCCTCGAACGGACCGGCGCTCGCGGCCCTGGTCCGGGTGGCCGGGGGCGATCCGGTGTTGCTGCCGAGCGCGGCCGACGACAGCCGCGCGATCGGGGCTGCCGCGGATGCCGCGCGCGGCGCGGACATGCTGGTGACGACGGGGGGCGCGAGCGTCGGCGACCACGACCTCGTGCAGTCGGCGCTTGCCGAGCGCGGGATGGTCCTCGACTTCTGGCGGATCGCGATGCGGCCCGGCAAGCCGCTCATGCATGGGCGCCTCGGCGACGTGCCGATGCTGGGCCTGCCCGGCAATCCGGTGTCAGCCCTGGTCTGCGCCATCCTGTTCCTGCTGCCCGCGATCGCGCGCCTCTCCGGCCTGCCCGGAGACCCGCCGCCCGCCGAGCCTTTGCGCCTCGGCGCGCCGCTGCCCGCCAACGACCTCCGCGAGGACTACGTGCGGGCTTCCCTGCTGATCCAGGGCGACGAGGGGTGGATCGCGCATCCCTACCCGGCCCAGGATTCGGGCATGATCAGCAGGCTCGCCCGCGCCGATGCGCTGATCATCCGCCCGCCCTTCGCCCCCCCGGCGGCGGTGGGCGAAGTCGTGCCGGGCATCCGGCTCGCGCCGCTCGGGCTCTAGCCGCGCCCCTCTCGCGCCCGAGCCCTATTGGCCGCCGTCCTTGGGGCCGGATTTCGGCGCGCGCAGCGGCACGACGGTGCCGCCCGCGCCCTGCGGCCGAACGGGGCGGGGCTTGGGGAGCGCCTTCCGCGCCGGCACGAGCCTGCTGACGGCCTCGCCCACCAGCCCGATGCGAAACCCGCGCATCAGCCCGAGCAGGGCTTCCGCCTCGGCGACGAGGCTGCGTCCGGCCGCCGAGGCGTCCTCCGCGACGCCCGCGGCATGCCGGTTCGCCTGATCCATGTTCCGCATCGCCGTCTCGGTCTGTCGCAGCCCCGCCGCCTGACGCCCGGCCGAAGCCTCGATATCGCCGACCAGCCGGTCGATCTGCACCGTGTGGTCGATGACATGCGCGACCGCCCGCCTGCTGTCGTCGACGCGCTGCAGGCCGTCTTCCACCTGATGCCCGGCGCGGAGCATCAACTCCCGGATGTCCTTCACGGCCTCGGCCGAACGCTGGGCGAGCGCGCGTACCTCCGTCGCGATGACCGCGAAGGGACGGCCCGCCTCGCCCGCCCGGGCAGCCTCCAGCCCCGCATTCAGCGCCAGAAGATTGGTCTGGCGCGCGATCCCGTCGATCACGGCGACGATGTCGCCGATATCGCGGGCGGATGTCCCGATCCCGCCCATGGCGCCGGCGGCGGCGCGGAGGGCCGCGTCCGACTGCTCGACCTGCGCCGTCGCAGCGGCGGCCGCCTTGCGGGCATCGCGGGCGGTCTCCGACATGCGCCGGGCGCTGGCCGAGATCTCGCTCAGCGTCGCCGATGTCTGCCGCAGACCGGCCACCTGCCGCTCGGTCTTGAATGACAGGTCATCGGCCATCTGCGCCGTGTCGCGGGCGCCGTTCGTGACGGTGCCGGCGTTGCGGGAGGCGGCGATCAACATGCCCTGCAGCGTCTCCATCGCGGCGTTGAACTCATCGCCCAGCCGCTGGTATTCGTGTGGCAGGTCGCCCGCGATCCTCTGCGTCAGATCACCGGCGGCGAGCGCCGCCAGAACGGGACGCCATGCACGGGACACGGCATCGGCTGTCCGCGCCGTATCGTCATCCGCCGTCCGCGCGTCGTCGAGCCGCTCCATATAGGCATGGAGCGCGAGTTCGATGTCGAGCATTGCCGCTTTGGCGAGGGTGCCGAGGTCGGCGGCGACCTCCTCGGGGCCCTGCCGAGACCGTCCGAAGCCTCGTCTGGGCCAGCGCGCCTTCAGCACGGCGGCGATCAGTTGCTCCATCAAAATGGCTTGGCCGCCGATGAACCGCGCGGGCTCCAGGCCGATGCGCGCATTGAAGTCGCCGCTGCGGCTGGCGGCGGCCAGATAATCCTCGTCGAGCCGCCCGTCGGACAGCATGTCCCACGGCTTGCTGTGGCGGAGCCGGGCGCTCTCGACCATGCCGGGCCTCGCGAAGGTCGCCTGGGTTGCCGGGTCGGCCTGCAGCTTGCTGTAGACCTTGTCCAAGGCCGCTGGCAGCGCGTCCATCAGCACCTGCTTCATGTCGCGCAATCTCTGGATCGCCGCGCCGTCGATCTCCATGAACGCCAACCGGTCGGACAAGGTCGTTTGATCAGACATCTCTCTTCTCACATCCTGCCCGGGCAACGCGTTGGCGGCGGCTACCGACGCTCAGGTTTATGAGTTAATATTCCTTGCGCAATGCTTAACAGAGTCCTTGTCCGTTCGGGTGAAGCGGGCGCCGCGCTTGTTCGGTCATCGGGCCGATGCCGTGACCCGCGAAAGGATGCCTCGCGCAGCATGCAGCGCTGTGCTGGGCCGTCCGCAAGCCGGCCGGAGGGCCGGGAGCCGGGTCAGGACTTGCCGCCCTCGGGCACAAGGACGGGCGCGGCAGAATACTCGGCCGGGAAGGCGCGGCCGAGGGCCGTGATCTTCGGCAGGTCGAAGGTCGCGATATAGCCGCTATCCGGGTGCAGCGTCAGATAGTTCTGATGGTAGTCCTCGGCCGGGTAGAAGCCCGTGTTCGGCCCGACGATCGTGGCGATCGGCGCGCGGAAAACTGCCGCATGGTCGAGCTGGGCGATATACGCCTTCGCCACCCGCGCCTGGGCAGGCGAATTCGTGAAGATTTCCGAGCGATACTGCGTGCCGGTGTCGGGATATTGCGCGTTCACCTGCGTGGGGTCCGTCGCGACCGTGAAGAATATCCGCAGCAACTGGCCGTAGGAGATCAGGCGAGGGTCGAAGGTGACGCGCACCGATTCCGCGTGCCCGGTGGTGCCGGTGCTGACCGTCTCATACTGGGCGGTGGAGGCCTTGCCGCCGTCGTAGCCCGCGGTCGCCTCCGCGACGCCCCTCACATGCTGGAAGACCCCCTGCACGCCCCAGAAACAGCCGCCCGCGACCACCATCGTTTCGCGAGACGCGCCCGAAGCCCGCTCGTCGACGGCCGGCGGCGGCAGCGGCTTGTCGAGCGCCGCCGCATGGGCGCGCAGACCCGGGAGGTGGCCGGAGGCCGCGGCCAGCACTAGCAGGCCAGCGCCCGCGATGACCGCCGCCCGGCCCGGCACGGCCCGGATGGACGCCGCGACCGACGCCGCAATGGACGTCGCGATGGACGTCGCGATGGACGGCGCGATTTTGGGGAGCATCGACATGAAGCGGGCCTCCTTGGCCCGTGACGGCTGGGTGAGCGCGGCCTCGGCCTTGTCTCATACGGCCATTCGCCGGCGGCCGACGCACGGTTACGCGATCACGTTTTTCACGGACGGGGGAGATTTTCCGGGACTGGCGCACGGCCCGACGCCGCTTTGCGAGCCATCGGGCCCGCGCGGCGCGTCCACGCATGCGCCAGGGGCGTTCCGCGCGGGTTGATCTCGCGGGCGAACAGGCCAAGGGTTAGGGCATGTTCCGTTTCTTCGAAAGCCGCCTCCAGCCCACCGCCCTGGACCCAAGCCTGCCGCCGCCGACCCTCGATCAGCCCCGCGCCCTCTCGCGCTTCTACTGGCACTTCGTGCGCCAGGCGCCAGGGCTGGTCGTCGCGCTGTTCGCGGCCGGCCTCGTGGTGGCGGCGCTCGACGTGACGATCCCCGTCTTCATCGGCCGCATCGTCTCGCTGGTGTCGAACCACACGCCGAAGACGCTCATCCCAGATGCCGGCGGCCAGCTGCTGCTGATGCTGGTGGTGCTGCTCGCCGTGCGGCCTTCGGCCCTGCTGCTGCAGAACCTCATCACCAACCAGGCGATCAACCCGGGGATGACCAACCTCATCCGCTGGCAGAACCACTGGCACGTCGCGCGGCAAAGCTGGAGCTTCTTCCAGAACGACTTCGCCGGGCGGATCGCGACGCGGGTGATGCAGACCGGCCCGTCCTTGCGGGAAAGCATGGTCTCGGCCACCAACGCCGTCTGGTATATCCTGGTCTATGGCACGAGTTCGGTGCTCCTGCTGAGCCATGCGGACTGGCGGCTCGGCATCCCCATCGTCGTCTGGTTCATCGCCTACGGCAGCCTCATGCGCGTCTTCGTGCCCCGGATGCGGGAGCGGTCGCGCCGCATGTCCGAGGTGCGGTCGGGCCTCACGGGGCGTGTCGTCGACAGCTACACCAATATCCTGACGGTCAAGCTCTTCGCCCGCGCCCGCCAGGAGGACGCCTTCATCCGCGAGGGCGTCGACGATCATACCAACACCTTCCGCCGCCAGCTGCGCCTCATCACCACCTGGTTCATGGTGCAGGCCATGATGAACGCCATGCTGGTCACCAGCACGGGCGGCGTCGCGATCTGGCTCTGGACACATGGCCGGGTGCCGGTCGGCACCGTCGCGATGGCCATTCCCATGGCGTGGCAGATCGCCAACATGGCCGGCTGGGTGGCGCAGAACGTCACCTCGATCTTCGAGAACGTCGGCACGGTGCAGGACGGCATGCGCTCCATCGCGCGCCCGCAGCAGATGCCCGACCGGGCGGATGCCGTGCCCCTGCGGCTCGACCACGGGGCGATCCGGTTCGAGAACCTCGCCTTCGATTACGGGCGCGAAAACAGCGCGCCGGTCGTGGGCCGTCGCGGCGGCGTGCTGCGCGGCATCACCCTCGATATCCGGGCGGGCGAGCGGATCGGCCTCATCGGGCGGTCGGGCGCGGGCAAGTCCACGCTCGTCAACCTGCTGCTGCACTTCTTCGACCCGGCCTCGGGCCGCATCGTGATCGACGGGCAGGATATCGCCGGGGTGACGCAGGAGAGCCTGCGCGCGGCCATCGGCATGGTGACGCAGGACACCTCCCTGCTGCACCGCTCGATCCGCGAGAACATCCGCTTCGGACGCCCCGAGGCGACAGAGGCCGAGATCGTCGCCGCCGCCGAGCGTGCCCATGCGGCCGGTTTCATCGCCCATCTGGAGGATAGCGAAGGCCGGCGCGGCTACGACAGCCATGTCGGGGAGCGCGGCGTGAAGCTCTCGGGCGGACAGCGGCAGCGCATCGCGATCGCCCGCGTCATCCTCAAGGACGCGCCGATCCTCGTGCTCGACGAGGCGACCTCGGCGCTCGATTCCGAGGTGGAGGCGGCCATTCAGGAGCAATTGACGGATCTGATGGAGGGGCGGACAGTCATCGCGATCGCGCACCGGCTGTCGACGATCGCCCGGATGGACCGTCTGGTCGTGCTGGATGAGGGACGGATCGCCGAGCAGGGCACGCATCACAGCCTGCTGGCGCGGGGCGGGATCTATGCCGGCCTCTGGCAACGGCAATCGGGCGGGCTGCGGGATGACAAGCGTGCGATCGCGCCCATCTCGGCGTGACCGCTCATGGAGGATCGCCATGCGTCTGTTGCTGGCTCTGTTGCTGCCCGGCATTTCGTTCTTCTTCATCGGGCGTCCTGTGGCCGGGATTTTGTGCTTGATCCTGCACGCGACCATCATCGGCTGGATCCCCGCCGCGATCTGGGCGGTCTATGCCCTCAACCAGTATGAGACCGACCGCAAGCTGCGCATGGCGGGCTACTTCCCGCCCCGCTGAGGTCGCGCCCGAAGCCCTTCGCCGATGAGCGAGATGTAAGAGGCCCGACAGGACATCGTCGGGATCGCTCCCCAAGTGGCCGGCACCGACCACTGAAAGGAGACAGTCCCCATGCGGACAGCTTTGATCGCCGCCGGCGTCCTCGCTCTTAGCATCGGCCCTGCCCTCGCGGCCACGAACGGCTGGAACAATTCGAGTCAGTGGAACGGCGCGGCCCCGTCCGAGCCCTTCGCGCGGCATGCCAGCAACATCAACCAGTCCGACGTGCGCAGCGATATCGCGCCGACCCTGCCGAAGCCGTCGGTCGGGCCCGATGCCGGCCCGGCCGTTACCTCCGCGCGGCCGAGCATGCGCTTCAGCGCAATCAGACCGGGCTCGCCCAAAACTCCCTCGAGATGGCCGAGACGCGCTTGCTGAACGGCTCCGTCATCCGTAATCCCAAGGCCCCGCCGACGAACTCCCGCGCCATCCGGTGCATCGATACGGCGCTCAACGATCTCAGCCGCCACGATCTGCAGGGTGCCGAGCAGCAGACGCGGAGCGCCATGCCGCGCATCTGGCAGGACAATGCTGACGGTGGCCGGAACGGCGGCAACTTGAATGGCGGCAACTGGAACGGCGCAAACGCGAACCGGGGCGCCTGATGCCTACGCGCCGCGGGGGATGGCGCGAGACCCCCGCGGCGCTTATGAGGATGAGGCAGACCATTACGGAACCGCGCCGATGCCCAAAGCCCTCTACGCCACCTTCGAGGTCCTGCCAGGACATGAGGCTGTGGTGCGGGACATGATGGAAGCGCTTGCCGCCTCCGTGCGCGCGGAACCCGGTTGCCTGCGCTTCAGGCCCTACACGCGCGCGGACAATCCGCGCGCTTATCATGTCGACGAGATCTACGCCGACGAGGCGGCCTTCGCCGCCCATATGGCAAGCGCGCACGGCCGCGCCTTCAATGCCGCCATCGCCGATAAGGTCGTCGGCGGCCGCTCCCGGGTTGTCTTCCTCGACGAGGTCTGATCTATACGAAAATGAAATGATCGTGAGACCTGCCGGATGCTGACCGCTCCGCGCTGAGAGGACAGCTTGAGCGACTTGCTGGACGCCGACGTGAAGACCCTCGCCGCCGCCACGCAGGCACAGTTCGACGCCAAGGATTTCGCGGGCGCGCTGGCGGGCTACGACGAGCTTCGCCGCGCCGATCCCGGAGACGGCTTCTACACCGACCGCTACGGATATTGCTTCATCGCCCTCGGGCGCTGGCGGGATGCGGAAGCGGCGTGGCTCGACATCATCCGCGACCACGGCGCATCGAAGGGCCGCGTCGGCCACGTGCTGCAATGCCGGGCCGAGACGGGTCGATATGAACTCGGAATGGAGTTCATCCGGCGGCATCTGCCGGCCTGCGCCTCGGACCCCTCTCTCATCGTCTATCATGTGACCGCCGCACTCGGTTGCGGAGACGCCGAGGATGCCGCCCAGGTCTTTCTCGGCCTCGATGCCGCATGCCCCGCGGCCAAGCGCGCGGCGGCCTATTCTCAACTCGGCTACCGGCTGCTGGTCCTGGGCCGCCAAGGCCATGCGGACGCCGCCTTCGCCTTCATCGACCGCGTCCTGCCGTCCGTCGCCGATCCCACGCCGCTGCTCGAGGCGGGCGCGCGCGTATCGGCAGGCGCCAAGCGCTGGCCGTCGCAGATCGCCTATCTCGACCGGCTGATCGCGCTGGACCCCACGGTCGAGAGCCGCCATCTGGAAAAGGCGAGCGCCCTCCTGTCGCTGGGTGACGACGCCCGTTGCGAGGCTTGGCTGGCGGAGTTCAGGGAGCGGTTCCCGCCCGCGCTCCGCACCGGCACGACGGAGCAGCGGCTCCAGGGGCTGGAGATCCGGGCGCGGTCGCTCGGTCACTGGCGGAAGACGCTCGACACGGTCCGCCCGACGGCGTCGTTTCAGGGGCTGACCTTCCGCGCGGCCGCCCATGCCGCCCTGAACCAGCATCAGCAGGCGATCGAGGCGGCGCAGTCGGGCCTCGCGCTCTACGGCGATCACCCGTGGTTCCAGGGTCTGATCGGCAAAAGCCACGACGCGCTCGGCGAGACCGGGAGCGCGCTCGGCTGGCTCACCCGCGCGGCCTCGGCCGCCGACGCGCCGACCGACACCCTGCTCGCCCTGCTCCGCATACAGATCAAGGCGGGCCAGACGGACGCCGCCGCCGCGCTCGGCGCGCGCCTGTGCCGGCGTCACCGGGCGAGCGCCTTCATCCGCGGCGTCCTCGCCCATCTCGGCCTGCCGCAGGCCGTCGAGGCGGCGGCGGAGTACGAGCCCGCGCCGGCCGCGCGCGGGCCGGTCGGCTGGCTGCATGGCGGCGATGCGGGCGATGTAGTCTATGCCCTCGCCACGATGCAGGCGGCGGGCGGCGGGCACCTCTACCTCACCTGCATCGACGCCACGCGCGAACCCATGGACAGCCGGAAGATCGACTTCCTCATGCCCCTGCTGACCGCCCAAAGCTACGTCGTCAGCGCCGGTCCCTGGCAGGGCGAGCCGGTCCAGCGCGATTTCAACGTCATGCGGGCCCTGATGCCGCCCGACCTCGACCTCGCGGCGCTGCATTGGCGAGCGGTCATGGACGAGGGCGCGCTCGACGTGACGCAGCCCTGGCTGAAGGCGCCCCACGCCGCGCGCCACGGCCGCCCCGTCTTCGCGCGGTCGGGCCGCTACCGCAATCCGGGCTGGGAGCCCTTCTGGGCGCAGCTCAAGGCGGCGGGGCCCGACGCCATCTTCGTCGGCACGGCAGCGGAGTTCGAGGATTTCGGGCATGGCGAGCACTATCTCGCCCGCGATGCGCTCGATCTCGCGGAGGTCATCCACGGCGGCTCGATCTTCATCGGCAACCAGTCCCTGCCCTACGCCATTGCCGAGGGCCTGAAGATGGGCCGTCTGCTGGAAGCCTCGCCCTATGTCCGGAACTGCCTGTTTCCGGGCGCGCTGGCGCTCGCCTTCGGCTGAGGGCGACCGGGCCTCCGGCTGAGGCCCCGGAAGGTCAGGCCGCCGCCGTCCGCACCGGCACCCCGGCCGGGCGCGGGCCACCCGCCATCCAGTCGAGCAGTTCGACCGTATGCACCACCGGCAGTCCGCCGCCCGAAAGCTGGGTGATGCAGCCGATATTGCCCGCCGACACCAGATCCGGCGCGCGCTCGGCCAGCGTCTCCAGCTTGCGCGCGCGGAGACGCCCCGCGATCTCCGGCTGCACGATGTTGTAGGTGCCGGCCGAACCGCAGCAGAGATGCCCGTCCCGCGGCTCGACCACGGAGAAGCCCGCGGTCCTGAGCAGCGCCTTCGGCTCGTTGGTGACGCGCTGGCCGTGTTGCAGGCTGCAGGCCGAATGATAGGCGACCGTCAGCGCCGGGGCCTCGCGCGTCGGCTGGTAGCCGATCCGCACCAGATACTCGCTGATGTCGGCCGCGAGCGCCGACACCTTCTCGGCGCGCGAGCGCCAGGGCTCGGGCTCCTCGCGGAACATGAAGCCGTAATCCTTGACCGTCGTGCCGCAGCCCGAGGTGTTGATGAGGATCGCATCCAACCCCTCGCCCTCGATCTCGCGGCTCCAGCCGCCGATCGCCGCGCGCGCCGCCGCCATCGCCGGATCGTGCCGGCCCATGTGATGCGTCAAGGCCCCGCAGCAGCCGACGCCTTGCGCGATCACCACCTCGATCCCGAGGCGCGTCAGCAGCCGGATCGTCGCCTCGTTGATGGAGGGCGCGAGCACGGTCTGCGCGCAGCCGGTCAGCAGCGCCACGCGCCCGCGCCGCTCGCCCTCGGCACGGTGGATCTGGGGCGACTGGGCAGCGCTCGGCGGCGGCAGGCTGGTGGGCGCGAGGCTGAGCATCGCCCGCAGCCGCTGGGCCAGCATGCTTTGCCCGGGGATCAGGCCCGCCAGCGGGCGGCCCATCCGCGCGCCCGTCAGCGCGAGGCGGAACAGGCGGGGGTTCGGCAGGACGCGCGCCAGCACGCTGCGCATCATCCGCTCGTGCCAGGGGCGTTGATAGGTCTCCTCGATATAGCGCCGCGCGTGGTCGACCAGATGCATGTAGTTCACGCCCGAGGGGCATGTCGTCATGCAGGACAGGCACGAGAGGCAGCGGTCGACATGGCGCACCACCTCCTCCGTCGCCGGGCGGCCGGATTCAAGCATGTCCTTGATGAGGTAGATGCGCCCGCGCGGGCTATCCAACTCGTCGCCCAGCAGCACGAAGGTCGGGCAGGTCGCGGTGCAGAAGCCGCAATGCACGCAGGTCCGCAGCACCTGATTGGATGACGCGGTCTCCGGGTCGCGGAGTTGCTCGGCGGTGAAGTTCGTTTGCATGAGGTTCTAAAGTCCCGCGTAGAGGCGGCCAGGGTTGAGAACGCCGGCGGGGTCGAGCGACGCCTTCACCCGGCGCGTGATGACGGCGAGCGCGGGTGCCTCGGCCGGCACGACATCGACCGCCGTGCGCAGCGGCGCCGGGGCCCGCATCAGCGTCCAGGTGCCGCCCTGGGCGCGGACCGCCGCGCCGATCGCCCTGTGCAGCGCCTCGGAGCCCGGCCCCGCGAGCCAGATCCGCCCGCCGCCCCAGTCGAGGAAACCGCGCGCGCCCGCGCTTTCGGATGCTGCCAGAAGCGCGGGCCCCCGCGATGGCCGCGTGGAGACGAGCCAGACCGCCTCGCCCGCCTCCGGCCGCAGCGGGTCGACGCGCCCGATGGCGCTCCAGACGGCCCGGCTCGCGGCGTCGTCCAGCATCGCGCTGGCGCCGAACGCCGCGAGGTCGCCCACGAGCCGCCCCAGCCGGTAGGTGACGCTCGATGGAAATTCCTCCATCCGGATCACAGTGGCGGACCCTTCCCCGAGCGCCGGCACCCCTGCCGCCGCCCATGCCGGCAGCCACGCCGCGCCGGATACGCCGAAGGGCGAGCCGAGTGCGGCCGCGAGCGCCGCCACGCCCGCGGTCGCGTCGAGCCCGCGGATCACGAGCGACCCGGTGCCTTCCGGGGCGGGCAGGACCTTCACTGTGATCTCGGTCAGCACGCCGAGCGTGCCGTGGCTGCCGGTGAGCAGCTTGGCGAGGTCGAGCCCGGTCACGTTCTTCAGCACCCGCCCGCCGGATCGGATCACCTCGCCGCGCCCGTTTACGGCGCGGATGCCCATGACATGGTCGCGCATCGCGCCCCAGGCGATGCGGCGCGGACCGCTGAGGTTGGTCGCGACCACGCCGCCCCAGCTTTGCGCCACCGGCTCCCCGAACAGGCCCGAGAGGTCCGGCGGTTCCGCGATCAGGTGCTGGTTGTGTTCGGCGAGCGCCGCTTCGATCTCGGCGAGCGGCGTGCCCGCGCGCGCCGAGAGGATCAGTTCCCTCGGAGAATAGAGCGTGATGCCGGTGAGGTTCCGCGTGGAGAGCGTGGCCGCCGCCTGCACGGGCCGCAGCATGCCGCGTTTGCTGGCGAAGCCTTCGATGGCGAGCGGTTCGCCGCGCCCCGCCGCCTCGCGGATTGCGTCGGCAATTCCCGCCTCGTCTGGTGGCGCGCTCATCGCGACAGGGAGCAGACGTTCTTTGGTTCTTTTCTACAAAAAAGAACAAGCGCTTCTTTTTGAAAAAAGAAGCAAAAACTTTCATTCATCATCATGCGGCCAGCAGCGGAAAGACCTTGGCCGGGTTGAGCAGCCAACCGGGATCGAAGGCGGATTTGATGAGACGTTGCTGCGTCAGCTCCGTCTCGGTGAACTGCACACCCATGAGGTCGCGCTTCTCGACGCCGACGCCGTGCTCGCCCGTCAGGCAGCCGCCGACCTCGACGCAGAGCTTCAGGATATCGGCCCCGAACTGCTCCGCGCTGTGGAAGCTTTCCGGGTCGTTGGCGTCGAACATGATGAGCGGATGCAGGTTGCCGTCCCCGGCGTGGAAGATGTTGGCGACCTTGAGGCCGTAGCTGTCGCTCATCTCGCCGATGCGGGCGAGCACATCCGGCAGCCGGCTCGTCGGGATCGTGCCGTCCATGCAGAGGTAGTCGGGGCTGATGCGCCCCACCGCGCCGAACGCGCCCTTGCGGCCTTTCCAGATCGCCGCACTCTCCTCGGCCGATTGCGAAACCTTGAGGCTGATCGGGTCGAATTCGGCGCACATCGCGCGGATGCGGTCGAGCAGCTCGTCCTGCTCCGCGACCGATCCCTCGACCTCGATGATGAGCATGGCCTCGGCATCGAGCGGATAGCCCGCATGGGCGAAGGCCTCGCAGGCATGGATCGCGGGCCGGTCCATGAATTCCAGCGCCACCGGGATGATGCCCGAGCCGATGATCCGGTCCACGCACGCGCCCGCGACCTCGTTCGAGCGGAAGGCGGCGAGCATGGCCCGCTGGCCCTCGGCCGCGCGCAGGATGCGGACGGTGACTTCCGAGACCATGGCGAGCTGGCCTTCGCTGCCTGTCAGCAGGCCGAGCCAGTCGTAGCCCGCCGCGTCGAGATGCGCGCCGCCGATGTCGAGGATGTCGCCCTCGATCGTCACGATCTTGAGCCCGAGCAGGTTGTTGGCGGTGACGCCGTATTTCAGGCAATGCGCGCCGCCCGAGTTCATGCCGACATTGCCGCCGATCATGCAGGCAAGCTGGCTGGACGGATCGGGGGCGTAGAAGAAGCCGTCCGCCTGCATCGCGGCGGTGATGCCGAGGTTGGTCACGCCCGCCTGCACGACCGCGAGGCGATCGGCATAGTCGATCTCCAGGATGCGGTTCATCCGCATCATGCCGACGACGACGGCGTCCGCCAGCGGCAGCGCGCCGCCCGAGAGGCTGGTGCCCGCGCCGCGCGGAATGACGCGAACGTCATGGCTGTGGAGGTATTTCAGAACCGCCGCCAGCTGCTCCGTCGTTTCGGGCAGCACCACCGCCATCGGCGGTTGGCGATAGGCCGAAAGCCCGTCCGTCTCGTAGGGGCGCAGGCGCAGGGCCTCGGCGATGACGCCGCTCTCGGGGACGAGCGGGCGCAGTCCGGCGATGATCTCCTCGCGCTTGGCAAGGACGTGGGCTTTCGGTTCCGGCAGGCTGATCATGGCAATGGGCCCTCCCGGGCCGCGTGGCTTGCTTTCGTTCAACTGAATTTGCGCTGCCGGGCACGCCGTTACAAGCGGGTGACGCCGGGGGCGAACGATGACAGCGCGTTCCGCGCCGAGACGCTGCCTTGCCGCCGGGACGCTTGCGCCGCTCTCCCCGCCCGGCGCATTCTGAAACTCTAGGCCTGGAAACAGGAGCTGACGGAGACGGTTATGGACGGCGAGACGGAATCACGGCGGATCACGCTCTACGGGGAGCAGGATTTCGCCGGCATGCGGGCGGCGGGGCGCTTGGCCGCGGAGACACTGGACATGATCGGCCCCCACGTCGTCCCGGGCGTGACGACGGAGACGCTCGACCGGCTGTGCCACGACTTCATCCTGGCGCATGACGCCGTACCGGCTCCGCTCAACTATCGCGGCTTCCCCAAAAGCATCTGCACCTCCATCAACCACGTCGTCTGCCACGGCATTCCGGGCAATCGCCGCCTCGACGACGGCGACATCCTCAACATCGACATCACCGTGATCCTGGACGGGTGGTACGGCGATTCGAGCCGCATGTACGTGGCAGGGTCCGCCAGCACGCGCGCCCGGCGGCTGATCGACGTGACCTACGAGGCGCTGATGATCGGCGTGGCCGCCGCCAAGCCGGGCGCCACGCTCGGCGATATCGGCTACGCGATCCAGAGCTTCGTCGAGCCGCAGCGCTTCAGCGTCGTGCGGGATTTCTGCGGCCACGGCATCGGGCGGCGCTTCCACGAGCCGCCGAACATCCTTCACTACGGACGGCCGGGAGATGGCACGGTGCTGCGGCCCGGCATGTTCTTCACGATCGAGCCAATGGTGAATGCCGGCCGGCCGGAGGTCAAAATCCTCGACGACGGCTGGACCGCGGTCACGCGCGACCGCAGCCTCTCGGCGCAGTTCGAGCATATGATCGGCATCACGCGGACGGGCTGCGAGATCTTCACGCTCTCGCCCGCAGGCTACACCAAGCCGCCTTACGTCTGATCGGCGGTCTCGTCCGCCGCCTCGCGGATGAAGACGGTCATGCGCTCCTCGCCCACCGCCTCCTCCAGCACCTGCCAGCCGAGCCCCTCGTAGAATGTGCGGCGCCGCGGGGCGGCCGCCAGATAGGCGCGCGGCCACCCCGCCCGGAAGATCGCCGCCGCCGCGTGGCGCACCAGCGCCGAGCCGAGCCCCTCGCCCCGCGCGTCGCGCTCCACCCAGACCGCCGCGACCCAGGGCGTGTATTGCGGGCGCTCATCCATGTCGTGCGTTATCGCGGAGGCGGTGCCGAGGAACCGGCCGCCGTCATGGGCGACGAAGGCCGACGGGATCGGACCCGGGCCGAGGTTCTCCGCGACCCGGGCCGCGACATGCTCAAGCGGCACGCCGCGCGCCTCCCACCACGCGCGCCAGATGCGGTCGGCGAGGATCGGCGCGAAGCCGCTGCGCTCACGCAGATCCGAGAACACGATCATGCCGCCTCTCCCGATGCCGTCCCGAAGCCGAAATCTATTTAGTCATATTCCGCAGCCTCAGGGCGCTGTTTCTGCCGCTTATCCTGCTAATGATCCCGCGGCTCTCTAAGGATGCACCCATGCTCGCTGCCTATGCCGCACGCGAAGGCCAGCCCCTGGCCGATCTTCTGCCCGACGGCGATCTTGCCGAAGCGAAGTGGATCGACCTCTATCGCCCGACACCTGAGGAGGTCGCGCGGGCGCAGGCGGCGACCGGCCTCACCGTCGCGTCCGAGGAGGCGTTGAGCGAGATCGAGACCTCCAGCCGCCTCGCCTTCGACGGCCATGCGATCTACCTCAGCATGCCGCTGATCGCGAAGTCGGAGCTTGAGGTGCCCGAGACCCGGCCGATCGGCTTCGTGCTCAGCCGCGAGCGGCTGCTGACGATCCGCTTCAACCGCAGCAAGGCCTTCCACAATTTTCTCGACGCGCAGCACCGCTCGCCCGTGGCGTCGGTGACGCCGATCGGCATCTTCATGCTGATGCTGGAGGCGATCTCGGACCGGCTGGCCGATATCCTGGAGAACATCCGGGACGATCTCGACCGCATATCGCGCCTCATCTTCGCGGACACCGGCTCGGGCAAGGGCAAGGTCAAGGTCAAGGTCAACGGGCGCAAACAGGGGGCGGAGCTGCAGGATGTCCTCAAGTCGATCGGCCGCGCCGGCGACACCATGTCCCGCGTGCGGGACAGCCTGCATGGCATCGGACGGATCGTCCCCTATGTCACGCAGGTCGCCGCGCCCTGGATCGACCGCGAGATGCGCGACCGCCTCAAGTCGCTTCGCCAGGACATTCTCTCGCTCAGCGATTACGACGGCCACCTCAACAGCAAGATGCAGTTCCTGCTCGACGCGACCCTCGGCCTCATTAACACGGCGCAGAGCAACATCATCAAGGTGCTGACGGTCGTCTCCGTCGTCGGCGTGCCGCCGACCCTCGTCGCCAGCATCTACGGCATGAACTTCAAGGACATGCCGGAACTCAGCTGGGCCTACGGCTACCCCTACGGTCTCACGGTCATCGTGCTGTCCGCCGTCATCCCGCTCGTCTGGTTCCGCATCCGCGGCTGGCTCTGACGACGCATCAACTCAGGAGAAGCCGGAATGAAGCTCGAAGGTTCGTGCCACTGCGGCAAGGTCTCGTTCAGCCTGACCTCGGCGCATCCCTACCCCTACCAGCGCTGCTACTGCAGCATCTGCCGCAAGACCGACGGCGGCGGCGGTTACGCGATCAACCTCGGCGGCGCGGCGGCCAGCCTGAAGGTCGAAGGTCGCGAGCACATCCGCATCTATCACGCGCGGATCAAGAACCCCGAGGATGAGCGCGCCCATACCAGCAGCGCCGAGCGGCACTTCTGCGGGGCGTGCGGCGCTGCCCTTTGGCTGTTCGACCCGCAATGGCCGGAGCTGATCCACCCTTTCGCGGCCGTCATCGACACGCCGCTGCCCCTGGCGCCGGAACTCACCCATATCATGCTGGAGTTCAAGCCCGACTGGGTTCCGCTGGAGCGTGGCCCGCGCGACCGGGTCTTCGACCGATATCCGGAGGAGAGCATCGCCGACTGGCACGCGCGTCTCGGCCTCGCCGACCCGGCCTGATCGCCGCGCCCCGGGCCTTCGCCTCAGCCCAGGATCGAGCGCATCACCGCCGCGCTGCCAATGCCGATCAGCACGGTCGGCAGCAGGGGCAGACGGGCAGCCGCGAGGCCTGTGAGGGCGAGCGCGACCATGTCCGCCACGCGCCCCGAGACGAAAAACGGCGCGATGACCGAGAGCAGCACACAGCCGGGCGCCGTTTCGAGGACAGCCAGGACGCGCGGCGACAGCGTGCGGCCGCCCAGCACGAGGTAGCCGCCGATCCGCGTCAGATAGGTGGCGCTCGCCATCAGGACGATGGTGCCTATGGTCCAGCCGTCGATCATGGCCGCGCCATGGTCCAGGCGGCGAGGAGACCCGACAGCGCGCCCGCCGGGACATACCAGGCGCCGGGCAGCGCGAGGTGGACGCTCGCCGCCACGATCAGGCTGACGAGCCACGGCAAGGCTGCGGCCGCGCCTTTCCACATGCCCCGTAGAAGCACCAGGAACACCGCCGGGAAAGCCAGGTCGAAGCCCCACCGCTCGATATGGCCGAGCGCGGGCCCGAGCTGGGCGCCGAGCGCCGTGAAGCCGACCCAGGCGACGTACAGCCCGGACGACACGCCCAGGAAGTAGCGCATGCTGAAACCGCCGGCAGGGGGGCTCGCCTTCGCGTCGGCCAGCGCCATCGCCCAGCTTTCATCCACCATGAGGAAAAGCGCAGGCAGCACCCGCCGCCTCGGCAGGTGGCGCAGCCAGGGCGCCAGCCCCGCGCCCATCACGAGGTGGCGGCTGTTCACCAGCAACGTCACGCCGGCGATGAGCAGAAGGTGCGGCGGCGAGGTCCAGAGCCCGACGGCCGCGAATTCCGACCCGCCGGCGAAGTTCAGCCCGGTCATCAGCGGCACCGCGAGCGGGGTGATGCCCTTTGCCGCGGCTTGGGCGCCGAGCACCAAGGCTGCCGGGATGAGCCCGATCAATACGGGCGTCGATGCGCGCAAGCCCCGGCTGAACTCGGCGGGCCGGGCCTCTGCGTCGGTCGTCGCGGCTTTCATCGGGCCCCTCGCCTACCGCTCACGGGCGCATGCGCGGACCCTGCCGTCAGCCATGCCCGCGTCTTCGACCGAGTGGAGGACCGCCGCAGCGTCGCGCCCGGCTCAGCCCGACGGCGTATGCAGGTGGTCGCGGTCGTTCATGAGGCGGTGCAGCGTGGGCTCGATCGCCGCCGCGATCAGCTCCATCCCCTGCGCATCCGGGTGCAGCGCCACGCTGTCGACAGTGGCCGGGGTCGCGGCCTTGTTGTGCGACAGCAGCACCGCCTCACGCGGATCGAGATAGAGCGCGCGGTCGAGCTTGCCGTGCCGGTAGAAGAGATAGCCGACATTCTCGAAGGTGACGTAAGGCCGGTGGCGATAGGTCTCGGCCAGTTCCTCGTTCACGAGCGTGGTGTTCGCGGTGATCCAGGGCGAACGTTCGCTCGGCAGCACGCCGAGCAGCAGAATCTGCGTCGTCGGCAGCTTGTGGCGCAGGATGTGGATGATGGCGCCGATGCCCGCCAGCGTCTTCTCGGCGTTCCAGTGTACCCGCCCAAAGTTGTTGGCCCCGATCAGCAGCACCAGGGCCTTCGGCGCGATGCCGTCCACCTCACCATGATCCAGCCGCCAGATGACGTTGGCGGTCGTGTCGCCCATGAAGCCCATGTTGACCGCCTTCCGGTCGCCGTAGAAGCGGCGCCAGACGGGGGCATAGTTCGCCCAGGGGTAGGCGCTCGTCCCTTCCCAGTTCTCGGTGATCGAATCGCCTAGCCAGACGAGGCCCACATGCCCCTGCCGCACCCGGTCGAGGCTCTGTTCGAAGCGGCGTCTCCACCACGGCAGGTCCATCCGGCTGATCGGCGCGGCGGCGAGATTGACCTCCGCCGCCGTCGCGGTCGCCATGCCGCCGGGCGCGTGGCCGCCGGGCACGAGCGGCCAGAGCAGCAGCAGGATCGCGAGGATCGACCGTCTCATCATGGCTCGTTTCTAGCCTGCCGTAACGAGGAAGCCCACACTCAGGATGCCCGCGACGACGCAGTAGAGGGCGAAAGGCGTCATCGCCCATTTCTCGTGGCCACGGAACCAGCGCATGAGGAAAGCCGTGCTGGCGAGCGCCGTGACACCGGCGACGACCGCCGAGACGACGGCGAGGCCCATGGCGCCGTGGACCGCGTTGTCGTGGATGAGCTTCGGCACTTCGAGCACCGCCGCCGCCACGATGACCGGCGTCGCGATGAGGAAGGAGAAATGCGCCGAGCCTTCGTGATCGACGCCGCGGAGCACGCCGCCGAGGATGGTCACGCCCGAGCGCGACAGGCCCGGAATGAGCGCCAGACACTGCCAGAGACCGATGACGAAGGCGTCCATCGGCCCGAGCGTCGAGAGCGCGCGAAGCTCCGTCGTCTGCTTCTTCAGCCGCTCGCCGACCAGCAGCAGAACGCCGTTCACGATCAGGAAGGCAGCCGCGATGAGCGGTGTCGCGAAGACGCGGCGCAGCGGATGCTCAAGGGCGAAGCCCACGATCACCACGGGGATGGTCGCGACCACGATCAGCAGGAACACGCGGCGCGCCTCGGCGACCGCATGGGCCTCGCCCACGCCCAGGAGGCCGCGGATGATGGCGAACCAGTCGCGCCAGAAAAAGCCGAGCAGGGCGGCAGCCGTGCCGATATGGAGCATGACGAGGAACGGCAGGAAGGTCTTGCCGTGCATGTCGAGGTGCCAGCCGAGCAGTGCCGGCAGCACGACCGCGTGGCCCAGGCTGCTGACGGGAAACAGCTCCGTCGCGCCCTGGACCAGGGCGATGACGATGGCGTGGAGTGGGTCCAAAGGATGCGTCTCCTGGGCGCGTGAACGTCGATGAAGGCCGGGAATAGTCTCGCGGCGGCTGCCGCCGCAAATGGCCGGGCTTCAGGGGCGGGTCTTCATAGCGGCCTTCGCACAGGTGGCAAGCCACCGAACGCGCTATAGGCCGCGGGTGCAGAACATTCAAACGACCAGCCCCCTTTCGCCCGATCCCACCCGCGCGGCCGCCTTCCTGCTGCTCTCGGCCGTCCTCGACCGCCACCGGCCGCTGGAGGACGCGCTCGATTCCCTGCCGCCGCTGGATGCGCGCGACCGGGCGGCGGCGCACCGGCTGGCGGCGACGGCGCTGCGGCGGCGCGGCACGATCGACGCGGTGCTGGAGCCCTATCTCAGCCGAACCCCGCCCTTCGCGGTGATGCACATCCTGCGGCTCGGCGCGGCCGGGCTGCTGTTCCTGGAAACGCCGCCCCATGCCGCCGTCGCCACGGCGGTCGCGCTCGCCCGGACGCGCAACCTCCCCAAATTCGCCGGCATGGTGAACGCGGTGCTGCGCCGCGTGGCTGAGAACGGCGCCAGTGCCCTCGCCGATCTGGACGGCCCGCGCCTCGATACCCCGCCCTGGCTCTGGACCGCCTGGGGCCGCGATGCCCGCGCGATCGCGACCGCCCATCAGTCGGAGGCGCCGCTCGACCTCACGCTCAAGCCCGAGACGCCGCCGCCGCCGGGCGGCATCGCGCTGCCGACCGGCTCGGCGCGGTTTCCGGCGGGCACCCGGGTCGCCGATCTCGAAGGCTTCGCGGAGGGCCGCTGGTGGGTGCAGGACGCCGCCGCCGCGCTGCCCGCCCGGCTGCTCGGCGCGAAGCCCGGCGAGAGCGTGGCCGACCTCTGTGCCGCACCCGGCGGCAAGACAGCGCAGCTCGCCGCCGCTGGCGCCGAGGTCACCGCCGTCGAGGCGAGTGCGGCGCGCATGCAGCGGCTGGAGTCGAACCTCGCGCGGCTCGGCCTCTCCGCGACGCTCGTGCGGGCCGATGCGCGGGAGTGGCGGCCCGACGCCCCGCTCGATGCCGTGCTGCTCGACGCGCCCTGCAGCGCGACCGGCACCATTCGCCGGCATCCCGACGTGCCTTACCTCAAGGGACCCGGCGACCTTCCGGCGCTCACCCAGATGCAGGACCAGATGCTCGCGGCGGCGGCGGCGATGCTCAAGCCCGGGGGGCGGCTCGTCTATGCCGTCTGTTCAATGCAGCCCGAGGAAGGACCGGCCCGCGCGGCGGCGGCGCTGGCCTCGCTGCCTCTGGTCGCGGATCCGGTCGGAGCCGACGAGTTGCCGGGCCTCGCGCCCGCGATCGGCGCCGAGGGGTGGGTCCGCACGCATCCCGGGCTGTGGCCGGAGCATGGCGGGCTGGACGGCTTTTTCATCGCCCGCTTCAGACGAAGCTAAACCCCGGGGGAGACTCCAGGCGCGCGGCCGGATCGCCCCACGCGATTATGGCGTGAGCGTGACGCTGTTGCCCGTGCCGCCGCTCTCGGTCGCGTGAAGGGCCAGCAAAACCTTCGGATGCGCCGGCTCACAGATGTGTGCTCAACAGCAGCCCTGCCATCGGCTTTTTGTGCATCGCGGCGAAGGCTGTGCGTGATTATCTTTCGGCCGAGGATATCAGAGGAGATCTTGCCCCATGACTGACCGTTCGGATGATGCGCAGGGGTCCGGCTCGGCTGAGGCGCTGTCTTTCGTCCTCAGCGCCGACGAGGCGCGCGCGCTCGATTCCTGGTCCGCCGCCCATGACATCGACGACCGTTCCGAGGCCGTCCACCGGCTGGTTCATCTGGCGCTCGACGCCCATGCCGAGCCGGACGACGTCGATCTGAGATAGGCCGGTCGCCCGGTCCGCATGGCGCCCGCCCGCAGAACGCGGGCGGCGGCGGTTGTTTATCCTCGCTTCGCCCGCCACATTCGGCTAAGTGTGCGCCGCAACAAAAGCGCCCTGCCCCTGGCGGATATCCGCCACCGGCGGGGCGTTTAACGTACCGCACACCACGATCGGGCTTAACGCCGGGTCCCAAAAGCCGGAAGACGTCATGGACATTCGCAACATCGCCATCATCGCCCACGTCGATCATGGGAAGACCACGTTGGTCGACGCGCTGCTGAAGCAGTCGGGCGCCTTCCGCGACAACCAGCACGTGGCCGAGCGCGCGCTCGACCGCAACGACCTCGAGCGGGAGCGCGGCATCACCATCCTCGCCAAATGCACGAGCGTCATCTGGAACGGCGTGCGCCTCAACATCGTCGACACGCCGGGCCATGCGGATTTCGGCGGCGAGGTGGAGCGCATCCTCAGCATGGTCGATGGCGCGATCCTGCTGGTGGACGCCGCCGAAGGCGTGCTGCCGCAGACCAAGTTCGTGCTCGGCAAGGCCCTCGCCCGCGGCATCCGCCCCATCGTGGTCGTCAACAAGATCGACCGTGGCGACGCCCGTCCGGACGAGGTGCATAACGAAATCTTCGATCTCTTCGCGGCACTCGACGCCAACGAGGATCAGCTCGACTTCCCGACCCTCTTCGCCTCCGGCCGCCAGGGCTGGGCCGATCTCGAGGTCGAGGGCGCCCGTAAGGACCTGGCGCCGATGTTCGACCTCATCGTGAGCCATGTGCCGCCGCCGAAGGTCGATCTCGACGCGCCCTTCGCCATGCTCGCCTCGATCCTCGACTACGACAACTTCCTCGGCCGCGTGCTGACCGGCCGCGTCGAGCAGGGCCGCGCGCGTCTGAACATGCCGCTCAAGGTGCTGCGCGCCGACGGCACGGTGGTCGAGACGGGCCGCCTGACCAAGCTCATGGCGTTCAACGGGCTCGACCGCGTGCCGGTCGAGGAGGCGCAGGCCGGTGACATCATCGCCATTGCCGGGCTCACCGAGGCGACCATTCCTGACACCCTGGGCGCGCCCGACCTCGCCGCCCCGATCCAGGCGATCCCGGTCGATCCGCCGACGCTCTCCATGACCTTCCGCGTCAATGACGGCCCGCTCGGCGGCCGCGAGGGCAAGAAGGTCACGTCGCGCCAGATCCGTGACCGTCTCATGTATGAAATCCAGGGCAACGTCGCGCTCAAGGTCACGATCAGCAACGAGACCGATGCCTTCGAGGTTGCCGGCCGCGGCGAGTTGCAGTTGGGCGTGCTCATCGAGACGATGCGCCGCGAGGGCTTCGAGCTGACGATCGGCCGCCCCCGCGTGCTCACGCGCACGAACGAGGAAACCGGCGAGCGCGAGGAGCCGATGGAGGATGTGCTGGCCGATGTCGACGAGCCCTATACCGGCGTCGTCGTCGAGAAGCTCAGCCGCCGCAAGGGCCAGTTGCAGGACATGCGGCCCTCGGGCGGCGGCAAGGTGCGCCTCACCTTCCGCATGCCGAGCCGTGGCCTGATCGGCTACCACGGCGAATTCCTCACCGACACGCGCGGCTCGGGCATCATGAACCGCATGTTTGCGGGCTATGGCCCCTGGGCGGGTCCGATCGAGGGGCGGCGCAACGGCAGCCTCATCTCGAACCTCGACGGCGAGGCCGTGCAGTATTCGCTCTGGTACCTGCAGGAGCGCGGGACGCTGTTCATCAACCCGGGCGACAAGGTCTACACGGGCATGATCGTCGGCGAGCACAGCCGCGAGAACGATCTCGACGTGAACGTCATCAAGGAAAAGAAGCTCACCAACATCCGTGCCGCCGGCAAGGACGAGGCGATGCTGCTGATCCCGCCGCGCCGCATGTCGCTGGAGCAGGCGATTGCCTATGTCGAGGATGACGAGCTGGTCGAGGTGACGCCGTCCGCTATCCGGCTGCGCAAGCGGCACCTCGATCCGAATGCGCGCAAGCGCGCCGATCGCGCCGCGGATTCCGACGCCGCATAATATTGCAGACTCGCAAGACGTTGAAAACGCAGGGAGTTGACAGCCGTCAACTCTCTGCCAGCGCCTCTATCCCAGCCGCTTCCAGTAGATCAGCGTGCCCGTCAGCCCGCCGTGGGGCTTGAGGGCGAAGTCCGGCATCTCCCCGGCGCGCGTGTAGCCAAGTCGCTCATAAAGCTGCGCGGCACCTCCCTCGGTCGCAGTATCCAGCACCAGAAGCCTCCGCCCATGCTCGATCGCCGCCGCCTCGGCGGCGCGGAGCAGCGCGGTCGCGACACCGCGCCCCCGATGGCTGTTGCGGGTCATCATCTTGGCGATCTCGGCCCGGTGCGGCTGATTGGGCGGCAGGTCGAGCAGCAGCGTCACCGTCCCCACGAGGTGCTCGCCGTCCCAAGCGCCGAACACGATCCGCTCGCCCCGCGCGGCCGCCGCGAGCGACCCGTCCCAGAAGGTAGCGGCCTGCGCCTTCGACAGCGGGTGCATGAAGCTCACCGAGCCGCCGCTCGCCACCGCCTCCACGAGTAGCGACGCCAGCATGGAGCGGGTCCGGGGGTCCGGGCCCAGTGGCCCGATGGTGATGGCGGCCATGGCTTTCCCGATTCGGGCGTTCCTTCACGCTTGGTTAAGGCGCTCCAAGGGATAACCCGCCACGTAACGATCGGGCGGGCGGGCGGGTATTGATGCGCATCTTCGACAATATGAAGATCCGGAACAAGGTCCTGGCCGGCTACCTGCTCGTTCTGACCCTGTCCTTCGCCCTGGGCGGGATCGTCCTCTCGAACCTCAAGAGCCTGGCGGTGATGACGACCTCGGTCGTCGGCACTGTGGAGTCACTCGCCGAACTCGGTGCCATGCGGGGTGACGGCGCGGATCTGACCGGTCTGACCGCGGAAGGTCTGACATCCGCGACCGCCTCGGATTCGCTCGATCAGTGGCACGGGCTCGTGGCGCGGCAGAACGAGCTCCGGCGCGATTTCGCGCGTCAATGGGCGCTCTACGCGCCATCCCTGGCGGCGGGGGAGGAGGCCAGGAACGGGGCCGCGCTCAAGTCGAGCTTCGAGCGGTTGAGCAAGGACGCGAAGCAGGTCGAAGACGCGATCACCGCCGGCGACATGACCACCGCGAGCACGCTGGTGCTGGGCGACATGCACGCTGCCTACCTGACCTATCAGACCGCCATGTCGCGTGATTTCCACTATCTCTCGCGCGAGTCGGGACGGCAGAGGCGAACGGTCGCCCGCACGCTGGCAAGCAGCGTCATCGTGACGGTCGCAGTTCTGGCAGCGCTGCTTCTGGTGATCGCGGCCAGCATTCTGCTCACCATGACGACGATCGTCCGGCCGATCGCGAGCATGACACAAGCGATGCGCCGGCTCGCGCAGCGGGACACGAGCATCGAGATCGCGGGCATCGGTCGGCGCGACGAAATCGGCGGCATGGCCGGTGCCGTCCAGGTGTTCAAGGAAAACGCCATCGCACGCGCCAAGCTCGAGACGGAGGCCGCGGAGTTCCAGACCAATCTCGACCGCCGCCTGCAGGAGAGCGAACAAGCCTTCGCCGCGGCGGGTCAGGCACAGAACGCGGTGGTCGACGGCATCACCGCGGCGCTCGCAAAGCTTGCCGATGGCGACCTGACGGTCCGCTTCAGCCAGGACGTAGGCACGGGCTATCAGACCCTGAAACGCGACTTCAACGCCGCGATGGACACGCTGCAGCGGACCATGACGTCGATCGCCGCCAACACCGCGGGCGTCGGCTCGGGCGCGGGCGAGATCACGCAGGCGTCCGATGACCTGTCACGCCGGACGGAGCAGCAGGCGGCGAGCCTGGAGGAAACGGCGGCGGCGCTCGACGAGATCACGGCGACGGTGCGTAGAACCGCCGAAAGCGCCGGCGAGGCCCGGACCCTGGTGGCCGAGGCGCGCGGCGGCGCCGAACGCTCCGGCGTCGTCGTCCGTGACGCGGTGGATGCGATGAGCGGCATCGAAGCATCGTCGCGGCAGATCGGCAACATCATCGGCGTCATCGACGAGATCGCGTTCCAGACCAACCTGCTCGCGCTCAATGCCGGGGTCGAGGCGGCGCGCGCCGGGGACGCCGGGCGCGGCTTCGCGGTCGTCGCGACGGAGGTGCGCGCCCTGGCGCAGCGCTCGGCCGATGCGGCGAAGGAAATCAAGACGCTGATCTCGGCCTCGGGTCAGCAGGTGGAGACGGGCGTGAAGCTCGTGGGCGAGACCGGGCGCGCGCTCGGCGTCATCGTGGAGCAGGTCATCCGCCTGAACGGGCTGGTGACCGAGATCGCCTCCTCCGCGCAGGAGCAGTCGACCGGGCTGCATCAGGTCAACAGCGCAGTGAACCAGATGGATCAGGTGACGCAACAGAACGCGGCGATGGTGGAGCAGGCAACCGCCGCGAGCCATAGCCTCGCGCATGAGGCGGAGGAGTTGACGCGGCTCGTCCGGCAGTTCCGGCTCGGCGAAGCGGAGGCGCCGCAGGACGCCGCCGTGCCGGCGCACCGGCCCCGGCCCCGGCCCCGCGCCCTTTCACGCGCATAGGCTCGCGGGTTTCGCGGGCATAGGCTTTGCGGGGGGCACCGCTTCTCCGGATGCTTTCGCGCGCAACGCGCTTTCCGTCGCACCCTTGGGCATGACACCCTCGCGGTATGAGCGAATCCGCAACCGCCCCCGCCGAGCCGAGACTGACCTTCGCCGCCATGCTCGGCGACCGCCGCCTCTGGCTCATGACCGGCTTCGGCTTCGCCTCCGGCCTGCCGCTGCCGCTCTCGGGCTTCACGCTGCGCCAGTGGCTCGCCGAGGGCCATGTCGGCCTCGGCCTCATCGGCCTCACGGCGAATATCGGCCTCGCCTATTCGCTCAAGTTCCTCTGGTCGCCGGTTTTCGACAATGCAGCCCCCGGCCCCCTCGCCCGCCTCGGACGGCGGCGCGGCTGGCTGCTCGCCGTCCAGCCGCTGCTCACCATCGCCTGCCTGCTCATGGTGCTGGCGAGCCCGACCGCGCCGACGCTGCTGATCCTCTTCGCAGCCATCCTCGCCTTCTGCTCGGCGAGCCAGGACACCATCATCGACGCGTGGCGCATCGAGAGCTTCCCGCAGGCCATGCAGGGCACGGCGCTCGCCGGCTATATCTGGGGCTACCGCGCCGCACTGCTGATCTCGGGCGCGGGCGCGATCGCGCTCGCGACGCCCTGGGGCTGGCACGGCGTCTTCGCGGCCATGGCGGCGCTGACGCTGCTCGGCCCCATCGTGACGCTGCTCGCGCGCGAGCCGGTGATCGGGCCCTCCGTCCGCCACATGCTGACCGAGCACGTCTCCTTCGCCACCCGCTTCGCCCGCTCGGTGATCGAGCCGCTGTCCGAATTCGCGAGCCGGCAGGGCGCGGCCGTCATCATCCTGTTCATCGTGCTGTTCCGGCTGGGCGAGGCGCTGGCCGGGACCATGCTGCCGCCCTTCTACCGCCACCTCGGCTTTGACCGCGCGCAGGTGGCGCTTGCCAACGGTCCAATCTCGCTCGCGGCCGTGCTGGTGGGTGCCGCACTCGGCGGCTGGCTGGTGGCGCGCATCGGCACCGGTCGTGCGCTGCTCATCACCGGCGGCTTCCAGACGCTATGTATGGGCATGTATCTGCTGCTGTCCTATGCCTCCGGCGTGCCGCACATGCTGGTCGCGACCGCCGCGGTCGAATCCTTCGCCGAGGGCCTCGCCGACGCCGCCTTCATCACCTACCTCTCCTCGCTCTGCTCGCGCGCCCACACGGCGACGCAATACGCCCTGCTCTCCTCAGTCGCGGCGCTGGCGCTGCGCACCGTCGGCGGCCTCTCGGGCTTCATGGCGGCGGCGCTCGGCTGGCACGCCTTCTACGCCATGACGGCTCTGGCCACGCTTCCATCCATCGCGGTGATGGTCTACCTGCTGAGGCATTACCCGCCCGACCGGCGACCCATCACGCAGGAGGTTTAGCCGCATGGCTGTGTCCAAAGTCCATGCCAGCGCCACGGAAGCCCTCGCCGGGTTGCTGCGCGACGGCATGCTCATCCTCTCCGGCGGCTTCGGCCTCTGCGGCATCCCGAGCGCGCTGATCGAGGCGATCCGCGAAAGCGGCGTCACCAACCTCACCGTCGTCTCGAACAATGCCGGCATCGACGGCGTCGGCCTCGGCGTGCTGCTGGAGACGAAGCAGGTGAAGCGGATGGTGTCGTCATATGTCGGCGAGAACAAGCTGTTCATGCAGCAATTTCTGGCCGGCGAATTGGAGATCGAGTTCAACCCCCAAGGCACACTCGCCGAGCGCATCCGTGCGGGGGGCGCCGGCGTCCCTGCCTTCTTCACCCGCACCGGCTACGGCACGGCGGTTGCCGAAGGCAAGGAAACCCGCGAGTTCGACGGCCACTGGTATGTCATGGAGCGCGGGATCGTGGGCGACCTCGCCATCGTCCATGCCTGGAAGGGCGACACCGAGGGCAACCTGATCTATCGGAAGACGGCGCGGAACTTCAACCCGATCATGGCGACCGCCGCGCATGCCGTCGTCGCCGAGGTCGAGGAGTTGCACGAGCCGGGCAGCTTCGACCCCGACCACATCGTCACGCCGGGCATTTACGTGCAGCGCATCGTGAAGCTCGATAAGATCGATAAGCGGATCGAGCAGCGCACGACCCGCAAGCGCGCCGCTTAACTCACGAAAGTTTTTGCTTCTTTTCTCAAAAAGAAACGCTTCTTTCGATCATGGAGGCTGACGATGCCCTGGACACGTGACGAGATGGCGGCCCGCGCCGCGCAGGAACTGCACGACGGCTTCTACGTGAACCTCGGCATCGGCATCCCGACGCTGGTGGCGAACTTCATCCCGCCCGGCATGCAGATCATCCTGCACAGCGAGAACGGCATGCTCGGCATGGGGCCCTTTCCCTATGAGGGCGAGGAGGACGCCGACCTCATCAACGCCGGCAAGCAGACGGTGACGGAACTGCCGACGACCAGCTTCTTCGACAGCGCCGAAAGCTTCGCCATGATCCGTGGCGGGCACATCAACCTGTCCATCCTCGGCGCGCTGCAGGTGGCCGAGAACGGTGACCTCGCCAACTGGATGGTGCCGGGCAAGATGGTGAAGGGCATGGGCGGGGCGATGGACCTCGTCGCCGGGGTCAAGCGCGTCGTCGTGCTGATGGAGCACACCGCCAAGGGCGAGCCCAAGATCCTGCGCGAATGCACCCTGCCGCTGACCGGCAAGGGCGTCGTCGATCTCATCGTGACCGACCTCTGCGTCTTCGATGTGGGCCGTCCGGGTCTGACGCTGGTCGATCTGGCGCCCGGCGTGACGGTCGAGGATGTCCGCTCCAAGACCGAGGCTCCGTTCAAGGTGCATCAGAGCCTCGCCCAGGCGGCCTAAGCCGCCTCTTCAGCTGGCCGCCCGCAGCCTCAGCACCGCGAGGCTCAGCAACGCGCCGAAGACCGTCGCGGCGCTGGCGAGCGTCGCCATCGCGGCGAACAGCCCCAGGCGGTCCGCGACCACGCCCAGGATCAGCACCGGCACCAGATTGCCGAGATAGCCCGCGACGTAGGTGTAGGAGACGATGGTCGACCGTCCCCGCGCCGGCGCGCTGCGGCTGCCGATGCCGGCCGCGCCCGAGAAGCCGCAGCCGTAGCCCGCGCCCGTGAAGAGGGCGCCAACGCAGAACAGAGCCGCCGAGCCGAAGGCCGCCGCGACGGTCGCGGCGATGAGGCCGGACGACATGAGCGCCGTGCCGGCGATCATCAGCTGCCGGGGCGGCCGGTTGCGCGCGCCGAGTTGCGTGCAGCCCGCGACGATCTGGAACACGGCGACCGTCAGCCCGGCCAGCGCGGGATCGTCGATCCCGGCGAGCCGGCGCGCGAAGATCGCTCCGAGTGCCAGGAAGCAGCCGCCCACCATCCAGGCCGCGGCCATGCCGGCGCAGGAGACGACGAAGGGCAGCCCGGCCTCATGCACCAGCGCCCAGGCGCCCGGCTTGGCGCGGGACGTGGGCATAGGTGTGGGCATAGGTGTGGGCGTAGGCGTGGGATGCAGCATCGCGGGCGGAACCTCGGGGGGCGCCCAGGGAACCAGCGGCAGCACGACCAGCACGGCCGCCGCCGAGACCGCGAGCACCAGGAAAGGCGCGACCGTCGGCGCGATGCCCGCCTCCAGCGCGATCGCGGAGATGATAACGCCGCCGGTGATGCCCGCCGTCACGGCGACCGTCGCGATGACGGCGGCGCGCACGCGGTCCCGCGCCGGGTCCAGCTCCACCAGCGCGGCGGTCGCCGGCCCCATGATGCAGCCCGTGCCCATGCCGGCGAAGAACCGCCCGAGGAGCAGCAGCCCGACCCCATGCCCGAGCGCCATGATGACGGCGCCGAGGATAGTCGTCGTCATCGGCGCCGGCCGCATCCGAGCCGCTCGCCGCCGAGGGTGC
>JABBOH010000067.1 GCA_019351895.1 Pseudomonadota bacterium
CGGCATCCCGTATGCCGTCTGCGCCGCGATCTTCGGCGGCACGGCTCCATTAGCCACCACATGGCTCCAGAATCGGGGCGGCCCGCTTTACGTCGCTCTGTATGTAATGCTCGTCTGCGCGATCGCGGTAGTGACGCATGTCTTTCTGACGCCGGAGACGAGAGGCAAGCTGTTCGATTGAATTGTCACATTCCCTTCAGGGAGAGATCACGGAATGCTCGTCATCCATCACCCGGACCAGGCGTTGCACGACCCCGAACAGGTGTTTCGTACGGGCAGGTTCATCGATCAGCCGGATCGCGCCGAACGCTACCGGATCTTTCTCGATGTCGTGAAAGACAGCGGTTACGCGGTTGTCGAGGCGCCCTTGGACCGTCCCGAAGCCATCACGGACGTGCACGATCCGAACTATGTCGGCTTCCTCAAAACCGCTTATGCACGCTGGTCGGAGAGACCGGGCTATGGTCCCGTTGCCATCCCCAATGTCCACCCGACGCATCGCATGCATCGAAAGCCAACCGAGTTTCTGGGCGAGTTCGGCTGGTATTCCAACTCGACCTCCTGCCCGATCACCGAGGGTACTTGGCCGGCCATATTCGCGAGCTCCCAAGTCGCGGTCCATGGCGCGGATCGGCTGCAGACTGCGGGCAGTCCAGTCTACGCCATGTGTCGCCCTCCTGGGCATCACGCCTATCCGGACCTGATGACCGGTGTTTGCTACCTCAACAATGCGGCCATCGCGGCGGAACAGCTCCGCCGGCGCTTCGGCAAGGTCGCAGTCATTGATATCGACGTGCACCACGGCAACGGCACGCAATTCATTTTCTGGCGCAGCGCCGATGTACTGGTCACGTCGATCCATTGTGACCCGCAGTTGACGGCACCGTTCTACGCCGGCTTCGCAGACGAGATCGGAGAGGGTGGCGGTAAAGGGTACAACCTCAACCTGCCACTGCCCTGGGCGACACCTGATAAGCCCTGGATTGCTGCGATCGAAGCAGCCCTTCAGCGGATCCGTCTCTTCCAGCCTGGCGCTCTGGTTGTCTCGCTGGGCTTCGATGCCGCGGAGCACGACCCATCACAGACTTTCAAAGTAACCGACAAAGGCTTTGCTGAGGCCGGTCGCCGGCTGCGCGCGCTCGGCTATCCAACGCTGCTGGTTCAGGAAGGCGGCTACCTCAGCCCGGCGCTGGGAGGCTACTTGCGCAGTTTCCTGCAGGCGTTCCAGTCGGGCACTTGATCCGCGTCTCAGCAGCAGGAGGGCGAAGGACATGATGCAGGATTGGCGTTTCCCACTGGTCACCGCGCCCGAACCAGGCGGCAAGACGCAGGGCTTCATCGATTGGGGCGATCCCGTCGTCACCGGTTGGGACTGGCCCTACATCGCCATCCGCGGGCATGAGCCTGGCCCAGCGGTGCTGGTGACCGCGGGCGTTCATGGCTCGGAATATGTCTCCATCGATGCCGCCGTGCAGCTGGCGGCGAGCCTCGACCCGACTGCGGTGCATGGCCAGGTGCTGTGCCTGCCGCTGCTGAACCCGGCCGCTTTCAAAGAGCGAGTGGCCTATGTCTCACCGGTCGACAGGCTCAATCTCAATCGGACCTTTCCCGGAAAATCCGACGGAACGTTGACCGAGCGCCTCGCGGCGCTGCTTTTGTCGAAGGCCATTCGCCATGCCGATGCGCTGCTGGACCTGCATGGCGGCGACCTGCCCGAAGCGTTGTTTCCATTCAGTCTCTACTACGAGACGGGTGACCCTGCGTTGGATGAGCGCAGCCGGCAGATGGCGATGGCGTTCGGATCTCCGGCCGTGATCGTGCATCGGCAGGCGAGCGCGCCGATCTCGGGGCTGACGGTGACGGCGGCCGGTGAGATGGGCGTTCCTGCTATCCTGGCCGAGGACGGAGGTGCCGGCGTCTACGACGCTGCCGTTGCCGCGCGGATGCGGGCCGGTGCCGAGAATGTGCTCCGCAGCCTCGGCAGCCTGGACGGCCCGGCGACCGCAAATCCGCCGCCGCGCGTTTTTCCTGCGTTTATCTGGCTAAGGTCCGAGCGGGCTGGGTTCTTTAAGCCACAGGTGACAGTCGGCGACGATGTCAGGCCTGGTATGGTCATTGGCACTATCAACAATTTTTTCGGCAACACCACCGAAACGATTTGCTCGCCGATCAACGGGCAGCTGCTTTTCCTGGTTGTCAGCCCGGCCGTCGCAATGGACGGCCTCATCTGCGGCATCGGGCAGCCAAATCCCCAGTAAGCCACCCGCCGCCAGCTACAGCAGCGCAAACGGAGAACCCGGCGATCCGGTTGCGCCAACTATGGCGAGTGGCGCGAACACATAGGCAAACCGCCAACGGCCGGTCTCCGCAAGCGTGTCGAGCTTCATGCCTTCGTGCAGGTAGATTCCGTGCTTCATGATGAGGTGCTGGTGGACTGGGTGAAAGACCTCGGGGTCGACAGGCGGCACCACATCGACCGCGAAGTTGTCCGCCCCTACGACGCAGGGCTCCTTCGTCGCCAGCCATTCCGCGGCATCCAGGCCCAAGCCGGGTGCGCCATCGTAGAAGGTACTCGCCTCCGTCAGAAAGCGCGTGCCGTGGCCGGTGCGGATCAGCACCGCGTCGCCTGGCGCGAAGGCGCTCTCGTTCAACCCCTGCCGTTCCAGGCAAGCCTGCAGGTCGGCTGCTGTGATTTCCTCGCCCGGGTCCATGACGCGGCCCTTGAGACCCTCGACATCGAGCAGCAGCCCGGGCGTGAAGAAGATCGGTGCGTTCTCTATTCCGAGGCGCTTGAGGCCATAGGGCGACCAGATTTCCGACAGTGGGTTGCCGTTGTAGAAGCGCATATTGCCATGATCGGCGGCCGTGCCGATCTGCCGTCCGAGGTGACCGAGCGCATCCATGTGCGTGCCGATCTGCCCGATTTCGGTTGCGAGAAACTCGTCATTCCAAATTGTGCGGCTGCGGCCGCCATGCGGTCCGCCGGTCGGTCCACCCGGCATCCTGAGACCGAAAATCCGGCCCGGCGCCAAGGGTATTCTCGCATCGTAGTCATGGCCGAGACGGACGATCTCGTGGCGCTCGACAAGCGCCAGTGCCTGCCGCACCTTCTCCGGACCCATGAAGTTGCCGTTGCCGCGCTGATCGTCGCTCCCCCAGCGCGAGGGATACCATGCGGCCCCTAGGGCTGGGCTGTCGTCCTGCTGGTCAGGCATGATCGGTCCCTATCGTAGGCTTGGGTGGCACGGCATTGGCCGGCTGCGCGGCGGGATTCGCTGCGCTCAATCGCGTGCGCCGTTTGACGGCCGTCACCGCCAGGCCAACGGCCAGGATAAGCATAGCGCCATCAAAGATCGGCTCGACAAAGAAGGGCGCGCCCAACTGATTGAGCCCGGCGACTGTCACGGCCAGCACGGCGACAGCGAGGATCGTGCCCCAGACATTGACGCGGCCGGGACGGATGGAGGTCGCCCCGAGCAAGGCGGCGGTGAAAGCCGGCAGAAGATATTCCTGCCCCACCGAACTCTGGCCCACCTGCAATTGCGACTGGAGAATGACGCCGGCAAACGCGGATGTGGCACCAGCGGCGACGAACGCGACGGTGACATATCGCCTCGCTGAAATGCCATTGAGCTCGGCCGCGCGCGGATTGGCGCCCAGCACGTAAAGATGCCGGCCGGCCGGGAGATATTCGAAGACCACCCACAGGATCAGACTCAGAACCAGCACGTAGAGCGCGGGGAGCGGGATGCCGAAGGCCACGCCGGAGAGTGCGAGGAAGGCAGGCGGCAGCGTCACCACCACCTGCTGGCCACCCGTGTACCACTCGTTGAATCCGTAAAGCAGGGTTCCGGTCCCGAGGGTGGCGATGAAACTGTCTATCCCGACGATCGTCACGAGCACGCCATTGAACAGGCCGACGGCCGCGCCCAGCAGCAGGACGACCGCCGAGGCTTCAACCCAGCCGAGACCCTGCCCCTGCAGCCCGATCACCAGAACCTGGGAAATTCCGAGCAGAAAGCCGACGGAAAGATCGAAATGCGTGGCCGTCATCGGCAGGAAGACGGCCAGGGCAAGCAGTGCCGAGATCGCCTTGTTGTCTATGATCGAGCGAAAGTTGAAGTAGGTTGGAAAAGTGCCGGGCTTCAGAGCCGAGAACAAGGCGATGAGAACGACCAACAGCACCAGCAGACCCCAGACGGAAACCGCGCGGGACAGGCCCGATGCGCGGCGCGACCGGCTGGTGACCGAGGTGCTCATGCGGCAATGCTCGCGGCTTCGCCTGATCCGGCTGCAAGTTCTGTCAATTTGGTCACAGATATGTGGGGCCGGACGATTTCGGCGGTAACTTGGCCACGATTGAAGACGAGCGCCCGGTGGCAGACTTTCTCAACCTCCTCGAAATCCGACGAGATGAGGAGGACGGCGCGGCCACGCTTATGTGCAAGCTCCAGATCTCGATAGATCTCCGCTTTCGATCCAACATCTACGCCGATCGTGGGTTCTTCCAGAATAAGCAACTCCACGTCGGACTCCATCCAGCGGGCGACGACGACCTTCTGCTGATTGCCGCCGCTGAGAGTGGCAGCGGGCGGCGCAGGATCGGGCGGGCGTACCGAAAACCGGGCCAGAGCGCGGCGGCAGGAGTCCCGTTCGCGGGCGGGGGACACAGGCCGAAACGGCGAGATGCCACGGGCACTGGAATTCAGGTACAGGTTCTCGAGCACGCTCAGAGGGCTGGCCAGACTCTCCTCGGCACGCCGGGAGGAGACGAAACCGATGCCATGGCGCATCGCATCGCCGGGTCCATGAACCTCGATTGCGTCGCCCTTGAACCGCACGGTGCCTGATTGTGGCGCCGTCGCGCCGAACAGGGTTCGGCCCAGGGCGTGATGTCCGGCACCCTTCAACCCGACGAGACCGAGGGTCTCGCCGCGGCGGAGCTCAAGGCTGACCGGACCGACAAGGCCGGAGCCATCCTCCTGATGCACGACCAACCCGTCCACGGTGAGCAGGACCTCATCAGACGGTCTGGTGGCGGCGAACTCGGTCTGTGCCAGCGCGCCGCCCACAATCAAGTCAACGAGGTGCCCCGGTGATGTGTCGGCGATACCGCAGGTCGTGATAAGCCGCCCATCCCGCAGCACCGTCACGCGGTCGGCGATCCTGAAGACCTCGTCGAGACGGTGCGTGACATAGAGCAGCCCGATGCCGCTCGCCTTAAGCCGCTGCAGCGTGTCGAGCAGCAGCGTCACGTCGGCCGCGGGAAGGGCCGCGGTCGGCTCATCCAGGACCAGCAGATCGCATCGCCGAACAAGCGCGCGGGCGATCGCGACGATCGATTTCTCGGCCGCCGAAAGGTCCCCCAAACGGGTCTCTGGATCGATGGGGCTATCCATTTTCGCGAGCGCGCCGCGCGCGGCGTCGGCGGCCCCGCGCCAGTCTATGATGCCGAGGCGGCGGGGATAGCCGACCATGATCGCGACGTTCTCGGCGACCGTCATGCTGTCCACCAGCCCGAGGTCCTGATGGATAAAGGTCATGGGCAGTTGCGCGGACACCGGGTCGACGGGCTGGCCGCGCCACAGGATCCGCCCCTCGGTAGGCGGAAAGATGCCCGCTAGAAGTTTGATCAAGGTGGACTTCCCGGCCCCGTTCTGACCCAGCAGCGCGTGGATCTCGCCACTTCGCACATTGAAATCCACGTGATCCAGGGCGAGGGTGCCGAGGAATTGCTTGGTCACGCCGGCCAGCGTGAGAAGCGGCGAGGCCTCGGCCTCACCGCCCCGGGGCTCCATCACGGGGCGACGCCCCAGATCTTCAGATAGTGACTCTTGTAGCCGTTGTCGGGAATGAAGACGTCCTGCTTGCCGCCTTCCGTGTTGACATTCTGGGCGGTGACCAGATAGGGCGGCTGCACGAAGCCGCTCGGCGGCGCCTTGTTGAAGGCGCGGTTGAACTCGTCGATCGCCTGGTAGGCTTGCAACTCGATCGGCTCCGAAACCGTGACGGTCTGGTAGTCATTGCCCCGACGAATACGCTCATAGGCGGAGCGATTTCCGTCGGCGCCGATCAGCTTGGCCTGTTGGGGGGAAACGCCCGCGCTGCGCAGGGCGGGGATCGCGAAATCGAGGTCGTTGTCCCCGACGGAGGTGATGTAGATCGGCACGCCGAAACGCTGCAGCCAGCTTGTCGTCAGCTGCGGCATGCGCTGCGCCGCCTCAGAGGCGGGGAAGTTCGAATAGTCGAGCACCTTGCAGCCCGAACACGCCTTCACCCGGTCGCGGGTCGCGTCGGATTTCGTCTGTGCAATCTGATATTCGTTGTGGGTGATGATGACCACGCGCGCCTTGCCGTCGCTGTCCGCAATCGCCCAGTCTGCTTCGGCGCGTCCGATCTCACGTGGATCTTCCTGGATGTTGACGAAGAGGTGCAGCGCCGGATCTGGCCCTGGCAGAGATGCGGCATGAAGCCCGATCACGACGATGTTGCGGGCGACCGCCGTCTGGATCGGGCCCTGCAGGCTTTTTGCATCCGCGAATATGGCGATGCCGTTGGGCTTCAGGGCGATTGCCTGATTAAACCCGGAAACCCAGTTGGACGGGCTGCCTTTGCCATCGATCACGGTAAGTTTCCAACCGAGCTTGGCGGCAGCGGCCTTCATAAAGAGGCCGTATTCCCTGGAGATGTCGTTCTGCTCATCTCCCGAGAGATAGACGATGGACATTCCGGACATCGGTTTCGGCGCGGACGTTGGTCCCTCCCACACCGTTTGCGGGCCGGCGTAGCGCGCCACCGCCGCCTTGGCGCCCGCGACGGTATCATCCGCCGCAATGGCCGCCTGACTCAAGGCGACCAAACCGAAGCCTACGGCTACAGCCCTTACTGCAGCTGCAAAAAACGGCATCTCCCGCCTCCCCTTTTCTGGCCCTCTTCAGGAGCCTTTTCCGAATGAGCCCATTCTCAACTCAAGGGCGCGCATGGGTCAACAAGTTTTAGATCGATCTAAATTTTCTCGACAGCTGAGTTCGGCGTTGCTATTCGGATCACCGTGGTAGGCCCGGGCCGCAGGTATGGGTGACGGAGAGAAGCTGAGCCCCGGGCAGGCGGAAAGGCGACGCAGTGCCACCATCGTCGATGTAGCCGAGGCCGCCGGCGTCTCCCGCGCCACGGTCTCGCTCGTGCTGCGCCATAGCCCTCTGGTGGCCGACGACACGCGCCAGCGCGTGCAGCGGGCGATCGTCGATGTCGGGTACATCTACAACCGCGGCGCGGCTCAGATGCGCTCGGGCATGTCGGGGACGATCGGCGTCATCGTCCCGGAGATCACCAACCCCTTCTACGCCGAACTTCTGTCGGGCATCGACGAGACTTTGGACGTTGACGGCAGGCTCTGCTTCGTCGGAAATTCGACCGACAGCCCCGAGCGCCAGGACCGATTCATTCGCCGAATCCGGGAGCGCGGAGTCGAGGGAATCATCATCTGCGCTGCTGAAGCAAGCTCACCGCTGTTGCTCGGGCAGATGCGGGAGTGGAACCTGCCCTTCGTTCAAATCCTCCGTTCCATCGACGGCGATACCGGAGATTTCGTCGCCCCGGATTTCGCGGTGGGCACCCGGATGGCAGTCGAGCATCTTGTCTCCCGGGGTCACGAGCGGATCGCACTCATGCCGAGCGCCAAGAACACGTCTGCGGCACGCGAGAGGGTGGCAGCATTCACGAGCGCCATGGCAAAATCCGGACTTCAGGGCGGGAGGATCCTACACGGCCGTCTAACACGATCCGACGCTCACGACGCGGTCGCCAGCATACTGTCGGGCGCGAAGCCGCCAACCGCCATCATCGCACACAATGATCTCTTGGCGCTGGGCATCATCGGCGCGTTGCGCAACATCGGCCTCACGCCCGGCGTCGATCTGAGTGTCATCGGGTTCGACGACATTCCCGAGTCTTCACACTCGGTTCCGGCGCTGACGACGGTCGCAACGCGACCGAGGGAGGTAGGCGCGCATGCTGCAACCCTGCTTCTGAGGCGCATCATCAAACCCAAAGGGCCGACCGAGAGCGT
This sequence comes from Pseudomonadota bacterium, assembly GCA_019351895.1. Lineage (GTDB taxonomy): Bacteria > Pseudomonadota > Alphaproteobacteria > Acetobacterales > Acetobacteraceae > Acidisoma. The sequence goes on from JABBOH010000067.1 coordinate 8,069, forward strand.
TCTGGTGTCACCGAAATTGATTGTGCGCCAGACATGACTACAGCTTTCGCCACTTGGCCGATCGCGATCGTCACCGGGTTTCTGGGAAGTGGGAAGACGACGCTGATCGGCCGCCTTCTCCGTGATCCGGACATGGGTGAAACCCTGGTTATCGTCAACGAGTTCGGGTTGGCCGGACTGGACCATCACCTCATCAAGGCTGTGACGGACGATGTCATGCTGTTGCAGAACGGCTGCCTTTGCTGTTCGATACGCGAGGATGTCGTTCAAACCCTGTGTAGCCTTTACAGATCATGGCTGGCAGGCGCGATCGGGAACTTCCGTCGTGTGATCATCGAGACGACCGGACTAGCTGAGCCCGCGCCTCTTGTAGCCTCGATCGCATCCCACCCACTGCTGACGGCGGCATTCGCCTTACGGAGCATTACGACATTGGTCGATGCGCAACACGGGCTTTCACGGCTGGACAGCAGCATTACAAACCGCAACCAGATTTGCGTGGCCGACCGCCTCATTCTGTCCAAATGCGACCTAGTGGAAGCCGAAGCGATCCACCGCCTAGAGCTTCGACTGGCGATGCTCAATCCGCTTGCGCCAGTCCTTAGGGGCGAAAACGGATCCGTCCCGGGCTTCCTGCTCAACCTTTGGGAAGCTTCAGCCACGCGGTCACATCTGCGCTGCGACACGGTGACTGACCATCTGGCCGGAATATCCAGCATCGTCCTGCGAACGGGTCGACGCCTGTCATGGGAGGTCTTTCGTGCGTGGCTGCACGCTCTACTCAACGACTTCGGCAACCGCATCATGAGGGTCAAGGGACAGCTCACCTTTGAGGGGCATGCGGCGCCCCTTGTCATCCAGGCCGTTCATCACAGTTTTTATCCTCTGACCGAGGCTCCCGTCGATACCGGGACGACTGGCGGCAACTTCCTCGTGCTCATATTCGAAGGTGAGGCCCCGCCGGGTTTGGCAGAGGCGTTCGACACGCTGCAGGAAAGCGCGGCAGGCGGGCATTTGAACCGCCCCGAACTTTCTGGAAACGGGATCGGTTGAGCCTCTACGCAGCTATGGGCTTGGGCTCAAGAATGCAAAGTACTTTGCCTCGTCCTCGGCCGGCGGGATGTTGCCTATGGGCTTGAGATGACGGCGGGTGGCGACGGGAGGGACGTTGGGCCAGATTGGTGATGGCAACAGAGCGCGCGACCTACTCCCGGCGGCGGTTCGCGTCCGAGATCATCGCCACCCACGAGAGCGTCCGCGGGTGGTGCCGGAAGTTCGGCATGGAGTTCGCGCGGCGGCTACGTCGTCGCCGTCCTCGACCAAGCGACAACCGGCACTTGGACGACGTGTTCCTCGAGATGATCCCGTCATTTGCCCCAAGCACTGCGGATCTCAGCAATCCGATGCGTTTGACTATGGTCGGACTTCAAGCTTGCCAAGTGCTTGTGTCGGTTCTGCTGTTCGGCCACGGCGTGAACCGGGGCTGCGAGGGCACGCAGGGCGTTCAGGATAACCGCGACGTCGATCGCCTCCTGCACGAGCGCGCCCCTGACCGGGGTAAGGTAACCGACCGCTGCGACCACCATCCCGATGAATGAAAGGCCTACCCCCGCATAGACGCTTTGGAGGGCGATGTGGCGCGATCGGCCTGCGATAAGGAGCGCGCTCAGAACACGGTCGAGCCGATCAACCAGCAGCACTACGTCCGCGACTTCCGCCGATGCGGCTGCCCCCTTTGCCCCCATCGCAATTCCCACATCGGCGGCCGCCAGCGCGGGTGCATCATTCACGCCATCTCCCACCATCAGGACTGGCGCCTTCTGGTGCTCCGCGCGGATGATGGCAATCTTCTGATCGGGTGTTAGATCGGTGCGAACCTCGTCGATCGGCAACCCGGCGACGATTGCATCCGCAACGGCCGCCCGGTCGCCCGATGCCAGAACGATCCGCTGGATGCCAGCAGCGCGCAGGCCATTCAGAAGCTCCTTCGTTCCTGCTCTCAACTCATCCGAGAGCACAAGACGGCCGGCGATCCGGCCATCGACGGCGACTGCGACCAGCACCGCACCCGGCGGGACGTGCTGTCCGCCGCCTTCGACCTCGGGGAGCGCCTCAGAACAGTGCTTCGCCACGAAGCCTATTCCACCGACGGCAACCCTTCGTCCGGCGATCTTACCCTCGACACCCTCGCCAGCCGTCTCGGACACAGTATCGGGCGTGGTCAGGACGCAGCCCTTCTCACGGGCGGCCAAGACGAGTGCCTGCGCGATGACATGGTTGGAGGCCTGGTCCAGCGAGGCAGCTAGGCCGAGGAGTTCGTCGGCGTCAAATCCCGGCACGGCCTCAACCGCGACGAGGTGCGCCGCGCCGTAGGTCAGCGTCCCGGTCTTGTCGATGACGAGGGTCCTGACGCGAGCCAAATTCTCCAGCACGCGGCCGCCCTTGATCAGAATGCCCAGTTTTGCCGCCCGCGAGACACCGGAGATGATCGCGACGGGCACCGCCAGGATCAGCGGGCACGGTGTAGCGATGACCAGTACGGCGAGGGCGCGGATCGGGTCGCCGGTCCAAAGCCACGCCCCGCCCGCGATAGCAACGGTGACGCCCAGGAAGGCCATCGCAAAACGGTCGGCCAGGCGCGACATCGGCGCCTTGGATTGCTGGGCGGCCTCGACCAGCCTCACGATCCCAGCATACGTGCTCGCCTCGGCGCGCGCCGACACCATCAGGTCAAAGGTATTGCCGGCATTGGTGGAGCCGCTGAGGATCGCTTCGCCAGTATGCTGCTGAATCGGCAGCGACTCTCCGGTGAGCGCCGACTGGTCGAGCACGGCCACGCCGTTCGCAACCTTGCCATCGACTGCGACGACCTCACCACGGCGCACCATGATCAGGTCTCCAGGTTCCAGCACTTCCAGGCCAACCTCCGCGAGACGCCCGTCCCGATGCCGGAGCGCTGTTCGGGGTACGTTTGATAGAAGCTTCGTCATCTCGCGTCGTGCGCGACCCTCAGCGAAGCTTTCGAGATATTGGCCGCCGGCATACATCAGCGCCACCACGACGGCCGCCAGATGCTCGCCAAAGACCAGCGCGCCGGACATTGAAAGCGCAGCCACGATGTCGAGCCCGAACTCGCCGCGCCACATGCTGGCGACGATCTGCATCAGCAAGGCGATCAAGACCGGCAGGGTCGCGCCACCCCAAATCCATGCCGCGGCCGGTCCGTGGCCGGTAAGCTGGGCCGCGAAGCCTCCGACGAGGCCAAGGAGGGGGATGCCCACGAGGGCGGCCTGCACGGTCGTTTTCAGCCATGCGGGCAAGTGATTGCGAAGCTGTGGGCTTCGGCCTTTTGCGACCGGCGCCACACTTCTCTCGCCGTCGGCGAGGTTGGCGGTCTCCGCCTCCGGCACCTTGCCGAGGCCCTGCTGCACGTAAAGCACCTCCACCGCGACCATGAGGACAAGGGTGAGCGGGGCAGCCAGCAAAGCGCCGATGGGGCCGAAGAGAACGCTGAACGCGACCGTCGACAAAAGCGCGAGAACTGGCGGAAGCGACGTCGCCTCGGCCTGCACCATCGGGGTGATGAAATTGCCCTCGATGAAGTGGGCGCCGGCATACATGCAGATTACCGAGGCAGCGTAGATCGGTCCCTGTGTGAGCGCCACCAAGGTCGCGGGCACTGCAGCTAGAACTGCGCCAACGAACGGAATGAAGCAGAGCAGGCCGCCCATGAGGCCGAGCGCGAACGCAGCCTCGATGCCCATCAACCACAGGCCGGTGCCGGTCAGCAGTCCTATGGTCGCCATCACCACGAGTTGGCCGACCAGCCAGCGCCGCAGAACCCGCCCCATCTCGCCGAACAGATGTTCCGCGACGGGACGATAAGCCGTCGGCACAAGCCGCAGGCACAGCTGACGGTATCGCTCGGGCTGGGCGGACAGATAGATGGCCATGAATAGCGCGATGACGGCGTATCCAAGGGTACGCGTGACGAGGCCTGCCGCAGCCGCGATCACGGACGTTGCCCAACCAGTGGCGCCGACCATATTGGCCCCGCGCACCTGATCGAGCAGTTGCCGTCCATATGGGTTGCCGCTTATCCAGGCCATGACCAGTTTGAAGCCGGCCGGGGCGGCCAAGGCGACGTCGTCGACTTGGCCAGCGACGGTGGATCCGAATATCCAAAGTGCGGCACCGAATATGCACAGCCCCAGCACGAAAACGCCTGCCAGGGCGAAGCTCCGGCGAATGCCTGTTTTTTGAGACACCGTGCGGGCCGCTGCGCAGAGGCCGATCGCCAGCAAGACGGCCCCGAACAGCAGCACTAGCACGTCAGCCAGTTGCCAAAGGGTAGCCGCCAGCGCGCCAACGAACACAACCACGAGCAGCCGCGCGGCGAACCCGCCGAGCGTCAAGCCGCCGCTGCCGAGCCGACCGTGGGTTTGACCGAGTTTCGGGATCGCCATCGAAATCGCCTTGTGTCGGGCGGGCAGGTCCAAAGGCGACGCTCTCTGGACGCGCTCATCCGCAAACGTGCGCACCCCAAACTCACCCCAATCGTAGTTTCCCATCGGCGACAGAAATCCGCGTTGATCTTAGTCAAAGCAGTTCACGCGCCTTAGGTGTACCCGGACCAGGTCACGGAGTAGGTCGCGCATGGGGCGTCATGAGGACCGGCAGCCCTGACGCCGAGAAGGTCGCGACCTCTACCGAGTTTAAGGTGATGCGCGCTCTCGCCATGCGCTTCCGTGGCCTTCTGAGGGGCGGCGATATCACATACATTGATCCAGAACCCATCGAATGCGCCAGACCCACTTCCATCCGGTCGGTCAGCCTGGGCACTGCTGCTGGTCGCCACTGGACTACGGGCTGGCCGCACCGACCGGCGCTGGGTACTGGATCTGGTCGCCGTATTCGGCGGCATCCACTTCTATACTCAACGGTTCAAGTAGCTTGCTCCCGGCAGCCTGCTGCTCGGCAGCCTCCTCCTCCTGGTGTGCGCCATCCTTCTATGGCGGCTCGACCGTGGCGCCGCCGCGACGGCTCACGGTTGGCCGTGTCGTCAAGCTGAAGCCGGGCGTGCGTCAGGCTTTCGCCGATGAACATCAGATC
>JABBOH010000068.1 GCA_019351895.1 Pseudomonadota bacterium
CGATTCAATGACACAGGCAGAAGACATGGCGCGCGCTTCATGACACGGGAAAAGTCCATTTCAGTCGCCATGGCGACCTACAACGGCGCGTTGTTCCTCCGGCAGCAGCTCGACAGTATTGCTGCGCAGACCATGCTGCCCGCGGAATTGGTCGTAAGCGACGACGGCAGCACGGATACAACCCTTTCCATCATCCGTGAGTTTGCTGAAACCGCACCGTTTGAAATCCGCATCGTGACACCTGACAAGCGTCGGGGTTTTGCCGACAACTTCCTGCACGCCGCGATGAATTGCCGGCATGACCTGATCGCTTTCTGCGATCAGGACGACGCATGGCTTCCCGAAAAGCTGGAAGTGGCTTTCCGCCGCATCAATGATGACCGCAGTCTACTCGCCATGCACACGCTGATAACGACCGACCAAGCGCTAAGCCCCAGCGGCTTGTGGACCCAAGGCATAAAGGATGACGCTGTCCACGAACCGCTGGAACTGACGCCCTACAAGAACGGCTGGGGAAACAGCATGATGTTCCATCGAACCTTGCTGGAAGTGATTGACCCCTCGCAGCGGCCAAGGCAGCCAGAGAAGCCTGGCCTTCCCCTGACGCACGATACTTGGATTTATGTTCTTGCCGACGGCTTGGGCCGCGTGTCCCATATCAACCGCCCCCTGATCCTATATCGGCAACATGGGAGCAACACTATGGGATTCGAGCGATCAAGCTTGCGGAAACGCCTTACCCTCAGATGGATTGCGTCTGTTGCCAACGAGCGAGAACGGCATGTCTTCTACAGAAAGATGTCCGATATATTCCAGGAAATCTCACGAACCTCAGCATTATATGGGACACAGGCCCTGGCCGCCGCAAACCATTACTCCAGCATGAGCGCGCCTCTCCAGGATCGTTTGGATGCTTATGATGCCCCGTCGTTCTCAAGAAGGTTCGACGCCTACCGCAAGCTCCATCTGACACGGAAGCTCAGCCCCTTGTCGCGGCTGAAGCACCTGGGCCTTGGTGTCTCTGGCTTACATAGGTTTACCGAAAGCCTATCGAAGTAGGGCCTTAACTGCCCACCCCGACTGCGCGGCCATCAGGACACGATATCCCTCTCAGTGGCCGCGGGCTTCGGAAGAAGACCGATCCGGCGCGCGGCGAGCAGAACAACGTCACGGAGGATCGGATCAAACCTGTAGGAGAGAATGGCGAAGCAGACGCCGAAGGGAACCGCGAAGCACAAAGCGACCAGCCCCGTCATCGGGACGAGGCGTGCCAGGGCCAGGGCCGTGCACATCAGCACGAAGGACGGCGCAAGGCGCCAGACACCCCGATTGAAACAGCCGCTGAGCCAGAGCAGCGCGGCGCAGTTGACGGTGACGCGGATCGTCCAGGCCCAGGCAGCACCCGGCAGGCCCATCGTGCTGATGAACAGCCAAAGCAGGAGCAGATAGGGGATGATCTCGACGAGTCCGACCTTGGCGGTGATATGCGGCCTGCCGCGCGCCTGAATGAAGCCGTAGGTGATGAAGGCGACGCCATTGCTCCAGGCGCCGAACATGACGATCTGAGCGACGGCTTCGGACTCCATCGCGAAACGCGAGCCGACCCAGAGCCTCAGGAAGGGGCCGGATAGAAAAATGGCGGGCGCACAGACCATTCCAAAGCCATAGGCCAAGGAGATCGTGGCGTTGCGGGTATTCTCCTCCGCCTCGGCAGCACTGACGCGCGAATTCCTCGGGAAGAGCGTGCGGGCAAGCGCGGTCGCGAAGACCTGCGAGCGCACCGCGAGTGTCATCGGAATGGAATAGTTTGCGACGGCGGCGGCGCCCAGCATGGCCCCGACGATGAGTTGGTTCGACGTGTCGAGCAGCGGGTTGAGGATGCTGGAGACGGTCACCCAGGAGCCGTAGCCAAACAGACGGCGCATCCAAACCAGATCGACATCGAAAAGACTGACCGGCCATTCGGAGCGAATGACGACGGCGTAGGACACCGCGACCGCGAGCAAGCGGGCCAGGAGGGTGGCCGGGATGACCACCTCAAGGCTTGGGCCGATGGCATAGGCGCAGATGAGGGGGAGGACCTGCCCGCTCATCGTACCGAACGTGCTCAGCATGTTCGACGTGAGGAACCGCTCGCGGGATTCGAGGGCCCCTGTCGCGACGCCGGACAGCATGCCGAGCGGCAGCATGGCCGCCATCCAGGGATAGGCGGCGCTCGTCTCGCCCATCAGGCTGCCCGGCACTTTCACGAGATGCAGCAGCACGATGTGGCCCACGGCATAAAGGATGCCGCCGCCGACCAGCCCCAGGCCGAGGTTGCAGCAGAAGGCGGTGACCAGAACCGGCGAGCGTTCGCGCGGGGAGGATGTTCCGAGCTTGGCCAGGGCATTGGCCGAGGCGCGCGAAAGGCCGAAGTCGAGAAAGCCGAAGTAGCCCAGCAGCACCCAGGAGATCGTGACCACGCCATACCGCGCGAGGCCGATCTGGTGGATGTAGAACGGCACCGTCCCGAGGGAGGTCGCGAGCGGTAGAAGGGCTCCGAAGACGTTGTAGACCAAGTTTGCAGAGAACGCCCTTCTGCTCAATTCGCCACTCCTGACTTATGGGCGGCCTGATCGCCGCGCCTTTCCCGACGGCGGCTTCATAGACCATACCCTAGCGGCTGGCGACCTCCCGCCAATCACTGAAGATCGAGGTCCGAACAGGGGCCGCGATCGTGGCGGCGGCCGGGGCATCCGGGTCGAGGGTGCGCGGTCCCCTGAGACAGCGCGGCGCTTGCACGCCGCCACGTTCACCCTGTCGTGATCGAGCCGCGACCCCCATGGCTCTGCGGGCGGTGCCGTGCGCGCTGGCGGCTTTCATGGATGCCCGGAGAGAGCGTTGGCCGGAACCGGCTTCGCTACGGCGAAGTCCTGCGCGCCCTTGCGCCCGTTTGCGCCTACACCGTGGGGGCGGCGCTGTATCTCATGCGAGCAGGTCGCGCGGCCCTGATACGCCGATATCGCGGCGGGCCGCGCAGCCTGTCGCCCTTGCAGCCGGACTGAGCATTGGGTTATCACCATCCCTGCGAGCGGCAAGACGCTGCCAAGGCACGATGTAGTAACGCGGGTGCCGCCATGATATCAAAATCTTGACCGGACGAGGACAATGTGCGGCACCGCGCAAGGATGCGCGGGATCAGCGCTATGCATTAGATCAAGAGCCTAGCGCCAAGCCGCTCCGCCGATCCTACCGGCGGAGCATTTTCGAGCCCATGCGCACGGCCATGCGGGCGCCGTCCATGAGCATGGGGGAGACGTAGTTGGCGGTCACGACCAGTTTCCCCCAGCGGCCGAACTGCGGAGAGGACATGAACCGTGTCGTATGTGTTTCTCCCGCCTCGGTCCCCGGCCCACCGTTCGTATAGAAATAGGCGGCCACGGACTTGCGGCTCCGCCCGTCGGGCGCGTCCACCGGCTTGGGATGGCCGTGCAGGCTACTGGCGGTATGCGCGAAGAGGATTGACCGGCCAAAAAGCGGCACAACCTCGGTGACGCATTCCTTCGAGGCGGCATCCCAGAGTTCCAGCGCACCGCCATAGGCGGACTTCCAGTTCTTGTTCAGATAGGTGATGAACACCAGACGGTTATCCAGCGCCGTCACGGGATGGCGGTTGAAATCGGTGTGGACGCTGAACCGGCCGCCGCTGGGGATCTCGTGCAGCCCGCCTCCGAACAGCGTCGGATCAGGCAGCAGGCCGTCGATCCCGGTGACGGCACTCAGGAACTGGAGAAACTGGCCGCGATGGATCACGTCGAAGTAGCGCTGGCTGCCGGCGCCGAGCTTCGCGTTGGGCCGCGTGCCGCGCTTCACCTCGTTCGGCGTGTTGTAATGCACCCAGTCGCCGAAGCCGACGCTGAAGTCATCCAAAACCTTCGACAGAAAATCCGGGTTGAACAGTTCGTCGATGACCACGTAGTGGAACGGTTTTGCCGTTGAGAACTTCTGGTGAAGCTCAGCGGCTCTCGCGCGGGTTAGTGCCCCCTTGCTGAAGACGCTGTCGATCTCCAAGCTCGGCGCGAGGCCGGCCCTCGTCTCGAACGCCGCCTCGTCTAAGCTTTCGATGGTGAGCCTCATTGTCTATTCCCGCTACTGCATCTACCGCGCACTGTTATCATAGTTGAGTGCGCCGTGAACTGTATTGTTGCGGAGGCATCTTCTTCGTTGGATCTTTGCGCGCAAGATCCGCCCGCACAGGAGCGTGACCGGCCAACCGCATTTGGCGGCCGCCGGCGGCGCATCATATCCTTTGCGTGGGGCAGGGGGAAACGGCATCGTGCTACGTGCAGCGGCACTCTGGATCGTCTTTCTTGGCGTCTACCTGCTGTTTGCCGCGCCCGTGAGTTCATCCGAACTCATTGCCGGCATCCCCAGCGCCGCTGCCATCACAGCCTTTCCCCTTGCCTATCGCCCCACCGAGGAGAGGCGGATGGACCTGCGCGCTCCTTGGCTCCGTGTGATCCTCCGCACGCTCGCGGCCATTCCTGGAGACGTTGTGCGTGTCGGCCGAAGGCTGGTCGAAACGCTCTTTCAGGGCCCCGAAACCCAGCTCGGCATTGCCGCCGATCAGCCCTTCCACCACGGGGGCCGAACGCCCGCGGAGGCGACGCGGCGCGCCATGATCGTGCTGGGCACGTCTTTCGTGTCGAACAGCTATGTTATGATGATGCCGCAGGGCATCGAAACGATGGTGCTGCACCGGCTGGTTCTCACGCCCCCGCGCCCCGATCGGGAGTGGCCGGTTTGAACCCCTGGCTGCTCGCGAGCCTCGACCTGCTGCCGGCCTTGGCGGTTCCGCGATCCGATGGAGACCCGTGATCCTGGGGGCCAGCAGACGCTGCCGCACCGAGTGCGGCGATCACGGTGGCTAACCTACCGGACGTGTACAAACAACCGGCTTGGCGGACAGCGAATTTTGCGCCGGGGCCGAGAAGGGCGCGCCGCCCCCGGCGGGTGCGACGCTCTACGGCCTCACGTCCCGCCCGTCTGCGCGCGCACGAACCGTGCGGCCTCCTCGATCGCGCGGCGGCCTGCCGCGACCTGCTGATAGAAAAGCGTGAAGGCGTGGATCATGTCGGGCCAGATATCGAGCGTCGTCCGAACCCCGGCCGCCCCCGCGACGGCCGCCAGACGCACGGCATCGTCGAGCAGCGTCTCGGCCGAGCCCACCTGGATCAGCATCGGCGGCAGACCGCGCAGATCGGCATGGACCGGCGAGGCGAGCGGATCGGCCGCATCCCGGTCGCCGAGGTAGGCGGCCGCGAGTTCGTCCAGATAGGGCTTTTGAATCAGCGGATCGACATCGGCCTTGGTCTGCATCGTGCCGCCGGTCTGCGCCAGATCGACCCAAGGCGAGCTGAGCCACGCGCAGGCGGGCAAGGCCTCCCCGGCATCGCGCAGCGAGACGAGGGTCGCGACCGTCAGCCCCCCGCCCGCGCTTTCCCCGCAGAGCGCGATATGCGCGGGCGCGAAACCCTGGTCGCGCAGAAAGCGGTAGCCCGCCAGGGCGTCTTCCAGCGCCGCGGGATAGAGATGCTCGGGCGCCAGCCGGTAATCGAGCGCCAAGGTCCGGCAGCGGGCCGCGACGCCCAGCTGTCCCACCATGTGCCGGTGACTGGCGATCGAACCCGAAACGTAACCGCCGCCATGGAGGAACAGGAGCGCGCGGGACGGATCGGCGAGCGGCGGCACCGTCCACTCGGCGTCGAACCCGCCGACGCGGACCGGCTCCGTCGCGACCCCGCCGGCATGACGTATTGGCCGCCGAGGGCGTCGAGCCGCGCACGGCGCTCGGCCAGGCTCGCGGGTCTCGGGCGCGCGGCGAGTTGCGCGCGGATCACGTCGATATCGGGATCGGCCACGGCTGAGCTCTCCCTGTTCCGGTCTGCTGAGGCGGCGGCGCAAGATCATGGAGCGGAGGCGGCATGATCGATACGGTGCCGGCGCCTGTCAACGCTGTTCGCGCGTGCCGGCCGCGCCGGAAGCCGGTGTGCGAGACGGACCCGGATGCGCGACCTTCGCCCCATCCGTCACGTCGAGCGCGGATTTGTGTCGCGTCGGCGCTATCGCACCGTACGGCCCGTTATCACTTGCTCGGCCCAACCCGCTCTGGGCCGGCCGACCAAGAACCCATGGGCAGACTCAGAACTCACATACACCCGCCACATTGCGAAATCGAATTAGGCTTGCGCTCATCATCCACTATTTGCCTCTGGCTCAGAACAATCAGCAGAAAGAGGTAGATCGCACTTTCCCCAGTCTTCCCGCTCACCAATGGACGTGGAGTGCATCCCTGGGCGAGATAGAAAGTGGAGGAGCCGCAGGGTGATGACCCCGCTACCTCATTGTCTAAAGATAATATACGTCAAGGCGAATAAGGTAATGTCTTATCATCCGATCACGGCACGCATCGTAGGAATTAGCTCCACAAATCCGCATCATAAACTACAGGAGCCATCAACCGAGAATGAAGCTGCGAGAAAATACCACCGCGCAACAAAGTCGTTGACAGATAGCGGCCCCTTTCTTTAATCACACGCAACGTAAAATTACGTAGCTCCGAGTGCTGGCCTGCGCCGAGCCTTCTCTGTTGTAGATAAATCGGACTCTCCTCCAGTAGAGGGTTCCGCTAATCCGTCGATATACAAAGAGAGTCATGGCAGACATTTCTAGTAAGGCACTCCGCGATGATCTGCAGGTCGGAAATGATGATCGAGCAGCCCCGGCCGAAAGCATAAAGACACGTGATGCATGTCCCGCGCATGCCGGATTAGAGGCCAAGCCGCTTCTGCACGTTCTCGTCTGCTCCTTGAAGCTGGGTCCGTCACCATAACAACGGCTGCGCTTCTTATCGTAGACGCAACAACCTTGGGTCGAGGCCATGGCTACCGGGTCGCGGCGGCCGTCTGCGTGCTGACGTTTTGCCTGATCTATCGGGTTCCTCGCGGTCCCAGGGCAAGCGCGGAAGGCAGCTATCGCCAGCTGCTTGGCGGTGTCCTGCATCTTGCGCAGAGTCTGCTTGTTGCTGGGGTGGCGGGCGATGTCGTTCTCGCCCTTCTGGGGCATGATTGGACGGCAATACTGGTGGTGACGTCTATCTGGTTTGCAAGCTCCTTTGCTGCGGCGATGGTGGCACGTTGCGTCGGCACTTATGCCTCCGCACATCCGTCCTTCTCCCGCCGGATAGCGCGGAATGTCGCAGTGATCGGTGATGGGGGCGACGCGCTCCACGTCGCGGACCTATGTCTGAACTTCATGGGCGAGACCATCCGCCTGGTCGGCGTCTTCAGCGACACACCGGGCGGCCTGGCCGCTACTGTCGCAGGATCGATCAACGATCTGATCGAGCTGACAGGCCAGGCGGCGGTCGACGATGTGATTATCGCCGTACCACGAGGCGTAGAAGCATTGAAGATCGTCAGCGAGATCCGCTGGCGACTGAGGGGCACGGCGGTCGCGATCTATGTGCTGCCGCATCTCGCGCAGCCCGCGGAGGTCGCGCTTCCCGTCGAGATGATGGGGCCACTCGCGCTCAAAATTGTCCAGTTTCGGCCGCTCACCTTCCACCAGGAATTTTGGAAGCGGCTTCTGGATGTAACCTTGGCGCTGATCTTGATCACTATCCTGGCGCCGCTATTCGCAGCGATCGCGCTGGCGGTGAAACTGGACTCGCCGGGGCCGGTACTGTTTCGCCAGCCTCGTATCGGCCGAAACTATCAATCTTTTACCGTTCTCAAGTTTCGCTCAATGTACGCAGAGTCGTCCGACATGATGGCGACCCGACAGACATCGCGCTCCGATCCCCGCGTGACGCGCGTCGGAAAGTGGTTGCGAAAGCTCAGCCTCGACGAGTTGCCCCAGATTCTCAATGTCGTCGCAGGTGACATGTCTCTGGTCGGTCCCAGGCCGCATACGGCGCATACGCGTGCCGGTGGTCGGCTGCTGGGAGACGCGATGGACGAATATGTCATCCGGCATCAGGTCAAGCCAGGAATAACGGGGTGGGCCCAGGTCAACGGTGCACGCGGCGAACTGGTCACTTTGGACGATCTATATCGGCGCGTCACGTATGACCTCGAGTATATCGAGCGGTGGTCGATCTGGTTCGATATCCGGATCATCATGATGACGGTTCTTCGCGAGGTGTTCAGCAAGCATGCCTTTTGAGCGGGGTGTCCATGCGCGTCGTGATCGTCACGAGGTGAAACGTACGTGGCGCGCTTGCCATGTACTGGATGTTTATGGCGTGACAGCGGTGGTTGAGGCGGCCGGTGGCCGAGGGAGGCGCCGATGACGCGGAAAGTAATGGCGGTGGCGTCGGGCGGCGGACACTGGTTGGAGCTCTGTCGGATAGCGCCGGCGTTTGATGGGTTCGAGGTCGCCTATGTCAGTGTGCATCCCAACTACGCCGACCAGGTCGCGGGGCACCGCTTCTACGCCGTGCGCGACGTATCGCGCCGGGATTTGTGGGGATTGGCGGTGCTGGTTCCGCAACTGGTCCGCATCATTCTGCGCGAGCGGCCGGATGTCGTGATCACGACGGGCTCGTTCCCCGCCCTGTTCGCCTTGATGCTTGCCAAGCTGTTGCTGCGGACGCGAACCATCTGGATTGACAGTATAGCGAACGTCGAGACGCTGTCTTCATCCGGGTCGCTCGCGCGCCATGTCGCCGACGTGCATCTCACGCAATGGCCAGGGCTGGCGCGTCATTCGGGGCCGGCCTACTGGGGGGCGGTTCTTTGATACTTCTGACCATCGGCACGATGCTGCCGTTCGACCGGCTTGTCCGAGCCATCGACCGATGGGCGGGCGATCACGGGGACCGGGAGGTGTTCGCGCAAATCGGCGACAAGGGGCAGTACCGGCCCATTCATATGCGGTGGGCTCAGCTATTGGGGCCGCAGGAGTTCGCGGGCTTGGTCGACCGCTGCGAGCTGCTCATCGCTCATGCCGGGACCGGCAGCTTTTTCCTCGCGGCGGAGCGGATGCGGCCCATCGTTCTGTTCCCGCGCCGGGCAAGCCTAGGGGAGCATAACACCGACCACCAGGTGTCGACTGCCCGCTGGCTGCTGCAGAAGCCCGGCGTCTACGTGGCGATGGCTGAAGACGAGTTGCCGGGTGCCATCGCCAAGGCCTTGTCCCACCGGAGCGACGTGGCGGCGCGGGTGCCGCCTTTCGCGCCGGAGGCATTCATCGGCCGGCTGCGGGAAGCGCTGCTCGGCTGAACTTGCATAATCCTACATTGTCCTTTGGGAGCGTCGCATGGTCCGGTTGGGGTTGATTGGTCTTGGAAAGATGGGCGTCTCGCACCTCGCGATCATGCGCACCCATCCCGACGCGGAGTTGGTGGCCGTGTGCGACACCACACGTTATGTGATCGACACGCTTGCCAAATACACGGGTGTCGAAGTCTATTCAGACTACAAGAGGATGCTGCGTGAGAAGCAGCTCGACGGCGTGGTGATCGCCACTCCGTCACGGTTCCACGCCGAGATGGTCCGCGACGCCCTGGAGCACGGGGTGCACGTGTTCTGCGAGAAGCCGTTCTGCCTCGACCCGGATGTCGGGCAGCGGCTCGCCGATCTTGCCCGGCAGCGTGGATTGGTGAATCAGGTCGGCTACCATTATCGTTTTGTCAGCGCATTCCGGGAGGCCAAGCGTCTCATCGACGGCGGGGCACTCGGCCGGCTGCACCACTTCCGCGCGGAGGCCTACGGACCTGTGGTCCTGCGGCCGAAGAACAGCACGTGGCGGGCGAGCAAGTCTGAAGGGGGCGGCTGCCTCTACGACTATGCGAGCCACGCGATCGACCTTGTGAACTTCCTGCTCGGCGAGCCGGAGCGGGTTGGCGGGACGGTGCTCAACACGATCTTCTCCCGCGACGTCGAGGACGAGGTGTACGCCACCTTGTTCCTGGCAGGCGGCGTCACCGGCCAGATCGCGGCGAACTGGAGCGAGGATAGCCACCGCAAGATGTCCACCAAAATGAGCTTCTGGGGCACCAACGGCCGGCTGACGGTGGATCGACAGGAGACGCAGCTCTACGTGCGCGATCCGAGTGTCGCGAGCATCCCACTCAAGGCCGGCTGGACGATGTCGTACACGACCGGGCTGTCGGAGAACCAAGCCTTCTATCTGCGCGGGGAGGAGTATTCGGCGCAGATCGACCACTTCGTGCGGGCGATCGCGAGTGGCGACACGGACACGGTATCGACCTTCGCGACGGCGGTCGCGACCGACCGGGTAGCGGCGATGATGAAGCGCGACGCGGCCGGCCTGCCGGAGCCCGCGGCAGCCAGCGGACTGGTGGCGTCGGGCAGCGCTGCGGTGTCGTCCCCGTTGCCGCCCTCGGCCACGCTCGTCCGCCCTGTCCGCGCGCCCTGGCCCGCGCTTTTTCGCCGCGCCCGCGCACTGGTCTCCTGAACCCTTGACGGCGTGAACCCAAGCCAGAGCGAGCATGACGATGCAAAGAATACTGTTCGGCGACAACCAGTTCTTCGGGGTGAATCACATGTCGGAGGAGAAGGCCCGGGCGCAGCTGATGCGCTTCGAGAGCGATCAAGCGATCATCGACGTGCTCGACATCGCCTATGAGGCCGGGATCCGGGTGTTCATGTGCACGACGCACGACCGGATAGCGGTCATTTGCGACCACGTGCGCGCCCACCCTACGCGCTACGCCGATTTCGAGTTCTATCCTTGCATGCCGTACGCACACAAATATGCCAACGCGGTGACCGAGCACGGCATGTTCGAGGCCTTGAAGCTGTTCCTGCCGAAAGAGGGGGCGATCGGCGCCCTCATGAAGAGCGGCGTATCGGTTGCGACCAAGGATATGCAGGGCATCGCGCGACTGCTCATCGACGCTGAAATGAAGATGTTCCACGGACTGAGGACGCCGGTGATCTGGTTGCAGAACGTGGTGACCGACCTGCTGCTCGGAAGCGGCTTCAACGATGCGTTCCGCTATTTTGCAGACCATGTCAAAGCGAAGTATGGGGCGGAGCCCGGTTTCATCACGATGAACATGCCGAAGCTGCTCGACGTGCTCGAGGCGCAGGGCATCGAGAACCCGATCATCTGCGCCAACATCAACAAGCTCGGCTTTCGCATGTGCCCTGGCATCGCTCAGTACGAGGCGCTCATCGCAACGCGGCGATTCCGGCCGGTCGCGATGTCGGTGCTGGCGTCAGGGGCGATCCCGCCGCGCGAGGCGATCGACTACGTATGCCGGCAGAAGAACATCAAGTCGATCGTGTTCGGCGCATCCAGCCGCGGCAACATCCAGGAGACCAAGCGGCTCATCGACGAGTTGAGCGCCGCGGCCTGACTTTCAGGCAAGCCTCGTTCCGGGAATGAAAGTCCGCGCTGCATGAACATTCTCATTCTTGGGGGCACTCCGTCGCACCGCGGCGGGATCGAACAGTTCTGCGAGCGCGCCCAGCAAGCGCTGCATGAGATCGGCGGCCACCACGCGGAATACGCCTACTCGTATGGCCCCTACCTGCGGGACCGCGGCTTGGTGCCGTTCCTCCGGGGCATATGGGCCATCGCCACGCATCGCTCGCAGTGGGATTGCATCTGGCTCCAATATGGCAGCCTGCCGGATCTGCTGCTGCTCGTCATCTGCCGGCTGCTGCGGTTCAGGGTGCTGGTCACCCCGCATGTGGGGTCGAACTTCGCGTCACAATCCAGCATCGTGATGCGGTTCCTCTCCAAGTCGCTGCTCTCGACCGCAAACGGCATTGGGCTTCTGTCCGCCAGCCAAGCGGAGGAGCTGACGCTGCCGGAGTCTCCCCCTCGGTTCAAGATTTTCACGTTTCTGCCGAGAACATTTCCGGCTGAACCGCCCCCACGTCGGCGGCGAGCGGAGATCCGCCGGATGCGTCTCGTTCATGCCGGGCGGCTCTCGAAGGGTAAAGGTTCATTTCTGTTCATAGACGTCTGCGCAATCCTGCAGCGGTCCGGCTTCGCGTTCGATGCCGAGCTGATCGGGCCTTGCCCTGAGGCCACTCGTCAGGAGCTGGGGTCCGCCATCTCACTGGCCGGACTGACCGGGCGGGTCGACGTGATCGGCCTATTGCCGGAGGCCGAACTGCTGGACCGGCTCGCCTTGGCGGACGTGCTGGTCCACCTGAGCGAGGTTGACTCGTTTCCGCTCATCGTGCTCGAGAGTATCGGCTGCGGCACCTTTCCAATTTGCCGGAACCTGCCGGGAGCCCGGCAGATGGCCCGCACCTATTGCGGGCAGATGGTCGAAGGCACCGACTTGGCCGAGCAAGTCGCGCGCCTGATCATCGGAGCCGAACCGGGCCACTTCGGCAGGCTGGCTGCGTCGGCCAGCGTCGACCTGCGGCGCGACTTCGATTGGAGCAGCTGCGTCGCTGCGGTCGAGCACGCCCTGTCTCAACTACCCCAAGAGTCCAGAACGCCGAGGCGCGGCAGATTGCTGGATGTGCGCTGACGAGCACTCTTTCGGGCGATGCTCAGCGTTCGCTCAACAAACGGCATGCCCACGCGGTGCCGATATGGCTAGATGACGCGGTGCATGACGTCCATGACACAGTTCTCACGCCAAATCTCGCCGGGATTGCCGCGAACCATGGATCCAGGCGGCACGTCAAACGACACCACCGCCCCAGCCATAATCCGGCTACCATCTCCAACCGTGACCGCGCCCACGATCGTCGCTCCCGGACCGATCCAGACGTCGTCGCCGATGACCGGATAGCCAGTGCGCCGGGTTCCGTCCGAAGCGATCCTGTCACCTTGCCCGATTGTGACACCATGGAAGATAGTGACGTTCCTGCCGATTTTGGCATGCGCGTTGATCACCATTCCCCAACCATGCGCAATGGAGAATCCCGGCCCGATCACGGTCGACAACGGCAACTCCATTGCGACACTGTGACACCACATCCGGTGCATCAAACCAACAAACAAGCTTGCCGGACGCCTGCTCCAATGCTGGCGCAGAAAGTGGTATAACCTGAGTGTGACCACTGGCCGGAAGGTCCGGTCCCGGCACATCAGCTTCACAAAGCCGCCTGGCCCGGAGTAGCCGAGCTTTCTATAGACATCCGCGCGGATCAGGTCGCCGACCATATCTATGACCGTCTGACCTTAA
>JABBOH010000069.1:0-4667 GCA_019351895.1 Pseudomonadota bacterium
GTCACATGGAGCGAGCAATGCGAAGGTGGTTGCAAGCATCCTATCAGGGCGCGACGAGGAATTGCCGTACATCCTGTTGGACGGTGATGCCACAGGCAAGAGAATGGCGAACGACCTGAAGAGCGGCATCTACCAAGTCTCGAAGGAGAAAGTTGTTTGCACAGACGAAGCGGCAGGCTTTCCTGATTCTGAAATTGAGGATCTGTTTCCAGCAGATTTCTTGGCCGATGTCGTTGACCGGTGGGAGCGCAGACCCGACAAGTCCTTCGGAGATACCTTCGTCATCGGGCGACCAATAGTTCCCCAAATCAAGGCGTGGGCCGCCTCGCACGACATCGCGTTGGAAGAAGGCTGGAAGGTAGAGCTGGCAAGAGCAGTTAAAAAGCGCGCACTCGACCGAAGTAGCAGCTTCAATGATGAGAACCTTGACCGGTGGGCGGCCTTGTTCACGTCATTAGGAGTAGGCTAAGCTGCAGCTATGTAGTGGTGATTGCTCCGACATACAACTTCTAACTGCTCGCCTGACTTTGTCTCCAATGCGTGTATCGACCCCGCTTCCGCTCAAAGCTCGTTCGGCGCGAGTATCCAAGTCTTGCTAAATGAAAGACAGTGGCGTCTGCCAGGCTATTTTGGAACGCTGTCTCAAGCCTGTAGCCTGTTGACGAACTTGAACGTTAAGCCTCTAGTCTCCTTACGTTCTAATAGTTGGAGCCGAGACCATGGCCGCAGACGAGTTGAAGATTTTGAATGGAACTCTCATCGCGGAGTTCGAACTCGCTGTGGAAGAACTCCTCCAATCTGTTCGCACCTTGACTTGCGAGTACGTTGCGAAGATGGCTGACCCCCGCGACGACAGGACACGCTCGGAAGAGCTCCGCAAGGGACTGTTAAGAGCGATCTTGCAGGGTTTATCGACAGACTGCCAATCACCTCCGACATTCGATTTAACATTTATCCCCGAATGGGCACGATACTTGACAGCGCCCACACCCAAGCCTGGACACTAGTATGCAGGGAATCGCTTTAGCAGGATGCGGAAGAAGTCTGAGTTATCGGCTGTTTCAGGGCTTCCCGATTGCTTCGACTGGTCGCGCGGCGGCTGATTAAGGGACGTTCGCCGTTCTGCCCAGCGGGAATCATCGCGACGGGCAGAACGCGGACGGACTTCGTCTATCGCTAAGCCGCCGCATTCAACAGCTTGGGTAGGCGGATCAGGTTGTAGGCCGCTGCCGACAGAGTAAACATCCAGCCCACCCGCCCGGTGCCGCGATAGCGCGTCTTGCGCTGACCACCTACGGTTTTCATCCAACCGAACACCTCTTCGATGCGCTTGCGGTGCCGTAGGCTCACTTTGTAGCCACCATGGCGAGTAGTGCGGCCGTCAATGGCGGAGCGGCGGCCATTGTCGTTCTGAGCGACGTGCGGGGTCACACCGATACGGCGCATTTCGGCGACGAAGTCTGCCGTGTCATAGGCCTTGTCGGCGCCGAGCGTGATGCGGCGGCTGCCGTCCAGGTCCCCGACCATCGCCTCGGCCGCCTCGCGCTCGGCAGTGCCGGTCGCACGCGTTGTGCTCGCCGCTATCACCAGGCCCGAACGGTTCTCCATCACCACATGACCCATGTGGCAGAGCTTCGCGGCCTGTCCCTTTGCCTTCTTGTAGAGTCGAGCGTCAGGGTCGGTGGTCGACGCATGGGTCTCGTTGCTGCGCTTTTCGCCATGAAAGTCACGCTCGCCGTTGCGACCATCGGCGGGCGGCTCGCCGCCACCGTCTTTCGGCCGAAAACTCTTCATCGACGCCCACGCTTCGATCAGCGTGCCATCGACCGAGAAGTGTTCGTCGGAGAGCAGCGGCTTGACCTGCGGATCGACCAGGATGGCCCGCAGGAAACCGACAGCGATGTCGCCTGCCAGCAGTCGTTCCCGGTTCTTCGTAAACACCGTCACATCCCATACCGGCGCGTCCATCGATAAACCCACGAACCAGCGAAACATCATGTTGTAGGTCAGCTGCTCCATGAGCTGTCGCTCCGAGCGCACCGAGAAGAACGCCTGTATGAGCAGCGCGCGGAGCAACTGTTCGGGCGGGATCGATGGACGTCCGATCTCAGAGTACATCTTCCCGAAGGCTGGAGATAGACGTTCCAGGGCGGCGTTCGCCAGCGGCCGGATCACCCGCAGCGGGTGGTCTCGCGGCACCATCGCCTCAGGGCTGAGATAGCTGAACATCTGATTGGTCTGCCGATCCGTTCCGCGCATCCGCCGCACTCCCCGCCACCGCCTGCGATAGAGAATCCGATCGGAGCCGCATCAACAAGGCCTATTTCCGCATCCTGCTAGAGCCGCCAGTATCGCACAATCGGATTACAAGCCCATTACGGGGCGGTCTGCGGGATTTCGGCCTTCCGGTAAGGCCCGCCGGCCTGCACGCCTCCGTTCGTCGCCATCCCGCCGCTCATGGTTCCGCTCGTGGGGGAATAGCTGAAGGGGATGACCTTCCCGTCCTGGATGGTGGGGCCGGGGAAAGCCGAGCGCGTCGTCGCCGGCGGAATGTCGCCGTTGGTGCTCTGGGCGAAGCTCGCGGTAAAGGCCGCTGACGCGAAGAATGCCGCTGCCGCAAGGGCGGTGGTTGAAAGCCGCATGGGAAGTCTCCTGCATCGTTAAAGTTTGTTTAGCAAAAGATCCATAGCCGGACTGTGTTTAGCAGATTGTGCTTACAATGGCGTTACGGTGCGCCCTGGGCGGGTTTCGGCAGCCGGTCCAGCCCGCCGCCCCGGGGTTGGGCCAGGAATGAAAGAACCGAGATTTTTACCGGAAGAAGCCGATACGCCGTGAGGTTAATGCAACAAAACAAGTGACCATCGCCCCGCGGATCGGCCGGGTAGGCGGATCACGTTCCCGATATTGGCGAGGGCATCGCCGGAGGAGGCAAGCAGCGCCCGCTCGAGGGACCCCCGCGAGGGGCCCCCGGCCAGGGGGCACCCTGAGGCGAACGTTGCGGAATAATAAGAAATAGCAGGGTCCTGCGCCGGGGATCGTGCGGGCGCGTTCCGGTGCTGTCTCCGGCGCGGTGCGTCCCGCGTTGAAGTCCTAGCGCCGGTCCAGAGGAGGATCGGGCTGCGAAAAACAGTCTCTTGGTGCTGTTCTATTTGACCTCACCATGCATTGACCGCATTGGGGATGAGGCCGAGTGTTTACAACACCAAGCGGGACGGACTATTCGCTTGATGGCGATTGATCAAAAAGACTGCGAGCGGGTTGCCGCATAACGCCGCAGAAGAACGGCAGGGAGGAACATGCAACTTGGCGACTGCCCGGGTATGAAACCGGGCCGGGACTTGTCTCACGATGGTTGCCGATCCAGCCGCATTGTAAAACAAAAGAGTTACGAGGAAGCAAATGTCCGAGAACAACGACACGTCCGGCGTGATCGAGCGCCGCAACCTCATGAAGATCGGTGCCGCCGTCGGCGCCGCGGGACTTCTGGCCTCACCACGTCAAGTTTGGGCCGCAAGCGGCGCGCCGGTGAAAATCGGCATGCTCGACCCTCGTACGGGCACCTATGCCGGCAATGGCGGCGATGAAATCCGCGGCGCCAAGATGGCGACCGACCAGATCAACGGGGCGGGCGGCATGCTGGGACGGCCGCTGCAACTGGTGGTCGAGGATTCGCAAGGGCTGCCCGGTCCCGCCATATCCAAGGCGCAAAAGCTCGTTAGCCAGGACAAGGTCGATTTCCTCATCGGCTCTGTGAGTTCCGCCGTGTCCGAGGCGCTCAGCCAGTTCGCCCAGCAAAAAAAGATTCTCTACGTCGATACCGGCGGCCACGCCGACGACGTGACGGGCACGAAATGCGCCTGGACGACCTTCCGCACCTGCTCCACGACCTGGATGCTGACATCGGGCGACTTCGGAACGCTGTTCAAGAAGTTCGGCAAGAAGTGGTTTTTCATCACTCCCGATTACTCGTTCGGCCATGCGCTCGAGCGCGATTACACGGCGCAGCTGAAGCAGGCGGGCGGCATGTCGGTCGGCAACGCGCTGGCGCCGCTCGGCACCTCGGACTTCTCCTCCTATCTCATCCGGGCGAGGGCCGCCAATCCGGACGTGTTGATCTGCCTGTCGGCGGGCGACGACCTCGTTAACCTGCTGAAGCAGGCGGTGCAGTTCGGCATCGATAAGAGAATGGCGGTGGCCGGCGCGCTGCAGGAGATGGAAGTGCTGGAGGCGCTGCCCAAGCAGGCGCTGCTCGGCTGGTGGACGATGGAGTGGTACTGGAACCAGCCCGGCGTGCCGCATGTCGCGGAGTTCGTCGATGCTTACAAGAAGCAGTTCGGCGGCAAGGTGCCGACGGCGCGCGTGTGGTTCGGCTTCGTCTCGGTCCATGCGATCGCCATGGCCACGGCGAAGGCGCAGTCGCTCGACACGCTGAAGGTGGTGAAGGCGCTGGAAGGGCTGGAACTGCCGCCTGAAATCGCCCTGCAGCCCGGCAAATGCTACTACCGGGCCGAGGATCACCAGATGATCGCCAACATGTTCCCCGGTCACGTGCCGCCTGACGCGACCTACCCGAACCTGTTCGAGGTCGCGAATGTCGTGCCCGAGGCGCAGATCGCGCAGTCGCCGCAGGCGGCGGGCTGTCACATGACCTACCCTAGCTGATCACG
>JABBOH010000069.1:4677-12948 GCA_019351895.1 Pseudomonadota bacterium
GTTGGACCTGCCCCAGTTGATCGCCCCCCCGTTGGACCCGCCCCGGATGAGCCCATCCGGGCGCCGGACCGGCACGCCGCGCCGCAAAAGGCGCGGTCCTGGAGTACGACCGTGGAACTGATGCTGCTGTACAGCGTGTTCAACGGGTTCATCGTGGGCACATTCTACGCGCTGATGGCGCTGGGCCTGTCGCTGATCCTCGGCTTGAATGGCGTCATCAACTTCGCCCAGGGCACCTTCATGGCGCTCGGCGGCTACATCGCCTTCACGCTGGAGCCCTATGTCGGGTTCTGGGGCGCGCTGATCCTGGCGCCGCTCGTCGCCGTCGTCGTCGGCGTGGTGGTGGAACGGGTGCTGATCCGCCCGCTCTACGGCCGCGACCCGTTGTTTTCGCTGCTGCTGACCTTCGGCCTCGCGATGATCGTCGAGGATCTGGTCCGCACCATCTGGGGGGCGGTCGGCGTGCCGTTCTCGCTGCCCAACTACCTCAATACACCCCTCAGCAGTTCGCTGTTCTTCCTGACCGGCTACCGGCTGGTGCTGATCGCCATCACCGTCGTCGTCACCGGTGCGCTGTTCGCGACGCTTCGCTACAGCCGCATCGGCATCCGCATCCGCGCCGGCAACGCCGACCTCGAAACCATCTCCGCGCTCGGCGTGAACATATTCTTCCTGCGCGCGGCGAATTTCGGCATCGGCATCTTCCTCGCGGGGCTCGCCGGCATTCTCGCCGCCGGGCAGCTCGGCCTCTCGCCCGATATCGGCAGCGAGCTGATCATGCCCTCCTTCGTCGCGATCATCGTGGGCGGCGTCGGCAGCCTCGTCGGCAGCGTGCTCGGCGGCCTCATCATCGGGATCGCCTCGGGCGTCACCGCGGCGTTCTTCCCCGCCGCCCAGGAGGTCGTCATCTACGTCATCATGGCGGCTGTCCTCATCGTGCGACCGCGCGGGCTGCTCGGTCAGGAGGGGCTTTTCGAATGAGCACGATGATCCGCGGCGTCGCGGCGTCCCCGCCCCGCCGTAGCGCGATCGGGCGGCGCGAGATCGCGTCGGGCCTCATCTGGCTGCTGCTGCTGCTGGTGCCGCTCTGGCTGCCCGCCATCGGCGGCTATACCGACCTCGCCACGCGCATCCTGATCTACGGCATGGCGGCCACCGGGCTGAACCTGCTGCTTGGCCAGACGGGCGGCCTGTCCTTCGGCCACGCGGCCTATTTCGGCCTCGGCACCTACGGCACTGGGCTCTTCCTGATCCATGTCGTCCCGTCGCTGCCGCTCGCCATCATCGCCGGCACCCTCCTCGGCGGCATCGCGGCGGTACTGGTCGGGCCCATGGTGATGAAGCGCCGCGGCATCTATTTCTCGATGATCACCATCGCCTTCGGCCAGATGTTCTATTTCGTTGCGGTGCGCTGGAACGGCCTGACCGGCGGCGAGGACGGGCTCACCGGCTTTTCTCGCGTGCCGCTGCATATCGGCAGCCGGAGCGTCGCGCTCGGCTCCACCGGCTACTACTATCTCGTCTTCGGCCTCTTCGCCCTGGTCATGCTGGTCGTGTGGCAGATTTTGCGCTCCCCGCTCGGCCACGGCTTCGTGGCGGCGCGCGAGAACGCGACCCGCCTGCGCTTCCTCGGCGTGGCCGTCGAACGCCAGATCTGGGCGTCCTTCGCGATTTCCGGCTTCATCGTGGGGCTTGCCGGCAGCCTCGATTCCCTGCTCGTGAACTTCACCTCGCCCGCCAACTTCCAGTGGCAGCTCTCCGGCGAGTTCGTGGTGATGTGCGTGCTCGGCGGCATGCGCAGCTTCTGGGGGCCGTTCCTCGGCGCCGTCATCTTCATCGGCGCCCAGGACTATCTCAGTAGCGTGACGCAGAACTGGATGAGCTTGATCGGGCTGATCTTCGTGCTGTCGGTGCTGTTCTTCCCGAACGGGCTGCTCGGCTTCATCCGCGGGAGGGCGCGCGCGTGAGCCTGCTGGTGCTCGATTCCGTCACCCGCCGCTTCGGCGCGCTGCAGGCGCTCAAGGGCATTTCCCTCTCGGTCGAGGAGGGCGAACTCAGGGCCATCATCGGCCCCAACGGCGCCGGCAAGACGACGCTGTTTAATCTCATCAGCGGCTATTTCCCGCCGTCCCAGGGCAGCATCAGCTTTGCGGGCAGCGTCATCACCGCGGTCAGCCCCAATGCGCTCGTCCGCCGCGGCATCATCCGCACCTTCCAGATCACCCAGATCTTTCTCGCGCTGACCGTCTACGAAAACCTGCGCGTCGCGGTCGAATGCGCGATGGGGCTGCAGCTTCGGCCCTATATCGGACGCGCGACCCGCGCCCGCGTCGAGGCCCGGGTCGACGAGCTGATCGAGGTCACGCGCATCGGCGCCAAGGTCGACCGCATCGCGGGCGAACTCAGCCACGGCGATCAGCGGGTGGTCGAGATCGGCATCGCCCTCTCCCGCGCGCCGAGGCTGCTGCTGCTCGACGAGCCGACGGCCGGCATGGGCGACGAGGAGACGCGCCACATGACCGATCTGATCCGCCGCCTCAACCGCACCAACGGCATCACCATGCTTTTCGTCGAGCATGACATGGCGATCGTCTTCGGGATCGCCGACCGGATCACGGTCCTCGACAACGGCGCGCTGCTGGCCGAGGGCAGCGCCGCCGAGATCGCGGCGAACCCGCGTGTGCAGGCGGCCTATCTCGGCGATGCGGCGGGGGCGCGCGCGGCATGAGCGCGGTGCTGGAAGCCGAGGGGCTGCAGACCTATTACGGCAAGAGCCACATCCTGCATGGCGTTTCGCTGAAAGTGCAGGAGGGCGAGCTGGTGGCGCTGCTCGGGCGCAACGGGGCGGGCAACACGACGACGATGCGGAGCGTGATGGGTCTCACCCCGGCGCGCAACGGGCATGTCAGAATCTTCGGCAAGGACATGACGAAGTGGCCGGCCTACCGGATCGCGGGCGCTGGCGTCGGCTATGTGCCCGAGGGGCGCAAGATCTTCGGCCACATGACCGTGCATGAGAACCTTCTGGTGCCGCCGGACCGTGCCGGACACTGGACGGTCGCCACCATCTACGAGCTTTTTCCCCGTCTCTATGAGCGGCGGACCAGCAAGGGCGGCAAGCTCTCCGGCGGCGAGCAGGAGATGCTCGCGATCGCCCGCGCCCTGCTGCTCAATCCGCGGTTCCTGATCCTGGACGAGCCGTCGCAGGGGCTGGCGCCGGTCATCGTGCAGGAGGTGATGCGCATGGTGGCCCGCCTCAAAAGCGAGGGCACGGCGATCCTGCTGGTCGAGCAGAATGCCTTCCTCGCGCTGCAGGTCGCGGACCGCGCCTATGTGCTGTCGGATGGCGAGGTCGTCTATGACGGCTCGGCCGCGGAACTCGCGGCGGATACGGCGAGGATGAACAGCCTGGCCGGCGTCAGCCACGGCGCCTGAGCGACACGAGTGGCGCGAATTTGACGCGGCCTCCCGGGGCTTCCGTCTGAACATCCGACCGCCCAGAGCATGTTTCGCAGCATCATTTGATGCTATAAGTCGTGGCCGGAACGGAGGCCTCTCATGAGGACAACTTTAGCGCTCGACGACGAGCTTGTGGCGCAGGCTCAAGCCTACACAGGTTTGACCGAAAAGACGTCGTTGATTCGCGAGGCGCTTAAAGCGCTGATCGAGCGGGAAAGCGCGTCTCGCCTGGCGCGTCTTGGCGGAACTGAGCCGGGCGCAAGAGCTGTGCCCCGGCGCCGAACCGACCCGGCATGATTCTGGTCGATACCTCGGTCTGGATCGATCATCTGCGCCAGAACGATAAGACGCTCTCCACCTTGCTTGGAGAGCGACAAGTCCTCGCCCATCCGTTTGTGACCGGCGAGCTGGCGCTGGGGAGCCTCAAGCAGCGGGATGTCATCCTGAAAGCGTTGCGTGGTCTACCACGCGCGCTGGTCGCCAGGGACGAGGAAGTCCAGGCCTACGTCGAACGGCACGCGCTCTTTGGCCTCGGGATCGGTTACGTCGATGCACATCTTCTGGCAGCGACATCGCTGACCTTGGGCTCGCACCTATGGTCCCGCGACAGGAGATTGCGCGGTGCTGCCACCCGTCTCGGGGTCGATGCGAATTTGGACCAGTGAGGGAACCGGCCGGGGTCAGTGGCTCGATGACCGAGGGGCGTCACCACAGCACGGCCGGCCATCAGCGGTGTCGCGCGACAACTAGCCGGCGATGTCGCGCCTCTTCTGCAGATACTCGTCCCGATTGATCTCGCCACGGGCATAGCGGTCGTCCAGGGTATGAAGCCCTGCCGAGATGCTGGGCGCCGGCACATGGTAATGCGCCGGATGGCCGTTCCAGGCGAATGCCCGAAAGATCAGGACAGCGAGCGCGATGGCGACCAAGCCGAACAACAGCATCATGATCCATCCTCCGCCGTCATAGCCGCCCCACCCCATCATCGGCATGCCGCCCCAGCCTTCCATCATCCATGGCCCATGCCCGTAAGGGGTCCAGCCCGGCGCTTGGAAACCGGATGGACCGCCCGGTGCCGTCAGAGGTGAATCCGCCCAGGCCGCTCCCGCCCATAGCGCTGCAGCGGGCAGCGCCAAGGACAGGCTCGCCGGCAGGGATGTCCGCCAAGTTCTTCGCATGGCCCCAGGCCCTTGCCGATCAAGCAGCATCGCTTGTGCCGCAGGATCATCACCTGCAGGCGGCCGGCGCATTGACCTTGGTCAAATCACCGCGCCGCGGATCTGCGCGCCCGGATCGGGCCGGGAAGCACCTTCTCGGCCTCGTCCTCGAGGCGCGTCTCGTGCCGTTTCAGGAAGACGATCCAACCGCCGATCACCAGGACCGCGACGATGCCGAGCCCGATCCCGACCGGGCCGAGCAGGCGATGGATATGCTCGCCGAAGTAGAAAATGCCGAAGCCGTAGAGGCTGGCCCAGACGATGGCCCCCGCGCCGTTATAGATGAGGAAGCGCGGCCAGCTCATCTGGTTGGCGCCGGCCAGAAACGCCGCGAGCGCGCGCAGCACGGCGACGAAGCGCCCGAAAAAGACGACCGCTCCGCCGTAGCGCATGAACATGTATTGCCCGAGCTTGATGCGGCGGGGCGTGATGCGGATATAGCCGCCGAACCGCAGCAGAAGGCGGAGGCCGAAGGTCCGCCCCAGCCAGAAGCCGAGATTGTCCCCCATGATCGCGCCGAAGGCCGCCGCCGCCACTACGAGGACGATGTTCAGGTGGTGCGTGCTGCCCGCATAGACGGCGGCGGCGAGAAGCACCGTCTCCCCGGGGAAGGGAATGCCGAAGCTCTCGATGCCGACGGCGAGGGCGACCGCTCCGTAGCCGTAGTGGCCGACGGCATGGGCGGCCTCCGGGGGAAGCATTGTCACCGTCGAATGCCGGGCCCGGCGCCGGTCGTCGTGGCGGTCGGCCGCCAGTGAAGCGTGTCGTCGCGGTGCATGAGCATTCGGATCCCGGGTCTGGATGGTTTCGCATGGGCGGCCTCGATCTCGCGCCCGATGCCGGACAGATGGGGCCGTGCGCCACCATGTCCAACCAACGGCCTCCTGTTCGAATGAGCGGGATAGTTCCGCCTGCTGCCGGTGACGGGAGCGTCACACCGCCCAGGGGTCGACCAGGGCGAAGCCCGTAGCCGTCGAAATCGGCGAGGTTGCGGGTGGCGAATACCGCCCTATGCGCGAGCGCCATGCCGCCGATGAGCGCGCAACGTCTCGCGTGCCTCCTCCTCCTCCACGGAGCGGCGGTGGGCGCGGGCGCGGGCCTTGATCTGGGCATGGAGCGCCGGGTCGAGGTGGCGGATCAGCAGGCTGGGCATGGTCGTTCTCTTCGCGTCGAGGCCCGGCCGCCGATGCTATCAAACGATAGCACTTGGTGTCCGGCTCTGGCCGTGCCACCCGTATGCACGGGTGGCACGGCCAGGAAGGAGCCAGGAAGGAGACTGTGATGCTGAAGGGTATAGACCGCGCGATCTCGGCCGAGCTGCTCATGGTGCTGATGTCGATGGGGCATGGCGACGATCTGCTGATCTGCGATGTGAACCACCCGGCGGCGACCATCGCCAAACACACGACGCATGGCCGGCTCGTGAACATGGAGGGCTGCGAATTGCCGCGCGCGGCGGAGGCGATCCTGTCGCTGATGCCGCTCGATACCTTCGTGCTGGCTCCAGTGCGGCGCATGAAGGTCGTGGGCGACCCCGAGCGGATCATGCCTGTCCACGAGCGCCTGCAGACGGTCATCGACCGGGCGGAGGGCCGGCCAGTGCCCATGGAGGCGCTGGAGCGCTTCGACTTCTATGCGGCGGCGAGGCTTGCCTATGCGGTCGTCCGCACCTCGGACCCCGGACCCTACGGCTGCTTCATCCTGCGCAAGGGCGTCATCTGATCGTCTTGCGGGGGCGGGGCACCTCTGTCCGGCTTCGGCCAGCGCGGCAACTTCTCTGACACGGGGGGTGGGTCGAGGCTCCGTGTTGACCGCCGCTGTGTTGGCCGCCCTTGTGGCCGGCTTCCGCCGCACGCTCACGATCATTTGCGAAGTTGCCAGGATTTTCAGAATGATTCTAAGCCATCTGTTTTCCTCCTCAATCATCGGGCCCCTGAAGGGCGCCGATGACGGAGTTGGATATTCGGTGCGCTGTTCACACCCCCTGCCATTCAACTGGCGGTTAGCCCGCGATAGCGGACTGATGCGGCGTAGGTCAGCTTCGGTGAAGGAGATGCCGCCGTCAGGATAACAGCGTGCCCTTATTCCGCAGGTGCGGTCTATCAATGGACAAGCGGCTGGATGCAGCCAAGCCCAACAGCACCAGAAGATACCCGCTAACGGCTCATACCGGGGCTTGAGCGTTGACGCTGCGCGGCGCGCTCTTGCTTGGCTTCCTGTTCCCGGCGCCATTCGGCGGCGGCGCGCTGCAGATCGGCTTTCGGCATAGAGCGGATCTCGTGGCTGAACCGTGTCCAAGCTGCCTGTTCGGTCTCAGCGGCCGGATTTTGCCTCTGCCCCTGCCGCCACTCCCCCATGCGGTGATCGAGCAGCTGTGCCCGCACAGCATTCAGGGCCTGCCGCTCGCGTAGGACTTCGGCCGCCTGCCGCAGCAGCGGAGCGGCACCTTTGACGGTTTCGCGGATGGTTTCACGGATAGCCTGCACCGCTTGGGATAGGCGCTGGTGCAGGCGCCCCTGCTCTTGGACAGCGGCGTCTATGTGGCCGGTCATCTCCGCGACGCGCTCGGCGTCTCGGCGCTGCTGCAGCGCTTCCCGCAGGGTGAAGCGGTCCTTTCCCTCCGCCTGGCGCTGCTCGGCCGGCTGAAGTCCCGCCTGCAGACTCTGGACGGCACCGCGCCGCAGATCCCGGGCCTGCTCGAGGAAGTCGAGCGCGCTGGCCTTCTCCGGCGCCCGCGCGAGATTGCGCGCCATATTGTCCCAGACATCAGCCTCACGGATTGGCCGCGGATCGCCGAGCGGCCGGCGGCCGGCAATCTCCCGGCGCTCGGCGCCATCGGAGGTTACCAGCCAGCTTCGCTCGCGATGCCGGCTCGCCTGGGTATAGGCCTTGTAGGCGTTCACGGCCTGGGTGCCCGCCGGCATCGCCTCGATATGCTCGCTGCTGGTCAGCCCCTGGGTCGCGTCGATCGACAGCACATCGCCATAGCTCAACCGGATGCGCCCACTCTCCTGGTCCCGCAGCGTGTCCCATTTGACGAGACCTTCCCGGCCCTGGGCATTGCGGAGCGTGATCCCGCCGGCACCGATCCCCCGCACTTCGAGGACGGAGCCATTATTGCCGATGATGCCGCGGCTCTTATCGGCATAGGCGGCGTTGGTGCGCGCGAAGAGCCTTACGCGGTCACCGACCGCCAGCGGCAGATCGAATTGGGCGCCCATCTGGTCGGTGGCTTTCACCACCACCGCGTCCGCCCCCAATTCGCCAGCGGCGCGCCGATGCTCCCGGATGGCCGCCGCAATCTCGCGCGCATCGGCGTTGGTCGGCGCACTCACCGTCAGGCTGAAGGCGGGGTCATGCGCCCGCGCCGCCCGGCGGGCTTGCCAGAGGGCCGCCACCTGCGCCACCGCCTCACGGTAGCCGCCCGGCACCAGCAGCGCCGTCCCGTCCTCGCGCTTGCGCGCCAGCGCCTCGGCGGCCTGGCCCTCGCGGAACAGCAGGCTGGTCTCGCGCTCCCGTTCGGTGCTCTGGCGAATGGTCGTCAGCAGCTCGGGTATGGCCTCATCGCCAAGGGCCCGGCGCAGGAGCCCGATCA
>JABBOH010000025.1 GCA_019351895.1 Pseudomonadota bacterium
GACTTCGGCTATCCGGCCGGGGACGCCCTGCTGTGTACGATCGTCGAGAGGCTGTCGACGCTTCCCGCGCTCGCGGTGGCGCGCCTCGGCGCTGACGCCTTCGCCGCAGCCTTCATGCTGAGCGGCGTCGCCCAGGTCGAGGAGATACTTGGCGATCTGGCGGCGACCCTGGCGGACCGCTTTACGCTCTCCGGCACGGATAACACGGTCCGGTTCGCGATGGGCTATGCGACTGGTGGTCAGGATAGCGATGCGCACGGCCTCATGCATCGCGCGACCACGGCGCTTCGCCGTTCGGCGGCGTCTCCCGTGCCGTGCCTCCGGGCCTTCGATGCGTCCGCCGAGCAGGCGGCGCGCCATCGTGTTCGTTCCATCGCCGACCTGCAGGGGGCCCTGTCGGCCGAGGAGTTCGTCTTCCACTATCAGCCCCAGATCGATCTGGCTTCGGGGGCTTTGGTCGGCGCGGAGGCCCTGCTGCGATGGGATCACGGCCGGCATGGCATACTGACGCCCGAGCATTTCATGGGGCTCGCCGAGGAGGCGGGTCTGATGCTCGCCATCGGCGCCTGGGGGCTTCGCGCTGTGGCGTCCTTCGCCGCCAGCGTGAACCGGCAACGCAGCCTTCCGATCCGCTTTTCGTTCAATGTCTCGATCCTCGAACTGATGCAGCGTGACATGGCGGCGCTTGTGCGCGAGGTGCTCGCGGATACGGGCTGTCACGCCGAATGGTTGACCCTCGAACTCACCGAGAACGTCATGGCGGATCATGAGGCCGGCATCGTCCGGATGTTCAAGGCGCTGCGTGACCTCGGGATTGGTCTGTCGATCGATGACTTCGGCAAGGGATACGCGAATTTCGGGTATCTCGAGGCGTTTTCGGTCAGCGAAATCAAGATCGACCGCAGCTTTGTCGGCGACGTGGCGCGCAGCACGACGAAAGGTCTCATCATCGAGAGCGTCGTCAGGCTGGGCAAAGCGCTTGGCATACCTGTCGTGGCCGAGGGCATCGAGCGTGAAGCGGACCTCGCTGTGGTGCGCGGGATCGGCTGCTCCATCGGGCAGGGCTATCTGTTCTCGCGGCCTCTGGACGGCGATGCCTTCATGCGCCTCATCGGCGGGGCGACGGGCGGCGCCGCCGCGGGAGCCCCACTGTTTCAGGTCTGGCCGGAGTAGGGGCCCGACGACCGTCCGTTTCCGATCTCTGCCGCCAGCCGGCGAGGTGTTCCGGCGGCTACATGGGTTTCGAGCCCGTCAGATAGACCATCTGCACCGTGCTCATCAGGCGACCTGCCTCGACCTCGGGGCGGAACGCCGCCTCCAAGGCCATCCGCTCGCCCGCGGTGAACTGTTCGGCCAGGATCTGCTGCAGGGTCGGAGCCATCGGGTGAGGCGAGACACCGACGAAGACAGACCAGTCGGTGATCCCGGCCATATGCGTGTCCGTGTGCACTTCCATATGGAGTGGTCGGAACCCCGCTTTCTCCGCGAACCGCAACAGGTCGCGCTCGGCGTATGAGGTGATGGGGGTGATCGCCATCTTGGCCTCGGTATCCGGGAACTGCGCCGCCTTCCAGCGGTGCATCATCGACAGGAGGCTCGACGTGGGCTGGCGCGGCTCCCGGTCCAGCAGGATGCGCATGGCGCTGGTAGAGAGAGCCTCGTCGCGAAACAGCGGCTCGCCCAGCGAGATCCGTCCGCCGGGCCGCAGCACGCGGAACATCTCGGCGAAGGCCGCTGCCTTGTCGGGCACATAGGCGATAGCGGATCGGCTGGTCACCACGTCGACGGTGCCGTCACCGATGCCGTCCAGCCGCTCGGCGCTGCACCGCAGGAAGCGGCAGCGCGCGCTGAGGTCGAGCGCCTTCGCGCGGGCCTCGGCGCGTGCCAGAAGCGGCTCCGAGATATCGACCAGGATCATGCTCAGTTCCGCGTCCATGCGGGCGAGGGAGCGCCAGACAATCAACCCGTCTCCCGAGCCGATGTCGGCGACCGTCATGCCGGGCCGCAGGGCGGCGCCGTCGATGACCTTGTCGGCGTAGAGGGCCACGGCCTCCTCGACCAGCGCGGCCTGCGTGGGGTCGCCGGCATGCCGAAGCTTCAGAAGCCATGTGGACCAGAGATCGGCGCCGAGTTCAGGCATGGCAATTCCCAATGTCATCCCGTTGCTAACATGAAACAGATGAGCAATGTCTTAGCGGCGTTTCCATCGGGACCGGCTGAGGCCGCGGCAGGGCCCGGTCGCGCGTGCCGTCTCGCGGGGGATGGCTCTACCCGCAAACCTCCAGCAAGCCGCGCAGATAGTCCGGCATCTCGCGCGGGCCCACCTTGGCCGCCCGGACCAGCTGATCGAAATGCGCGATGAGCGCCCGGATATGGTCGCGCGACTGCATCACCAGGAAGGACTGCCCGAGGTATATCGCTGCCCGGATCGGCCCATAGATCGTGATCGGCGCGGAATAAAGCTCGCGGCCCTCGTAGAGGAACCAGCGGAAACGCGGATACAGCTCCTCGCATAGCGCGATGAGGTGCTCGAGCTGCGCGCGCCGCACCTCCACCCCAAGACCCTGCCACCGGCCTTCGCCACGGGCGAAACTCGCGATCACGTGCATCGCAGTCGCCGCCTCCATATCCGTCTCCGGGCGGCGCAGGTAGTCGAGGCGCGAGCGCGTGATCTCGATCCGCTTCGGCGGCGAGAGGGCAATGAAATGCTCGTATTCGAAAGCGATCACCTCCTCGGTCTTGAGCACGTCCGGGAAGCTGCTCGGCACGTGGCGGATTTTGTAGCCCGCCGCCTCCTCGTGCCAGCGCACCAGCCGCTCGTCCACGGGCGAGATCGCGTCGCGTTCAATGCTCAGGCCGTCCGTCAGGAGCCCCGGATCGGTCACCTCGACCTCCCGCAGGCCGAGCAGCCAGTCGAGCGAGACCTGCCCCACCCGGGCGATGGCGGCGACCGATTCGAGGCGGGGGAGCCGGTCGTTCGCGGGCGAAAGGATCTGGGACAAGGTCGAACGGTCGATGCCGACGCTCGCGGCGAAGGCGCTCTGGCCGAGGCCGCTGCGGCTCATCACGGCCAGAAGCCGCTCGCGGAACAGGCGGACAAGCTCGGCACGATCTGCGGAGGTGAAACTCATGCCGCGTAATATATACAAAAACTGCGGATTGTCATCATAAGCCGCGTTTTCGTTTCAAATGTAACGAAACATGCGCATTATCCACGCTCGCGGCGTGGTTATCACCTTGAGGCGCGTTCAATTGGCGATCAAATTGAGTGTATGGATATCGAAACGAGTTCGCGAATCGCAGGTGTCCGTCATCCCGGCGTCGAGTGGCCGACTGTCGCGCTGGCCGCTGTCATCTATGCGGGCTGGGGGGCGCTGACCTTCTTCCACGCGGCGATCCCCTGGCCGCTGCTGGCGGCAGGCGGCGGCTGGTTCGTGGCCTGGCACATGTCATTGCAACACGAGGTGCTGCACGGCCACCCGACGCGGCGGCGATGGATCAACGACGCCATCGGGTTTCCGCCGCTGACGCTGTGGTTGCCCTACATGACCTATCGGGTGGTGCATCTGCGGCATCACCGGAACGAGCATCTCACGGACCCGCTCGAGGACCCGGAGAGCTACTATCTGACGCCTGAACGTTTTGGCCGTCTCGGGCCGCCGGCCCGCGCGTTTCTCCGTGTCCGCAACACGTTCTTTGGCCGCATCACCTTCGGCGCGCTCCGCAGCATCGTGCTGTTTCTTTGGGCGCATCTCGGGCTCTGCCTGCGCGGCCATCGCGGCGAGTTGCGCATCTGGATCCCGCATCTCGTCGGCGTGGCGGCCATTCTCGGCTGGGTCTGCGGCGTCTGCCACATGTCGGTATGGATGTATGTCCTCTGCTTCGTCATCCCGAGCCGTTCACTCGCCAGCATCCGCTCCTTCGCCGAGCATCGCGCCGCCGACCGGCACGCCGAACGCACGGCGATCGTCGAGCACGCGCCCATTCTCGGACTGTTGTTTCTTTACAACAATCTCCATGCGGTGCATCACGACCGACCGGGTCTGCCCTGGTATCGCATACCGGCCTACTACCGCGCCCATCGCGCGGCGATCGTGGCGGCCAATGGCGGGCTGGTCTATGACGGTTACGGCGACGTGATCCGCCGCTACCTGCTGACCCCGCACCATGAGGGGCCGCATCCGGGATACGAAATGCCGCGCATCGCGCCGCCCGATCCGCGTTTCCGGCGACGCAGGGCTCAGGTGAGGGCCGGGTATCCCAATGCCGAGGCTTCCGCTTCCAAGGTCAACACCGCGTCGTAGCTTTGCGGCTCGGGCGGCATAATGGCGGCGATCCGCAGGGCTGCCAGTGCGGCGGCGACCGAGGGGGGCGGCACCGTCAGCGCGCGGATGAGCGCCGCCGCCGTCCCGGGCGGTGTCGCCGCCGAGGTGATGAAGGGGATGGCGGGGCTCGCTGGCGTCTCGGCCAGGATGCGCAACCCGCCCACCAGACCGGGGCGATAGAGC
This sequence comes from Pseudomonadota bacterium, assembly GCA_019351895.1. GTDB lineage: Bacteria > Pseudomonadota > Alphaproteobacteria > Acetobacterales > Acetobacteraceae > Acidisoma. The sequence continues at coordinate 4,509 of JABBOH010000025.1, forward strand.
CTGCAGAAGCCGAAGGTCACGCAGTCGATGGCGGCGGCGTCCGCGGCACCGGTGACGACAGCCTCCATGCTCCGCACATGCCCGCCGGTGACGACGACCTCGGAAAAGAAGGTGCAGCCCCCGGCGAGTGGCGCGAAGAGCCGGCGGGGCAGGTTCATGCCCGAATTGGAATCGGGGCCGTTCATGGCGAAGCGACGGCCGCGCAGTTCCTCAAGACCTTCCAGGTCCGACGCGGCGGAGACCACGACGAAGGAGCAATGGCCCGGCACGCTCGGCGCGAACCAGCCGCAGCCCGGCAGATCATAGAGCGGCGTGCCGAGCAGGCTGTACTGGCCGTCAAAGATGCGGCGCAGCGGATAGCCGCACATCTGGCTGAACAGCGTGTCCGGCGCGATCGCCTCCGGCAGCGCCATTGGCGCGGGGGAGAGCGCCTCGGGCAGATCGTTCGCCCCATTATCGGCCAGGGTCTGCCGTAGCGCAGCCCATAGCGCCGCATTCGCCGCAGCCATTTCCGGCAGCGCGTACATGGGCAGGATGGCAGCGGCCACGCTCAGAGCGACGCGACACAGATCAGGATGATGGTGCCGATGGCGAGGTTGAGCAGCACGAGCCGCCGGACCGGCACGATGTCCTCGGCGGTCGCCGTGCCGGAGGCGAGCTTCGCCTGCAGGCGGCGGTTGGGGACCATGAACATGCCGATGAAGATGGCGGCCATCAGGATGCCGCCGGTCTGCATGACCATGACCGGCCAGGGGATCGGCTGGTGGCTGTAGGAGAGAATGAGCAGCAGCAGCCCGGAGATGACCGCGATCGGCATGACGTTCCACACCGTGCGGAAAAAGCGGCGGAACAGCGCCCCCTGCAAGGTGACCCGCGCCGTGGGCTCGACCGCCATCAGCCCGGAACGGAGCACCAGCATGAGGAAAGCCATTCCACCGACCCAGATCACGACCGAGAGCAGGTGGATGGCCGTGACCAGCCAGACGACGTAGTTCAAGCGACGACTCCCTCGATCTCGCGCAGCAGCGCCATGATTTCCTGCGCGCCGACCGACTTCGGCGCCGCTTCCAGCACACCCATACCTTGGGCGAAGGCATTGGCGAAGCCCGCCCGGTTGCCGAGCGTGCTGCCGAGGACGACGTAGCCCGCCGCCGCGGCGTCGCGCTCCACCGCCGCCCGCAGCTTCGACGACGCGGGCGCGCGGTTCAGCACCAGCCGGGTGGTGCGCTTCTCGGTCTTCGCCAGCTGCACGGTGCCCTCCGCCGCCCAAAGATCGGGCGGGCTCGGCTGCAGCGGCACCAGCACCAGATTGGCGCTGCGGATGGCGAGCTTCGCCTCCGTATCGACCTGCGGCGGGGTATCGACGATGAGCACGTCGTGGCTCGCCATCAGGCGGTCGAGTTCGGCGCGCAGCCGCCAGCCTGAGACATCGGACAGGGTGACCGGCGGCAGGGGCTTGCCGTGACGCGCGCGGATCTCGTGCCAGCGCCGGAGGCTGCGCTGCGGATCGATGTCGAGGAGACAGACCCGCCGAGACAGGGCCATGGCGGCCGCCAGATTGGCGGCGAGCATGGTCTTTCCGGCGCCGCCCTTTTGCTGGGCGACGGTGATGACGAGGGCCATGGGCGCGACTCCGCTGCACTGCAGCGGTGTCAGCTTACAGGAGTTTCCGGAAGCACTCCTAATGGAGCGAAGCGACGGCGCGGGCGCCGCTCTAGGCGCGGGCTGGGCCGCCCCCTATTGTGTCGCTCCGCCAGCCGAGGAGTGCCCATGCCTGGAGCGTTGAAGGTCGCGGTTCAGATGGACCCGATGGAGACCGTGAAGATCGACGCAGACTCGACCTTCGCGCTGATGCTGGAGGCCCAGACGCGTGGCCACAGCCTGTGGCACTACGAGGTGCGCCACATGGCGCTCCGTGGCGAGCGGCTGACAGCGCGCGCCAACCCGGTCTCCGTGCGGCGCGAGATCGGCCGCCACTTCACCTTCGGCGAGACGGAGGTGCTCGACCTCGCCGACATGGACGTGATCCTGATGCGCCAGGACCCGCCCTTCGACATGGCCTATATCAGCGCTACCCATATGCTCGAGCACATCCACCCGAAGACGCTGGTGGTGAACGACCCGGCCTCGGTCCGCAACGCGCCCGAGAAGCTGCTGGTCACGCATTTCTCCGAGCTTATGCCGCCGACCCTGATCACCTGGGACCGGGCCGCCATCGCCGAATTCCGCGCCGAGTTCCGCGACATCATCATCAAGCCGCTGTTCGGCAATGGCGGCATCGGCGTGTTCCGCCTGCGCGAGGACGACGAGAATTTCGGCTCGATCCTCGACAGCCATTTCTCGCGAACGACCGAGCCCCTGATGATCCAGCGCTACGAGCCCGCCGTGCGCCAGGGCGACAAGCGCATCATCCTGGTCGACGGCGAACCCATGGGCGCCGTCAACCGCGTGCCAGCGGCGGGGGATGCGCGGTCCAACATGCATGTCGGCGGCCGGGCGGAAAAGAGCACGCTCACCGCGCGCGAACACGATATCTGCGCCGCTATCGGGCCCTATCTGCGCGAGCGGGGGCTGCTGTTCGTAGGCATCGACGTGATCGGCGATTACCTCACCGAAATCAACGTGACCTCGCCCACGGGGCTGCAGGAGATCACCCGCTTCGACGGTATCAAGATCGAGGAGACGATCTGGGCCCATATCGAAGCCAGGATCGGCAAGGTCCAGGTCTAGCCCGCCGCACCCCCATGCCCAAGGCCGCCGACCCGATCAGCCGTCCCGTCCCGCTCGATGGGGTTTGGCCCGCGCTGCCGCGCATTCCCGCAAGCATGCTGGTGGTGTGGCGCATCTCGGCATTCGCTGTCTGGACGCTGCTTTGCGCGCCCATCCAGGCCGTACTGCTCGCCTTGCCCGGGCGCGGCAAGGCCCGGCTGCCGGTGATCTACTGGGCCGGATGCTGCTGGTGCCTTGGCCTCCGCGTGCGCGTCATCGGCGCGCCCATCGCGCGCCACCTGCCGACGGTCTTCGTCTCCAACCACTCATCCTGGATGGATATTCCGGCGCTCGGCGCGCGCTTGCCGGCCTGCTTTATCGCCAAGGGCGAGGTTTCCCGCTGGCCGATCGTCTCCACGATCGCCCGGCTCGGCCGCACCGTCTTCGTCAGCCGAAGGGCCGCCGGGGCGGCGCGGGAAAACGACGAGATCCGCCGCCGGCTCGCCGATGGCGACAGCCTCGTCCTGTTTCCCGAGGGCACGACCTCGGACGGCGCGCGCGTCATGCCGTTCCGCTCGGCCTTCCTCGCCGTCGCCGAGAGCGCGCAGCCGCACGTCCTCCAGCCGGTCTCGATCGTCTATGACGAGCTCGACTACCTGCCCGTCCGCCGCGCCGACCGCGCGCTGTTCGCCTGGTTCGGCGATATGGAACTCGCTTCCCATCTTAGCGGCATCGCCCGCCACCGGGGCCTGCGCGTCACGATCGAGCTGCACCCGCCGATCGACCCGGCAGGCGGCCTCACGCGGAAGCGGCTGGCGCAGACCATCTGGCATCAGGTGGCGGCGAGTGCCGCGGAAATCCGGCGCAACCGTCAGCCTGGAAAAGGGCCTGCTTAAAAGCAGGATAGAGGCAACCTGGCGACCATCGCATCATCACCCCTTGGCCCCATGTAGAGCGCCACACGAGGAGCGTCTCGATGGATAAGACGACCAGCGCCGTTCCGGCCTCCGCCGCGACCACGCACCAGACCTTGAGGCAGGCGATCGACCACACCCTGTCCCACGGCCCCTCCTGGCTGCCGCCCTATGTCTGGAGCGCCGTCATCCTCATCCTGGCCGTATGCGTGGCGTTGCTGCTGCACCGGCTGACGCTCGCGCTCCTCAACCGTTTCTCGCCGCCCGGCAAGGTGCGCAACTTCTTCGATCTCCTCGTCGAGAACACGACAGGCCCCAGCCGTCTGGCCTACGTCGTATTCCTGCTCGCGGCGGCGCTGCCCGCGACTAATTTCTCCTACGATACAACAATCGTGATCGCGCATGTGCTGCTGGTGGCCTTCGTTCTGCTCGTCGGCTGGACCGCCGTGCGAGCCTCGGAGATCGCCGCGACCCTCTACCTCCAGCGGTTCAGGACGGATGTCGACGACAACCTGCTGGCGCGTAAGCACCTCACCCAGATCCGCATCCTGAAGCGCGCCGGCGCGATCCTGATCGGCATCGTCACCGTCAGCGCCGCGCTGATGACCTTCAACGCCGTCCGCCAGTATGGGGTGAGCCTCTTTGCCTCGGCGGGCGCGGCAAGTTTGGTCGTCGGCCTCGCGGCCCGGCCGCTGCTCACCAACCTCATCGCCGGCGTGCAGATCGCCATTACCCAGCCTATCCGCCTGGAGGATGCGGTGATTGTCGAGGGCGAGTGGGGCTGGATCGAGGAGATCAGCAGCACCTATGTCGTGGTCCGCCTGTGGGACTGGCGGCGCATGATCGTGCCCATTTCCTACTTCCTCGAAAAGCCGTTCCAGAACTGGACGCGGGAATCGGGGGCGCTCATCGGCTCTGTCTATCTCTATGTCGACTACAGCATCCCGGTGCAGGCGATCCGTGCGAAGCTCACCGAGATCGCGGGCGACAGCCAGCTCTGCGACGGCAAGGTCGTCAATCTCCAGGTGAGCAACGCCCAGGCGAACGTCATCGAACTGCGCTGCCTCGTCAGCGCCCGCAATGCACCGCAGGCCTGGGATCTGCGGTGCGAGGTCCGGGAGAAGCTCATCGCCTTCATCCAGGCGGAATATCCGCATGCCCTGCCGCGCACGCGGGTAGAGATGGAACGGGTCGGCGGCGATGACGCGATGCGGCGGGAGCCGCAAGTCGCGGAGCATGCGGTAATGTGAAGCCAGTGCGGCCAAGCCCGCATGCGTTCTCTGGCGGAACAGGAAGATGGGGCTACCCGGTTCGGTCTAGCATCCCAGATAGAGACATAATAACGAGGAAGGCAGGAACGATGGCTGCGGCAGCACCGACATCGGTGGCGTCCAAGAAGACGGGCGCTAACTACAGCTTCTTCACCGGCGGCATGGCGGCATTGGCCGGCCTCATGTTCGGCCTGGACATCGGCGTCATCTCGGGGGCGCTCAAGTTCATCGGTGACGCGTTCCACGCGTCCGATGCCGCCAAGGAGTGGATCGTCAGCAGCATGATGTTCGGCGCCGCCCTCGGCGCCCTCGCGGCCGGCGTTCTCTCGTATCGGCTGGGACGCAAGGCATCGCTCATCCTCGGCGCCATCATCTTTGTCGTGGGCTCGCTCTTCTGCGCGTTCTCCTGGTCCATCGCCTCGCTGATCGTCGCCCGCATCGTGCTGGGCGTCGCCATCGGGATCGCGACCTTCACCGCGCCGCTCTATATCTCGGAGATCGCGCCGCCGGCCAAGCGCGGCTCGATGATCTCGACCTACCAGCTGATGATCACCATCGGCATCCTCGCCGCCTTCATCTCCGACACGCTGCTGGCCTATCTCGGCGCATGGCGCTGGATGCTCGGCATCGTCGCGGTGCCGGGCGCGCTCTTTCTGCTCGGCGTGCTCCGCCTGCCCAACAGCCCGCGCTGGCTCCTCATGCGCGGTCGCTCGCGGGAGGCGCGGGAGGTGCTGCACGAGCTTCGCCAGAACGATCGCGTGGTCGACGACGAGGTGCGCGACATCGAGGAGCAGCTTCGCCGTCCGCAGGTGGGCTGGCAGCTGTTCCGCGGCAATTCGAACTTCCGGCGCTCGGTGTTCCTCGGCATCGCGCTGCAGGCGATCCAGCAGCTCACCGGGATCAACGTGGTCATGTACTACGCCCCGCACATCTTCGGGGCCGCCGGCTTCCAGGGCCATGCGCAGCTTTGGGGCACCGCGATCGTCGGGCTCGTCAATGTCCTCGCGACCTTCCTCGCGATCGGCGTCGTCGACCGGCTGGGCCGGCGACCCGTGCTGATCGCGGGCTTCGCCACCATGACGGTCGGCATGGGCGTGCTCGGCTACATGCTCAGCATCGGCACGCTCAGCTTCGGCATGCAGATCTTCGCCGTCATCATGCTGCTGGTCTTCATCATCGGCTTCGCGACCTCCGCCGGGCCGCTGATCTGGGTGCTGTGTTCCGAGGTGCAGCCGACCAAGGGGCGAGACTTCGGCATCGCCGCCTCGACCCTCACCAACTGGGTCGCGAACTTCATCGTCGGCGTGACCTTCCTGTCCATGCTGCAAGGCCTCGGGAACGGCATCACCTTCGGCATCTACGCCGCGCTCAACGCCGCCTTCCTCTTGTTCACCTTCTTCATGGTGCCCGAGACCAAGGGCATCTCGCTTGAGAAGATCGAGGACAACCTCATGGAGGGAAAGCCGCTGCGCCACATCGGCGTCTGAGGCGCATAGGCGCGGGCGCCGACCGGCGCCCGCGCCTTGTGTGCGGCATGGCGCTTGCTAGGCTGGGCGTCGCACCGGAGGATGGTTTCCACCCTCCACCCGAAAGGCCAGCCGATGATCCGCACAGGCGACCAGTATCGAGACTCCATCCGGGACGGGCGCCGCGTCTGGATCAACGGCGAGCGTGTCGCCGACGTGACCCGCCACCCCATGTTCAAGCCGATCGTCGACATCCGCGCCCGCATCTACGACATGCAGCACGAGGCGGAATTTGCGCCCGTCATGTCCTACCGGGACGATATGGGCGGTCTTTCCTCGGTCGGCATGAAGCTGCCGCATACCCAGGCGGACTGGCACGCCAAGCGGGCGGCGACCGACGCCGTGCTGGACGAGGTGGGCGGCATCGTCACCCGGGTGGGCGACGAGACCGTGGGCGAGGTCTGGTCCCTTTTCGACGGCCGCGAGGTGCTGGATGCCGTCGATCCCCAGTTCTCGGAGAACGTCCGCCGCCATATCGACCGCGTCGTGCGGAACGACCCCTTCCATGTCTCGGCCAACACCGATCCGAAGGGCGACCGCTCCAAACGGCCGCAGGACCAGGACCCGGACATGCTGCTGCATGTGGTGCGGGAAACGGACGCCGGCATCGTCGTGCGCGGCGCGAAGTTCGAGACGGCGGCCGCCTACGCCAATCAGGCCTTCACCAAGCCGACCATCGCGAACTGGGGCGACGCCGAGCTTTCCGACTACGCCGTCGGCTTCATCTGCGACCTCGGCGCGCCTAATCTGCGCTTCATCTGCCGCACCGGTTTCGCGACCCGCGCGCCGGTGGAGGACTACCCGCTCTCCAACCGTTTCGACGAGGTGGAGACGCTCGTGATCTACGACGACGTGCTGATCCCGTGGGAGAATGTGCTGTTCTACCGGCACACGAAGGCAGCGACCTTCATCCGCGCCACGCTGCACCGCTACAGCGCCTTCGCCTTCGTGCAGCGCAACCTCAAATTCGCCGACATGATGATCGGCGCCGCGCTCTACAACGCGAAACAGACGGGGCTCGAGCGTCAGCAGGCGGTGCAGGAGAAGCTGGCGCAGCTTGCCTGCTACCGCGAGGGGATCAACGCGCATCTCACTGCCGCCATCGCGACCGCTGAGCGCAGCCCGGGCGGGTTGATGATGCCCAATCAATCGCTGCTGATGACGGGTCGTGTCTTCGCCTGCTCCCAGCTGCATGAGATGATGCACCTCGCGCGCGAACTCTGCGGCGGGCAGATCTGCGTGACGCCCGATGTCGCGGCCTTCCGCGATCCCGAGACGGGGCCGTGGCTCGAGAAATACTACTCCGTCAACGACGAGTGGCAGGCGGAGGATCGCCGCAAGCTCCTGGCCCTCGCGCGCGACCTGCTCAACTCGGACTATGCAGGCCACCGGCTGACCTTCCAGCTTTTCGCGCAGGCGCCGCCGTTCGCGCATCTAGCCGCCGTCTATCGCAACTTCGATTGGGATGAGCCGCTGCGCTTCGTCCATCGCGCGGCGGGCCTGTCGGATCGCGTGCCGGGCGGCGCGCTCCCCCGGCGGCGCGAGGCGGCGGAGTAGGCGCGATGATCCATCGCCGCATCCGCCCCTTCAACACGCGCGACACCTACCCCGAGCAGAACCTCGACAACGATCTCTGTCAGGCGGTCGTCGCCGGTCGCACCGTCTATCTGCGCGGGCAGGTGCCGCAGGATCTCGACACGCGGGAGAACGTGGCGGTCGGCGATCCCGCGGGGCAGGCCGAGAAGGTCATGCAGAACATCGACCTGCTGCTGCGGGAATGCGGCTCCGAACTCGCGCATATCTGCAAGGTCACGGTCTATCTGACCGACATCCGGTATCGCGAGCCGGTCTACCGCGTGGCCGGGCGCTGGCTGCGCGGCGTCTTCCCGGTCTTCACCGGGCTGGTCGTGATGGCGCTCGCGCGGCCCGAATGGCTGGTCGAGATCGACGTGATCGCCGAGATGCCCGACTAGTCCTCAGTCCAGCGCCGAGATGTGGCCCGCCCACAGCACCGGCCCCTGCGGCAGCCCGGTCGTCGAGCCGCCCTTCTGCTCCAGGCTCACCATCAGCTGCATCGGCGCATGCACGGACGCCGGCAGCGTCACCGTCTGCCCCACCTTCGAGATGACGCCAAGCGCTTTCGGCACCGTCTCGCCATCCGGCAGCGCCCAAAGCTCCAGATCCTTGCCCTGGGCGAGCGCCACGCGTTCCAGCGGCTTGAGAACGATCCTCTTGTCCGGCGCGGCCTCGGCGACGAAGGCGGGGGCGCCACCCTTCGGCGGCGCCAGCACCGCGCTCGCCACCGGAATTTCGGCGGCAGGGGGCGCCGGACGGTTGACCACCGCGAGGATCGCGATGGCGGCGGCGAGGCCGAAGCCCAAGCCCGTCATGCCGCGCCAGAAGCCGACCGCGTTCCAGAACCCGCGCCCGCGCGACCTGCCGAGCCGGGTCGGCGACCCGAGCGGCTCGCTGGCTCGCAGGGGCGCGGCCTTGGGCGTCAGCGGCGCCGCGGTCAGTCCGCAGGATTGTTCGACGCGAGGCCACAGGTCGGCCGGGGGCGCGACCGGAGGCACGATAGCGGCCATGGGCGCGAGCCGGATCTCCCAGGCGCCGATGGCCCGGTTCAGTGCGTCGTCCCTGTCGGCGCGGCGGATGACCTCCTCGCGCTCGGTGCCGGCCAGCACGCCCAGGACATATTCAGCGGCGAGCAGATCGCGCTCGTCTCCGGTGTCGCTCATGATTCGAGGCACCGTTTCAGACTGGCGAGCGAGCGGCGAATCCACGATTTGATGGTGCCGAGCGGCGTCGCGGTCTTCTCCGCGAGCTCGCTGTGCGAAAGGCCGTCGGCATAGGCCATCATCAGCAGGCTCCGGCGGTCCGGCTCCAGCTCCTCGAGGCATTGCCGGAGTGCCGCGCCCTCGGCGCTTGTGACGAGCTGGGCCAGGGCATCGGGGCTGTCGTCTTCCTGTTCGGGCGGCTCATAGCCCGGCCGTTCGCGCACGCGCCGCCGCGTGATGTCGAGCGCGCGGTAGCGGACGATGCTGGTCAGCCAGGCGCCTGCGGCCCCGCGTTCGGGATCGAAACGCACCGCCTGGTTCCAGACCTGGACAAAGGCATCATGCGTCGCGTCCGCCGCCAGCCCGGGATCCCGGGTGATCCGCAACGCCAGCCCGTGCAGCCGGGCGGATTGATTGTCGTAGAGGGCGCGGAACGCTGCCCGATCGCCGGACGCGCACCGGGTCAGCAACATGGTGAGTTCCATGTCGCTGTCGTCCCGCGAGCCGCTGCGCTGAGTAAGCAGACTTGGACACCCCTGGATGGCCCGCACGTGGCGCGCGGATTGCCTGGACCGCATATTGCGCGGCTGGCTCGGCGACGCAAGCCGAACCCCGGTCCCTGTCAATGCGCTAGCCATGGCCGAAGCCCCTTCCGCGTCCTGTGCGAGGCCGGATCGGCCTTCACCGTAAGACTACGCGGATGGACCTGCGGCGGATGCCGCCAGCGCCATCAGGCCCGCGACATCGCAGTGCCGCGCGAGATGCGCGGCAAGTTCGTCTAGTGTCGATTCGACCTCGCAAGAGTGGCGGCGCGTGCTGGGGGCTGCGCCAAACCGCGCAAGCCAGGCACTCCGCTGGGCATCATCGGTAAAGAATCCATGGATATAGCTGCCGATTGCGCGACCGCTGCGCGAGCGTGCGCCATCAACCCGTCCGTCCGAGAGGCGCACGACTGGCCGGGCCGTGTCCGCGCCCGTCGTCACACCCATATGCATCTCATAGCCGTGCAGCGGCGTAAGGTCGTCAACCGTCATTCCGCTGACGGCGCGAAGCTGCTTCGGCCCCCGCAACGCGGTGGCGACATCGAGCAGCCCGAGGCCCGCAACGGATGCGGGCGGCCCTTCGATCCCCTCGGGATCGGCGATGCTTCGTCCGAGCATCTGGTAGCCGCCGCAGAGGCCGAGGACATGGCCGCCCCGCCTGACATGGGCGACGATGTCTGAGTCCCAGCCACAGGCGCGCAGCACCGCGAGATCCGCGATGGTGGTCTTGGACCCCGGCAGGATGACGAGGTCGCAGTCGGCGGGGATGGGCTCGCCGTGACGCAGCAGCCGGAGGTCGACCGCCGGTTCCGCGCGCAACGGGTCGAGGTCATCGAAATTGGCGATCCCCGGCAGCACCGGCACGGCTATCCGAAACGGGGCGTCGAGGCGGCGGGTGCCGGTGGCGAGGTCGGCCGCATCCTCGGCCGGCAGGCGATGGGCGTCCTCGAAGAACGGCACGAGGCCGAGCGGCGTCCAGCCGGTGCGGGCGGCGATCAGCGCCATGCCGTCCGCGAACAGCGTGGCGTCGCCGCGCATCCGGTTGACGATGAAGCCGCCGATGAGCGCCGCATCGGCGGGGTCGAGCACCGCCTGCGTGCCGACGAGGCTCGCGATGACGCCGCCGCGGTCGATATCGCCGACGAGGACCACCGGCACCCCGGCGGCGCAAGCGAAGCCCATGTTCGCTATGTCGTTCCGCCGCAGATTGACCTCGGAGGCGCTGCCCGCGCCTTCGACGATGACGATGTCGCAGTCGGCCCGCAGCCGGGCGAAGCTCTCCAGCACATGCGGCAGCAACTTCGGCTTGAGGCTTTGGTAGTCTCGCGCGCGGGCCTGCCCCCAGACCTGCCCCTGCACGATGATCTGAGATCCCACCTCGCTCTGCGGCTTGAGCAGCACGGGGTTCATGTGGACCGAGGGCGTGACCCCGCAAGCCAGCGCCTGCAGTGCCTGGGCGCGGCCGATCTCGCCGCCATCGGCGGTCACGGCGGCGTTGTTCGACATGTTCTGCGGCTTGAAGGGCCGCACGCGAAGCCCCTGGCGCGTCAGCGCCCGGCAGAGCCCGGCGACGAGCAGGGACTTGCCCACGCTCGACCCTGTGCCCTGCAGCATCAGCGCAAGGGTCACGCGGGCGTCACGCCCCGAAGCGGCCGTTCTTCGGGAAGCCGACCGGCGGCTGCCGTCCCGTCTGCGCCCGGCTGCCGAGCCAGTCCTTGAGGTTCGTCTCCGTGCGGACCCGCTCGCCCGATTTCCAGCTCAGCCCGTCCGCGAGGCGGAAGATACGGGCGTCGGCGATGCCGCCGTCCTTGTAGCGCTGCAGCTGCACGCCGGTGCCACGCGCCATCTCCGGCACCTCGGCCAGCGGAAAGACCAGCATCTTCCGGTTCTCGCCGACGACCGCGATGTGGTCGCCGTCGCCCACCAGCACGGCGAGCGTCAGCTCCTCCCCGGGCTTCACCGCCATCACCTGCTTGCCCGCGCGCCGTTCGGACAGCAGATCGTCGGCGCCCACGATGAAGCCACGCCCCGGCGTCGACGCCAGCAGGTAACGGGCGCCCTCGGCCCAGGCGAACAGCGCCACCACCTCGTCCTCGTTGCCGAATTCAGCCATCAGCCGGATGGGCTGCCCGTCGCCGCGTCCGCGCGGGATCTCGCTCGCCTTGAGCGTATAGGCGCGTCCGTTCGTCGCCAGCAGGCAAAGCCTGTCTGTCGTATCGCATGCGAGCGTCAGCCGCAGCGAATCGCCTTCCTTGAAGCGCAGATCGGCATCATTTGCGACCTGCCCCTTGACCGCGCGAATCCACCCCTTGTTCGACAGGATGACTGTGATCGCCTCACGCTCGACGAGCGCTGACTCGTCAATGGTGACCATCGCGGGAGCCGTGCCGATCGCCGTCCGCCGATCCCCGAGCGGACCGGAGCCGAAGCTCGCGCGCGTTTTCTCAAGCTCGCTCACGATCTTTTCCCAGCGCTGCTTTTCGCTGCCGAGCAACGTGCGGAGGTCTTTTGCCTCCTTCGTCAGAGACTTGTGCTCCTTCCGCAGCTCGATTTCCTCCAACCTGCGAAGCGAGCGGAGCCGCATGTTGAGGATCGCCTCGGCCTGCAGGTCGGTCAGTTCGAAGCGCTTCATCAGCGCCGGCTTCGGCTCGTCCTCCTCCCGGATGATGCGGATCACCTCATCGAGATTGAGGAAGACCGCGAGGTAGCCGTCGAGAATTTCGAGCCGCCGCTCGATCGCCGCGAGCCGGTGGCCGGACCGGCGGACGAGCACCTCCTGCCGATGATCGAGCCAGGCGCGCAGCACCTCCCGCAGCGGCATCACGCGCGGCGTGCGGGATGCGTCGAGCACGTTCATGTTGAGCGGAAACCGCGTCTCCAGCGCCGAGGTGCGGAACAGGCTCTCCATCAGCATGGCGGGCTCGACCGTTCGCGCCTTGGGTTCCAGCACGAGCCGCACCTTCTCGGCACTCTCGTCGCGGATATCGGCGAGCAGCGGCAGCTTCTTGTCTTCCAGCAGCTGGGCGATCTGCTCGATCAGGCGCGACTTCTGCACCTGATAGGGGATCTCGGTGACCACGATCGACCAGGTACCGTGCTTCCCCTGCTCCACGGACCAGCGCGCGCGCAGGCGAAAGCCGCCGCGGCCTGTCTCGTAGGACTGCAGCAGAGAGGCCCTGTCCTCCACCAGCTCCCCGCCGGTCGGAAAATCGGGGCCGGGCATGAACTGCAGCAGCTCGGCGGTCGTCGCCTCGGGTTTGCGGATCAGCAGAACGGCGGCGGCACAAAGCTCGCCCGCATTGTGGGGCGGGATGGAGGTCGCCATGCCGACCGCGATGCCCGCCGCGCCATTGGCCAGCAGGTTGGGGAAGTTCCCCGGCAGCACGAGCGGCTCCTGCTCCTCGCCATCATAGGTCGCGCGGAAATCGACCGCATCCTGGTCGATACCCTCCAGCAGGGCCTGGGCGATGGCCGTCAGCCGCGCCTCGGTGTAGCGCATCGCCGCCGGGTTATCGCCGTCGATATTGCCGAAATTGCCCTGACCCTCGATCAGCGGGTAGCGGACCGAGAAATCCTGGGCGAGCCGCACCATGGCCTCGTAGATCGAGGCGTCGCCATGGGGATGGAACTTGCCCATCACGTCGCCGACGACGCGGGCGCATTTCTTGAACCCGGAGGTGGGGTCGAGCCGCAGCTGGTGCATGGCGTAGATCAGGCGGCGATGGACCGGCTTCAGCCCGTCCCGCACGTCCGGCAGGCTGCGGGACATGATGGTCGAGAGCGCATAGGCTAGGTAGCGCTCGCTGAGCGCGCCCGACAGGGGCGTTTCCTCGATGTGGCCGGCAAGGTCGTCAGGCATGGGGGCTCTCCGGAGGAGATCAGGGCAAGGACTGTGCCCGGTTCTTCAGTCAGAAAAAGAACGAGGCATCTTCCTTTTCGGAAAAGGAAGCAAAAAGCTTTCATCCGCTCGCGGCGAGTCGGGCTTCCAGCATCTGATAAAGGTGCCGCCGCGCTTCGGGAAGCGGGCGGTGGTGATGGCCGAAGGCGTCACGCTCCAGGAAATGCCCGGTGAGCCGCAGCCCGTCCCGCCAGTCCGCGGCGTTCCCTGGCAATGCCTCGTCGCGCAGGAAGGCGGGCAGGGGCAGCATCCGGCCGCGCCAGACGCCCGCGGCCGCCTCGGTCACCGCGCGTCCGGTGCGGGGCGAGACGAGGGCGAGGCCCTCCGTCTCTCCGCTGACGGCGCAGCTCGCGAGGTCGAGGCCGTAGCCGAGGTCGGCGAGCAGCACCAGCTCGAATCGGGCGAGGTCTCCGGCCGTCGCGACATTCGCCGCGATTCGCGGCAGCAGGTGCAGCAGCGCCGCGAAGCTCGGCGGATGCGGCTCGCGCTCGGGCAGCGCGCCGGCAGCGACCGCGCAGACTGCCCGCAGCAGGCCGAGCGACATCGCATCCTCCATGGCTCCAGGCGCGATGGCCTGGATCATCTCGCCGGTCAGGCTGCCGAGCTGTTCCGGCAGTCGGCCCACCCAGCGGAGCGAGACAAGGTTGCCGATCTGCCAGAGTGCGACCCGGCCGCGCGATGCGCCGCCGCGGGCGAGGCCGCTATGCGCCCCATGGCTGGCGGTGAAGGTCGCGACGATCAGGTCGCCTTCGCCGTAGGGGCGCGTTTCCAGCACGATCCCGGGCGCTTCCCACTCCACGGCGCGTCGCCCTCAGAGGTGTTCGCGGAGGCGCGGCATGAGTTCGACGAGGTTGCAGGGGCGATGGCGGCTGTCGAGCTGCGTCACCAGGATGTCGTCCCAGCCATCCTTCACCGCGCCCGTGCTGCCGGGCAGGGCAAACAGATAGGTGCCGCCCGCGACGCCGCCGAGGGCGCGGGATTGGATCGTGGACGAGCCGATCTTGGCGTAGCTCAGCATGCGGAACAACTCGCCGAAGCCCGTGATCTCCTTCTCCAGTACGCGGGCGAAGGCCTCCGGCGTCACGTCGCGGCCAGTGACGCCGGTGCCGCCGGTGCTGATGACGACATCGATCCCCGGATCGGCGATCCAGCCGCGCAGAACCGCCTCGATCACGTCCGCGTCATCCCGTTCGAGCCGGCGCGCCGCCACGCGATGGCCAGCCGCCTCGATCCGCGCGACGAGCGTATCGCCCGAGCGGTCCTCGGCGAGCGAGCGCGTGTCCGATACCGTGAGCACAGCGATGTTGACGGGCAGGAAGGGGCGGGTGGGTTCCATCGTCCGATCCTAGTGGATCGTGGCTGAACTCGCGATAGCGGAACCTGGAGACATGCGGGGGAACTGCCCTTCGGCCAGAGCATCGAGGCTCGGCGCCGGGAGATTGAGCTGCGTCGCGTAGGCCCAGCTGTAGCGCAGCACGCTGAACACGAAACGGCGGGTCTGCTGATTCGGAATCATTTCGATGTACAGCAGAGGATCGTTCTTCGCGATGTCGGCGTTGGTCCAGGCCGCCGCTTCGTTCGGGCCTGCATTGTAGCTTTCCAGCAGGCGCAGCATGTCGCCATCGATCGACGACTGTTCCGCGAGATAGTTGATGTAACGCTGACCCATTTCGAGATTGTATTGAGGATCGGACAGCGTTCCGGGCCGCCGCGCGCCGCGGGTTTCGTCCATAAATTCGGCGGTTGCGGGCATCAGCTGCAAAAGTCCTTCAGCCCCGGCTGAAGAAACGGCTTTCGGGTCGAAGTTCGACTCCACGCGCACCAGCGCGTAAAGCAGCGACGGGTCCACGCGCAGCCCATGCTTCGGGAGGAGCGAGCGGGGCGGGATGACGACAGCGCTGCCGCTGGGACGCGATGGGTCGAGCGAGGCGATCTGGTTGGCGAGGGGCGCCAAGCCGGCGTGCCATGCGATCAGCATCACGGCCCGCCGCAAACCGGGATCTTGCGCAATGGTCGGATAAAGCGCCCGCAACTCCTGCTCGGCGAGGTGCGTCTGGCCGACCTGCAGCAACGCGAAGGCGCGCTCGCCGTGAGGATTGGCGGCTACCGCCTCCAGATCCGCGAGGCCGAGCGTTTCCCTACCAAGCGCGCTACCAGACGCGTCCTCGCCCAACATATGGGCGGCGAGAACCGCGTAGAAGCCTATGCCGCTATTGGCGGCGCGCCGCATCCAGGAGAGGTATCCCATGTCCTGGCCCATGCGGAGCGAGCTGCGCGCCGCCCAGAAGGCGGCGGCGGCGGCGAGATTTTGCGAGGCTCTGGGGGCCGACGCCGCGGTCGCGAACAGGGTCGTCGCCTCCGGCTTGCCCATTCGCCATGCGGCAAGGCCAGCCACGAAGGCCGGCAGCCCAAGCTTGTCGTGGCATTCCTGCATCGCGTCGCGGGCCATGCGGGCCGCGACGGCGTTTTTTCCTTCGGCGAAGGCTGTGCGGGCCACTTCGGCACGGAGCGTCGCGCCATAGAGCGCGTCGATGGGCGCGGCTGCGATGACGCGCACCGCGCCGTCAAGGTTCCCGGACTGGCTGAGCGCGAGCACACGGGCATCGAGACCCGGCTGGCGCGCCACGCCCGTATCCGCGGGCCCGATGTCGAGGTCGGCGCTCTGGTTGGGATCGGGCGGCGCGAGATAAGGCAGGGACTGCAGCTTTGGCACGGCGGTCGGCCCGCGTTTTCCGCGCAGCCGCAGCCGAAGCACATTTTCGATAGCCGGCGCCTGCGGCTGATCGCCGTACAGCTTCAGCCATTGGATGAGTTCAGGCGCCGTGGGTTTGTCATAGGGGCCGGTGTAGCGATCGGCAAGAATCGTTCCAAGCAGGATGCGATTGGAAAGTTGCCGTGTCGCCTGCTCCGCTGCGGCGATATTGCCGTGCGATTGCAATGCGAAGATGCGGCGCACGAGCACAGCGTCGCTTGGGTTCAAAGGTTGCGGAAATGCAAAGCCGCTGCTGCTATCAGGATCCGCGCGCGGCACGGCATATGCCCGCTGGTCATTGAGATTGTTCTCTGTCGCAGTCTTTTCCTGGGCGTCTGCATGAAGGCCTGGTGCGGCCGTCCCGGCAAGAATCGCGGCCCCGGCAATGATCGCCTTGGGGCTGAAAAGACGGGAGAACGAAATTCCGATCCCTCGCATAAGGGGACCGCTACAACAGGATCATCCCGCCGCGCAACTGCACGTTAAGCTGATGTGCCCTCATCAGATGCGGTCAAGAGCAAATAATGCTTAGAAACACAGGTAATTCGTCACGATGACGATTTCTTCATTGCGATACGGCTCTGTAAATCTAGAAGATCGGCCCAGGCTTCACGTTTTGCGAGTGGTGTCCGCAGCAGATAGGCGGGGTGATACGTCGGCAGGCAAGGGATCGGCTCGTGCAGTCCCGGCACGGACAGCGCCTGCCACTGACCGCGCAGCCGGCGGATGCCTTGCGTGTTGCCGGTGATGGCACGCGCCGCGGTCGCACCCAGCAGCAGCAGAAAATCAGGCGCCACCAGCGCGATGTGCCGCATGACGAACGGCAGGCAGACGGCGATCTCGGTCTCCGACGGCGTGCGGTTGCCGGGTGGCCGCCACGGCAGGATGTTGGTGATGAGCACCCCGGTGCGGTCGAGGCCGATGCTGCCGAGCATCCTGTCCAGCAACTGCCCGGACGGGCCGACGAAGGGCAGGCCGGCGCGGTCTTCCTCGGCGCCCGGGGCCTCGCCCACCAGCATGATCCGCGCCGCCGGGTTGCCGTCGGCGAAGACGAGATTGGTCGCGGTCTCGCGGAGCGCGCAGCCGTCGAACCCGGCAATGGCCGCGCGGAGCTCCGCGGGTGTCGTGGCCGCCGCCGCCAGCGCCGCCGCCTGCGTCGCGGCCGGGCGTGGGGCCCCGCGCGGCGGAGCCACAACAGGCGAGACGAGGGCCGAGCTTGCGCTGAGGACAGTCGCCGGCCGGGTGGGCGGGGCCGTCGCGTGCGATGCCTCCGGAGCGATGACGGCAGCCCCGGCTGCTCCCGCCAAGGGAGCGGCAAAATGATCGACGGGCTCCGCGCTCAGACCCTCGTCGGCCCCCCAGGCGATCTGCAGGGCGAGGAGGGCGAGCGCGTCCAGCGGGGGCCCCGCTCGATCGGGGCCTTGATCGGCGTCCCGGTCAGCGGGCGTGTCGGCGGCCACGCTCACTGTCCGTAAGCGCCACGTCGCGGCTCCGGGCTGGTAGCGCCGGGCTTGACCTCATCCACTGGACCTCATCCATAAGCGCAGCGTCTTGATCCATGAGAGGACCGTCCTGACGTTCGAGCGAGCCGGCACGAAACGCCTCAGCCCCGCCCTGCTGTCAAGCCATAGCGAGGCTGACGGCCGGTCGCCTCGCCCCCCGGCGAGCCGCGCGCCCCGCGGCGAAAGCCGCGCGCCCCCCGGCGAAAGCCGCGCGCCCCCGGATGGCGCGGGCTTGCGGCGGCTGATAGCATCCGCGGCATGAGATATGCCCCGATGCTTGGCCGCTGCGTCCTTCTCGCCCTCACCACCCTCTCGGCCTGCGCGGCCGCGACACCGCCGGGCGCCGGGCAGCCGGGCTTCGCGCCACGAGCGGGCGCCTACGGCAACTTCCTCGTCGGCCAATACGCCGCGAGCCGCTACGACTTTCCCCAGGCCGCGGCGTCGATGCGCAAGGCGCTGGCCGAAGATCCCGCAGGCGCGTCCTATCTCTCGGGTGAAACCTTCCTGCTCGAATTGCTCGCCGGCAACACCGGTACCGCGAGCGCCCTCGCGACGGAGGTGCCGCAGGACCCGCTCGCCCAGCTCCTGCTGGCGGGATCGGCCGCGCGGGGTGGTCATTGGCGCGAGGCGCTGCGGCGCTATCAGTCGGTCCCGACGCCGGACGGGCTGAGCGCCGTCATGAAGCCGCTGCTGGTGGCCTGGGCCGAGCGTGGCGCGGGGGACACCAAGGCAGCGCTCACGATCCTGCAGGGCCAGTCGAAGGTGCCTGGCCTCAGGACCATCTTCGCCCTGCACACGGCGCTCATCGCCGATCAGGCGGGGCTCGTGCCGCTGGCGGCGCAGAACTACGGCATCGTGCAGGGCAGCCTCAACGCGCCCAACCTGCGGCTGGCGCAACTTCTGGCGAGTTGGGACGCCCGGACGGGCGACACCAGCGGCGCCGATCAGGTGCTGGATGGGCTGACGCCGGATCTGGCCATGGCCATGACCGTACCGGCCCTGAAGAAGCAGGTGATGACGCCGCCGGTATCCAATGCGGTGGATGGGCTGGCCGAGGCCTACCTCAACCTCGCAGCCGCCTTCCAGAACGAAGCGGACAGCAGCCCGCAGATGCGGGTCCGGGTGCGGGGACAGCAGACGGTGCTGGTCCTGCTGCAACTCGCCCTGCAACTGCGCCCCAACCTCACCGAGGCACGGTTGCTGCTCTCCGACGCCATCGATACCGGCACGAATGCGGCGGCGGCCCTCGCACCGCTGAACCGCGTCACGCCGAGCGACCCGCTCTATCCGCTGGCGGCTCTCCGTCGCGCCGTGCTGCTGGCCCGGCTCAGCCAGGACGCGGAGGCGCGGAAGACGCTCGATGAGCTTTCCGCCGACTATCCGTGGAGCCCGGAGCCGCAACTCGCACTCGGCGATCTGCTGCGCGAGCAGTCGCATTTCCTCGACGCGGCGGCGGCCTACACCAAGGCGCTGGCTCTGCTGCCCACCGACAGCCCCGCGCGATGGCTCGTCTATTACGATCGCGGCATGAGCTACGATCAGGGCGGCGAATGGCCGCACGCCCAGGCGGATCTGCAGGAGGCGCTGAAACTTTCCCCGGGTCAGCCTTACGTGCTGAACTATCTCGGCTATAGCTGGGCCGTGAAGCGGCAGCACATGGCCGAGGCGCGGCGCATGGTCGAGCAGGCTCTGCAGGCGGTGCCGAATGACGGCGCGATCATCGACAGCCTCGGCTACGTCATGCTGCAGCAGGGGCAGGCCGACGCCGCGGTGAAGACGCTGACGAAAGCGGTGAACCTGGAGCCGGAGGACGCGACCATCAACGCCCATCTGGGCGACGCCTATGCCGCGGCGGGGCAGCGCCTGCAGGCGATCTTCCAGTGGCGCCGGGCCCTGCAGCTGGGGCCGGATGCCCATCTCGCCTCCGAGCTTCTCGCCAAGCTGGAGATGAAGCAGACCGCGGCCACGCCGGCTCCGGCCACGGGCGCTCCATCCGAGCCCGCCGCTGGCGCGGCTCCGGCCACGGCCAACTGACCGGCGAGCGAGGGATGGGCGCGGCGGCGGCGGCCGGCCTCGTGGAAGGCGCGCCGGCGAAGGTCAACCTCACGCTCCGGGTCACGGGCCGGCGCGATGACGGCTACCACCTGCTCGACAGCCTCGTGGTCTTCGCGGATATCGGCGACCGGTTGACGGTCGCGCCGTCCGAGGCGCTGTCGCTCACGGTCGGCGGCCCCTTCGGCGCGGCGCTGGCGGCGGAGGACGACAATCTCGTGCTGCGCGCGGCCCGCGCTCTCGCCGAGGCTGCCGGCGTCGCGCCGCATGGGGCGCTGGCGCTCACCAAGACCCTGCCGCTGGCCTCGGGCATCGGCGGCGGCTCGGCCGATGCCGCCGCGGCGTTGCGGCTGCTCGCGCGCTGCTGGGGCGTGACGCTGCCTGATCCCGCGATGCGCCGGCTGGCGCTCGGGCTTGGCGCGGACGTGCCGGTTTGCCTCGACCGGCGCGCGGTTCGCATGGCGGGAATCGGCGAGGTCCTCTCGCCCGTGCCGCCGCTCCCCACCCTCGGGATGGTGCTGGTCAACCCGGGCGTTGCCTGCCCGACGCCCGCGATCTTTCGCAAGCGGGCGGAGATGACGGCGGGTTTCTCTCCCGCGGATGCCGTGCCGTCGGGCGCTTGGGCGGACGCGGCCGGATTTGCCGCGGCCCTCGCTGCGAGCGGCAACGATCTGGAGGCGCCGGCCATCGCTGTGGCGCCGGTCATCGGCGCCGTCATCGCGGCGATCCGCGCGCAGCCGGGCTGCCTGCTCGCCCGGATGAGCGGGTCGGGTGCGACCTGTTTCGGCCTCTTCCCGGATTCCGCCGCCGCGGCCGCCGCGGCCGCGGGTCTGGCGCGGACAGGTCTGGCGCGCGCGGATTGGTGGAAGTGGGGCGGAGGCCTTTACGACCCGACCTGCTCGGCCCTATGAGCGTGCGCGGCCGGCAAGGCGCGGCCGGCGAGGCGCGGCCGGCGAGGCGAGGTCGTCCAAGTGGCCTCCGGCGCACGATGGTGGGGCGTAGCCAAGCGGTAAGGCAGCGGATTTTGATTCCGCCATGCGGAGGTTCGAATCCTCCCGCCCCAGCCACCCTCCGGTCCGCGTCCCGCCACGCTCAGCGTAGCGCCACCGTATGGCCCGCGCTCGTCGCGACATCGACATCAGCGCCGTGGACCAGAGGCCGCGTCACCACATCCGGCGATCGGTATCGCCACAGGGCATGGCCTGTGGCGACCGCGAAGGCGCCGACCGCGTGGTCGCCGATCTTGAGCACCACCGCTTTCGAAGCGGGCCAAGGAATGGGCGCGGAAAAGGGCGTGCCATCTAGATCGGACTGCCAGAGGCGCCTGCCGGTGGCCGCGTCGAGCGCAAGCAACTCGCCCGCGCGGTTGTCGACGATCACCATGCCGCCCACCAGCACGGGTGGATGCTCGGCATAATCCGCCATGCCGTGTTGCCAGGCGACCCGACCCCGGTCGACGCTGATTGCATAGAGGGTGCGGTCTTCGGAGACGACATACGCCGTGTTGCCCCGGACGACGGCCGCATCGTCGATGGCGCCACCGGCCGTGAAGCTCCACAGCCGCTTGCCGGTCTTCAGATCGAAGCCGTCGATATTCCCGCCCTGATCGCCGATTACCACCACCCTGCCGGTCACGACCGGGCCCGCGGTGAAGGCATAGCCGGTCGTCCCGGTCCAGAGCGTCTTGCCGGTCTTCGCGTCGAGACCGTAGATGCGGCGGTCGGACGAGCCGACGACGACCACGCCGTCCGTTACCACGGGCGCGGTCAGCAGCGCGCCGTCGCCGGTGAAGGACCAGAGGCGCTTCGACGGCGCCGAGCCGCTGGGGTCGAAGGCATAGAGGCTATGGCCGTCGGTCTGGGCGAAGAGCAGCCCGCCCGCAAGCGTGGGCGGGTAGCTGCACATGCATTCCGGCGGCTGGCCGCGCGTGTATTGCCAGATCAGCGAGCCAGTCCTGGCGTCGATCGCACGCAGGAAATGGGTCTCGCCCACGTCGGACGCGATGAACAGCTGTGACGCGCCGACCGTCGGCGGAATGGAGACCGAGCCGTCGGTGGCGAAGGACCACAGCAGCTTGCCCGATTGCCCATCGAGCGCAAACACGTTGGGGCCGTCCGGCTGCGTGCTGGTGATGTAGAGCCGGCCGTCGCGCGCCTGCGGCTCGCTGTAGACGGGCTGCTTGAGCGAAGTCGACCAGACGATAGTCGGTGCCGCGGGTTCGGGCAGCACAGGGCCAGTCGCATCCGCTGGAGCGCCTCCGCTGCCAGAGGGTAGGACCGCGCCCAGAGCCATGGGGCTCGCGAGCGTCGCGCCCAGCAGCACCAGTCCCAACGGCGACAGCAACCGTCGGCGCGTCATCGGCCAGGGGGTGAGCTTCGATCGTTTCATTCAGGCCGAAGCCTAACCGACCGGCGACCGAACACACACCCCCTTGGGCAAGCTGCCAGCCGTTGCACGGCGACGCCGCGCCCGACTTCGCTCCGAGGGGTCAATGGCGATCGGCATCTCGCGCCTGAAACGGTTCCAAACTCCCGCTGATGCTCGCGGTATGGCTCGCGGCGAGCCAGCCCGCCCGCCATGCATCGGCCGCCCGGTCGCCCGCGGCATATGGATTGCGCTCCAGCGCGTCGCCGTCCATGAAAGCCGCCTCGCCGTCGAGGTAGAAGTGTGAGAAGACAAGAGACACGTCTGATGCGACGGTCATCGGGCGCTCCGCAATGACTGACAAGAACCATGGTCAGCGACATGATCTGGCGATGAAACTTTGGACGGGTTGGCGGATTGACGAGGGCTCGCGATCTCACATTCCAGCCAGCCGCCCGGATTTCACAGTCTCACCGCAAGTAAGGCGGTCTCTGGCCTGAAAGGGTTTCATCTGGTAGGGTCCATGATCTTCAATCAAGAATCATAATGAGCTAACGGGCGACGTGGCAGCTTCCAACAACAAGAGTGCTTTGGGGCTCCTCCGCGTTTTGCTCGTGGCCTCGGTGGCAGTGCCCGCGGTTCTGCTTCTGGTGACCTCCTGGCGCGACTACAATACGCAGATGGCGAGGGCGCGCCAGGACCTCGAACGGACATGCGAGGTCGCGCAGGAAAATGCGGTCCGCGTCTTCGAGCGGCAACGCGATGTCGCCGAACACGTCAATGATCTTGTCCGCGACATGACTGAGAACGACGTTCTCGCCTCGCAATTTACTCTCCACCGGCAGTTCGCGGCGCTCACCGCGAACATCCCCGAAATCCAAAGCGTGCTTCTCGTGGGCGCGAACGGCGAGCCGCTGGTCAGCGCCGGTCTCTATCCGTTGCCCCGCCACGTAAGCGTCAGCGACCGCGATTATTTTCGCGGCGCGATCGCCGTCCGGTCGGGCGCCTTCATCAGCAGTCTGCAGATGGGCAAATTTCTCAAGCAGCCGTTCTTCGGCTTCGCCCGGACATGGACGGGTCCGGACGGCGTGGCCAAGGGCGTCATTGATATCGCGGTGTCCCCCCAATACTTCACGGACTTCTATGAGCTGCTGCTCACCGAGGACGGCATCGACGACCATGGCAAGATTATGATGCTGATGCGCAACGATGGCCAAGTGCTCGCGCGCTATCCGCGGCCGCGCGGGCCGCTGCCGCGCGTGCAGTCTGCCAGTCCCTTCGCGGCGGCAATCGCCAGAAGTCCCGAGGGTGGCGTGTTCAAGGCGAACGGCGTGACCGGGCCCGATCCGCCGCGTCGCATCTTCGCCTATCGCCGCGTCACCGGCTTTCCCCTGTATGTCATCGCCGGGCGCTCGACCTCGGCAATCCTCGCAGTCTGGTGGCAGATCATTCTCGGCCGTCTCGCCGTCGGCGTTCCGACGACCTTCGCGCTCTTTGCGATCACATGGACCGCGCTCGTCCGCACCCGGCGGGAGGAGTGGGCGCTGGCCCAAGCGGATGCCGAGATCGTCAAGCGGGAGCACGCCGAGCAGGCGCTGTTGCGCGCGCAGCGACTGGAAGCCGTCGGCCAGTTGACCGGCGGCGTTGCCCACGACTTCAACAACCTCCTGGCCGTCATCATCGGCAGCATCGAGTTGCTCGAGCGGCGTTCGGATGATGCGACAACCGTTCAGCGCCTGGCCCGCAACATTCGCGCGGCCTCGGAGCGGGGCGCCGAGATCACCGCGAAGCTGCTGTCGTTTTCGCGTCAGCACCGCGTCAATCCGGAGGTCGTCGATGTCAACGCCCGGCTGCGCGCCTTCGAGCCGCTGCTGCGGCAGGCGGTGAACGAAACGATTACACTCACCTTCGAACTTGCCCCGCAGGTTTGCAGCGTCTCGCTCGATCCGGGCGAGTTCGAATCGGCGGTCCTCAATCTCGTCGGCAATGCGCGGGATGCGATGCCGAGGGGCGGCCGCATCACGATCACGACGCGCAACGACATCATCGGCGCCGACCACGCGGAGATGAAACCGGGGCCGGCCGTGCGCGTCACCGTCAGCGACGACGGAGCCGGCATGGATGCGGAGACGGCGGCCCGTGCGATCGAGCCGTTCTTCACGACGAAAGGCGTGGGGCAGGGCACCGGCCTCGGCCTGAGCCAGGTCTATGGCTTCGCCAAGCAGTCGGGCGGCGATCTTGCCATCGAAACGGCGCCGGGCGTCGGCACATCGATCGCGATTCTGCTGCCGGGCCACGCCGGGGAGGTCACCATCGCAACGTCGGACGCGCCTCTTTCGGTGCAGGTGCGACCCAGCGAAGCCGTGGTGCTGGTCGTGGAGGATGAGCCCGAGGTGCGGGCCGTCGCCGTCGAAGGGCTGAAGGCCATCGGCTATAGAACGCTCAGCGCCGCAGACGCCGAAGCCGCGCTCGACATTCTGCGGCAGAACGGGCGCGTCGACCTTCTGTTCGCCGATATCGTGATGCCAGGGGCGCGGAACGGGTTGCAACTTCAAGACGAGGCGCGGCGTCTGCGCCCCGGTCTCAAGGTTCTCCTGACCTCGGGCTACAGCCTGGGGGCCGGTCCCTTGCCTGCCGGGGTCCCGGTGCTGTCGAAGCCATACGACCAGACGCGCCTTGCCGATCAGGTGCGAGAGGTTTTAGCTGCCGCCGGGTAGGTAGCCGTCTTGACGACAGTGGCTTGACGGCGATCGAGATTATCCGCATGTTCCCGATATGTTCTAGTGCGCGGGAGGCGGCGATGGCACGCATCAGGAAGGACGACCATCCGAGAATTCTGGCGTTGGTCGACGTTGAGCGGACGCCGGTGCGGGAGATCGCCACCGAATACGGCTGCACGCCGGCCGCCATCTACGCACTGCTGACCAAGCTGCGCCGCGAGGCGGCGGGTGCTCAGCCCGGCCCCGGCGAGAGCCAGCCGCCGCTCGCGCTCGATGACGCTGCGGAACCTCTCCCTGAACCGCGCCTAGCCGAACCGGTGCCGCCACTCGGTCCGCCGCCCGCGCCCGAGGATGAGCGCTGGGTCGTGGCCTTGGCGCGGGTCGCCGCTACGGCGGCACCCGTCTCCCCGATTGCCCAGCCCATAGTGCAGGAAGCCGTCGCGCGGCCGCAGCCCGGACGGCCAGAGCCATGGGCCCAGCCGGCACGGCCTGAGGCCAAGCTCGGTGCGAAGCTCGCCAAGCCTGGCATGGGTCTGGTCATGCGCACCGCCGATGGCGAGGAGAGCATGACGCCGTTCCGTTCGGTCGACGACCTGCTGTCCGCGATCAAGCCGCTGCTGCGTGCGAGCGCCCGAAGCCCCGAGCCGGTTTGGTTCTCCCTGCAGCCGGTCGACCTGTCGAGCATCGACGCCGACGCTGCCTAACGCCCGAGCGGAACGGCGGAATTGCGAAAGGGGGCTGGTCCTCCCGCTGCGGCTGGATCAAAAGAGGACGCTGACAGTCGCCAGACCGGAGCCCGAAAAGTGCCTCGTCTTTATCCCACGACATCGCCGGTGGCGGTCGCGGCCACGCGCATCCTCTCGGCCTATCTCTCGAACCACAGGCTGTCCGCGGGCGACGCGGCGAGCCTCGGCGGACGTATCACCGCCGTGCTCGGGAGCCTTCTGGGCGATGCGGCCGCACCGGCGCCCGTCAGCGCGGCGTCCCCCGCCGCAAAGCCCGCCGTCTCGCGGCAGAAACGTCCTCGCCCCCGGCTAGCGGAGGCGTCCGAGCATCCGGGCCGCCCCGTCGGGCCGTCATCAGTAGGGCCGTCATCGGTCGAGCCGTCATCGGTCGATACATCATCGATCGAGCCGTCATCAGTAGGGCCGTCATCAGTAGGGCCGTCATCGGTCGAGCCCTCATCGGTCGAAGCCGAGCACGCCGTTGAGCCCGAGCTTGTCCCCGATACCGTTCCTGAGCCGGTCGTGGTCGCGGAACCTCAGGCGGTTGCGGAGAGCCCTGAGGTGTCGGCCGAACCGGCCGGGGACCAGCGCCCCGGGAAGCGTAAACGCCCGTCCCGCCCGCGCTCCAGGCGTGGACAGGGCAGGGCCGCCGAGCCAGGACCCGCCGATGCGGATCTCCCGGCCACGCCTGCCGCCCTCGATGAGCGCGCGACCGAGACCGCGGCCGGAACTTCGTCCGAGGCTGATTTGACCGAAGATCCGCCAGCGGAAGCCGAGCCTGCCGCCGCGCCCCGAGCTGCCCGGCGTCGGCGCGTGCCCAAGGACGCGACGTAACCGCTCACGGGGCGCGACCGAAACCACTTCAGTCGCCACCGGATCTCCGGGCCCACGGTGTCGGAAATTCGCGCCTGCCGTCGCAGGAACGAAACCGATCAGGCTCGGGAGACGTAATCCGGTGTAGGGGAGTGGTTGCATGACGTTCAGACGACGGGGCCTTATGCTGGCCGCGCCGGGCATCTGGCGGTGCCGGACGCGACGCCGGCCTATGGCGTTGCCAGATCGGCCATCGTCCGCGCCATGAAGCTGCGGCCCCAGCGCCTGTCCGGCGTCATCGACACGAACACCGTCGCCTCGATGCTGCCGCGCGGCGAGGCCGATGCCGGGCTGCCGCCTATGACGGGCGTGCTGGCCAACCCCGGCCCGCGGGGCCCTCGCCCTGATGCCGGATTCGGCAGCGCCTCAGCCCACACGTCTCGTGCATTTCCTGGCAAAATCGGGGATTGTCGCTTTCCCAGTGGTGCATTTCGCACGCGGCGACTTGGCCGCGAGCACTTCGGTCGCCATGATTGCCTGGCGTTTCGGCGGCCAGTCCGCACCTCACACGGTTGTGGCCACGCGGGTTGCAGGAGATGTGCGATGAGTTCGATACGCCGCGGTTTCATGCAACGAGGCTTTTCCTTGGGCGCACCGACTTTTTTTGCCGACTGCGACATCAGCGAAAACGACGCTGTGCAAGGTTTCCTCGCGCGGGCCTCTCTCAGAAAAGACGCTGTGCGAAACTTTCGTTACAACGCATGGTACAGCCCCTGCCTTGCGCCGAAGCTCGAGGCGGCCAGTTACAGCCTTGTGCTGTCAGGCAAGATCCCCAACAAGACGCCTTGGCCTGTGGATCGGTTGCTTGCGCTACCGCGGATCACGCTGCACATCTGCGTCGCAGGCTGGAGAATGATCGGCATGTGGACCCGGGCGTTCAAGCGCGCCGTCGAGGTGCTGCCGCGCAAAATCCGCGTGCCGGCGAATCTCGGGTTCAGGAACCCGAAACGCGTTACCACCCTTTACGTGACCGACAAGATTCCGCGCGTTTATTGGGCGGATCGCGGCTACAACCGGTTCAGCGGGAGCTGAGGATGACCCCAACCTGTGCCATCGGCGTCATGGCGAAGGCGCCGCAGGCGGGCCGGTCCAAGACCCGCCTCTGCCCGCCGCTGACGCCCGAACAGGCGGCAGCGATGAGCGCCGCTTTTCTGCGCGACACGACCGAGAACATGGCCGCCGCCGCCCGCCGCGCGCCCGTCAGGTCCTATGCCGCCTACGCCCCCGCCGGCACCGAGGCGCTGCTGCGCGAGTGCCTCGCCCCCGAGACGGCGCTGCTGCTGGCCGACGGCTCGCCGGAGATGCCCGAGGGTGTGAAGGGGTTCGGCCGCTGCCTGCTGCATGCGATCCAGGGGATGCTCGACGCCGGCCACGCGGCGGCGGGCGTGCTCAGCTCCGACAGCCCGACGATCCCGACGGCCTATCTGGTGCAGGCGGCAACCCTTCTGCTCGCACCCGGTGACCGCGCCGTGCTCGGCCCCGCCGATGACGGCGGCTACTATTTCCTCGGCCTCAAGGCCCCCCACGCGGCGATGTTCCGCGACATCGCCTGGAGCACGGAGACGGTCGCCGACGAGACCCGCGCCCGGGCGCGCGAGATCGGCCTCGACCTCGTGGAACTTGCGCCCTGGTACGATGTCGACGACGCGGCATCCCTGGGTGTGCTGCTGCGGGAGACGGCGGGCTACGCCGCGCCCGCAAGCCGCGCGGCAATTGCGCGCCTCGGCCTCTGGGAGAAGCTCGGCGAGGCCGCACGGTTGAGCGCCGCCGAGTGAGACCTGCGTGGCGATCGCTTGCGATCCATGGCGTGCTGCTGCTCGCGCTGATGGGCTGCGGCCTGCTGCTGCACCAAGCGGGTGCGCGATCCGTCGGCTCCCAACTCCATGTCGACATCTTCGTGGGCGTCCTCGGCATCGGCGTGCTGGTCTATTTCAGCGCCGTCCGGCTCGTGCTCCGCCGCCCGATGCCGCGCTGGGCGATCTGGTTCGTCCTCGGCGTGGCGCTGGTCATGCGGGTGGTGCTGATAGCCAACCCCATGCTGCTGTCGAGCGACATCTACCGCTACGTCTGGGATGGGCGCGTGCAGGCGCACGGCATCAACCCCTATCGCTACATCCCGGCAGATCCGGCTCTGAAGCCGCTGCGCGACGCGGCGATCTATCCCAACATCAACCGCCGCACCTACGCCCGCACGATCTATCCGCCCGCCGCCGAGGTGGTGTTCGCAATCGTCGGGCGCATCAGCCAGACGGTCATCGCGATGAAGCTCGCCATGCTCGCCTGCGAGATCGTCGCCGTGTGCTGCCTGCTACGCCTGCTGTCGCTCGCCCGGCTGCCGCCCGAACGGGTGCTGATCTACGCCTGGAACCCGCTCGTCCTCTGGTCCTTCGCCTGTGACGGCCATGTCGACGCCATCGCGGTCGGGCTGCTCGCGGTCGCCCTGCTGTTCCGGGCCGAGCGGCGGGACGGGCTGGCCGGCGGCTTCCTCGCGGGCGCGATATTGGCGAAGTTCCTGCCGATCGTGGTGGCGCCCGCGTTTCTCCGCGGCGGCAGCTTCTGGAAGCCGGCGCTCGCCGGCCTCGCCGTCATCGTCGTGCTCTACGGCCTCTATATCTCGGTCGGGCCGCATGTGATCGGCTTCATGCCGACCTACGACAAGCAGGAGGGGCTCGATAGCGGCCTGGGCTTCTGGCCGGTGGCGGGGCTCGCCAAACTCATGCCGCTGCCGCCTCACGCGGCGGCCATCTACATCGCCTGCTCGGCGGCGGTGCTGGGCCTCGTCGCGCTCACGCTCATCCGCCGCCGGGCGGACGGCCCTGTGCAGGACGTGGTCATGCTGTGCCGGGACACGGCCATCCTCGCGGGCGGCACGATGGCCGCCTTCAGCCCGCACTACACCTGGTATTTCGCCTGGCTCGCTCTGCCCTCGGTCATCGCGCCGATCCCGGCCGTGCTCTGGCTCTCGGCCGCGCCCGTGGCGCTCTACCTCGATCCCTACAACTCGCGCTTCTTCTGGCCCGCCATCGTCTATGTGCCGGCCGTAGCGCTCACCCTCGCCAGCCTGCGGAGGCGGCGTCGTCAGCCGCTGTCCCAGGCGCTCGCGACCTCGGAAGGAACCTGCCCGTGAACGTCGTCACCCCGCTCCGCGACCCGCGCCGCTATTTCGAGGAGGTCGAGACCAAGCGGTCCTCCATCGCGGACGCGGCCCCCGTGTGCCTCTATCTGGAGGTCACCAACCGCTGCAACCTGCTCTGCGAGACCTGTCCGCGCACCTTCGAGACGCTGGAACCCCCGGCGGATATGAGCTGGGAGCTGTTCACCAAGATCGTCGATCAGGTGCCGAACGTCGCGCGCGTCGTGCTGCACGGCGTCGGCGAGCCCATGCTGGTCAAACAACTTCCGCAGATGATCCGCTACCTCAAGGATCGCGGCACCTATGTGCTGTTCAACACCAACGGCACCCTGATGCAGCCGAAGCGCTTCCAGGAGCTGATCGACACGGGCCTCGACGAGTTGCGCGTCTCGCTCGATGCCGCCGACCGCGAGACCTACCTCAAGGTGCGCGGCAAGGACTACTTCAACCGCATCGTGCGCGACGTGGGCAAGTTCATCGCCTACCAGAAGCAGGTGGGCGCCACGACGCCGCGCGTCTCGCTCTGGCTCACGGGGCTCAAGGAGACGGTGGAGCAGCTGCCCGATTTCGTGCGCCTCTCGGCCGCCATGGGCGTGAAGGAAGTGCATCTCCAGCGCCTCGTCTTCGATGAGAGCGGCTACGGCATGGCGCGCGCCGAAAGCTCGCTGTTCGAGGCGACGCAAGCCGAGGAGCAGGCGGCGATCGAGGCGGCGCAGGCGATCGGCGCCACGCTCGGCGTGACGCTCGACGCATCGGGCGCGACCGAGCCCGGGCTCAGCCTCAAGCGCCAGGACGAGGACACGCCCTGGTCGACCTGCCGCAGGCCCTGGTCGCTGATGTATTTCACCGCGCACGGACGGGCGCTGCCCTGCTGCATCGCGCCCTTCTCGGTGCGCGGCTACAGCAACTACACGCTCGGCGACGCAACGCAGGAGACGCTGCGCGACATCTGGAACAGTCCGGCCTACCGGGATTTCCGCAGCTCGCTGCTGTCCGAGGCGCCGCCGGCTCCTTGCGCGAATTGCGGGCTGCGATGGAGCCTGTAGCGGTCGTCATCCCGACGCTGAACGAGGCCGGCACGATCGGCGCGGTGATCCGCGAAATTCCGCGCGATTATGCGTGCGACATCATTATCGCCGACAGCGGCAGCACGGACGGCACGCAGGCGGTGGCGACGGCGGCGGGCGCCCGCGTCATCGATACCGGGCGCGGCTACGGCCGGGCCTGTGCGATGGGCGCGGCGGCGGCGGACCCTGGTTGCCGGGTGATCGTGTTCCTCGACGGAGACGGCGCCGACCGGGGCGACCTGATCGCCCGCATCGCGGGGCCGGTCTTGGCGGGCACGCATGACTTCGTGCTGGCCTCCCGCACGCGGGGCACGCGCGAGCCGGGCTCGATGCTCTGGCATCAGGTGCTGGCGGGGCGGATGGCCGGTTTCGGCATGGGCGCGCTCTATCGCGTGCACTACAGCGACATGTGCGCCTTCCGCGCGATCGACCGCGCGGCGCTCGCGCGTCTCGCGATGACCGAGATGACCTACGGCTGGAACATCGAGATGCAGATGAAGGCGGCGCGCGCCCGTCTGCGTATTCTGGAGGTGGCGATGCCCTATCGCCGCCGCGCGGCGGGCGAGTCCAAGGTCGCGGGCTCGCTTCGCGGCACGATGCGCGCGGGCACGAAGATCGTTTCCACCTTCGTCCGCGTCGCCTCGGCGCGCTCCTGACGCGTGGGGGCCGGGCGAGGGTCGCGCCTTTCGCGGCCTACCGGCCCGATCCGCTGAGCGTCTTCATGGTGAGGTCACTGCTGCCCGCGCAGTGACCGAGATGGCGGCGGAGGAGCATGCCGGCGGCGGCTCTGCTTGTGCCGCGGCTCCGGTGTCTCTGCCCCTGCCGCAGCGACCTGAAGATGTTCCTGCGTGATGGACGCCTTGAAGAACTCGGCAAACGTGACAGCGCGATCACCGCCTGCCGCAAGGCGCGCGAGCAACTGGGATAGCGACCTGAACTCGTCGCGCGTGAGCGTGCCGAACAGCGCATCGTTGACCGGGCGCTGAAACGCCGCAAGGCGCGTCAGCAGGCCGAAGCCCTTTTCGGTCGCCGTGAGCTGGACCCGGCGGCCATCACTCGGGTGGGCGCTTTTCTCGATCAGGCCTTCGGCCACCAATTTGCCGACTTCGTTGGTGATGAAGGCGCCGCTCAGGCGCAGCCGGGCCGCGACCTGATTGATCCCCATCGGTTCGTCCAAGGTCGAATTCTTGATTGCGGTCATAATCAGATACTGCGTCGGGGAAAGTCCGGCATAGCTCGCGAACTTGGCCCGCGTGTCTTCGAGGCTACGCCCGAACGCAAAGAAATCGTACAGCAATCCCCGCAGCGTCCGGTCGCCGTCCGCGTCGAGCAGCTCGGGCTTGGAGGCCGTCAATAGAGCGTCAGACACAGCAGCCCTTTCATCATCGTCCATCATCCTACCGGACGGGCAATAGATCATGCGCCGCTTGCCTACAAGCGTTGACATCGTGAAATAGCTTCTTTAGAAAGCTATCCGTGAAATAAATCTGCCGCGCAAGCAGCAGGCGAAGCGCAACGGATCACGACGATAGAGGATGACGCATCATGGCCATTGAAGGGCAGATCGGAGATAGTGACGTTGCCGGCTCAGGGGATGGCGGATCGCTCAAGCCGACGATCGTGCTTGTGCACGGCGCCTTGGAGGACGCCTCGATCTGGCATGCGGTGATCCCTCGGCTCCAACGCAACGGCTACCCCGTCATTGCCTTCGCCAACCCGCTCCGGGGCTTGGGCGTCGACGCTGCCTATCTGCGCAGCGTGCTGGACGGGATCGAGGGCCCCGTGATCCTCGTTTCCCACGCCTATGGCGGTGCCGTCATCACCCAGGCCGGGGACGACCCCAAGGTCAGGGGTCTTGTCTACGCGGCGTCCCCTATGCCAGCGGTCGGGGAATCTTCAGCGGATTGTCTCGAACGGTTTCCAGGCGGCGACTTCGCCTCGTCCGTCAATCTGACGACATACACCTTGCCTGACGGAACCAGCGGCACGTACGCCACGGTTCGGGCCGACAAATACGGCAGCCTCCTCGCCGCCGACGTGCCTGACAACGTGCTTGCCCTGATGATCGCCACCCAGCGCCCCGTCGACTTGGCGGCCCTCAGCGAACGGCTGACATCGGCGGCATGGACGAGCAAGCCCAGCTGGCAGATCAGGCCTCTGCAGGATCCCGTGTTTCCTCTGGAAGAATGGACGTTCGAAGCTGATCGCGCCCAGGCTCACGTCATTGAGGTGAACTCGTCGCATGCGGTTGCTGTCTCGAACCCGCAGGTCGTGGTCGACGTAATCGAACAGGCTGCCCGCGCAACCGCGCATTAACGCCGTGCTTTGCGGGGCGGTTGGTGCGCCGTGTTGGCTCCGACGAAGAAGCAGAGCGAAACAGGGCCACGGGCGGCAGCAGAATAAACAGCGAACGCCGCTGGGTCGGGCTTGCGCCCGTCCGGGGTCTCACAACAATCGGAAAGATGACCGCGATGAATAGTGTTGCGATATTTTGGCTGCAGCTTGTCACGAGTGTCTTCGTCTTCAGCGTGGTGGCGGTTTGGTACGTTTGGCCATCACTAATCAAGCTCCCTCGTAATTCTGCGCTGACTCTGCTGCTCTTCGTGCATGTGCCTCGCTATGTTGGAATGACTTTACTGGTGACGGGTATGGTTGATCCGAAACTACCCATAGGGTTCCGTTCCAGTGCGGCTTACGGCGATCTGCTGGAAGCAGCACTTGCGATGGCTTGCATCTTTGCTTTGCGTCGTCACTGGCGCTTTGCGATCCCCCTGGTGTGGATCGCCAATAGCTGGGGCTTCCTGGACCTGCTGAACGGGGTGCGGGGAGTTTTACAACTCAACGTGCCGGGCTTCAATCTGGCTACGTTGTGGTACGTCTACACGTTCTACGCCCCGCTCGTGCTCGTTTCACACCTGATGATCTTCTTGGTTCTCATCAAATCGAAGATCTGGCGAAATCAGGCGTCGCTACCTGTGGGCGTCGGTTCCAGGGTTCAACCGGCGGGGGTTCTGGCACGCTGAACGGCGCGGCCCTCATGAGCCTCGGCGCCTGCGCGCGTCCGGGGAAACATCATCAACCGGTGGCTAGATGAACTGCCCGCGCAGGAAGCCGAGCGCGGGCAGGGGCCGCCACGTCTTCGGCAACTCCGACCGCCGCATCGGCTCGACGGAATAGTTCGGCGGCGGCTGGCGGCTGCTGCGCAGGAAGCCGGCATAGGCCCGCACCTGCTGCTCCCGCCATGCGCGGTCAGCGAGCGCCGCATCCCGGCTCGAGAAGATCTCGGCGATCCTCCGGGTGCGGCCCACCGAGGCGACCACCGCCCAGAACCTGTCCTCACGCACGCTGGAGAGGCTAACGACACCATCCATACCTGAAGTTTGGCCCGCCGCCGCACGTCCTGCAAGGGCCCCCACGGCGGGCCCGATCAAGACTGCCGTGGGGGTGGCGAGCCGGTGGCTCTATTTCAGGTAGTCGTTGGTATAGTAGCTCGACGCCGGCAGCACCTTCGGGATCTGCTTTGTGTTCGCCAGCGCCTGCGCGATCCCGGTCCATTGCTGGTCGGACTGCGTCATGTAGCCGCCCGGGCCCTTCAGAACCGGCACCGTGTCCTTCCAGCCGACGGTGTTGTAGGCGACCGTCCCCGCGCTCGGGTAGAGCTTGATGAGATCGGCGACGGCCTGCGCCTGATGGGTGGAGGCCCAGACCATGCCCTTCTCGGTCGCGGCCAGGAACGCCTTCACCTCGTCGCCATGCGCGGCGCCGAAGCTTTTGGTCGTCGTGTAGTCCCAGACGGGAATGTCCGGCACGCCGACGGCGGGGCCCACCAGCATCGCGGGCTCCTGCTTCAGCGTCGGCAGCACATCCGCCAGCGCGTAGTTGGAGCAGTTGGTGGCGTAGTCGATCTTCTTCGTCAGCATCATCGGGATGTCGTCGTCGGTCGCGATGATCTCCTGCACATCGCCCTCCTTCAACCCGGCCTTCGCCAGGATGTAGGGCATCATCGCCTTGGTCCAGCTGTCGGTATAGATGCCGATCTTCTTGCCCTTGAGCGTCGAGAGATCGATCGTCGTGCCCGGCGGCCCGATCAGACCCCAGTTGTTCGACTGCGAGTAGAAGGCGATCGAGGTGATGGGGATCCCTTGCGCGGCGGCGAAGACCACGTCCGTTACCGCGTCATAGCCGATGTCGCCCTGACCGCTCGCCAGCATCCGCACCGTCGTCGAATTGTCGGGCGGGAAGAGCACCGACACGTCGAGGCCGGCATCCTTGTAGAAGCCCTCGGCCTGTGCGACGGCCGTTGGGATCAGTTCGAAATCGGCGGTCGACCAGTCATAGACCATGCGGATCTTGTGCAGGTCGCCGGCGGCGGCGGGCTTGGTGGCACCCGGCGCGGTCAGCATGAGGAGGCCGGCGGCGGCCGTGGAGGCCAGCAGCCGGGCGAGCGTGCGGGTGATCGGAGGGGGGGACTTCATGTCAGACCTTCTGGTTGGCGTTGAGGGCGGGGGCGGGATGGGACGGCGCCGGGATGGCGCCGCCGAAATAGGCCGGCGCGGTCATCCGGCTGCGCCAGGGCGTCGCGAAATGCTCGATGATGAGCACGAGCAGGAAGGAGCCGATGCCGATCGCCGTCAGCAGCAGCATCGCGCCGTAAACCCCGGCGGTGTTCATCTGTGAATTGGCGGTCAGCAGATAGGTGCCGAGCCCGACATGGGACGAGGCGGTCCACTCGCCGATGACCGCGCCCGTCACGGCATAGGAAGCGCCGATCTTGAGCCCCGAGAACAGCGGCCCGATGCAGGCGGGCAGTCGCACGATGAGGAAGGTGCGGAGCCGCGTGCCGCCCAGCAACCGGGCGAGGTTCACCTGATCCTGGTCGACGCTCGCCAGCCCGTCGAGCACGTTCACGACGACCGGGAAGAAGACGATCCAGGCGACGATGATGATCTTGGGCGTGAGGCCGAAGCCGAAGATGATCACCAGCGGTGCCGCGATGGCGACGATCGGCACAGCCTGGGAGGTGATGAGCGCCGGATAGAGCAGCCGGTGGACGATGGGGATCTGCGCCATGATGACGGCGAGCAGGAAGCCGATCACCGCCCCCGTGATGTAGCCGTAGAAGGTTTCGCCGATCGTCTGCGCGCTCAGCTGTCGCATCTGGCCGAGGTTGTCCAGGATCACGCCGAGCGCCGCGCCGGGCGGCGGGATGACGTAGGGCGGCAGCCCGGACACGACCAGCACCAGCTTCCAGGCGACGAAGATGAGGATGATCGCGAGCAACCAGAGCCCGACGTGGCGCGCGAAGCCGTGCCATGCCGGTGCTTCGCTCATGCCGGCACCGAGAGGTCGGGTCCCGGCACGCCATGCAGCGTCGCCTGGCTGTAGAGCATGTCCATGATCCGGCGCTTGGTGTCGACGAAAGCCGGCGACGTCAGGCACTCCATCTCGCGCGGGCGGGGGATGGCGATGTCGAGAATCCAGCCGATCCGGCCGGGCTTGGGCAGCATCACCACCACCCGGTCAGCGAGGAAGATGGCCTCGTCCACGTCATGCGTCACGAACATCACGGTGCGGTTGAGCTCGCGCCAAATCTGCAGCAGCCATTGCTGCATGCCGATGCGCGTCTGGCTGTCGAGCGCGCCGAAGGGCTCGTCGAGCAGCATCACGTCGCGCCCGGCGGCGATGGTGCGCATCAGCGCCACGCGCTGCCGCATGCCGCCCGAGAGCGCGCGCGGATAGTGGCGCAGGAAGTCGCCGAGGCCGTAATGGGCGGCGAGTTCGGCCGCATGGGCGCGGTCGGCGCGGGTCGCCCCCCGCGTCAGGGACGCGCCGAGGGTTATGTTGCCCAGCACCGTGCGCCAGGGCAGCAGCAGGTCCTTCTGCAGCATGTAGCCGACCTCGCCGGGCTTGCCCGCGATGTCGCGCCCGTCGAGCAGGATGCGGCCCGCGGTGATCTTGAGCAGGCCGGAGACCGCGTTGAACAGCGTGCTCTTGCCGCAGCCCGACGCGCCGAGGATGCAGACGAATTCGCCGGGCGCTATGTCGAGCGATACATCCCCGAGCGCCCGGAAGCTGCCGAAGCTCTGGCTGAGGTGCTGGACCGAAAGCTTGGGCGCGGCTTCAAGGGGCAACGGCGCGTCTCTCGTGGCGGCTGGGCTGGACGTCCATGCACTCACATTTTGGTTTCCGTGTCGGACGGGACGCTGCCGCGCCCGGCGTGGGTTGGCAAGGGCGGTCTCGCAGGTTTCGCGCCGCGCGCTCGGCCTGGACTGCGGACACGGCTGAAAGCTGACGGTTGTCAACTCGTTGCAAAAACAATGACATAGGCTTCCGGGGGTCTGGCTAAAGCCTCTGTCGCTCGGGCCCCGCAGCCTGTATCCTGCCGCTTATGACGCGCCCTATCATCATCGCACCCTCCATCCTTTCGGCCGATTTCGGCCGCTTCGCCGAGGAGACCCAGGCTATCGAGGCCGCGGGCGCCGACTGGCTGCATCTCGACGTGATGGACGGCGCCTTCGTCCCCAACATCAGCTTCGGCCCGGGCGTGATCGCGGCCGTCCGCCGCGTGAGTAGCAGCCCGATCGACACCCACCTGATGATCGAGGCGCCCGACCGCTACATCGACGCCTTCGCCGAGGCCGGGGCCGACCGCATCACCGTCCACGCCGAGGCCTGTCCGCACCTCAACCGCACGCTTGCCGCGATCCGCGCCGTGGGGCTCAAGGCCGGGGTCGCGATCAATCCGGCCACGTCGGAGGAGGCGGTGCGTTACAGCCTCGACGCCGCCGACCTCGTGTTGGTGATGACGGTCAATCCGGGCTTCGGCGGCCAGAGCTTCCTGCCCCTCACGTTCGAAAAGATCGCCCGCCTGCGGGCATTGATCGGCGACCGCCCGGTGGAGATCGAGGTCGATGGCGGCATCACCGCCGAGACCGCCGAGCGCGCGGCGCAAGCAGGCGCCAATGTCTTCGTCGCCGGGTCGTCGGCCTTCAAGGGTGGGGCGGCGGCCTACCGCGCCAACCTCGACGCGCTGCGCGCCGGCGTCGGGCGCGGCTTGGCAGAGCGCAAGTTCCCAGAGGGCTGAACCTCCACCATTTCGTTTTTCTTCCGGACCGGCTATCCTTCTCGCAGTCAAGATGAGCGGGTGGGCGCCGTGGACCAGCACATCCATGCCAATGAGCCGGGCTTTGGCTGCCTCTGCTGCGGCGGCACGGGTGCTGTGCTCGGCCGGCGCCGGCTGCTCCGAACCTCCGTCGGCGCGCTGACGGCCACGGCCGCTCTCGGCGGCGTTCTGTCGCAGCCCGCGGCGGCGCAATCCACGCTCTCCCCCGATGCCGCGCTGCAGACCCTGATGGACGGCAACAGGCGGTTCCATGAGCACCGGCTGACCTCGTTCGACGAGGACCTCGCCATCCTCAAGGAGCGAACGGTCGACAAGCAGGAGCCCTACGCGGCGATCCTCTCCTGCGCCGATAGCCGCGTGCCGGTGGAGCTGGTCTTCGACCAGACCATCGGCCATCTGTTCGTAACGCGCGTCGCCGGCAACGTTGCGGTTTCGACCGTGATCGCAAGCCTGGAATACGGCGCGGCGGTGCTGGGCACGAAGGTCATTCTCGTGCTGGGCCATGCCAATTGCGGGGCGGTGAAGGCGGCGATGTCGGGCAAGGCGGTGCCCGGCCAGATCAGCCGGCTGTTCGCCGCGCTGCAGCCGGCGGTCGCGGAAGCGCACGGCAATCTCGAGGACGCCATCAAGGCGAATGCCCGCATCCAGGCGCGGCTGCTGACGACGGCCTCACCCGTGCTGGCGAAGTTGGTGAAGACGAACGATCTCAAGATCGTCGCGGGCTATTACGCGCTTGATACGGGTGTGGTGACGCTGCTGGCGTAGGCGCCGCCATCCGTGGCGGCCCGATCAGCGTGTTCGCGAGCAGCAGCAGGGTGATCGCGCCGAGCATTCCGGCAGCGCGGTCGATCGCCGGCAACAGGCTGAGAGGCGGGCCCCAACCCTGGATGTCCGTCAGGATGAAGGCGACCGCGGCCTGCGCCCCGATGATCGGCACGCCATGCGGACCCGTCTGCAACTGCGACCCCAGGGCGGCCGCCGCCATCAGCAGCAGAAGCCAGGTCGGGAAGACCGCCGACCAGGGCAGCGTGAGCGTCAGCACGGCCGCCCCGGCGCCGAGCGCACAGCCGAGCACGCGTTGCACCGCCCGGTCGGACACCGCTTTCTGGTCCCGCCTGGGATCGCCCGTCAACTCCGGCACCGCCATGATCGCGCCGATCGAGATCGCCATCTGGCTGAGGCCGGGCAACTCGACGACGCGCCAGATCAGGGGCACCAGCGCCACGATCAGGCCGGTTCGCATGGCATGGTCCAGCGCATGCCAGTTTCGCCCGAAAAGGCTTCCCCAACCCGCAGCCGGCGCAATCGGCTGGCCGCTGCGGGGCAGCAGCAGGGTCGCGACCGCGAGGGCCGTGGTGGAGCCGAGGGCGATCTCGGCGCTCCGATAGAAGGCGAAGCTCAAGGTCAGCGCGGGATTATCGAGCGCACCCAGCACCACCATGATCGTCGTGATGCCGCCGAGCAGCCAGGCGTAGGAGAAGCGGCTGAGCAGCCAGCCCAGGATCGCGAGCGTTCCCGCCACGAACAGCAGCAGCATCGTCGCCGCGTGGTCGTAGGCATCGTCGGTGAAGGCGATGTAGCTCGTCAGGACTTCCCAGCCGCCGAACACGGCGAGGAGGACGAGGACGCCGAGGAGAAGCCGGAGCCAGGTCGGGATCGCTCGCCGCGGCGGCCGGGCTGGCTCGGGAACCGCATTCGGCGTCGCATCCGGCATCACGTCGACCAGCGGCACCGCAACGACCAAGCCGTGCGGCTTCTGCTCCATCGCCTCATCCCGCTTCCGACTGCGCTCCCATGCGAATAGCGTTTCGCTCGGATAACTTCATGACCGGCGCATCAGCTACATCAGGATGCCGTTCTTGGCCTGCATCGGCGCCGGGACCGCATCCGCCCCGATCGCCTGCAGCAGGTCGATCTCGATCGTGCGGGTGATAGCGGCCATGGGCACGTCATGCGCGCGGTTCTCGAACGGGTCTTCGAGATCCCGCCCGACCTTGTCCAGCATCAGGAACATGAAGCCGATGAGCCCCGAGCCGAGCGGTGTCGCAAGCTCCAGATTGGCGACGACGCCGAGCGGCAGCAGCAGGCAGTAGCCGCGGATGAAGATGAGCGGCAGCAGGCTGTACTGGCGCGGCAGGGGCGTGTTCTTGATCCGCTCGAGCCCGCCCTGGGCGTCGATCAGCGCGGCGAGCGTGCGGTCGATGCCCGCCGCCGCGACGGTGTCCAGCAACCCCTCGCGGCGGGCCGTCGCCAGCCGCCGCGCGATCGCCATCTGGATCGCCGCCGGCACGTTCGTCGCGGCTCGGCATGCGGCGGCCGTCTCCTCCGGCAGGTAGCGCGCCACCGCCTCGTCGCTCGGCAGGCGCAGCAGGTGGCAGCGCAGCGCCAGCACATAGGCGATCTGGTGGCGGATCAGGCTGCGGACCAGCTCCGGATCGTCCGCGAGGGTCAGCAGTCCGCGCGCGAAACTGCGGGAGTTGTTGAGGACGGCGCCCCACAGCGTCCGTGCTTCCCACCAGCGCCCGTAGGCCGCGTTGTTGCGCAGGGTGACGATGAGGGCGATCGCGCTGCCGAGCAGCGACAGCGGGATGTTCGGCACCGAGACGAGATGCCAGCCGAAGTAGCAGTAGGCGACCGTGACGGCGATGTCGTAGCCCACCAGCACGGCGAGCGCCGGCGCGCTGGACATGGCCATCTGGCCGAGGTGGAACCGCTTGTCGACGATCATCGCCCGGCGGTCCCGGAGGCGCGGCCGCTCTAGCCGAGCGCCAGCAGATCGCCGCTCGCGAGCGTCACCAGGACCTTGCCCTCGGCCGCGATCGGCGGCGCGGCGGCCGGCGAAGGCAGGTGGATCATGCCCGTGATCGCGCCCGTGATCGGGCTGACGGTCGCGAGCTGGCGGTTGTTGCTGACGAGCACGAGGCTGGAGCCGGCGATGGTCGGACCCCACCAGTAGATCGGCTGGGTCAGCTTCTTCATGTTCTTGAAGGCCGGCAGCTGCCGCACCCATTTCACCTGCCCGCTGCCGATCGAGATCGCCGCGAGTTGCTGGTCGGCGCTGAGCTGGAAGACCCAGTCGCCCGCGACACACGCCGTCTGGTCGGTCGCGACATCCTTCTCCCACAGCCGCCTGCCGGTCGGCAGGTCGAGCGAGAGCACGATGCCGCCGAGGCTGCCGGCGAAGACACGTTCCTGAGCGATCACCGGCAGACCGACGATGGCCGACAGCTGGGAGAGGCCGGTGCCGGTCGCGCCGAGATTTTCCGTCCACAGCACCTCGCCGCTCTCGGTGTTGAGCGCGAGGAGATCGCCCGATCCGAAGCCCGCCACCACGATCTTGTCCGAGACGGCGGGCGCGGGCAGGCCGAGCACGCCCGTCTCCGGGTTGCGGGCCTGATGGCTCCAGATCGTCGTGCCGTTATGCAGGTCGAGCCCGACCAGGGAACTGTCGATCAGGCTGACGAAGATATGGTTGCCGGAGATCGTGGGCCCGCTGCGCGCGGGAACGCTGAGCGGCTGACGCCACAGAATTTTGCCGGTCTTCGCGTCGAAGCAGATGATCTCACCGAGGCCCGTCGCGGCATAGACGTGACCGTCGGCATAGCTGATGCCGCCGCCGACGTTGATGCTGCGGGAGCCCTTTGGGCGGATCGACGCGTCCCAGTATTTGCGGCCGGTTTGGACGTCGAAGGCGCTGACGCGGCCGTTCGCGCTCATGCTGAACACGGAGCCGCCGGCCACGATGGGCGGGCAGGGGATGCGGTAGCGATAGGCCGTGCCCTCGCCGATATCCGCGCTCCACAGCTTCGCGAGGCTGGGGCCCATGGCGGAGATGCCGGGATCATGCGCGGCGTTGCCGCCCTGCTGCGGCCATTCGAGGTGCGGGACAGGGGCCGGAAGCGTCACCGCCTGAGTGAGCGCCGGGTCGACTGTCAACGCGCTTGTCGACGCCATCACGTCGATCCGCTTGCCGGGCAAGGGCGGCGTCTCGTCCCCGCCAATGAAGCCGCAGCCGGCGAGGGCAAGTGGCAGAGCGAGTGCCGCGCGCCGGGAGAGGTGCGGGCGGTCGCTCTGGGCCTGGTCGGTCGGACAGGCTGCGGCGGTCGTCATTCGTCTCATCAGGGGGTGCCGATCATCTGGAGGCTTCGCGTGGGTTGGCCGGGCAAGCGGTGCCGCCCGGCATCATTTTTCGCCGGTCCCGGTGGTGGCCCCGGTGGTGGCGGTGGCGGCGGCGGTGGCGGCGGCCGCCGGCGCGCCGAGCGCCTGGGCGAGACCGCCCGCCATGCGGCGCATGTTCTCGGGTGTCGAGACATCGTCGGCGACGGTCTGGAGGGTCTTCGCCGCTTCGGCCTGATGGCCGGTCCGCAGGTCGAGCAGCGCCAGGTATTGCAGCGCGACCGGCCGCCAGGGGTTGCCTTGGGCGGACAGCGTCTCGAGCCGCGCCTGGATCAGGGAGGGCTCCGCCGTGTCGATGACATGCGAGGCCCAGCCGAGCGTCGCCACCTGCCGCAGCACCGGGTTGAGGTGGTCGTTGTCCATCAGGCCGGTCCAGATTGCCGAGGCCTGCGCGAGCTTGCCCGCATCCGCGAGAAGGCTGGCCTGATTGAGGCGCGCGAGCGTCGCGTAGCCGCCGGGGGCGGTACGGGCGACGGCGGCGAAATCGCCGGCAAGGGCTTCCCGGCTGGCGGCGGAGCCACGCTGACCGGCCTTGTCGAGCACGGCGATGAAGGCGGTGGCGGCCTTGGCGTCCTCGCGGTTGCGTTGCCAGAGCCAGGCTTGCCAGCCGGCGACGCCGAGGACGATGAGAACGGCGAGGACCGCGAAGCCTATGGCATAGCGGCGGGCGAACCGGGCCATGCGTTCCGCCCGGAGATCCTCATCGACTTCGTCGAAAATATCGACCACGTTCCCCTCCGGCATCGACGTAAGGTTCGCGCCCAAGCAGTGGGAATCGGAGCAGGTTGCGGAGCAAGGATGCCCCGCGACCCCTCGGACGCAAACGGGGGCGGACCATAGCGGCGGCGTGAGGCGAGGGCAAACGACGGTCGAGTTCGGGCCGGGCCCATGCCGGGCGGCGCGGGAGCGGGAGAAAGAGATGGCGGCCACTGTCTT
Source organism: Pseudomonadota bacterium (assembly GCA_019351895.1). Lineage (GTDB taxonomy): Bacteria > Pseudomonadota > Alphaproteobacteria > Acetobacterales > Acetobacteraceae > Acidisoma. Next base: position 47,569 of record JABBOH010000025.1, read on the forward strand.
CGAATTCGGACTGCGGACCCTGACGGGGGAGCCTTATCCGCTGGCGGCCCTCGCGGGGCGGCCCCTGATGATCGTCAACACCGCGTCCAAATGCGGCTTCACCCCGCAATACGCGGCCCTGCAGGCGATCTGGGCGAAATGGGGGAAGCAGGCGAACGGCCTCGTGGTGATCGGCGTGCCGAGCAACGATTTCGGCAACCAGGAGCCGGGCGAGGCCGAGGCCATCGGCGAGTTCTGCGAACGTAACTACGGCGTCACCTTCCCGATGATGGAGAAGGTGCATGTGAAGGGGCCGGACGCCGATCCGCTGTTCAAATGGCTCGGCCAGGAGGGCGGCTTCCTGTCGAAGCCCCGCTGGAATTTCTACAAATACCTGACGGGGCGGGACGGGCGGCTCGCGACCTGGTTTCCCTCGACGACCGCGCCCGACTCGGCCAAGGTCACGCGCGCGATCGAGGGGCAGCTGTAAGGCTGCCGCGCCGTCCCAGCCGGGCCTTCCTCATGCCGCCGCGAAGGCCTCGCGCAGCCGGGCGGCGGCGAATTCCTGGGCATCGACGGCGGCCTGAACGACGGCGGACAGGCCGAAGAACTCGTGCGTGACGCCCGGATAGATCGTATTCGTCACGACGTTTCCGGCATCGCGCATGCGCTTCGCCAGCTTCTCCCCGTCGCTTTCGAGCGGGTCGATCCCGGCATTGATGATCGTCGTCGGCGGCAACTCGCGCAGGTCGGCCGACAGCAGGTTGAGCATCGGGCTCTTCACGTCCCCCGCCTCGGCAAGCAGCTTGTCCATGAACCACGTCAGCATCGAGACGTTCAGGGGCTTGGCATTGGCGTTCTGCAGGTCCGAGGCCTGCATCAGATTGCTGCTGGCCAGGGGATAGACGAGGATTTGTGCCAAGGGTGCCGGCAGGTCACCGTCGCGCGCGTCGATCGCGACATTGGCCGCGAGGTTGCCGCCGGCGCTCTCGCCCATGATCGCGATCCGCGCCGGGTCGCCGCCCAGGCTCGCCGCCGCTTCCGTGATCCAGCGGTAGGCCGCGAAGGCGTCGTCATGCGGCGCGGGGAACTTGTGCTCGGGCGCCATGGCGTAGTCCGCCGAGACAAAGATCGCGCGGGTGCGCGCGGCCATGGCCCGGGGCGTCGCGTCATAGGTGTCGAGGTTCCCGATGACGAACCCGCCGCCGCGGAAATAGAGCACCAGGGGGAAGGGGCCGTCGCCTTCGGGCATGTAGATGCGTGCCGCCCTGTCGCCGGTCGAGGCCGCATAGGTCACGTCGCGGGTGGTCACGCCCGGCACCTCCGGCGAAAGCCCGTCGGCCTGGATGACGAGGCTGGCGGCATCCGCGACCGTGGGCTGGGCGCGCGCCTCCTCCACGGTGCAGCTTTCGATCGGCTTGCCGTCGAGGCCCTTCAGCGCCTCAATCACGCGGGCCATGTCGGGGTCGGCACGCGTCGTGGGGTCGAGCCCGATCGCGTCGCGAAGCGCCTGGATGATGTTCATGGCCGGAGCCTTCTGCGGAAGCGGGTGCCGAAGGTCCGGCACGCGTCGGAGCACTCAGATCTCGGTGGTTGCGCGGCTTTCAAGCGGTGGGGTGGAGGCCTCACCGCATTATGCGGTGACGCCTCCATGAGCGGGCGGGCTCAGCCGAAGCTCGGCACCGTCGACTGATAGCTCGGCAGCGCCTGCACGGCGTCCCACCACGCGCGCACGCCCTCGACGTCGAGAACCTCGTCCGCGTCCGGCGTCAGCGAGGCGTAGAATACCGGCGGCGCGAGATAGAGGTCGGCGAGGCTCAGCTCGCCGGCAAGAAACTTGGACGAGCCCTTCGTCTTCATCGCGAAGGTCAACACCTGCACGGCGGTGTCGCGGGCGGCGGCGAGCTTGGCGTCGTCCTGGCCGCCGATGAAGTCCGGAAACAGATAGTAGCCGGCGACGCCGAGCAGCGCGCCGTAGCCGTAGCTGTCCGTGATGCCGATCATCATGTCCATGCGCGCGCGGTCCTCTGGCGAGGCCGGGATCAGCGAGGGACCCGGAAGCTTGTCGTTGAGGTAGCGCGTGATGGCCGAGGTTTCGAGCAGGCGCAGGCCGTCGTAATCGACCACGGGCACCTTGCCGAAGGGGTGGCGCTCCAGATGCTCGGGCGCCTTCGGCTCGCCGGCGAGGACGTTCAGCGGCACCTGCTTGAAGTCGGTGACGCCCTTCTCGGCGAGCAGCATCTTGACGGTGCGGACATAGGTGGAGCCGTCGAAGCCCCAGAGCGTGATGTCGGGCATGGTCGGTGTCCTTGTCGGTTTCTGTGCCGCCGGAGAGCGTGCGGCCGTGTGGCGCGATGGGAACAATACTGCGCTTTAGTTTGGCCTGCGGCTATCAGATCGTGGTGCAGCAGGGGCAAGGCATGACACATCTTCTCCATCGCGGGCTTCGGGACGTGCCGCCGCGGGCGGTTTCGGCTGCCGGGCTCATCGTCCGCACGGCGGACGGGCGGGACATCATCGACGCCTCGGGCGGGGCGGCGGTTTCCTGCCTGGGCCACGGCCATCCGCGCGTGATCGCGGCGATCCAGCGGCAGGCGGGCGACCTCGCCTTCGCCTATAGCGGCTTCTTCACATCCGAACCCGCGGAGGCTTTAGCCGACCTGCTGGTGGGGCATGCGCCCGGAGGCCTCACCCATGTCTTCCTCGTCTCGGGCGGGTCGGAGGCGGGCGAGGCCGCGATCAAGCTCGCGCGGCAGTATTTCGTTGAGATCGGGCAGCCGGGGCGCGAGCGCTTCATCGCCCGTCGCCAGAGCTACCACGGCAACACGCTCGGCGTCCTGGCAGCCGGCGGCAACATGGCGCGCCGCGCGATCTATGCGCCGCTGCTGAGCGACGCCTTCAGCCACGTCTCGCCCGCCTTCGCCTATCGCCACCAGAGGCCGGAGGAGACGGAGACCGGGTTCGTCTCACGCCTCGCGGCGGAGCTGGAGGCCGAGTTCCAGCGCCTCGGGCCGGAGACGGTCGCGGCCTTCATCGCCGAGCCGGTGGTGGGCGCGACGCTGGGCGCGGCGACGGCCCCGGCGGGTTATTTCCAGGCGGTGCGGGAGGTTTGCGACCGACACGGCGCGCTGCTCATCCTGGACGAGGTGATGTGCGGCATGGGCCGCACCGGCACGCTGCATGCCTGGGAACAGGAGGGCGTCAGCCCCGACATCCAGATGGTCGCGAAGGGTCTCGGCGGCGGCTATCAGCCGATCGGCGCCATCCTGATCCATGGGCGGATCATCGCCGCTTTGGAGGCGGGCTCCGGCGCCTTCGCCCACGGGCACACCTATCTGGCCCATGCGACCGCCTGTGCCGCCGCCCTCGAAGTGCAGCGGGTGATCGCGGAGGAGGACCTGCTCGCCCGCGTGCGGGTGATGGGCGACCGCCTGCGGGACCGACTATCGGCGCGGTTCGGCCAGCATCCTCATGTGGGCGAGGTGCGCGGGCGCGGCCTCTTCCAGGCGATCGAGCTGGTGCGGGACCGTGACGGCAGGACGCCCTTCGAGCCTGCGCTGAAGCTCCACGCGCGGGTGCGGGAGGAGGCCTTCGCGGGCGGCATGGCCTGTTATCCGATGGGCGGCACGGTCGACGGGCGCTTCGGCGACCACGTGCTGCTCGCGCCGCCCTATATCGCGAGCCCGCGGGAGATCGACCGGATCGTGGAAATTCTGGGCGACGCCGTGGACGCGGCGGTCGGTGCCATTAGAATGTGAACTGCGACATTTGGTGCTGTGGTGCCTTCGTGCAGATATGGCGGTGGGCGATGAGCGCTTCGGCAAAGGAGCTTGCCAGCGTCAAGGTCGTCGGGGCCAACGGGACTTCATGCGTCTCCTGACGATCGCGCCGGATCATGACGAGACCTATGGCAGGAAACAGGAGATCCCGTCTTAGCCCGCGAAGCTCAGCAGCCGCCCGACCGGATCGCCGAGCACCTCGTCGTCGCGCATCACCGATTGCCCGCGGATGATGGTGGCCACCGGCCAGCCCGTGACCTCGACGCCCGCGAAGGGGCTCCAGCCACAGGGGCTCGCGATCCAGCTTTCCTCGATCCGCCGGCGCGCGCCCATGTCGACCAGCGTGAAGTCCGCGTCGTAGCCGCGCGCGATGCGGCCCTTGCCGCGCACGCCATAGACCCGCGCCGGACCCGCGCACATGAGGTCGGCGAGCCGCATGAGCGACAGCCGCCCGGCCGAGACATGATCCAGCATCAGCGGCACGATGGTCTGCACGCCTGTCAGCCCGGCGGCGCAGAGCGGCCAGGGCTTTTCCTTGGCTGCGCGGGAATGCGGCGCGTGGTCCGAGCCGACGACATCCACCATGCCGTCCCGCACCGCTGCCCAGGCGGCTTCCATGTGGCGCTTGTCGCGGATGGGCGGGTTCATCACCGCATAGGGGCCGAGCCGGTCATAGGCGTCCGGCGCCCATTGGGTCAGGTGGTTCAGCAGCACCTCGACCGTCGCGATGTCGCGGTAGTCGTGCAGATAGTCCAGCTCCTCCGCCGTCGAGACATGCAGGATATGGGCGGGCCGCCCGGTCTTGCGGGCCAGCGCCATCAGCCGCCGGGTGCCGAGGAAGGCCGCCTCCACGTCCCGCCATTCGGCGTGGGTCGCGTAGGGCATCCCCTCATGGAACAGGTGCCGCCTCGCGCGGAGGCGATACTCATCCTCGCTGTGATAGGCGATGCGGCGGCGGCCGTGGCGCATCACCGCCTCCAGCGTCTCGTTGTCCTCGATCAGAAGGTCGCCCGTGCTGCTGCCCGCGAACACCTTCACCGCGCAGACCCCGTCCTCGAGTTCGAGCGCCGCGAGGTCCCCGATATTGCCGCGCGCGGCGCCGACATAGAGGCCGAGGTCGCACCACGCGCGCGTGGCGGCGTAGTCCTTCTTCGCCTGCAGCCGGCCCGCCGTGGTGATGGAGGGATTGCCGTTCGGCATGTCGAAAACCGCCGCGAGGCCGCCGAGCACGGCAGCGCGCGTGCCCGAGGGGATGCTCTCGACATCCGCCTGCGCCGCGTCGCGCAGATGGGTATGCGCGTCGATCAGCCCCGGCAGGACATGCAGCCCCCGTGCGTCGATGACCTCGGCCGCCTCGGCGGCGCCGTCCGGTGCCAGGGTCGCGATCAGGCCGAGGTTCACGCCGATATCCGCGCGCTCCAGGCCCCAGGGCAGCACGACGATGCCGTTGCGGATGATGAGGTCGTAGAACGGGGTCATGCGGCGGCGCGCCCTTCCTGTTGCAGCAAGTCCCAGGCGGCCTCGGCGGCGGCCGCGACCGTCAGCCCCGCCATCGGCGCGGCGCCCGCTGGACCGGGGGCGACGACCGTGCCGGCGCGGCGGCCGGACGGCGCATATTCGTCCACCGGGGAGGGGCCGAACAGCCCCAGCGTCGGCGCGCCGGCGGCGGCGGCGAGATGCATGAGCCCGGAATCGTTGCCGACGAACAGATCGAGCCGCGCGAGGCAGGCGGCGGCCTCCGGCAGTGTCAGCAGCCCGGCGAGGTCGACCGCGCCGGGGAGTGCGGCGAGCACCGGCCGCGCCATCCCGGCCTCCGTGGGTCCGGGCCCCGCGAAGATCACCGGGCGCGCATCCGCCAGCCGCCGGTCGCGCAGCGTCTCGAACAAGGCGACGAAGCGCTCCGCCGGCCACACCTTGTCCGCCCAGTTGGCGGTCGGCCCAAGGCCGATGAGCGGCACGCCCTGCGGCAGCAGAGCCTGGGCGCGGGCGCGGTCGGCGGGCGCCGTCCAGGCGACGGGCAAGGGCGGGGGCGCGATCCCCATGCTGGTCGCGAGCTGGCCGAGGCGCGAGCCGGGTCGGCGCCCGCCCTTGAGGATGCGGCGGCTGCGGGCGTTGAGGAAGAAGGCGGTGCCGGAGCCGCGCACGTCGACCACGAGGTCCCAACGCTGGCGCACGACCTGGCCCCAGAGCTTGAACCAGTGGCCGTCCCACTTCTGTTTGGGCATCAGGATCAGCCGTTCCAGCCGGGGCATGGCCGCGAAGACGCCCGCCGCCACGGGCCCGCAGGCGACGGTGAAGCGAGCCGAGGGATGGCGCTCCAGCAGATGGTTCAGAATACCGGTGCTGATTACCGCATCGCCGATCCGCGTGGCCGTGATAAACAGAATGCGCGGCGGCTCGCGAGACCCATCGTTGGTTCGCGGCCGATGACCTATCTTAAACATTTGACACTTGTAGAACCTCTAACCACCCGGCGACTATGAACGTATGGACATGAGCATCTCCACGCCCTGTGCGACCGGTGATGCATCACCCGCCTTCGAACGGAAGGGGGTGGCGCCGATTTTCGGCGCGATCGACCTCGGCACCAACAATTGCCGTCTCATGCTCGGCGTTCCCAGCAGCAACGGCTTCCGCGTCATCGAAAGCTTCAGCCGCTCTGTCGGCCTCGGTGAAGGATTGGCCGAGACAGGTCAACTGGCCGAGCCCGCGATGGATCGCGCCATGGACGCGCTCAAGTCCTGCGCCACGCGCATCTCGCGCTACCGCCTGACCGGCCTCTCGGCCGTCGCGACCGAGGCCTGTCGCCGCGCGGCCAACGGCGCCGCCTTCCTGGACCGCGTGCGCCAGCAGACGGGCCTCGAGATCCGCATCATCTCCGGGCGCGAGGAGGCCGAGTTGACCCTCGAAAGCTGCTCGCCCCTGTTGCGCGGCGCTGGCAGCCGGGCGCTCGTCTTCGACATCGGCGGCGGCTCGACGGAACTCGCCTGGGTGCGGCTGTGCAGCGGCACGCCCACCCTCATCAGCTTCCTCTCGCTCCCCTTCGGCGTCATGACGCTCGGCGCCTGCACCCACCATTCCTGCTTCACCGAGGAAGGGTTCGACGCGATGGTCGAAACCGTCGAGGAGCGGCTTTGGGAGTTCGAGGACATCCACCGCATCGGCCGCGAGATCAACCGCTGCGGCGTCCGTCTGCTCGGCACCAGCGGCACGATCACGACGGTCGCGAGCGTGGCGCTGAAGCTGCCGCGCTACCGCCGTCCTCTGGTCGACGGCATTCTGCTGCCGGGCGAGGAGGCGGATGCCGCCGTCGAGACGTTGCGCGCCATGGGGCGGACGGGCCTCGCGGCCCATCCCTGCATCGGCGAGGACCGCGCCGATCTCGTGCTGCCCGGCTGCGCCATCTTCGCCGCGATCCGCTCGGTCTGGCCGACCGCCGAGGTGGGCGTCGCCGATCGCGGCTTGCGCGAGGGCATGCTCCTGCGCCAGATCCGCGGCGGCGGCGGACGGCGGCGCGAACAGCGCCGCCACCTGGGTGCGCGGCCGCTGGCCTCCGCGGCCGCATCGCCCGCCGGCTGAAAACAAGGCGCTTCATCATGGATAAGGGCAGTCCCGACCCCGGCCGCGGCTCCGGGCGGAGCCTCACGGTCAAGCTGAAGAAGACAGCCGGGCGGAGCGTCGCCTCGCAGCGCTGGCTGACGCGCCAGCTCAACGATCCCTATGTCGCGGCGGCGCAGAAGCAGGGCTGGCGCTCGCGCGCTGCGTTCAAGCTCATCGAGATCGACGACCGCTTCCACGTCATCCGCAAGGGCATGCGCGTGCTCGACCTCGGCGCGGCACCGGGCGGCTGGACGCAGGTCGCGCTCAATCGGGGTGCCGGAACGGTCGTGGGCATCGACCTGCTGGCCATCGAGCCGATCCCGGGCGCCGAACTCATCAAGGGCGATGCGACGGACCCCGAGGCCCAGGCGCGCATCCTGGCGCTGCTTGGCGGCGCGCCCGACCTCGTGTTGTCGGACATGGCGCCGAACACCTCCGGCCATGCGGCGACCGACCATATCCGCATCGTGGCGCTGGCCGAGATGGCGCTCGACCTCGCCTTCGCCTTCCTGCCGCCGGGCGGCAGCTTCGTCGCCAAGCTATTCCAGGGGGGCGCCGATAAGCACCTGCTGGACCCGATGAAGAAGCGCTTCGCCATGGTGCGCCACGCGAAGCCGCCCGCGAGCCGCAAGGAATCCAGCGAACTCTACGTGATCGCGACCGGCTTCCGCGGCTGAGGCCGGGGATCAGCCCTCGGGGCGCGGCCCCTCGTCCAGCACCAGATTGACGGCAGCACCCCGCCCGCCGGGGACCGCGATGATGGGCGCCGGGACGGCGGCGAGGGCGCGCCTGTGCAGACGCTCGGCGACGACGAAGGCGAGCGCCACGGCTGCGACCCCGAAGAGGACCGAGCCGAGGGCCTGCCCGATCACCACGCCCTCGGGGCCGAAGCGCGCGCCGAGATAGACGAAGGGGATGGTGCCGAGCGTCGCCCGCCCCCAGTTCAGCAGCGTGGCGTAGCCGGGGAAGCCGAGGTTGTTGAAGGCGGCGTTCGCGACGAAGAGGCCGCCGGCGAAAATCATGCTGCCGGCGATCCAGGTGCAGAACAGATGCAGCAGCAGGGCGCTGACGCCCTGGGACGAGAAGGCGAGCGCCAGCAGGTTCTGGACCCCAGCCAGCACGACCCAGGCCGCCGCGACCGCCACCACCATGAAGATGAGGCTGGCGCGCAGCGTCTCTCGCACCCGGTCCGTGCGTCCCGCGCCGAGGTTCTGCGCCATTATGGGACCGACCGCGCCGCTCAGCGCGAAGATCACCCCGAAGGCGACCGGCGTGATGCGGTCGATAGTCGCCTGTCCGGCGACGGCGGCGACCCCGAAGCCCGCCATGGTGTGGGTGACGAAGGCGCTGCCCACCGGGGTCGCGAGGTTGGTCAGGATCGCCGGGGTCGCCACCCGCCCGACCTGACGCAGATCGGCCATCGCGCGGCGGGGCTCGGGCCGCCCGAGCAGCCCCTGTTGCCAGACGAAGCGCAGTCCGAGGCCCGCGAGCAGCACGCGCGACAGCACCGTGCTGATGGCGGCCCCCTCCAGCCGCAGATGCAGGGTGAAGATGAAGATCGGGTCCATGCCGGCGACCGCGATCGCCGCGAAAAGGGTCACGTTCATCGCGCGCCGGGCCGCACCCGCCGAGCGCAGCAACGCGGCGCAGCACATGCCGAGCGCCATCAGCGGCAGCGAGGGCGAGGTGATGAGCAGATACATCGCGGCCAGCGCGCGGGTGTCGCCCTTTGCCTGCAGCAGGCCGAGCAGCGGCTCCCGCGCGGCGGCGGTCGCAATCCCGAGGACGAGCGTGATGGCGGCCATTGCGATCAGGCTGGTGGTGCCGATGCGCTGGGCGGCGCCGGGCGTCTGGCTGCCGATGGCGGCCGAGACCGCGGCGCCCACGCCGATGGTGAGGCCGATCGCGATCGAGATCTGGAAGAACCCGACCGCCCCCGCGAAGCCGACCGCCGCCGCGATGGGCTTCTCGCCGAGGCGGGAGATGTAGAAGAAGTTCAACAGGTCGACGGCGAAGACGGCGACGAGGCCGATGGCCCCGGTCAGCGCCATGACCGTGACGTGGCGCATGATCGAGCCGGTCAGGAAGCGGGCGGGGGGCGATCCGGGCCGCGCCGCGCCGGGCCTTCCCGCGCCGGGCATCGCAGCGCCGGGCATCGCAGCGCGAGGCCTCGGGGTGACGGGCATGGGGCCTCTGTCCTGGTCAGTCGGTTGGGGGGACGCGCCGCCTGTCTCTACGCGCCGTCATCATCCCAGACCAGCCGGGGGCCGGGCCGTGGTGCCACCGTCACGCGCTCGTAGAGTGCTGCGAGGCCGAGCGACAGGCCGAGGCCCGGCATCTCCAGGACGGCCTTGCGGTCCGCCGCGATCGTGCTGCGCCAGACCCGGGCGTCATCGCGGGCCCAGAAACCGACCTCGATCTGACGCGGATCGATGATGACGATATAGTTCAGCGCCGCGATCGCCTCGTGTTCCTCGAGCTTCACGAGACGATCCATATCCATCGTGGACTCCGACAGAACCTCGACGACGAGGCGTGGCCGGTCGGAAATCATGGCGTCTTCTTCGAAGGGCGGGTAGAGGACGCTGACATCCGGGCGGCGGATGTTGCCGCGGGCCGTGCGGATGCCGATGTCGTCGGTGAAGGCGTCGCAGGGATTGCCGGCGTGGCGGAGCTGCCGCCGGATCTCTCCATAAGCGTTCCCCGTCACCCGGTCGTGGCGCAGTTTCGCGCCCGTCACCGCCCTGGGCCGGCCATCGACCAACTCGAACAGCCGCTCCTGGCGCGTCTGCCAGGAGAGGAACTCCTCGATCGTCATCGCCCGTTCCGCCCGGTCGCTCAACCCCGCCTCCGCCACCGGCTTATCCGGCTCCGCCGTGACGATATCACAGGACAGCTCGCCGTCGTCAGAACTCCACATGCGCCTTGAGCCCGAGGACGACGGCGTTCGGGATATCCGTCTGTGCATTGGGGTGCATCACGTACTGGAAGTCGGGCATCAGGTTGACGCCGCGATAGACGTGGATGTCGTAGTTGGCCTCAAGCACTTCCTCGTTCGTCTGCACGCCGGTCGCGACGACCCCCGTGGCGGAACTGCCGTAGGGCAGCCCGAATTCCTGGTCCATCCGCTCGGCGCTGGTGAGTTGATCGCTCACTGTCTGGTAGATGAACAGCAGGCCGACGGCGTCGTCGGGCCGGGCATGCCAGAAGCCCTGGTCGATAAGCCCGGCATACAGCTCGTTCTGATAGATGATCGTCGTCGGGTTGCTGTGGATATAGCCGGCAAGACCGATGAGCCCGGCCTGATCGCCCTTGCCCTGGCGGATCAGCATCTGGTCCGCGAGCGCCCAGAACTGCCAGCGGTCGCGCTTCTCGGGGCCGCTCTCGCCCGGCGCGCCGCCCAGGAACTGGGCGTAGGGGGCGCTGTTGTAGCCGAAGCCCAGCTTGTAGTGGCCGATGAGGTGGTCGGGCCCGAAGGACGGTTCCCACGCGGCTTCGACCGGCACCTCGTAGCCGTTGTACTGCGACGCGTTGATGTTCCAGCCGGAGCGGTCCTGCGGGTTCTGGTAGAGGTGGGGATCGACGCCGAACAGCCCGACCTGCAGATAGGTGTCTGGGGTCGGCCGCACCCGCACCCGCCCGCCGAAGGTCGCGTCAGGCCAGGCGCTGAACCCGTTGTTCCCGCCGGGCAGTTCCTTCGGATTGCCGCAGAGCCCGTTGTTCATGAAGTCGCAGTTGAGCGGGGATGCCGCGTAGTCGGTGCCGACGGCGTCTCCTCGCCGTAGAGATACACGAGGTGGAAGGCGGCACTGCCGCCGGCGCCGTAGATCTCCTGGACGGGCAGGAGATTGTCGCCGAAGCCCTGGCTCGCGCTGCTGCCGGCGCGGTTCACCGCCACGAAATGCGTGGCGAAGCCCGTGATGCCGGCGAGCCTCTGCCAGTCGATGTCGATTTCGAGCGCGCGCTGGTCGGCATAGCCGAGATCCCGTTTGGCGCCGCCGCTGACATTGCCGGCGGTCTCCGAGATGTAGTTGAGCAGCACATCGATGCCGAGCTTCCCGAGGCTGGTGCGGACGCCGCCCCAGTCGCCGAACAGGTGCTCGGGATGCGGAAACGTCGCGTAGGGCGAGCCCGAGGGCGAGTGGTGCGACAGGGTCCGGCTGGCGCCGACGCCGACACCGCTGTTGACCGTCTCGGCATGCACGGCGGCAGGGAGACCGATGAGGGCGGCGATGCCGAACAATCCGCCGATCAACCTTGGGAAACGCAAGATGTTGATGCGCTGGAACATGTCCTGGACCTCCCGGCTATCCGTACATTTACGGTTCGTGTTCTGCCGTTCGTTAGGCCATCCCCCCGGGTGAAGCCCAATCACTCTGCCGGGAGGGACGCTAAAGCAGCCCTGGGTCCCGCGGCCCTATCCTTGCGCTGCAGCAAAGGCCGGAGTATCCGGCACCGCCAAGGGTTCCCATCGGAACAGCCGCTTCGTGTGCGATTCTTTTCGCCTCTGGCGATTGACGTTGGGCCGAAGCGGTTATTCCGATGGGGGACCCACGGCTGCGCAGGGACCCGTGCCATGGCATTTCGCGATCTCACACCGGAAGACTCGATCGAGCGTTCGCTCGATCTTCCAAAGGGCGTCGCGGTGCGCCCGCCGATCGAGGAGGCGCTGGCCTTCGACGACGTGCTGCTGGTGCCGAACTATTCCCAGGTGTTGCCGAGCACGGTCGATACCCGGACGCGGTTCACCCGCACCATCTCTCTGAATGTGCCGCTGGTCGCCGCCGCGATGGATACGGTGACAGAAAGTGCCATGGCGATCGCCATGGCGCAGCTCGGCGGCATGGGCGTCATCCACAAGAACCTGACGATCGAGGAGCAGTCCGCCCAGGTGCGGCGCGTCAAGCGCTTCGAGTCCGGCATGGTGGTCGACCCGCTCACCATCCACCCGGACGAGACGCTGGCCGATGCGCGCGCGCTCATGGCGGCGAACCGGATCAGCGGCGTGCCGGTGGTGGAGCGTGGCACGCGAAAGCTCGTCGGCATCCTCACCAATCGCGACGTGCGCTTCGCGACCGATCTCGGCGAGCGCGTGTCGGCGCTGATGACGCATGACAAGCTGGTGACCGTGGTCGAGGGCGCGAAGCCGGACGAGGCGCGGGCCCTGCTGCACAAGCATCGTATCGAGAAGCTGCTGGTGGTCGATGCGCAGTATCGCTGCGTCGGTCTCATCACGGTCAAGGACATGGACAAGGCGGATGCCTATCCGCTCGCCAACAAGGACGCCTTCGGCCGGCTGCGCGTCGCCGCCGCCACCGGTGTCGGCCCGGACGGCGAGGCGCGGGCGCAGGCGCTGATCGCGGCGGGCGTCGATGTCATCGTCGTCGATACCGCGCACGGCCATTCCGCCGGTGTGCTGACAACGGTCGAGCGCATCAAGACCACGTCGAATTCCGTCGAGGTCGTGGCCGGCAACGTCGCGACGCCGGACGGCGCCGAGGCGCTGGTCGATGCCGGCGCGGACGCGGTCAAGATCGGCATCGGGCCGGGCAGCATCTGCACGACGCGCGTGGTCGCGGGCGTCGGCGTGCCGCAATTCTCGGCGGTGTTGGAGACCTCGGCCGCCTGCCGCGCGCTCGGCGTGCCGGCCATCGCCGATGGCGGCGTGCGGACCTCGGGCGACATGGTGAAGGCAATCGCGGCGGGCGCCAACGCCGTCATGGTCGGCAGCCTTTTCGCGGGCACGGACGAGGCGCCGGGCGAGGTGTTTCTGTATCAGGGCCGCAGCTACAAATCCTATCGCGGGATGGGCAGCATCGGTGCGATGGCACGCGGCTCGGCCGACCGCTACTTCCAGCAGGACATCAAGGACCAGCTCAAGCTGGTGCCGGAGGGGATCGAGGGGCAGGTCGCCTATCGCGGCCCCGTCTCGGCGGTGGTGCATCAGCTGGTGGGCGGGCTTCGCGCCGGCATGGGCTATGCGGGCAGCCCGGACATCGCCGAGCTGCAGCGGAGCGCCAAGTTCCGCCGCATCACGGGCGCGGGCCTGCGCGAGAGCCATGTGCATGACGTGTCGATCACGCGCGAGGCGCCGAACTACCGGCGGGACTGAATCCTCTCACACCTTAGGTTCCCGCCTTGACCCCCAATGCCCGCCTTGCCGCCGCGATCGCCTTGTTGGAGGCGGTTGCCGCGGCCCCGCGCAAACCCGCCGATGCGGTCGCGAACGACTTCTTCCGTCAGCGGCGGTTCATTGGCAGCGGCGACCGGCGGGAGGTGTCGGATCAGGTCTGGTCGGTGCTGCGCCATCAGCGCCGCCTCTACTGGTGGATCGAGCGCGCGCAGGGGCAGCCCAGCCCGCGCCTCGCGGTCGCGGCGCTCGCCGTGCTGACCGGCCGGCCCGATGGCGACGTGGCCCGCATGTTCAACGGCGGCCGCTACGCGCCGGAGCCGCTGACCGAGGCGGAGGCCGAGATTCTCCGCCGCCTCAACGACCATAACCTCGAGCATCCGGGGATGCCGGACGCCGTGCGGCTGGAAGTGCCGGACTGGATCATGCCGCTGCTGGTGGCGCGCTTCGGGCGCGACACGGACCGCGAGGTCGCGGCTATGCTGGCGCCCGCGCCGCTCGACCTCCGGGTCAATCTGCTGAAGGGCGACCGCACGGCGGCGCTGGCGGCCTTGGCGGCCGAGGGGATCGCGGCGGAGCCCACGGCGCTGAGCCCCTGGGGCTTGCGGATCGCCGGCCGCCGCCCGGTCGTGACCGGGGAGGCTTTCCGCTCGGGCCTCGTCGAGATCCAGGACGAGGGCAGCCAGATCGTGGCGCTGCTGGCTGATGCTCAGCCGGGCATGCGCATCCTCGACTACTGCGCGGGCGCGGGCGGCAAGACGCTGGCGATGGCCATGACGATGGAGAATCGCGGGCACATCCTGGCGGCCGATACCTCGGCCCATCGGCTGGAGGGCGCGGTGCGTAGGCTGCGGCGGGCAGGGGTGCACAACGTCGAGCAGCATCTGCTGGTGGCGGGCGACAAATGGGCGAAGCGGCGGCGCGAGACCTGCGACCGCGTGCTGGTCGACGCGCCCTGCACCGGCACCGGCACGTGGCGGCGGAACCCCGACGCGCGGCTGCGGCTCGCCGAGACCGACCTCTCCGAGCTTGTGGAAAAGCAGGCCGCGATCCTCCATGATGCCTCGCGCTTCCTGCGCGTGGGCGGGCGGCTGGTCTATGCGACCTGCTCGCTGCTGCGACCGGAGAACGAGGATCAGGTGGACCGCTTCCTGGCCCAGCACGCTGGCTTCGCGCTCGCGGAGCAGATGCCTCCCGGGCTCGAGGGGATCGGCGAGGGCGGCATGGTGCGGCTGACCCCGGCGCGCCATGGCACCGACGGCTTTTTCGCGGCCGTTCTCGAACGGAGATGACGATGATCCGGCCCGCCCTTTCTTCGGACGGCGCCGCGATTGCCGCCGTGCATGTGGCCGCCTGGCGCAGCGCCTATGCCGGCCTGCTGCCCGACTGGACGCTGACGGAGCTTTCCGCCCGGCGTCAGGAATCCTATTACAGCCGGGTGATCCGGATGCGCGGCATCGTCCATGTCGCGGAGCCCGCGGAGGAGGATGCGCCCCCTGTCGTGGGTTTCGTGACGGCCAGCCGCGACCCCGTGCGAGCGATCGCGGACGGTGAGATCGAGACGCTCTATGTGCTGGACGACTGGCGGGAGCAGGGCTTCGGCCGGGGGCTGATCCGGGCTGCCGCCCGCGATCTGGCGGCGCTCGGCTGCCGGAGCGCCTTCGTCTGGGTGCTGAGCGGCAATCCCAGCCGCTGGTTCTACGAGCGTCTCGGCGGCGTGCGGTCGGTGGAGGGCAGCGTCAGCGTCGGCGGACGCGCGCAGCCGCAGACGGCCTTCGTCTGGGACCCCATCGAGCGGCTGACCGAGCCGTTGGCCGACTAGAACGCCTTGCCTCGAACGGCGCCGTAGGACATATCGCGACATGGCACAGATCACCGCAGACCGCATCCTCATCCTCGATTTCGGCAGCCAGTTCACGCAGCTCATCGCGCGGCGCGTGCGGGAGAGCGGGGTCTATTGCGAGATCTGGCCCTTCAACACCGATCCGCAGAAGATCGCCGATTACGCGCCGCGCGGGATCATCCTATCCGGCGGTCCGGCGAGCGTGACCGAGGCGGTCTCGCCGCGCGTCCCCGAGGTGGTGTTCGAGATGGGCGTGCCGCTGCTCGGCATCTGCTACGGCCAGCAGGCCATGTGTGCGCAACTCGGCGGCATGGTCGAGGGGCATGACCATCGCGAGTTCGGCCGCGCCTTCGTCGAGGTGCGGGAGACCTGCGCGCTCTTCGACGGCATCCCCGAGGGCTGGGGCGTCGGCGCCCGCGAACAGGTGTGGATGAGCCATGGCGACCGGGTGACGCGCCTGCCGGCGGGCTTCCGCCCGGTGGGGACCAGCGACGGCGCGCCCTTCGCCGTGATCGCCGATGACGAGCGACGTTTCTACGGGCTGCAGTTCCACCCCGAGGTGGTGCATACGCCGCACGGGGCCGCGATCCTCCGCAACTTCACCCACAGCATTTCCGGTTGCGTCGGCGACTGGACGATGGCGGGTTTTCGCCAGACGCAGATCGAGGCGATCCGCCGCCAGGTCGGCGGTGGCCGCGTCATCTGCGGGCTCTCGGGCGGCGTCGATTCCGCGGTCGCGGCGGCGCTCATCCACGAGGCGATCGGCGATCAGCTCACCTGCATCTTCGTCGATCATGGGCTGCTGCGGGAGCGTGAGGCGGAGGAGGTCGTGCGCGTCTTCCGCGACCGTTTCAACATCCGTCTCGTGCATCGCGATGCCTCCGACCTGTTCCTCGGCGAGCTTGAGGGCGTGGACGATCCCGAGTTGAAGCGGAAGACCATCGGGCGTCTGTTCATCGATGTCTTCGAGGAGGAGGCGGCAAAACTGGGCGGCGCGGATTTCCTGGCGCAAGGCACGCTCTACCCGGACGTGATCGAGAGCGTGAGCTTCACGGGCGGGCCGTCCGTCACGATCAAGTCGCACCACAATGTCGGCGGCCTGCCGGCGCGGATGCGGATGCAACTGGTGGAGCCGCTGCGCGAGCTGTTCAAGGACGAGGTGCGGCGGCTGGGGCTGGAGCTTGGCCTGCCGTCGGCGATCGTCGGGCGGCATCCCTTCCCGGGGCCGGGCCTCGCGATCCGCATACCGGGTGCCATCACGCGCGAGAAGCTCGACCTGCTGCGCCGCGCGGACGCGATCTTCCTGGAGGAGTTGCGTCTGCACAACCTCTACGACGCGATCTGGCAGGCTTTCGCGGTGCTGCTGCCGGTGCGGAGCGTCGGCGTGATGGGCGATGGCCGCACCTACGATCTCGCCTGCGCGCTGCGCGCGGTGACGAGCACCGACGGGATGACGGCCGATGTCTATCCGTTCGAGGTGCCATTCCTCGCCCGTGTGGCGAACCGCATCGTCAACGAGGTGCGCGGCATCAACCGCGTGACCTATGACGTGACGAGCAAGCCGCCCGGCACGATTGAGTGGGA